>JAZNFQ010000039.1:0-89398 GCA_045576075.1 Clostridia bacterium
GGGGCAACGCCCCAATCGTTTCTGCGAAGCAGAAATCGACTCCGCTCGGGTGGGCGAGCGGAACAGGGCAAGGCGTGGCTGATGCAATCTTTTTGCAAAATATAGAGTTTTTCGACATACAAAAGCCTCCCAAACGGGAGGCTTTTTCTTATTACCCAAATAGCTCTGCTTTAAGCCTTTTCTCGTTAAGGTCGCAATACTCTTCAAAAAGGTCAAGTACTTCATCGTCTAATTTATAATTTAGAATTTCGCTTATTTCTGACAAACGTTTTATTGCATCGGCATATTCCTTATTGGACATAAAAATTCCTCCTTTTTTGATAAAATAAAAAGTGCGGGGCCACGCAATGGACCTCGCACTGAAAAATGCCAAGTCCAGGTTTCTGCAACAAAACATAATTCCGTTATCTTAAACTGACAAGACGCGAAATAAAGACTGGCATTTTTACCAAAAGTAAAAATGCGTCTTAACAGCTTAAAAATAACAATATTATATTTTGTTGCTCTTATAATATAACATACTTTTTTATAAATTGCAATACCTAACTTGTAAAAAAATGGAAATTTTTTGTTTTTACATAAATTTTCTAAATGTACGCAAAATAAATACAATAAATTTTTTTGGAGGGGTTATTGTGAAAGCGTATATTGGAATAGAAGATGTATTTGCAAGAGAAATTTTGGACTCAAGAGGAAATCCTACCATAGAGGTAGAGGTGCACGCAGAGGATGGCGTGGTCGGAAGGGCGGCTGTGCCGTCGGGAGCATCGACGGGTGCATTTGAGGCTTGCGAGATGCGTGACGGTGATGTTGCGCGCTATATGGGCAAGGGCGTCACAAAGGCGGCGGAGAATGTAGGTAAGACTATTTGCGACGAGCTGATTGGTATGAATGTTCTTGACCAGACCTTGATTGACGATATCCTAATCAAGCTTGACGGAACCGATAATAAAACCAAGCTTGGAGCAAACGCAATACTCGGAACCTCTCTCGCCTGCGCAAAGGCTGCAGCTGCCGCGGTGGGACTTCCGCTTTACAGATATATAGGCGGCGCAGGGGCAAGAACTCTGCCTGTGCCAATGATGAACATTATAAATGGAGGCAAGCACTCTGACAATTCGCTCAGCTGTCAGGAGTTTATGATTATGCCCGTTGGTGCCGAGAAATTTGCAGAGGGACTTCAATGGTGTGTTCAGGTCTATCATACCCTGAAAAATATTTTAAACAAGCAGGGATATTCAACAGCAATCGGTGATGAGGGCGGATTTGCACCGAATTTTAAAGAGGATGAAGAGGCGGTTGTTTTTATCCTTGAGGCAATAGAAAAGGCGGGATTTAAGCCATACGATGATTTCAGAATTGCACTTGACCCTGCATCAACAGAGATGTACGAGGCAGCGAAGAAGATAGGAGAAGAGGGAAAGTATTATTTCTGGAAAAAGGAAAAAATGCTTACCGATGATGAAATGATTGGATTCTGGGAAGATTGGGTCAAGAAATATCCAATAGTTTCGATAGAGGACGGAATGGCGGAAGAGGATTGGGAGGGCTGGCAAAAGCTTACCCAAAAGCTTGGCGACAAGGTCCAACTTGTAGGTGATGATTTGTTTGTTACAAACGCGCAAAGACTCAAGAAGGGAATTAAAAAGGGAGCTGCAAATTCTATTTTGATTAAACCGAACCAGATAGGAACTCTGACAGAAACCCTCTGCGCAATTGAGAGTGCAGAGAGGGCGGGGTATACGGCAATAATCTCTCATCGTTCGGGCGAAACTGAGGATACAACTATTGCTGACCTTGCAGTAGCAGTGAATTCAGGGCAAATTAAGACGGGTGCACCTGCCAGAACAGACAGAGTTGCGAAATATAATCGTCTTTTGAGAATAGAAGAGGAGCTTGGCAGAATTGCTGCATATCCGTCGGGCGCAGCATTTTATAATATAAAATAATATAAAACAAGAGAGCAAGATTAAAAATCTTGCTCTCTTTAAATGGTGCCGCTGATCGGGGTCGAACCGATACGGTATCACTACCACAGGATTTTGAGTCCAGCGCGTCTGCCAATTCCACCACAGCGGCATTTAAATCAACTCGTATAGTATAGCACAATTAACAATAAAATGCAAGCATTTTTTAAAAAAAGTTTTGAGGATATTGCAAATACAATATCCTCAAACAATTTTTATATTTTATAGTCCAATTTGAACTGTTCTCCGCAGCCGTATTTTTCATATACGAAATCAATATCTTTGTCGCCGCGTCCCGAGAGACAGACGAGAATAGAGCCTGATTTATGTTCTTTTGCATAGCGTATTGCGTAGGCAACTGCGTGCGCGCTCTCAATTGCGGGGATAATCCCTTCATATTTCGAAAGAAGGAAGAAAGCTTCCATTGCATCTTCATCGGAAACCGCATCATAATGAACGCGGTTCATATCACGCAGGTTTGCGTGCTCGGGTCCAACCCCTGGATAATCAAGGCCGCTTGCGATTGAGTAAACGGGTTGAGGCTCTAAATTTTCATCCTGAAGAACATAGCTTGTAAAGCCGTGAATAGTACCTTTTTTACCAAACTTCATTGTTGCGGCATGGTCGCCTATATTTTCTCCGCGGCCCAGGGGCTCTATGCCATATATTTCTACAGGGTCCGCAAGGAAGGGTACAAACATACCAAGCGAGTTAGAACCGCCACCCACACAAGCACAAACTGCGTCGGGCATAATTCCCGTCATATCAAGGAATTGTTCGCGCGCTTCAATTCCGATTATGGACTGAAAATCGCGGACTATTTTCGGGAAAGGATGCGGACCAAGGCATGAGCCTATACAGTACATAGCATCCTTGTATTCCTTAAGATATCCCTCAAAAGCGGCATCAACTGCTTCTTTAAGGGTTTTAAGACCTGCAGTAACAGGAATAACATTTGCGCCGAGCATTTTCATCCTGATAACATTTGGATGCTGTTTTTCGATATCAACCTCACCCATATATATGTCACATTCCATACCAAAATAAGCGGCTGCTGTTGCAAGAGCGACTCCGTGTTGGCCTGCACCTGTTTCGGCAATCAGTTTCTTTTTGCCCATATATTTTGCAAGTAAGCCCTCGCCCATACAATGATTAAGCTTATGAGCACCTGTATGGTTTAAGTCCTCTCTCTTCAAATAAATCTGGCAATTTCCAAATATCTTTGACAATCTTTCACAATGATAAACGGGGGTCGGTCTGCCTTGAAATTCCTTGCGAATTCTTCGCAGTTCGTTTATAAACTGTGCTGAATGGCAAATAGCTTCATACGCCTCATCTATCTCTTTAAATACAGGTTCAAGCATAGGAGGAAGTCCGCCGCTGAAATCACCAAAGCACGCTCCGCCGTATTCACCGAAAAAACCTGTTTCCGAAGGATATTCTTTAAGATAATTATCAAATTCATTGTATATATTCATAAAGCTATACTCCTTTTTTCAAATCTCATTTAAGTATAGCATATAAAACTTAAAAAGTCCACAAAATTTATTAAATTTTATATTTATCCTACAGACTGTTCCGTTTCAGCTTTGCGCTGAATTTGCCTTCCGCTGTTGTCTATTTCATAATTATCTGTATATATGATTTGGGATATCGGAATTAAGTTGTATCCGTCTGTCTGAAGCTTTTCAATTATTTTCGGGAGAGCCTCGGGTGTGTGCTTAGCGGCATTGTGAAAGAGAATTATACTCCCGGGCTTAACTTTGTCTGTAACTCTCTTAAATATCTCATCGCCTGATAAATCCTTCCAGTCAAGACTGTCAACATCCCATTGTATAGTATAGCATCCGCATTCGCGCATTGCTGCGACAACATCGTTGTTGTAGTCGCCGTATGGTGCGCGAAACAGAATGGGTTTTTTCCCTGTAATGCTTTCTATTTTATTATTGCAGTTTGTGAGCTCTTCTTTCATTTTTTCCTTTGACAGCTTTGTCATATGAGGGTGTGTATCAGAGTGATTCATAACCTCGTGCCCCGCATCAGAGAGCGCCTTTACGGACTCAGGGAATTTGTCAACCCATTCGCCGACAACAAAAAAGGTGGCCTTTACATTATATTTGCCAAGAATATCTATCAACTGTTGCGTATCCTCGTTTCCCCACGCGGCATCAAAGCTGAGCGATGCGACCTTCTCGTCACCTCTGTCGACACAATAGATGGGGAGATCCCGCTGTTTACCCGATACTGTTACCGTTTCGCTGCCGCGAACTGCGAAAATTGAAAATATCAACAAAATTACCCCAAGAACAGCTAATCCTTTGTACTTGCCAATTACCCATATTTTCATAACAATCTCCATTTCGCTGAAGAATTAATGAGATATAAATCCCGCATTAATTCTTTATATTTTTTATAAATTATATGCAAAAGAAACCAGCTCTAGGACTGCTTTATACCCCACGAAAAATAATTTATTAAATATAAATTATCCGATTATGTCGAATAATATCTTTATGTGCATTATGCACAAAAAAGTGTTGACAAGCCGTATAGCGTATGATATAATCATCGATATGGTTGATATTTCAGATGAAATATTTTCCGAAGATTTTTAGGAGGTATAGACATGCAAGGAAAAGTAAAATGGTTTAATGCAGAAAAGGGCTTTGGTTTTATCGAAACTGAAGAAGGTACAGATGTGTTTGTTCACTATTCTGCAATTGCTATGGACGGCTACAAGACTCTCGAAGAGGGTGCCGAGGTTGAATTTGATGTTGTTGAGGGTGCTAAAGGACCGCAGGCTACTGATGTTAAGCGTGCGTAGTTCTTTTTAGATAATCTAAAAATTAACTTGAATTAAACTGAAAAAGGGGAGTGGTTTGAAAACCACTCCCCTTTTATTTCGTATAATGAATTATAGGGATATTGACTTATCACCTATGTTTTGTTATAATAGACTCAATTTAAAGTCTGTTTTGGAGGTGTGCCTTATGAAAATAATAACGGTTAGCCGTGAGTTCGGCAGCGGAGGAAGAGAGATTGCAAAAAGACTTTCAGATGAGCTTGGAATTGCTTATTACGACCGAGAAATTTTAACTGCGATATCAGAGAAATGCTTGCTCGACGAAAAGTATGTTGAGGAAATGCTCAATAAGAGGCTTATTACTAACTATCCTATAAGCTTTTCGCATACATTTTCCTATGTACCTATGCTTGAATCGAGTATAACTAATATACTCTCCCAGCAGCATAAAATAATACGCGAATTGGCAGAAAAAGAGAATTGTATTATAGTGGGCCGTTGCGCTGATGTTATTCTTGAGGAATACAAGCCGTTTAAGATTTTTGTATACGCCGATATGGAAGCCAAGGTTGAGCGTTGTATCAGCAGAGCGGGCGAGGGTGAAAATCTTTCAAAACGCGAAACAGAAAAGAGAATAAAGCAAATTGACAAAGCTCGTGCAAGTTATCACAATGCAATATCGGATTATCCGTGGGGGGATAAGCGTGGCTACAACCTTTGTGTAAACACAACGGACTTAGACATAAAAGGAATTGTTCCTTGCATTGCACAATATGTGCGGGAATACTTTTCTGAGTAATAAACCATAAAGTTTATTATGGTGAATAGGCATCTTTTCTTACTTTTTTAGAAGCTTAAATATTGCGGGGGAATTTTCTCTCGCAATATTTAAAAAAAGTATTGACTTTTTACTCTGTATATGATATACTATTATAGTCAGTTAAGGAACTTTAACTGAGAAATGCGGGAGTGGCTCAGTGGTAGAGCGTCACCTTGCCAAGGTGAACGTCGCGAGTTCGAATCTCGTCTTCCGCTCCATAGCAAAATATCCACCCGAATGGGTGGATATTTTGCTATGGAGAATAACGTACAGAAGAATTCTTGGAGGTAGTTATGAAAATATTTAAATTGACCTTGATGACCTACATAAATCACATATTTGCAATATTTATTTCTGTTTTTGCGGGCTTTCCGCTTTACAATCTTGCGCAAAAATTTCCCGTTTTATTCTCTTTGATTACAACTGTTATATACATAATGTTTATGTATTCATATGCATGGAATACAGGTTATAGGGACGCAAGGCGTATACCGGGATACGAACCAAACCTCAGGACTCCTTTGATGACTTCGATATTTACTATGATTGTGCCGATTCTGCTTTTAAGTATAAGGATTGTATTGCCTGATATTTGGAGCAGCAATATTCCAGTTATAGCAGGCGAGACAGATTTCTTTGTTTCAGGTTGCAGAGCATTGGGGACTCCAGACTTTTTATATAGATTTTGGTTTTTCCACTTGGCTGGATTTGTTTCAAACGGTAATTTGCTTTTATATATAGCAGAGCTGTTTTTCTTGCCAATCTTGTTTTTTATTGGCTATTATGTAGGCGTAAGAAGATTTAGTATATCTGCTTTTTTACGCAAAAGCATAGTTTTCAAAGAGAGAAACCGCGAAAACAAAAAATAGACAATTTAATTTTAGATAGAATAAATCACCTTTTTTGTATCATATAATGGTGCAGAGGTGATTTTTTTGTATGTCATCAAGCTTAAAAGCATTATTATATATTTGATAGTCTTTGCTCTTGCAATTTCGTCTGCTATGCTGTTTGGTTCAGCGTTAGCAGAAGAGGAACCAACAACTGATGAAAGCACAGCGCGGGTGCCAATTTTGATGTACCATGCGATATGCGAGAGTCCTTCCAAAGCAGGAAGATTTGTAATAACGAAGGATGCTTTTGAGGATGATTTAAAATATCTCAAAGGAGCCGGATATAACACAATAAGCTTTTCAGAATTAATTGATTTTGTTGAAAATAATGTCCCCCTGCCCGATAATCCTATAATGCTCACTTTTGATGACGGATACTATAACAATTATTGCTATGCGTATCCGCTACTTAAAGAATATAATGCAAAGGCGGTCATATCTATAATCGGCAAGTATACGGATTTATATAGTGAAACTCCTGAGGAAAACCCTAATTATTCTCATATAACATGGGAGCAGGCGCGGGAAATGTGTGACTCGGGTCTTGTGGAAATTCAGAACCATAGTTATAATTCACACACCACAGACAAAGGCAGAAACGGAACGAAGAAGAAAAGCGGGGAGTCTGAGGCGGCGTACATAGAATATATTTATTCAGATATAGGAAAGCTTCAGGAGGAAATTAATAGAAATTTAGGTTATACACCTACAGTTTTTGCATATCCTTTTGGGAGTGTTAGCGAGGCATCGTATGATATACTCAAGGGAATGGGATTTAAGGCAACTTTATCCTGTGCTGAAAAAATTAATGAAATACATATGGGAGGTAGTGAAGATTTATATATGCTCGGAAGATTTTTGCGCACAAATAAAAAGAGTGCGGAAAGTATATTAAAAAAATAGTTGGCATTTTCGAAGAGAAATGCCAACTATTTTTAATCATCAATTTAGTTTTTAATACCTTTTACAGCAGTCTGAAAGTTTGGTTCACAGGTTAAATTCACTCCAAGACGTTTGAAAACCTTCTCATCGATAGAGGAGAGGATTACGGATGAGTGAACCTCGCATCCGCGAAGCTTTGGCAGCTGCTCCATTGCAAGCTCGGCAACAGGGTCTGAGGCGGCAGATATAGAGAGGGCAATCAGAGCCTCATCGGTATGCAGTCTTGGGTTTCTGTTTCCAAGATGGTCTACCTTTAAGTGTTGTATAGGTCCAATGATTATCGGGGATATAAGATGTATATCATCATCGATGTTTGCCAGTTTTTTAAGAGCGTTTAGCAAAAGAGCGGAAGAAGCGCCGAGCAGAGAAGATGTCTTGCCCGTTACAATTGTTCCGTCAGAAAGTTGCATTGCAGCAGCGGGTGCGCCCGTTATTGCAGCTTTTTGAAGAGCCGGCGCGATTACGGGACGGTCACTGTCTGTTATTCCTGCCTTTTTCATCAAAAGCTCAAGCTTTAAAATTATATCTTGTCCGATTAAACCCTTGCGTTGGTCGCACAGTGCAGTATAGTATCTGCGGAGAATTTCCTGACGCGATGCATCGCAAGCTATATCGTCATTTATTATGCAGTTGCCCGCCATATTTACGCCCATATCTGTTGGTGAATTGTATGGGCACTCACCCATAATTTTTTCAAACATTGCTGTAACAACGGGGAAAATTTCAACATCGCGGTTATAGTTTACAGTAGTTTCCCCATAGGCTTCCAGATGGAATGGGTCAATCATATTTACATCATTAAGGTCCGCAGTTGCCGCCTCGTACGCAAGATTTACAGGGTGTTGGAGGGGGAGATTCCAAATAGGGAAGGTTTCAAATTTTGCATATCCCGATTGGATTCCGCGTTTGCTCTCGTGATAAAGCTGGGACAGACAGGTCGCCATTTTACCGCTTCCAGGACCAGGAGCCGTAACAACAACCAACTCGCGTGAGGTTTCTATGTATTCGTTTTTGCCGTAGCCGTCATCACTGACAATTTTTGCGATATCCGATGGATAGCCATCAATGGGATAATGACGGTAAACCTTAACGCCAAGGCTTTCTAAACGGTGCTGAAATGCTTCTGCAGTTGTTTGACCTGTGAATTGAGTCATAACAACGCTTCCGACAAAAAGACCAATTGTGCGGAAGCAATCAATAAGCCTTATAACATCCATATCGTATGTAATGCCTAAATCCCCGCGGAGTTTGTTTTTTTCGATATCAGAAGAGTTTATTACGATAACGATTTCCACCCTGTCTTTAAGCTGCAATAGCATACGGAGCTTGCTGTCAGGCTGAAATCCCGGCAAAACCCGAGCTGCGTGGAAGTCATCAAAAAGTTTGCCTCCAAACTCCAAATAGAGCTTGTTACCAAACTGAGAAATCCTATTACGTATATGCTCTGACTGCATTTGCAGGTATTTATCGTTATCAAATCCTATCATTGCTGTACTCCTCTGTAAAAAATATATACTAACATTATACAGTAAAAAATCTTGTCTTGCAAGAGGGTTTTGTGATAAATATAAAATTTTATTAAAAAACCGTCGGCAAATCCGACGGTTTTGGGGTTATTTTGTTGCGGGTTTAAATGTAACACATTCTGTGTCGCAAGAGCTGCAACAATCTTTTGATGAACCCACCTCAATTTTGCTTGCTGTACATTTGTCATCAGTTGTGTGATAAGCACATTGCTGAACACTGCAAAAGATACCGGGATTAGCTGAATTTTCCATAATAATCTCCATTCTGTAATTATTTATCCCAAAGATATTGGGTACAGTATTTATAGTATCCATGCAGTAAAAAAATATTCAATTATTAAAGCATTTTAAAAAGCTCATCCTCGGAGATAACAGTTATGCCAAGAGAGGTTGCTTTTTCAAGCTTGCTGCCAGCCTCATCGCCCGCAAGAAGAAAATCAGTCTTTTTAGAAACACTTCCGCTGACTTTTCCGCCGTGAGCCTCTATCAGTTCTTTCGCTTCGTTTCGTTTTAGTGTAGGAAGAGTGCCCGTTATAACAAAGGTTTTGCCGTCAAAAGAATTGCTGAGTCTAACGGCCTCGTAATCAAGACGCACATTTGCGAGCTTTAACCGATTTATTATGTCGTTTGATTTATCCTGTGCAAAGTACTCGACAAGACTCTGTGCCATTTTTTCGCCAATTTCAGGTATCTCACAGAGTTCTTCAGCACTTGCAGACATAAGAGCATCAATGCTTCCGAATTTATCGGCAAGAATTTGCGCGGCGCGGCTTCCGATCATTTTTATTCCAAGGCCAAACAAAACTCGGTCAAGCCCCATTTCCTTGGATTTTTCAATAGCGGAAATAAGATTTTCAGCAGATTTTTGCGCAAATCCCTCAAGATTAATAATGTCCTCAAATTTTAACGAGTATATATCAGCACAGTCAGATATTAAGCCGCCTTCAAGCAGTTGTGCCACAACAGCTGAACCCATCCCGTCTATATCCATTGCGGGTTTTGATACAAAATGAATAATTACGCGCAGCTGTTGTGCAGGACAGTTTGCGTTGACACACCTAATAGCCGCCTCACCTTCTTTACGGATTAGCTCGCCCCCGCAAGTCGGACAGGTTTCAGGCATATTAAATTCCATCTCTGTGCCGTTACGTTTTGATGCAACCACTTCGACAACCTCGGGAATAATATCACCTGCCTTTTGAATAATGACAGTATCACCAATTCTTATGTCCTTGGATTTGATATTATCAATATTATGCAGGGTTGCACGGCTAACGGTAGAGCCGGCTATTCTGACGGGCTCTAAAACAGCGTTTGGTGTAACAACACCCGTTCTGCCGACTTGGAGAGCAATGTCTAAAAGCTTTGTTTCCTGTCTTTCTGCGGGGAATTTATATGCAACTGCCCATTTTGGAGTTTTGCTTGTAGAACCAAGAATGTCACGTTGTGTAAAGGAATTTACCTTTACAACTGCACCATCAATATCAAATGAGAGCTCGCCTCTGCTTTCCCCGATACGAAGGATTTCAGCATATGCGTCCTCAATGCCTTTAAAGGTTGAATTCCCGGGAATTACTTTAAAACCAAGTCTTGCAAGATAATCAATGGATGAGCGGTGGTCGGTAAAGCTTATGCCCTCAACCCGTTGAACATTAAAGATAAATATATCAAGCTTTCGCTCGGCTGCAATCTTACTGTCAAGCTGGCGAAGAGAGCCTGCGGCTGCGTTTCTTGGGTTTGCAAATAATGGCTCACCTGATGCCTCTCTTTGCTCATTGAGGCGCAGAAAGCTCTTCTGGGGCATAAATACCTCGCCTCGAACCTCTAAATACGGGATATCCTCGTTTAATTTGAGAGGGATGCTTGGAATTGTTCGCAGATTTTGTGTTATATCCTCGCCTACAAAGCCGTTTCCGCGCGTTGAACCACGCACAAACGAGCCGTTTTCATATTCAAGGGAAACAGAGAGTCCGTCAATTTTCATTTCTGTTACATACTCTACGCAATCCGTTTCAAGAGCGTCCTTGACTCTCTCGTCAAACTCAAAGAGCTCTTCTTTTGAAAATACGTCTGCAAGACTTTGCATCTGAACCTCGTGTTTTACCTCGGAAAAGCCCTCCGATACTTCGCCGCCAACGCGCTGGGTTGGTGAATCGGCAGTTTTAAGCACTGGATTTGCCTCTTCGAGAGTAATTAATTCCCGCATTAGTGCGTCATATTCAAAATCACTTACTGTAGGATTGTCAAGCACATAATATTGGTATCCGTATTCGGTTAAAATTTGTTTAAGCTCTGATATACGATTTTTTATCTGTTCGTTTGCCATATAGCTTACACTCCCATAAAATTATCTAATTATAGTATATCATATTTTTGAAAAGAAACAAGGGTTTTATTGCATTTCTTTTAGCATTACACTTGGAACATCTCCTACGATGATACTTTCTGCGATTGGAATATCAAAGCTTGTTTCAACAGTTGACGATACAGCGGTATTATGAAGCTTGCTGAAAATTTTTATATTCATTAAAATTGTGTGTTTGGTTTGATTAACGCCCCCGCTGCTGAAAGCGTCACGAAACTCTACCTCTGCATGAGAAGATATTAATATTCCTATTGGAATTTCAGGACCTATGCTCGAAAACAAATCGCTGTAAAAAACAGCGCCAAGCGGTACATAACATTTTATATAGGTATTTTTGTTTAAGTATTCTGCTATCCTTTTCTCAAAATCCTGCTTAAACTTATTAATATTATTAAAATCAGTGTTGAGAAACTGTACGTTTCCATTATTGTCCGTATTTGCATTGATAATAGAGGCGTATGTAAGAGAATGAGTCTTCATAAGCTCGCCTGCAATATCGCTGCTGATTTTTCGCATATTGTTATTGATTTGGTCGCAGGCAAGATTTACGGATATTAGACTAAGTCTTTGGCCAGCGTAGAAAATAAATAACGATACAGACACAAGCAATAAGGATATGTATATGTAAGATATATGAAATGGGAGCCGTTTGTGTCTTTTCTTTTTATATCCGCCAAAGGCGTATTTAAGGCGTCTTAAAGTATAACGTTTATAACCCATCATCAAACCTCCTTGCATTATTTTATGCATTATCTTTTAAGGTGTGAAATTTATACAAACAGGGTAAAATCAGTTGACATTGTTTAAAATATGGCTTATAATTGGTAAGACATTTAAATTAAAGAAAAGAGGAATTATATAATGAGTGAATGTACACACGATTGTTCATCTTGCGGCGAAAAGTGCAGCGAGCGTACAGCCGAGAGCCTTATTGCGCCTCTTAATAGTATGAGTTCTGTTAAAAAAGTAATTGGCATTGTAAGTGGTAAAGGCGGGGTTGGTAAGTCTTTGGTTACATCCCTTATGGCATCGGCGATGCAGAAAAAGGATATGAGATGTGCTGTTTTAGATGCAGACATAACGGGGCCCTCAATCCCCAAGGTGTTCGGAATTGAAGGACAGGCTGTTGGAAATGAATTTGGCATAATGCCAATGGCGAGCAGTAGCGGAGTCGAGATTATGTCCGTAAATCTATTGCTTGAGGATGCAACAGACCCTGTTGTTTGGCGCGGACCTGTAATTGCCGGTACTGTAAAGCAGTTCTGGACTGATGTTGTATGGGATGATATCGATTATATGTTTGTTGATATGCCTCCGGGCACAGGTGATGTTCCGCTTACGGTATTTCAATCCCTTCCCGTTGACGGAATAATAGTAGTTACATCCCCGCAGGAGCTTGTTTCGATGATAGTCGGCAAGGCTGTAAAGATGGCAAAAATGATGAATATTCCAATTATAGGACTTGTTGAAAATATGAGCTATATCGAGTGTACCGATTGCGGAAAGAAGATGTCAGTATTTGGCGAGAGCCATATAGATGAGATTGCGAAAGAATATGAGTTGGATGTGCTCGGCAGAATTCCGATTGACCCGTCGATTGCTTCGGCGTGCGACGCAGGAAGAGTAGAGGATATTAACGCCGTATGGTTAAATGATGCAGTTGAAAAATTATTGAATATGTAAAAAAATAAGGGCTTCGTATGAAGCCCTTATTTTTATTAGTCTTTAGCCATTCTCTTATACTCTTCGTATCTTGCAACAAGGTCTTTTTCAGCCTTCTCGAAAAGCTTATCTGCGATTTCGGGATAACCCTTCTTAAGCATAAGGTAACGGTTCTCGCCCATCATAAAGTCGGTAATGCTTCCTGTAGGTTCTTTAGAATCAAGAACAAACGGATTTTTACCTTCCTCCTTAAGCTCAGGATTAAATCTCCAGAGATGCCAGTAACCGCTCTCAACAGCCTTCTTTTCTTCGGCAATTGAGTTACCCATACCGCCCTTTGCCTTAATACCGTGGTTGATACAAGGAGCGTAAGCGATAATAAGTGACGGACCCGGATAAGCCTCAGCCTCTTTGATTGCTTTGAGAGCCTGTGCCATATTAGCACCGAGAGCAATCTGTGCAACATATACATAACCATATGTTGTAGCAATCATACCAAGGTCTTTTTTCTTAACCTGTTTACCTGCAGCAGCAAACTTAGCAACAGCAGCAGTAGGAGTAGCCTTCGAAGACTGACCGCCTGTGTTTGAATAAACCTCTGTATCTACAACGAAGATGTTGATATCCTCGCCTGATGCGATAACGTGGTCAAGACCGCCGTAACCAATATCGTAAGCCCAACCGTCGCCACCGAATACCCACTGTGAACGTTTTGTGAGGAAGTCTGTTCTCTCTGCGATTTCCTTAACAGCAGCATTTGATTTATCGGCATCTTTAATGAGAGCCTCAATCTTAGCAGTAGCAGCCTTTGAAGCCTCAGCGTTGTCCATGCCAGCCTGCCATTCTTTGAATGCAGCAGCAAGTTCAGGAGAAACTGCGTCCATAGCCTCGTCCATTCTTGCGGAGAGGGTAGCTCTTATCTTGCTGTTTGCCATAACCATACCAAGACCAAACTCGGCATTATCCTCAAAGAGAGAGTTAGCCCAAGCGGGACCTCTGCCGTTTTCGTCCTTGCAGTAAGGCATTGAAGGAGCACTACCGCCCCAGATTGATGTACAACCTGTTGCATTTGCAACCATCATTCTGTCACCAAAGAGCTGTGTGATAAGCTTGATGTAAGGAGTTTCGCCACAACCTGCACAAGCGCCCGAGAATTCAAGGTAGGGCTGAGCAAACTGTGAGTTCTTAATGTTAGAAGAAATATCTACCAAGTTTGCCTTGTTTGAAACCTTATCCATAGCATATGTCCAGTTCGGCTCTTCTGTAGGTGTAACATCGTCGATAGGCTTCATAACGAGAGCCTTGCCCTTGGGAGCCGGACAAACGTTAGCACAAACGCCGCAGCCAAGACAGTCAAGAGGTGATACCTGCATTCTGAATTCAAGACCTGCAAATTCCTTGCCAATAGCCTTAAGTGTTTCAAATGCAGCAGGAGCAGCAGCCTTTTCAGCCTCGTTTACAAGTATTGGGCGAATAGCAGCATGCGGACAAACAAGTGAACACTGGTTACACTGAATACAGGTTTCCTTGTTCCACTCAGGAACGAGAACTGCAACACCGCGCTTTTCAAATCTTGATGTACCTGTTTCAAATGTACCATCTTCTCTGCCGTTGAATACGCTGACAGGGAGCTTGTTACCTCTTTGTGCGTTTACAGGATCAACAATATTCTTGATAAAGTCAGGTCTTGTATTATCGTCTGCTTTATCGTCAACTGCATTCTTCCAGTCAGCAGGAACGTCAATCTTAACAAGAGCGTCGATTGCGCCATCAACTGCTGCACAGTTCATATTAACGATTTCGTCACCCTTCTTGCCATAGGTCTTCTTGATTGCATCTTTGATAAGCTCAACAGCCTTTTCAAAAGGAATAACTTCAGAGAGCTTAAAGAATGCACTCTGGGTAACCATGTTGATACGGGTAGGACCAAGGCCAACCTTTACGGCAACATCAACTGCATTGATTGTGTAGAAGTTGATATCATTCTCTGCAATGTATCTCTTAACATTTGCAGGAAGCTTTTCATTTAATTCTTCAGGTGTCCATACGCAGTTGAGAAGGAATGTACCACCCTTCTTGAGTCCGTCGAGTACATCGTACTGATATACATAAGCGGGCTTGTGACATGCGATATAGTCAGCCTCGTCAAGCAAGTATGTTGACTTAATAGGTGTCTTACCAAATCTCAAGTGTGACATGGTAACACCGCCTGACTTCTTTGAGTCATAGTCAAAGTAAGCCTGAGCGTACATATCTGTGTTGTCACCGATAATTTTGATAGCGTCCTTGTTAGCGCCAACAGTACCGTCTGAACCAAAGCCCCAGAACTTACAACGAGTAGCACCAGCAGGAGCAGCGTTTACTCTCTCGCCAAGCTCGAGTGAAAGACCTGTAACATCGTCTACGATACCAATGGTAAAGCCGTTCTTGGGAGTTGCTGTGTTGAGGTTATCAAATACTGCAACAAGCTGAGTAGGTGTTGTGTCCTTAGAACCAAGACCATAACGGCCGCCAACGATTAACGGAGCGTTTTCACAATCTTTATAAAGACCGCAAACGTCAAGATAAAGAGGTTCGCCAAGTGCGCCCGGCTCTTTTGTTCTGTCAAGGACAGCAATCTTCTTAACTGTTTTTGGCATTACATCAAAGAAATATTTTGCAGAGAAAGGACGATAAAGGTGAACTTCAAGTACACCGACCTTTCTGCCTGCTGCATTGAGGTAATCAACTGTTTCCTCAAGAGCCTGACATACGCTACCCATAGCAACGATAACCTCGGTTGCATCCTCTGCACCGTAGTAGTTAAAGGGCTTATAGGTACGGCCTGTAATCTTGCTGATTTCTTTCATATAGTCAGCAACGATATCAGGAACAGCATCGTAATACTTATTGGATGCCTCTCTGCCTTGGAAGTAGATATCGCCGTTTTGAGCGGTACCACGAAGAACAGGGTGCTCAGGATTGAGTGCACGATCTCTGAATTCCTTAAGAGCGTCCTGATCAACAAGGTTCTTAAGGTCTTCGTAATCCATAACCTCAATCTTCTGGAGTTCGTGAGATGTTCTAAATCCATCAAAGTAGTGAAGGAAAGGAACTCTGCTCTTAATAGATGCAAGGTGAGCAACGCCGCCGAGGTCCATAACCTCCTGAACGCCGCCTGATGCAAGCATAGCAAAGCCTGTCTGGCGACAAGCCATAACATCCTGGTGGTCACCAAAGATGTTAAGAGCGTGAGCCGCAATAGCTCTTGCACTTACGTGGAAAACTGTAGGTAAAAGCTCACCTGCAATTTTATACATATTAGGTATCATAAGAAGAAGACCCTGAGAAGCTGTAAATGTGGTTGTAAGCGCGCCTGCCTGAAGCGAACCGTGAACAGCACCTGCTGCACCTGCTTCTGACTGCATCTCAACAACCTTTACAGTCTGCCCAAAAATGTTCTTCTGGCCTTTTGCACTCCATTCGTCAACATATTCTGCCATAGTTGAAGAAGGAGTAATGGGGTAGATAGCTGCAACCTCGGTGAATGCATAGGCGCAATGTGCCGCAGCGCAGTTACCATCCATGGTCTTGAATTTCTTAGCCATGTTTTTATGCCTCCTTAAGAAATATATAAATTTAATTATTTTTCGTACAATTGGCGGGCTGACCACCAATTTATAAGTATAACATACTTGTCCGATAATTTCAAATGATTTTTTTGAAAAAATCGAAAAATATATCAAAAATTTTTAACCAGAAAAGGTTTTTTTTCGGCAATATTCCCGATAATGTCAGTCAGCGGGGTTTTTATGCGGGTTATTTATTTCTTCGTTCTTAAGTTTAGGTATAAATTTTTCTACCAAAACACCCTTTCCGCGTGATTTTATATAAAAATAGCCAAGAATTGAGAATATAACAGCACCTATAAAATTAACTATTAAATCCCCCATTGTATCTATAAGACCAATATCAAGATAACCTCCAAGACCGAGCGAATAAACTCCGTCACTTGCGGTAGAGCCGTCTATGGTGAGGCCTTTGCCTGATACAATTATATTTTCAATACCTTCAACTATCACGGGAACGTTGAGCTGATTTAAATTCAAATCTACGCTTGATATGTTACTCAAAACGATATCCTTTTGCATATCGGTGGAAAAGGCAAAGTCCATAAAAAATTCAAAAAATTCCCATAATACACCAACCGTCATTGAGAAACAAAACGAAACTATAGCCATAAAGGCGGGCGATAGTCTAAACTTAAATCTGTCGTTTTTATTTAATATATCAACCATAGAAAAGCCAATCGCCGCCATAAGAAAACCATTCATAGCGTGAAGCATCGCATCCCACCAACGAAATTTAATATAAAATGCACTTATCTCTCCGAGTATTTCCGCAGAAAAAATAAAAAGAATTATTATTATTTCGAGCGTCTGCGGAAGCGTGATTTTGAGGCGTGACTCCACAAAGTTTGGTATAAGGAACAAAATCAAAGTAAGACCGCAGGTGAAGCAGTTTTCATATCTACCGCGGACTGCCTGAACAATAAGAACAAGTATAACAAGCACTGTTAAAGTCTGATACATAAAGAATGTTGCACGGTTGTTTGAGTGCTTGCGCAAATTTTTCATTGAGTAGAGCCGAAGCCGTGCTTTGAAGCGGAGGTTTTTCCTTTTTCTTTTTTTTGATGACATCTGTATGCCTCCTATGAAGTATTATCAGTAAAGGTATTTTTTTGTTGACAGAACTCTCTGCATATTGTAAAATTAACAATATATTCATTATAATGACAGTTATATTCGGAGGAAATTAAATACAATGAAGAGAAAAATAACAGAAATATCAGTATTTGAATTTTTTATGTGTATGTTTGTAATTGCCATACACTTGCTCTCTGAGGGTGTTGATGCATTCCCTAAATGGAGCGTTTCATCAATTGTATTTTTATCTCTCACAAAGCTTATGACATTTGCGGTGCCGGGCTTTGTTTTTACAAGTGCAATTAAACTCTTTTATAAATATGGTGAAAGAAAGTTTAACTATCCCAAATTTCTGCTCGGCAGACTTTTAAAAGTATATATCCCATACATAATAGTTGTATGTATATACTATGTCGTTTTTGTCTATGCCCTTGAGCTTGACGGATTTAACCATTTTAATATCAGCGAGCTTGGTAGCTTTATTCTAAACGGTAATATATCAGCACAATTTTATTTTGTTATTTTGATAATGCAGTTTTATATACTAATGCCGATTTGGGTGCTTATAGGTAGGGCTAAATCAAAGAAATTCGGCATCGCGGTTATAATAATATCCGCAGTAGTAACGGTGTTATCAAGAATGTTTTTCCCCCAATGGAGCACATCGGTTGTAAACTATTTGGGGGGCTTGAAGCTTCCCTTTGCAAATCCTTTGGCAGGGAATGAAGCGACTGTCCTCTCTATGTCAGCATATACAAATAAGTTTTTTACGTCATACCTTCTGTTCTGGAGTCTTGGAATGTATATAGGTTTGTATTATGACAAATTCACAGATATGATAAGGCACTCAAAATACATAGTATACACAGGATGGTTTGTTCTGGCGGTAACACATTGTATTTTATCTTATATGCAAAGCGGTGGTTTGATAAGATATACTTATGAGCCTGTTGTAGTTGTGATGTTCTGCCTTTTTTCGATATTCGGATTTTTCATCTATACCGAAAATCTTACTATGTCACTCGAAAAAATGGGAAGAGGTTTTCTTACAAGTATATCAAATGCATCGTATGAAATCTATCTTATACATTGTCTTATAATAACGGTTGTCTATTATTATATGGGGCATATTGAGATAGAAAATACAATGCACAGGTTTTTGATTGCAACCGCAGTTACATATGTAACATCAATAATTTTCTGCGTTCTTCAATCGACTATACAAAACAATATCAGGCTTAAATACCGCAGATACTCAGCAGAGCGAGCCCGCAAGGCGTCCCGTAGAAAACGCTATCTGTAGATTAAAGCCTCCCGTCAGGGCGTCTGTGTCTATAATCTCCCCCGCGAAATAAAGACCCGATATCAGCTTTGATTCCATTGTTGACGGATTTATCTCCTTTACGCTAACTCCGCCTGATGTAATTATCGCCTGCTCTATAGGGCAAAAACCCGTAACGCTAAATTCAATATTTTTTAAAAGCTCTGTAAGCCGTTTTCTTGATTGAGAGGTTACAGAGTTTACTTTTTGATGAGGGGGAATCCCGCTCAATTCAACAATGGGTTGGATTAAGGCTTTTGGAAGTAGTGCATCAAGACTGTTTATGAAGTCCTTGTTCATATTTTGCGAAAAGTCCCGCAAAATCCGCTCATCTAATTGTTTGATATCAAGTGCAGGTTTCAGGTCAAGATGTATTGTATAGCTTTCACTATCAATATTTTTCATATGTGCACTTGCGCTCAAAATTATAGGTCCTGTCAAGCCAAAGTGTGCGAACATCATTTCGCCGAAATCGCTGTAAACACTTTTATTTTTGCTGTTTTTTACGGTTATTGCAACGTTTTTGAGCGACAGTCCCGGAAGGGAAAGAGCCCAACCCTCTGCAATTGTTACAGGTACAAGTGAAGGACGAAGAGGGGTAACCTTATGTCCAAGTCTTTCTGCGAAGGCATATCCGTCACCCGTTGACCCTGTAGCAGGGTATGAGAGTCCCCCCGTCGCGAGTATTACGGAGTCTGCATATAAAACCCCTCGTTTGGCGCACCTGACGCCTACAATTAAATTATCTTCTGTTATTATATCGAGTACATTATCAGTAATTATATTCACGTTATTTTTTGTTAAAAAGCGCTGCATAGTATCTACAACATCAGAGCTTTTGTCAGATTGAGGGAAAACTCTCTCTCCGCGTTCTGTTTTGGTTTTAAGACCAAGATTTTCAAAAAAGCTGATAGTTTGAAAATTATCAAAATTATAGAATGCGCTGTATAGAAAACGGCTGTTTGTGATAACATTCTTAAGCAGGGTATCTACATTCTCGCAAGCATTTGTTAAATTACATCTGCCCTTTCCGGTAATCAGCATTTTTTTGCCGAGCATTTTGTTTTTCTCTATCAGGGTGACGTCAAGCCCTCGCTCTGCAGCGGTCCCTGCCGCCATCATTCCCGCAGCACCCCCGCCTATTACAATAACTTTTTTACTCATAAACTATACCCTCTTTGGTTTATTTTTTCTTTTTAAAATCCCGTATACAACAATCGAAGCAATGGAAGAAGCAACCGTTACAACGACAGATATTATAAAAACGGTGGATTTGGGGTTCATAATACTCATTCCCGCAATAGTTGCAGGAATGAGTCCCGGAAGAGTCCCAACAACACTTGCCACAACGTACGGCAGATAAGAAACGCCCGCTGAACCCAAACACATACTTACTATATCTCCGGGCAGACAGCTTACCGCCCTAAGGAAAAAGGATGGGAACCATGTCGCGTTTCTTTGCATATCGACAATTTCGCGTGCCTTTGGATATTTTTTTATGATACGATTTGTGGCATCTGTACCTGAAAATCGGCCTATCAGGTACGGAATGGTATAGGAAAGCGCTGTGCCGAGTGTATTCAATATCAGGGCAATCCATACAGGAAAAATCATCCCTGCTGCAATTTGCAGTATTATCAAAGGAAATATAACCGAAAGACTTTTTAAAGCGTACATAAACATCAGCAAAAGAGCAGCAACAAACAGGTTGTCGGGCATATATGCAAGGACGCCCTCAACGCTCGGCTGTCTGCCCGATAAAAGCATTGCTATTATCAGTAGCGCAACAATAATAAATGGAAGAATTTTAAGAAAAATTCCAATAGTTTTTCGCATTTCGTATCTCCTTACAAGGAACTCGGCGTTAGATAATAACTATTTACCGTTTTTTTATCAATCCTAATGACTTTGATACTTCCATAACGGCAAGAGGGATTATAGAGAGCAGTAATCCAACCATATATAAATACCATGGAAGAGTAACAAGTCCGAAAGGCATTCTAAGAGGAGTAAACATTACGGCTATAACCACAGCTAATGATATAAGGCATGCGCGATTAAGTGTTGGATTTGTAAATACCCCTATTTTAAACAAGGATTTCTCTGAACGCATATTATACGCCTGAATAATCTGTGAAAGAGCCAAAACCATAAAAGCGAGAGTTTGACCAGCTGATATATTGTCAGTGACTTTCCAGCTGAGTACAAACCCTATAAGGCACAGAATTGCAAACATAAAACCCTGCAGAACAACACGGATGCCAAGCCCGTGAGCAAATATACCTTCTGTTTTTTCTTTCGGCATTTTTGTCATAATATCCTTTTCAACAGCTTCCATACCGAGTGCGATGGCGGGCAGACTGTCAGTTACTAGGTTTATCAGCAAAAGATGCATAGAAAGCAGCGGGGTTTTGTGCCAGAGAAGCATTGCGGCAAGAACAGTCAAGACCTCACCGATATTGGTTCCGAGTAAAAATCCCACTACTTTTCGGATGTTATCATATATTCCCCTGCCCTCCTTGACAGCATCTACAATCGTCGCAAAATTGTCATCTGTAAGGGTCATATCCGCAGCGCCCTTTGCAACATCCGTGCCTGTTATACCCATGGCACATCCTATATCAGCCGCCTTAAGAGCAGGAGCGTCATTTACACCGTCACCTGTCATAGAAACAATTTTCCCTTTATTTTGCCATGCCTTTACTATCCGTATCTTATTTTCGGGTGAAACGCGTGCATATACTGAAATTTTTTCTACCATTTCACCAAGCTCATCGTCGCTCATTGCATCTAATTCCTTGCCCGTTACAGCGAGATCTCCATCCTGCAATATTCCAAGCTCTGCGGCGATCGCAGATGCGGTGGCTATATGGTCGCCAGTTATCATTACAGGGCGTATTCCCGCCATTTTGCAGACCTCGACCGCTTTTTTTGCCTCGGGACGCGGCGGGTCAATCATACCCACTAATCCTAAAAATGTGAGATTGTTCTCAAGCTCATTTGCTTCGAGAGTATCAGGAATATCGGATATTTCCTTGTATGCAACTGCAAGAACCCTGAGGGCTTTGTTGCTCATTTCCTCAACTACACTCTCGGCTGATTTGATATCGCCCGATACGCAATGATTTTTCAAAACATCAAAGGCACCTTTTACGATTAGAATGTTTTTATCATCTGATTTATTGATGGTGCTCATAAGCTTGCGGTCTGAGTCAAACGGAACTTCACCAAGGCGCGGGTATTTTGCAGAGATTAATTTTAAATCTACGCCAGCTCTATGCGCTGCCGCAACAATTGCGGTTTCTGTGGGATCACCAATATGCTCTTCAGTGCCATCGTCTGCAAACGAAACGGTTCCGTTACAGCACAGGGTACTGAGGATTAAAAGGTTTTTTACCTCGGTTGAATTGTTTGAGTCTTTGTCTATATCCTCAATGCCTTTTCCGTCGGCATAAGCTTTAACAAGGGTCATTTTATTTTGAGTCAAAGTTCCTGTCTTATCCGAGCATATAACAGAGGCGCCGCCGAGAGTTTCTACTGCGGGAAGTTTGCGTATAATTGCATTCCTTTTAACCATACGCTGAACACCTATAGATAAAACTATGGTTACAATTGCAGGAAGACCTTCCGGAATGGCAGAAACAGCAAGAGAAACAGAGGTCATAAACATTTCTTTGATATCAATATTGTTTAAAAGCCCCACGATAAAAATAACAGCACACGCAGCTAAAGCAACAAATCCAAGGTATTTACCAAGCTGTGATAATTTATGCTGGAGAGGGGTGGTTTCATCATCCTCGTTGGTCAGGAGGGTTGCAATTTTACCCATTTCCGTATTCATACCCGTTGATGTAACAAGCGCAGTAGCTGTTCCGTAAGTGACGGAGCATCCGGAAAAAAGCATATTTGTACGATCTCCGAGAGGAGCATCTGCGGCCACATCAGCATCTGCGTTCTTTTCGGATGGTACCGATTCCCCTGTGAGCGCTGCTTCTTCGGATTTTAGGCTTGCACACGTCAAAATCCGTGCATCCGCAGGGATGAAGTCCCCTGCCTCCAAACGTATTATATCACCGGGGACTATATCCTCGGCGTTGATTATACGCTCGATGCCATCCCTGATAACCTTCGCGTGAAGTGCAGACATTTTATTTAAGGCCTCAAGAGATTTTTCGGCCTTATTTTCTTGAAGAGCGCCGATAATTGCGTTTAAAATTACTATAAGTAAAATTAAAATCGGTTCAAAAAATTCCGAAGGATTTCCTTCGTAAATTGCTATCCCAAATGATATTGCAGCTGCTGCAATAAGGATGATAATCATAACATCCTTAAATTGTTCGAAAAACCGAGCTGCCAATGTTTTGCGTTTTTTCTCAGTTAAACGATTTTTCCCGAATTTCAATAATGCGTTTTCTGCAAGCTCGCAGGTCAGACCACGCTCTGGGTCTGTATTTAGCTGTTTTAAAAGTTCTTCTTTGGTTGCCGAATGTAGTAACAATTCCATTCCTCCTAAATATCTGTTAAAACAAGTATACCTTAATGTTCTTATTTTATCAATATATTAATATAAGTTTTCATATTTATTTTCAAAAAATTTACAATTTTTTTATATTTGCGACATAAATATTTTGTAAAGTATAATTGAGGGTAGTGTGCGTATTCACAGAGAAAAAATTCAATAAACGGAGGCTCCCTGTCAGAAACCTCCGCTAACTGTTTTATTAAAATTAATTAATTCAAGTCTTTTAACTTTTTTAAAAGAGCATCATATCTCGCTTGAGCCGCGCGAAGTCGGTATATATATATGTCGACCTCCTCGGGTTTTGATACACAGTCAAAATTTCGCTGCGCTGTATCTATCTCCAATTTAACACAATTTATATCAGCTATAAGGGCAGCCCTTTCTCTTACCCTTCCGTCGCACTCTTTTGATTGGTTTGTTGGTTTGAAAATCATAGTAATCCTCATTTCGTAAATAATATGTATAACAGGATATTATACTATAATTATTATATTTAGAAATTGGACAAATATTCCTTTGTTAAAAAATACCGGCATAATATTGATTTATATATTAATTAATAGTATAATTAAAAGCAGTTGAGAGGTGATATCTATATGACTAATATTACGAATAAAATATTAATCGTTGATGACGAGGCTAATATTTGCGAGCTTATACGGCTTTATATAGAAAAAGAAGGGTATGAGGCTATAATCGCAAATGATGGTGGAAGAGCAATTGAATATTTTAAGGCCTATTCACCAGTTATGGTTTTGCTTGATATTATGTTGCCTGTAAAAGATGGATGGCAGGTTTGCCGCGAGATACGGGCTGCTGGCGACACACCGATTATTATGCTGACTGCCAAGGGTGAAACCTTTGATAAGGTTTTGGGATTAGAGCTTGGTGCTGATGATTATATCGTTAAGCCCTTTGAGCCAAAGGAGCTTATAGCAAGAATAAAGGCTGTTCTCAGGCGGTGCGAGCCGCGCCATGATGCCGAAACAGAAGAATTAAATTTTGACGGATTGAAAATCGGCTATGAAACCTATGAGATATATCTTGATGATAAAAAGATAGAGATGCCGCCTAAAGAGTTTGAGCTTTTGTATTTTCTTGCTAAAAATAAAAATAAGGTCTTTACGCGTGACCAACTTTTAGATGAAATATGGGGCTATGAGTTTTTTGGCGATTCAAGAACTGTAGATGTTCATATTAAAAGAATAAGAGAGAAGATTGAAACAGATGGCAAGAAATGGAATCTTAAGACGGTATGGGGCGTTGGCTATAAGTTTGAAGTAAATTAGGGAAGGAGGAAATGATATGAATGGCAAGAGCATGTTTTCTAAAATATTCAGTATTAACATGATATCAATGCTTGTTTGTATCATAATCCTTGGCTCTACTCAAACTATTCTGCTGACTAATTATCTGGCAAATCAGAACGAAGAATACTTAAATAAAAATGTAGAAACTGTCGTCAATATGATAAACATAAATGTGCCGATGGAGAGCCTCTCTAATGTTGTCAACGGATTTGCTCAGGCTACAGGGAGCTATATAGCTGTTATTGATAATAAAAGCCGCGTGCTTATAAGCAGTACGGTAACCCCGTTTGTAGAGGATACACCTTTCTTTATAGATGAGGACTATACAAGAACAGTTTTATCAGGCGAGAAATATGTTATGATAGGCACAATGGGGAAGCTATTCAGTGAAACTATGTTTACCCTGCAGGTGCCGATTCTTGGAAAAAACGGAGATGTTCTTGGTGCAGTTTCGGTCAGCCGACCTATTCCGGAGCACCAGAAGGCTAAATATGATTTGTTTAAAATACTTTTAGCATCAATGATTGTAATAATATTGACATCCCTTGTGCTTTCATATTTTTTGGCAAAAAAGTTTTCTGTTCCTATGAATAACATAAGTAAATCAACGAGAGAATTTGCAAAGGGGAATTTTTCTGTAAGAGTGGATGAGGAAACAGAGAGTTCTGATGTATACGAGATTGCACAGCTTGCGCAGGCATTCAATAATATGGCTGCAGAGCTTGAAAAATCTGAGGAAATAAGGCAGAGCTTTATTTCAGACGTTTCACACGAACTTCGGACTCCTATGACAACCATCGGCGGGTTTGTTTCGGGGATGCTCGATGATACAATTCCGCAGGAAAAACACAAGGAATATCTTGAGATAGTACACGGCGAAATCTCAAGATTGTCGCGGCTTGTAAATACATTTTTGGATATAACTCGGATAAAGTCGGATAAAATGATATTAAATAATGTCAATTTTGACATAAATGAAGTAATAAGGTTGTGTATAATAAGCCTGGACTCACAAATAGAGGAAAAGGATTTAAACGTTGAACTTAAGTTTGAGGATGAAATCTGTTTCGTATATGCAGATAAGGACTCTATAACACGGGTGCTGACAAACCTTTTGGATAATGCGATAAAGTTCACCAATAGTGGCGGAAATATTACTGTGGCTACGCATTCTGTTCAACATGAGATTAAGGTTTCTGTAAGAAATACAGGCTGCGGAATTTCAAAAGAAGAACAGTCTATGATTTTCAATCGTTTTTACAAGGTTGATAAGGCAAGAAGCGAAAATAAAGAGGGTACAGGCATAGGGTTATTCCTTGTTAAAAACATTCTGCTTGCACACGGGAAGGATATTTTTGTTGACAGTATACAAGGCGAGTATGCAGAGTTCAGTTTTAAAATTGATAAAGGTAAGCTTAAAAATATGAACTAAAATTAAAATGTCTTTTACGAAATATTCACAAATCCGTAATTTTTAGAGATTATAATCATTAGTGTAAGATAGGAATAATTAATGCATTTGAAATTAAAATATATGATGCGGAGGATATAATGATGAATGAATTTGATGAAAAGAATAACGTAAACGAGAGTGAATTTAATTTAACTGCAGACTTTGATAATTTAGGTGATGAAACGCCCAAGGAAAATATTAGTGAAACTGAAGCCCATAATGAAGCGGATTTCAGAATAGACCTTGACGGCAGCTATGGACGCACTGATTTTAATCAGTCTGTAACCACGGACAGCTATACCGAAAGAGTGCAGCACAAACACAAAAAGCAAGGCAACAGGAAGTTTGTTGCGGTTGCGGCGTTGATTACTGTGCTTAATATTGCATTGGTAGCCGGAGCATTTTTTGCAGGGAAACACTTTGGTAATATCGGAAATCAAATCGCATCAAGACAAGAGCTTATAGAGAGTATGCAAGCGCCATCCTCTGAAAGCGCACCAGCACCGATTGCCAATGTCCAGGGTGAAATGCTGACAACAGAAATTGCCAAAAAGGTTGGTCCTGCAGTTGTCGGAATAACGAGTACTATCCAGGGACAAATGAGTATATTCGGAACATCCTCGACATCAAAATCCGAAGGCTCGGGAATTATATTGAGTGCAGATGGATACATCGTTACTAACAACCACGTTGTAGACGGAGCGACAACAGTAACAGTATTGCTCAATACAGGCACAGAATATGAGGCAAAATTAATCGGAAAAGATGTGCAGACAGACCTTGCGGTTATAAAAATTGAGCCGACGGAACAGCTTACAGTTGCTACAATGGGGGACTCGAACGCGCTCGAGGTTGGTGAAAGAGTTGTCGCAATAGGAAATCCAATGGGGCTTGAATTTTTCGGAAGCGTTACAGAGGGAATTGTCAGTGCGGTAAACAGAAGTATCTCGGTTGATAACCGCACAATGAACCTCATACAAACGGATGCAGCGATTAATTCAGGAAACTCCGGTGGTGCACTTATTAATACCAGAGGTGAGGTAATAGGTATTAATTCGGTAAAGGTTTCGTATTCAGGTGTAGAGGGTATGGGTTTTGCTATTCCTAGCACAGAGGCAAAAGATATAATTGCTGATTTACTCGAATATGGATACGTGAAAGGCCGTCCTATAATAGGAATTGCAACACGTGATGTAACAAGTTATATGGCTCAATCATATTCGTGGCCGACCGGTGTTCAAGTTATGGAAATTACGAGTGAAAATGCGAGAAATGCAGGGCTTCAGCAAGGTGATATTATAACAGATGTGAACGGAGAAAAGGTGTCAGACAGCGAAGAACTGAATGAAATTAAAGCCAAATATAATCCGGGTGATGTTTTGAAAATGCAGGTTTATAAATATGCTACAGGCAGAACGGAAACGTTGGAGGTAGTTTTGTCAGAACAAATACCAGGATAAAAATAATAAAAAGAATACCCATCACCTAAAAGGTGATGGGTATTCTTAATGTCAAATTTTATTTTACAATAACAATTGTAGCTTCAAAAACTCCATTTTTTTCAGTACCAGTAACAGAAACAGTGGCACCTTTTTCAATTGTCTTTACACTTATTGTTTTGCCGCTGCTGTTTAAGAAAGTGGTAGCTGAGTTATAATAAACGCTTTGCGAATTTCCGTCTTCATCTTCAATAGTAATAACACTGTAGTTTGTATTTTTTCCTGTTACTGTACCAGTCATTTCACCTTTTTCATTTACAACAACGGAGGAAGCAGTAAGAGTTTTAACCTCATCGCTGTCAAGCGTTCCTGAAACCGAAATGTTGGGGCGCAAATCGTAGATATCAGCATCCTCGCCTGCAACCTTAATTTTTACATCAGGGCGGAGATTATATCTCTTTGAAACACCGTTTGTTGTAATTGTTACAGCGGGTGAATTTGAAATAATAATCTCGGTGAGAGTTCCGGAGAATTTCTCTGTAGTGCTTGTAGCGGTAACAATTGTAACCTTTCCGTATGAAAGCCTAATATCAACAGAGTCGCCTATTGACAGGTCGCGGAATTCAGCGGTTTCACCATCGCGTGAAATCTTTACACCTTTTATTGAAACGGTGTAAACCTGAGGGTTGTCGCCGTTTTTATCCCCAACGGTAAGGTATACATGATCTTCTGCATCATAATCAATGTTAAGGAGCTTTCCAGATAAGTCAATTCTTGTATCCTCGGTTGAAAGAGCAGAAACTTTTGCGCCAACAAGGTCAAGTTTCACAAAATCATCTGCCATAATATCACCAAAGGAGCCCTTGGTATCATTTACTGTAATTTTACAATCATCCTTGAGTGTGTATGTTTCAGAGATACTTTTATCCTCGTAATCGGCAATTGTGATTTTTTTGCCGTCAGAGTTTTCACTCTTGCGGACTACAACACCATACACAGTCGTAATATCTTGCGGTGAAAGAGCTTCAATCATAAGAACCTCTCCTGATGTAATTAAAGCAGTAGCAGTGTCGCCTTCGGCGAGGTCAGTTGCATCTACCTCATAACTGTCGCGACGCACAACAGTAGTTTTTGAAAAGTCATAGGTTTTTCCGTCAATAGTTACAGAAGAATCGTCAACATCTTCGATTTCACCAGTTGCAATTATGATGTCAAGTGTATCCATCATTCGTGCAAGAAGGGTTGCCATTTGTGCCCTTGTAAGAGATGTTATCGGAGAGAACTGAGGATCGCCGTTTGCGTTTGCATCCATACCATTCATAATTCCGAATTTGGTAACAAATTCTACATACGGTCTTGCGTTTGTGGGAATAGTAGCGTTGTCTGCATATGTCGGAGAGCTTACAGAATAAGCCTTGGCTTCGTCGTTTTTGTTCATAAGCTTTGACATAAGAATTGCTGCCTGATATCTCAGAAGAGGAGTATTTGCGTTAGCCGCAGATGCATAATCTGCAAGGTCGCCTCCGTCTATTATGTCTAAGTATAGTAAATATCCAAGCTCATTTTTGTATGTTTGGTTATACTTTGCAGCGGTAATAGTGAAGGCTTCTCTTACATCTTTGAATTCATCAAAGCTCTCCATATCCTCAAAGCCAAGCATCCTTGCCATAAGAATTAAACATTCTATTTTTGAAATGGCTTTGTGCGGACGGAAGGTACCATCCTCATAACCCTTTATGTAACCAGCCTGTGTCATCTTTGTAATTGAGTCTTTTGCCCAGGAAACAGTAGAATCATTTTCTACATCGTCAAATTCGAGAGCAACAGCGGTTAAAGAAAAACTGCACAAGATGAGCGCTGTACACAGTATGAGCGACAAAATTCTTGATTTTTTCATTACATTTTCCTCCTGAAAATTAATTTTAAAAAATTTCGATGGTTATACGCCAAAAACAATCTTAATACATTGATAAAAGCATATTTTCAGCAAAACCACATAATATTCCACCCTTGCAACTTATAATATACCATATGTATTGACAGAATTCAACCATAAAATTAAAAATTTAAAAAAAATGTAATATTTCTTTTTTCCATATGATGATTTTGCCATACATACCATAATGTTACCTGTGTATTTTTTTCAGCGTCCGCACAAAATAACAGCGTAAATAACAAAATCATAAATTATAAAATGAAAAATCAAGAAAAATTAGGAGGAAAAGAAATGTTAAAGAAAACTATTCCGCTGTTTCTGGTATTTTGTCTTTTGTGCAGTACGCCAATGGCAATATCAGCGACAGGATACGACCTCCCCGATGACAGCACAGCGGTGTCAGGAGAAGCATATGGTCCTGAAGCATTTCAAGATGGTGCCTCGATGAATCACAGTGGTGATTTATCTGCATCAGAGGCAGATGTATATGTTTCGGAAGATTCACAAGCTGCTTCGCAAAAATTAAACGGGAACGTAATTGGTTCTGCGGTGCAAGGACGCTCTGCAGGTATTATTGGAAGAAACAACGATTCACAGATGGGAGCAGGTACAGGGCTTATGGCGTTTGACGGAACAAATGCAGACGGAACCCTATCTGTTGAAAACGGAGTAAATACTACGCTTATAGAAAACAGCTCTAAGTACAATGGTATGGCGGCAGGTCCAATTGCAGAAACTCCTGCGGCTTCCAGATATAGTACAATGAGAATAAGTTTAGCGCCCGATATCGCAGGAACAAAGTATGAAGAAGCTGCAGAACTTCTCGGTGCGCTTGGAATTATGGTAGGTGACGCAGAGGATGGTGCCTTTCGTCCAAACGACCCCATAATCCGAAGTGAGATGGCAAAGGTTGCTGTCTATTCGGTAGGACTCGAGGATATTGCCGTAAGTTCAAATGGAGCAACCCGTTTCCCTGATGTTCCATCAGGGCATTGGGCAACAGGTGCTATAAACGTGGCAGATCAGCAAGGTATGGTAATGGGTGATGATGTAGGAACATTCCGTCCCGATGACCCTGTTCTTTTGCAGGAAGCTATTGCAATAATAGTTCGTGCTATGGGGTACGAGCCAGCCGCTGCTGATAAGGGCGGTTATCCTGCGGGATATTTGTATATTGCATCCACAAACCAGTTGCTCAGAGGCATAGATGGCAATACCGCAGCTGCCGCAACACGCGGAGATATAGCACAGCTTATATTTAACTCTTTGACTGTAAACCTTATGGAACAGGTGGGCTTTGGTTCTCAGGCGACATATGAGGTGGTTGATAAAACACTCCTCTATGATAAATTAAATGTCGAAAAAGGATATGGCCAAATTGTAGGTACAGGAGAAACAAGTCTGACCGGAGGAAGCACAACTGCCGAGGACAGAGTTCAAATAGGTGAAAATATATTCTATGTCGGAGACACAAACGCAAAACAATATTTAGGCTACAATGTGCTTTACTATGCACGAATTGACAAGACAACCGATGAAAAAACTCTTATTGATGTAAGAGATCAGGCTAACAAAAACAGGGCTGTGACAGTTCCTGCAAAGAATATAGTATCTGTTACGACCGATGCTCAAAGCGCAATAAACTTTGAGTACTGGGCAAACGAAAGCGACAGAAACACAAAAACTGTTCAAATTGCGGCGGATGCGACCTATATTTATAACGGAAAGTATAAGACAGGTGTTACAACAGAGCAACTCAAGCCGGTTTCGGGTAATGTTATAATGCTTGATGCTGATACTAACGGAATTTATGAGATAATATTTGTAAATCACTTTACAAATATTGTTGTAGATACAGTATCTACTGTAACAGGAAGAGTTACGGATAAGTATATGAATGGTTCGCTTGTCTTTGATGAGAATGATAAGGAAACAATGTATTCTCTTATTAAAGACGGAAGAGAAATACAGGTAGGTGACCTTGTTGAGTGGAATGTTATCTCTTATACTATAAGCGATGACAGGCTTCTCGTAAAAGGATATGTATCCGATGCTTCAATTAACGGAACAGTTACAGAAATTAATGAACAGGGTTATAGAATAGGAAACAGCACCGAGCGCTACAAGAAGGCAGCAAGCTATCCTAATGATATAAACCTAAGAGACAGAGGCACCTTCTACCTTGATATCGAAGGAAATATTGCCGCAGTAGATGAAAATGCATCTGTGGATACAGAAATCGGTACAACCAGAAAATACGCATATCTTGTGAATGCTGTTATGAGCACAGGCTTTGAAACAACAGCACAATTTAGATTGTTTACCTCTGCCGGCGAAACAACAGTTTTAACCAGCACAGAAAAGATGCGCTTTAACGACTCGTATTCAACAGAGCCATCCGCTGTACTCGACGCACTGAAAAGTGACGGTACTGTAACTCCTCAGTTAATTATCTACGAAACAAACAACGCGGGTAATATAACCGCGCTTGAGACAGCTGTAAACGGAACCGGCACAGGTGAGCCGAATAAAGGCAAGTTTACCCTCAATATTATGCGCGAAAATATGATTTACAAGAGCGCATCAGGAAAGCTTGGAAATGTAGGAATCAGCGACAACACTATAATATTCGATATTCCTGCAGATGCCGGCACAGACACAGATAAATTCTCTGTAAGAAATCGCTCAACCCTTTCAAATGACACAAGCTATAACGCTCTTGTGTATGACCTGCAGGAAAATTATACTGCAAATGTTGTTATAATTACAAGCTCAACAGGAACCTCTGCTCCTGAATCTCCTATTTTGATAGTCGATTATATTGCGTCTACTCAAAATGAGGATTTCGAGGATACAGACAGACTCTACGGATGGCAAAACGGTCAGGAGATAAACCTTCTTGCTGCTGATAAGACAATTCTTGTTAAGACATCCGGTACAAGAGGTACTGTGAAGTTAGAGCAGGGTGATATTATTCAATACAGAGTGAACTCGGCAGGTGAAATTGACGGACTAACTCTATTGTTTGACAGCTCTGCAAAGACTACAGAGTTTATAACTGAAGTTGCAAATGACCTTACTTGCGTATACGGCCGCGTAACCAAGAAGTTCAGCGGAAGCGTGAATGTAAGCATAAACGGTGATGTTCGTAACTTTGCGACAGGTGATGCTATCGTTTATCTCTATGACTCTGCGAGAACAAACAACAATATTCAGGTTGTGTCTGCAGCAGATATCGAAATTTTCGAAGAAGGAAATGAGGCACGACTCTTTATAAGGATTTATGAAGACCAAGTGCGTGAGATGGTAATCGTTAGATAAAAATTGTTTATTTAAAACGGGAACGTATATTTCGTTCCCGTTTTGATATAGTACAAAAGCCTAAAAAAAATCTAAAAAAATACATTATATTGTCAAAAAAGTCATTGACAAAACACAATATATATGTTAACATTCTAATTGTAAATACAACTTTTGTGCGACTGACGGATTTGTGGATTTTACCACGGGGAGCACAAAATATAAAAGCCGACCGTCTGGGCAGATTCGCATTTGTGAGTCTGCTTTTGTTGACTAAGCTCGTAAAAAGAGGGGGTATATCTAATGAATGAATGGAAGGATTTTAAATCAGGTAAATGGAACTCTTCGATTGACGTAAGAGATTTTATACAGAATAATTATACACCTTATTTAGGCGACGATAGCTTTTTGTCAGGGGCTACGGCGAGAACTGAAAAATTGAATGAAAAGCTTGACAAGCTTATGGCAGACGAGAGGGCAAAAGGCGGAGTTTTGGACGTTGATACCGAAACTGTAGCATCACTTGACGCCTTTGATGCCGGATATCTTGATAAGGAAAATGAGCTTATTGTAGGTTTGCAGACAGATGCACCGCTTAAACGTTCGCTCAATCCTTTTGGCGGGATTCGTATGTGCCGTGATGCTTGTAAAAGCTATGGCTATGAGGTTTCTGAAAAAGTAGAAAATGAATTTAAATACAGAACCACACATAATGACGGTGTTTTTCGTGTCTATACAGACGAAATGCGGCGTGCACGAAAGTGCGGCATTATAACAGGCCTTCCTGATGCTTATGGTCGTGGCAGAATAATAGGTGATTACCGCCGAGTTGCTCTTTATGGTGTTGACAGGCTTATCGCAGAGAAGGAAAAGGATAACAATCTTCTCGCAGAAAAGGATATGTCTGAAGAGAACATAAGGCTTCGTGAAGAGGTTTTTCGCCAGATTGACTTTTTAAAACGTCTTAAGACTATGGCGATGTCATACGGATATGACATCAGCGTTCCTGCGAAGGACGCAAAAGAGGCTATACAATGGCTCTATTTTGGATATCTTGGTGCAATTAAAGAGCAAAACGGAGCTGCAATGTCGCTTGGCAGGACAAGCACATTCCTCGACATATACATAGAACGCGACTTGAAAGGCGGCGTAATAACAGAGGCACAAGCGCAGGAGTTAATGGATGATTTTGTGATGAAGCTTCGTATGGCAAGACATCTTCGCACACCTGCATATAATGAACTGTTTGGCGGTGACCCGATGTGGATTACAGAAGGCATCGGAGGAATGGGGGAGGATGGAAGAACTCTTGTTACCAAGAATTCCTTCCGCGTTCTTAATACCTTATTTAATTTAGGTCCGTCTGCAGAGCCGAACCTGACGGTTTTATGGTCTAATAATCAGCCTGATGGATTTTCCAGATTCTGTGCAAAGGTTTCGGTTAAAACCAACTCAATTCAATACGAAAACGATGACCTTATGAGACCTATTTATGGTGATGACTATGCAATTGCTTGTTGCGTATCTGCAATGAAGGTCGGAAAGCAAATGCAATTTTTTGGCGCGAGATGTAATCTTCCAAAACTATTGTTGCTCTGCTTAAATGGCGGATTTGACCCGGTGTCAGGTATTGAACTTGGACCTAAGGAATCAGTTTATGAGGATGAATATCTCGATTATGATAAGGTTATGGCACGATTTGTGTATTATCGTTCTTGGCTTTCTAATCTATATGTAAACACGATGAACATAATTCATCGTATGCATGATAAATACGCTTATGAGAAAATTCAGATGGCTCTTCATGATACAGAGGTTGAGCGCCTTATGGCGTTTGGTGTTGCGGGTCTTTCTGTAATCGCAGACTCTTTAAGCGCAATTAAATACGCAAAAGTAAAAACAATCAGAGATGCCGACGGATATATTGTTGATTTTGAAACTACAGGCGACTTTCCTAAATTTGGAAATGATGACGACCGCGTAGACTTGATTGCAAAAAGCCTTCTCGATGAGATGATAGAAGAACTTCGAAAAACACCTACATATCGCGGGGCTATCCACACCCTTTCCGCGCTTACCATTACATCAAATGTTGTATATGGTAAAAAGACAGGCGCGACGCCTGACGGAAGAAAGAGCGGGGAGCCGTTTGCACCAGGAGCCAATCCGATGCATAATCGCGAAACCAATGGTGCGCTTGCTTCGCTTAACTCCGTTGCAAAATTGTCATACGATTCTTGCAGGGACGGTATATCAAACACGTTCTCTATTGTACCTGATTCTCTCGGCAAAACAGATGATGAGAAGTACACAAACCTTGTATCTGTTTTAAAAGGATATTTTGCTCGAAACGCGCATCATATAAATGTAAATGTTATGACTCGTGAACAACTTGTAGAAGCCTACAATGACCCGAGCGCTTATCCGAACCTCACAATCAGGGTGTCGGGCTATGCAGTTAACTTCCATAAGCTGTCTAAAGAACAACAGAAAGAGGTTATAAGCCGTACATTCCATATGTCATTATAATTTGGAGGGTGCCTGATGGTAGGTAAAATACACAGCTTTCAGTCGTTAGGAACGCTCGATGGTCCTGGCGTAAGATTTGTTATATTTATGCACGGCTGTAACTTAAGATGCGGTTATTGCCATAATATTGATGTTTGCCGAGGCGAATATATCGAATATACACCCAATGAGATAATGGAAAAAATTCTGCGTTACAAGGAGTATTTTGGTGAAAGCGGAGGAGTGACGGTTTCCGGCGGCGAACCGCTTTTGCAGGCAGAATTTTTAAGGGAGCTGTTTGAACTTTGTAAAAAACATAATATTCACACCGCTCTTGATACCTCAGGAAGCATTTGGAACGAGGCTGTGGAAAGTGTACTTTCTCTGACGGATTTAGTTTTGCTTGACATTAAAATGACCGAAGATGAAGATTATCGTGAATTTATAGGCTGCGGAATTGATATTCCGATTAATTTTCTTGAGCTTCTTGATAAGATGCAAATCGATTGTTGGATACGCCACGTGGTTGTCGGCGGGCTCAATGATACAGAGGAAAATGCATGGAAACTAAAACAGATTATAGAGGGAAAGAATTGTGTTAAACGCATTGATGTTTTACCCTTTAAAAAAGTTTGCTCTCAAAAATATGAGGATATGAACATTCCGTTTCCGTTTTCAAAATTTAATGAACCACGCCGGGATATAATCGAACTTTTTGAATATGTCTTGTCAACATAAGAAAAGGCAAAGAAATTTGCCTTTTTTATGTTGGCAAAATGTTGCACGAAAACTTGGAATATATAAAATCTTCCTTGACATTTTAATCATTGCGGGATATAATTTATATCGTAGAGATAGTCCGTATAATATGCTTTTAACTGTAATTTTGATATGTAAAATTAGTAAAATATCATTGGATTGAAAAAAGGAAAGGTGATGTTTGGTGATACCAAATATTTTGACTACTGTAAGGCTGGTTCTTGTGCCTGTATTTGCATATTTTATGCTTTATGCAGATAATATGTATGCAGCTGCTGCAATATTTGTTTTATCAGGGCTGACCGATATTGTTGACGGATATATAGCGAGACATTATAATATGACTACAAATTTCGGGATGGTTTACGACCCATTTGTAGATAAGCTTATGCAAATAACCGCCGTGGTTTGTTTGGTGATTGCCGATATAATACCGATATGGTTGCTTATCTTTGTAATAGTCAAAGAGGTTTCTATGATTATTACAGGCGGAATTTTATACATACGCAGGATTGTTGTCAGGTCAAACAGATTCGGTAAAACTGCTACAGTTATCTTTTATGCTGGTGTATTCAGTATGATTATATGGAAGAATATGCCGCAATCTGTTATGATGGCTGTTATCCTTGCTATGATTGCAGCAATGGCTGTTGCGGCAATATTTTACCTGATTGATATAATAAAAAATTACGAGTCAAAGCGGGTTTAATTTTTAATACGGGGGAGAATATGAACCATATAGATTTAAAAATTATTGGTATGACTTGTGCCGCATGCAGCGGCAGAATAGAAAGAGTTCTCGCAAAGACTGACGGGATAAAGTATGTGAACGTCAATCTTACAACGGAGATTGCATCGGTTGACTTTTTTGACGATAAAATATCTGTCTCGGAAATTATATCCAAAATCCAAAAACTTGGCTTTGGTGCCGAAATTTATAACGAAGAAAATGATAACAAAAATCCGTCTGATGATGGATTTTTGTTATATAGCTTTATTATATCCGCAGTGCTGACATTTCCGCTTATTATCGGAATGATTTTTGATTGGTTTGGGCTTCACATACATTTTCTTCACAATCCGTGGTTTCAGTTGATTTTGGCAACGCCCGTGCAGTTTATAATAGGTTTCAGATTTTACAAACATGGTTTTTTGGCCCTGCGGGCAAAGAGCCCCAATATGGATGTGCTTATTGCCCTTGGCACAAGCGCAGCTTACTTTTTCAGCCTGTATAATGTCCTTGCAGCTAAAATTGTAAGTGGTTCTATGGAAGGTCTTTACTTTGAGTCGGCAATGACTGTGATAACTTTAATATTGCTTGGAAAATATATGGAAGCACGCGCTAAAAATAAAACCTCTGAGGCAATACAAAAGCTTATGCAGCTCCAACCCGAACAAGCTACAGTAATCATAGACGGAGTGGAAAAAAGAGTCCCGATTGGAGAGGTAGAAAAGGGAGATATAATTCTCATAAGACCAGGTGAGAGAATTCCTGTTGACGGGGTTTTGATAGATGGTTCGAGCACCGTGGATGAGTCGGCTCTCACCGGAGAGAGCTTGCCTGTTGATAAAACTGTCGGCGATTATGTTTTTTGCGCTACCATAAATTGTGCGGGGGCGTTTAAGATAAAAACAGAGAAGGTGGGACGTGATACCTCGCTTTCGCAGATAATAAAAATGGTAAAGGATGCGCAGGGTCATAAAGCACCAATACAAAAAACGGCGGATAAAGTATCTGCGTATTTTGTACCGATAATTTTGGGTATAGCATTTTTGACTTTTATAGTATGGTTTATTATTTCGCACACTGCAGAAACTGCGATTATAAATGCGGTTTCAGTGCTTGTGATAGCTTGCCCTTGCTCTCTTGGCCTCGCAACACCTACTGCAATTATGGTAGGAACGGGACGCGGCGCAGAGCTTGGAATATTGATAAAGGGCGGCGAGCATCTTGAAATGGCGCACAAGATTAGCGCAGTTATACTTGATAAAACAGGAACTATAACGAAGGGAACCCCTGAGGTTACAGATGTAATTGTACTTTCAGAGAAAGCCTCTAGGGACGAAGTCATAATGATAGCTGCAGCGGTGGAAAGTATGTCAGAACATCCGCTTGGCAGGGCTGTTGCAGAGCTTGGGCAAGCGGATGAAAAGAATATTTCGGATTTTAAGGCGTATATTGGAATGGGCGTTTGTGCAAAGATTGGGGAAGCGCTTATTGCAATAGGAACGCGTAAGCTTATGGCAGAATTTAATACTCCGATAAATGATTTTGCTGAAACAGAGGCGGGAAAGCTTGAAACGGAAGGAAAAACAGTAATGTTTATATCGGAGGCGAGTGAGTTAATCGCATTGATAGCAGTTGCAGACAGCGTAAAAAACGAATCAAAAGAAGCGATTTATAGCTTGAAGAAAATGGGTATGAAAACCTTTATGATTACAGGCGACAATCAAAGAACGGCTGCTGCGATTGCCAACGCTGTCGAAGTTGACGCGTTTTTGGCAGAAGCAAAGCCCGAAGATAAGTCTGAATATATTAAGAAACTGCAAAAGGAAGGTCATATCTGTGCAATGGTTGGGGATGGAATTAATGATGCTCCCGCTCTTGCAGCCGCAGATGTAGGCATAGCTATGAGCAATGGTACGGATATTGCGATGGACGCGGCAGATATCACCCTTATGAATGGAAATTTATTACTTGTCCCGACTGTTATAAAATTGTCTTTAGCTACAATTAAAAAAATAAGACAAAATCTGTTTTGGGCGTTTATATATAATTCAATAGGTGTACCTATTGCTGCATTAGGCTTTCTAAATCCCATAATAGGCGGTGCGGCAATGGCTTTCAGTTCGGTTTCGGTTGTGACGAACTCTCTGTTGCTTAAACGAAAAAAGCTATAAAAAACCACCCTTTTGGGTGGTTTTTTATAGCTTAGTTATTGCACAGACAGCTCACCAGACATATTGTCGAAACAAGCAATGCTGTTGTAAAAAATATTGCAAGCCCTAAAACGATTGCGGTCGCTATAACCGAAGTAAGAGCTGAAATAATCAATCCTGCGCTTGATGCCACTATTGCACCCGCTGAAGACAGAAGAAGTATTTTTCTGTGATTGCAAAAACACCTTTCTGTATCAGCACAAGCGGCGTTTGATCCGTACAGCGGAGCAAGAAAAACTCCCGCAACGCCAATACCGAGAAGCGCCCAGAAGATTATTCCGGTTGCTACGAATCCCAAGGCATAGAGCACGCCCAAAAGGACACCGGCAATTATGCCGATTATTATTGACAGGTATGCACATTCGCATCTGCAACAACGCATAAAATTCACCCCCTTTGTGCCATTATATGATGACATCAAAGAGTTGGTGAAGCCTTTGAGGTAAGGAATTTATGGCGGTCGCTGCTCGGTCCCCTGCGGACTGCTTGCGGCTCGCAGGCTCGCATAAAGCTTTGGCTTTCACGTTAAAAATAGATGCAATAACTTTTAGCTAAATTTTACACATTCGTGCAAAGCGAAATTATTGCTTCGCAATAGCTAAATAACTCTATCAAGAGTAGCTAAATTAAATTCGCTGCAAGCTGACCGAAGGTCAATTTAGCTACGAGGTAATTTAGCGTGCGTTAGCACATTTAGCTCGCCGTCAGGCGAATTTAGCTGAAAAAGAGACATTATTCACAATGAATAATGTCTCTTTTTCATGGCTCCTCCAGTTGGACTCGAACCAACGACCCTGCGGTTAACAGCCGCATGCTCTACCGACTGAGCTATAGAGGAATATAAGCTATAAAATTGACTACTTTTCCATTATAACAAAATATTACCATTTGTCAATATATTTTTAAAATATTTTATTAAATATTATTTAAAATATGGTAATAGTATATGCATATATAATTGATTTATTCAAAAATTAATGATGACTATGTTCGCTGCCGCTCAATAATAGCTTTGCAATACCCATATCATCTTCAGAAAGAACCACAAAACCTTCTTCAAGCAGCAATCTTGCACATATTCCGCTTCCTGCAATCTTTTTTCCGCTAAAGCTTCCGTCATAGACAGTTTTGCACCCACACGAAGGACTTCCGTCCTTCATAATTGCAAATACAATGTTATTGTCGCGTGCAATTTTCAAAACCTTTTCTGCACCGAGGTTAAAGTTTTCGGTCTTATCTTCGCCATTTGAATTAATAACTCTGCTATCACATATTTCGCAGGGAAGCCGAGGCGTACCAAGTCCGCCAAGTTCCTCAGGACAGACAGGAATAAGCATACCTCTGTTTTTCCACTCTAAGAATGTCGGGTCGCGAAATAATTGATTTTTTCCGTCATAACGACTACAAAATCCATATAGACAAGCAGAAACAAGTATCTTTTTCATATTTATATTTCCTTTCGTTTAGCAAAGCGTAATATGTTATCGGGCAGTTGTATTAAAATAATAGCCGCGAACATTATAAAACAACCAATAAGTTCTGTTAAAGAGGGAGTATCACCGAGTATTATAATTCCTGAAAGCAGGGCAAACACTGACTCCATACTCATAAGTATAGATGCAGTGGTGGGCTCTGCGTATCTTTGTCCAACGGGCTGCAAGGTATATCCAATTCCGCAGGCAAAAAGACCAGAGTATAAAATAGGTATCGTACATTCTTTTATAACTGCAAAAGACGGATTTTCGAACAAAAACATCAGAATTATATTGATAATTCCACATACAAAAAATTGAAGACACGAAAATTGAACCGCATTTACATTAGGTGAATAATGGTCAACTGCTATAATATGAAATGAGAATATTATTGCACAAACAAGAGTCATTATATCACCAAAGTTGATAGAGCCTATATTCTCCGATACACATAACAGGTACATACCAAAGACGGCAATCAGTGCACATATTATAGTTTGGGCGGTAATACGCTTTTTCATAAAAATTCCTATAATTGGAACAAAAATTATGTACATAGCAGTAATAAAACCTGATTTACCTGCGGTGGTATAAGCAAGCGCCCAAGTTTGAATAGTACTCGCCGCGCACAACAGACATCCGCAAACAATACCGCCAACCAGCAAAGTTTTTGACGATAATTCCTTGCTTTTTTTACCTAAAAAAATGGCAAGAGGAAGAAGAACAAGAGAGCCGACAAGCATCCTTATACCATTAAAGGTGTTTGCGCCTATAATCTCCATTCCTGCGCTTTGCGCAACAAAGCCTATTCCCCATACCAGCGCAGTAAGGAGCATAATTAAATTTCCTTTTATTTTATTGCGGTTTAACATATATTACATCCCCTATGTTGTGCAAGACAAATTTAGCTGAAAAAGCGACTTGATTTGCAAGTCGCTTTTTCTGGTACGCCTGATGCGATTCGAACGCACGACCTTCAGAGTCGGAGTCTGACACTCTATCCAACTGAGCTACAGGCGCATAAATAATCAACGCGTTCTATTGTATCATAAAACCCATTGAATTTCAAGTAAAATCTTTATATTTTTATAATATGAAACATTTAAAAATCAGGCACATCATTTTGATGCGCCTGATTTAAAATATCATTTTATTTATCTTATTTCTTCATTGCTTCTTCAACAGCAACAGCAACTGCAACGGTCATACCAACCATTGTGTTATTACCTGCACCGATAAGCCCCATCATTTCTACGTGAGCGGGAACGGAAGAAGAACCTGCGAACTGTGCGTCAGAGTGCATACGACCCATAGTATCTGTCATACCATAGGAAGCAGGACCTGCAGCCATATTATCAGGGTGAAGAGTTCTGCCTGTACCGCCGCCTGATGCAACAGAGAAGTATTTCTTGCCCTGTTCGATACATTCCTTCTTATATGTACCTGCAACGGGGTGCTGGAAGCGTGTGGGGTTGGTGGAGTTACCTGTAATAGAAACATCAACACCCTCAAGATGCATTATTGCAACACCTTCGCGAACATCGTCTGCACCATAGCAACGAACCTTTGAACGCTCACCGTCTGAATACTTGAATTCCTTAACAATCTTAACCTCGCCTGTGAAATAATCAAACTGGGTCTGAACATAAGTAAATCCGTTTATTCTTGAGATGATTTGAGCGGCGTCCTTACCAAGACCATTGAGGATAACACGCAAATCTTCTTTTCTTGCCTTGTTTGCACTTCTTGCAAGACCGATTGCACCTTCGGCTGCTGCAAATGACTCGTGACCTGCGAGGAATGCAAAGCACTTTGTTTCTTCACGAAGAAGTCTTGCGCCGAGATTACCGTGACCTATACCAACCTTTCTGTCATCAGCAACAGAGCCGGGGATACAGAATGACTGAAGTCCAAGACCGATCTTTTCAGCTGCATCAGCAGCACTTGTGCAGCCGTCTTTGATAGCGATTGCGGCACCTACTATATATGCCCAGCAAGCGTTTTCAAAGCAGATAGGCTGAATGCCCTTTACCATATTGTAAACATCAATACCTTTTTCATCGCAAATCTGTTTTGCCTCTTCGATAGAGGAAATGCCGTGCTTATTAAGCTCTGCATTGATTTGGTCAATTCTTCTTTCATAACTTTCAAATAATGCCATTATACATAACCTCCTTATTCGTGTCTGGGGTCAATGAGCTTGTCTGCATCATCAACTCTGCCGTATTGACCGCTTGCCTTTTCAAGAGCCTCGTTTGCGTCCATACCCTTGCCAATCATTTCCATCATTTTGCCAAGGTGAACAAACTTATAACCGATTGTCTGACCGTCCTTGTCAACTGCAAGCTTTGTTATGTAACCCTCTGCAAGTTCAAGATATCTCGGACCCTTTGCGGAGGTAGCGTATGTTGTACCAACCTGACTGCGAAGGCCTTTACCAAGGTCCTCAAGACCTGCACCGATAGGAAGACCATCCTCGGAAAATGCAGTCTGTGTGCGACCATAAGCAATCTGGAGGAACAATTCTCTCATTGCTGTGTTGATAGCGTCACATACAAGGTCTGTGTTGAGCGCCTCGAGAAGAGTTTTGCCTATCAAAATCTCAGAAGCCATAGCAGCTGAATGTGTCATACCGCTGCAACCGATTGTTTCAACAAGTGCCTCTTCGATAATTCCGTCTTTTACGTTAAGGGTAAGCTTACAGGTGCCCTGCTGAGGTGCGCACCAACCAATACCATGTGTAAGGCCGGAAATATCTTTAACTTCTTTTACCTGAGTCCATTTACCTTCTTGCGGGATGGGCGCAGGACCGTGATATGCGCCCTTGGCAAGAGGACACATTTTTTCTACTTCGCTTGAATACTTCATATGTCTGCTCCTTTCGTTTCTAGTGCGGTGTAGGTTATTTTTTACCGCTATAGTCTATAGTATCAGCAAAGACGCACAATACGACAGACTACTACATTACTCATACAATTATAGCATAAAATTTCAAATATGCAAGGCAATTTTAAAAAAATATATAAATCATAAAAATATCTTATATTAATCAGCGTATCTTTGTGTAAAATGGCAAGCACAAATTTCCAAATACAAGCCTGAAAACCTTGAAAACCTCAGTTTAATGTGATATAATTAATTAATTTGAAATAAGGCTGTGCATCAAACACATATGCTGATAAGACATTGGCAATGGGAGGGTCTGTATATGAAAAACCGTAAATATCTTGAATCTAAACCATTGAGTGTATTGTTGTTTCTTTTTTTGTTTTTAATGTATGCGGTTGTATATATGACAAAAAATATGTTCTCATCAGCTATGGCAACAATAGTTGAAGAAGGGGTTATGACCAAGTCGCAAACAGGTCTTATCAACGCTGTGTTTTGGCTTGTTTATGCGCCATTTCAAATTATAGGCGGCTTGGCTGTAGATAAACATTCACCGCACAAGCTGATAATGATAGGCTTGGCTGGTGCAGTGATATCAAATGTTATTATTTATTTCAACCAAAGCTATACCATAATGATGGTGGCGTGGACATTTAACGCCATTGCTCAATTTGGGCTGTGGCCCGGCGTTTTTACAATTGTTTCAACGCAACTATCACCCGGAACGAGAGGAACGGCTGCCTTCTGGCTACTGTTTTCGACAAGTGTTGGGTTAGGTTTAAGTATGCTGGTAGCATCATTTGTAAGTCATTGGAAACAAAATTTTCTTATTTCTGTTATAAGCCTTTTGATAATGATGGTTATATATGCAGTTTTGAACCATTTTATGGATAAAAAAATGATAAAGCATCAAATTCCGGCAAATTACAATAATAGAAACGATAAAGACAGCAAGACCCCATTGTTACCCCTTATGTTATCATCCGGACTTATTGTTTTTATGCTCCTTTCTGTTTTCAGAGGCGCTGTAGATAATGGCATTAAAATGATGACCCCGGTTATGCTTATGGAATCGTATAACGAATTGCCTGCAGCAGCGTCTACCAGAATGAGTTCTGTTTTAATTATCTTTTCAGCATTTGGAACACTTATCGCAGGATTAGTACGGAGAAAAATAACAAAAAACGAGGCAAAAGCGCAAGTTATTTTTTACACTATATCAGCATTGCCTCTTGTTGCGGTTTGCTTTATAGGTCATATCAGTTATATATGGATACTCGTTTCACTTTCTTTTGCTGTTATGTTTCTTCAAGGTGCATCCCCGTTCTGCCAGTCATTTGTTTCAATTCGTTTTGAGAAATATGGCAGAATTGGTACTGTGGCAGGAATTTTAAATGCAACTTCGAGTATCGGAAATATTTTAGCTTCTTATATTTTCGCAAAAATGGCAGAGGTTATACCCTGGATGGGCGTAACGTCAAGCTGGCTGGCTCTAATCCTTATTTGCGCTGTACTTTGCGTGCTAATTTTCCCACGATGGAAGAGATTTTTGAAAAAATAGCTTGCCTGAAATATAATCTTATGGTATATATTTATCGAAAGGAATGGTAAAGATGCAGGAATTACTTGAAAAAGGTAAGAGAGCAAAAGCTGCTTCTGTTAAGTTAGCAAAGCTTTCTTCCACAGAGAAAAATAATGCTCTTTGTGCTATCGCGTCAGCACTGCGCGAGAATATGGATTATATCATATCCGAAAATTCAAAAGACATAGACTGTGCGCGTAAGAATAATATAAAAGAGGGGCTTATCGACAGACTTACCCTCAATCCTGCCCGCATTGATGCAATGGCGACGGGAATAGAACAGATTGCAGCACTTCCTGACCCGATAGGAGAGGTAATAAATCAGGTTAAGCGTCCCAATGGACTCAAAATCGGACGTGTTAGAGTACCGCTTGGCGTTATAGGAATAATATATGAGGCTCGCCCTAACGTAACTGCCGATGCTGCAGCGCTTTGTATCAAAGCGGGAAATGCCGTAATTCTGCGCGGCGGCAAGGAGGCTATATTATCAAATTGTGCCATTGCAAAAATTATGCAAGATGCAGGGCAAGCAAATGGCTTGCCGTTTGGCAGCGTAAATCTTGTTGAGGACACAAGCAGAGATACTGCAACCGCCCTGATGAGACTTAATGAGTATCTTGATGTAATAATCCCAAGAGGAGGAGCGGGGCTTATCCGTTCTGTTGTAGAAAACGCAACCGTCCCTGCAATAGAAACAGGCACAGGAAATTGCCATGTATATGTAGATTCAGATGCAGATATTGATATGGCAAAAAATATTGTTATAAACGCTAAAACGCAACGCCCCTCTGTTTGCAATGCAGAGGAAAAGCTTCTTGTTCATAAAGATATAGCGAATAGCTTTTTGCCGACGATCTTGACGGAGCTTACAGACCGCGGTGTTGAAATCGTTGGTGATGAATATGTTTGCAAAATCTATCCCGAAGCAACGCCTGCAACAGAAGAGGATTGGGCAACGGAATATCTTGACCTTAAAATAGGGGTTAAGGTGATATCCTCTATTGATGACGCAATAGCGCATATAAATAAGTATAACAGCCGTCATTCTGAGGCAATTATAACAAACAATTATAGAAATTCTCAAAAATTTCTTGATGAAATTGATGCTGCAGCCGTTTATGTAAATGCATCTACAAGGTTCACGGACGGATTTGAGTTTGGCTTTGGTGCGGAAATCGGCATCAGCACTCAAAAGATACACGCGAGGGGCCCTATGGGCCTTGAAGCCCTGACCACTACCAAGTATATTATACACGGAGATGGTCAAATAAGAGAATAATATATTTAGCTCTGCTCGTCTATATTGTCGGGCAGGGCTTTTTCTATAACAGACTGCTCCGCAATATTCTCCCTGCAAATAAGTGAAACGGTAACCTCTACCTCGCCATGCTCATTCAGAGTATGGCTTGCAGTTTCTTCCAACACTTCTGCTTGCTCCGAAAGCTCTGCACGCAGCTCAGCAGAGAGGAGAGCTGTTCCGTCGGTGATTGCTTGTGCCGGAGTACGTGTTTTCTCTACCAAAATATTCTCGACATATGACTGCTTTTTGATAAAGAGAGAGGGAATTATATCTATCGGCAAACGAAATTCGTTAATTTGTTCGGAAAATTCATATATTTCAAAAGGGGCGTTATCATTAAAAAACAAAGGTATGTCAAAGTTTAAAATCGATATTGCATATTTATTTTTTCGCTTTTCGGTTGATATGGTTTCTGTATATTTGAGCGGAAAGGATTGCGTTTTGGTATAGGTAGTTTTGGCAAAAACATCTCCGCGCGCCTTTACATATCTAAATCCGCTTGCAGAATTATCTACTATTCCGCTTACCAAGACATCGCCCTTGCGCACACCCGATCCTGTTTTTACAACCGTTTGACCTTCTCTTATCTCAAGACTTTCAATCTCGCCGTCCTTTGCGGCAACTATATTACACGCAACTCCATCCTTATCAAGTCCGCTTTCTTTTTCAATCCTTTCAACTATCTCTATATAAACCCTTGACCCATTTGCGTTTATCCCTATCCACGCAATCTCATCGATCTTCATCATCATCTTGTTGCGTATGGCATTGTTGTCTATATCAGATGTTTTTGCGCCAAGATACAATCCGCACTCCCCAAGTGCAGAGTTTATGACAGCCGTATCAATGCGCGTGTTACCGAAAATAGTAATACCCATAATATGTGTCGATGCATAAAACAGCATTACCCCAAATATTGCAATTCCGGGAGCTAAAAAGTATCTGTGCCTATAACGATTTAATATAAACGGCAGACCGTTGCGTTTGATAATCCTGACGCGGCTTTTCGTTCTGCGTGCGGGTGTGCGAATATGTTTAAAAGATGGAATATCGGTCTTAAACAGTATTCTGCAGCTGCCGCATCTTTTAATATCCCAAATAGGAAAGCCGCGGTTTTTGAATATATTTATGAGTCTTTCTGCAAATGGACCATCTGCACATAAAGTAAGACTTCCCATAAGAAAATTAAATATTTTTCCTGATTTCATACAAGTCACCCGTTAATTATTGAAAAATTATATGCTTACAAAATTTATACCCGCAATACTTCCGGATATAAAGAGCATTTCATCGGTTATGGTCTTGATTTCAAGCTCAGTACCGCAAATTTTTATAGCATTTGGGTTTGCCTTTATCAGTATGCATATATCACTGTACTCTAAAATTCCTTTGTAATTCTCAATTATAAGCTCGCGACAGCCTGTGATTCGCATAAGAGACGTATCAAGCAGAATGTCTTTGGATATGTCCACGGCATCGGCTATACGTTCTCTTATAAAATTTTTATGTTCCTTTGGTCTTCGAGGCATATAAATCTCCATTCTTTTTTGTGTGATGATATTTATTTTTATGCGCTTAAATCTTTAAAAATGAATATCAAAAACTGTATCGGAATAAATAATTAGTAAATAAGGATAAGGAGTGGGAGTATGCGGCAGGCTTATAGCTATTTGGCAAAGGGAATGTTATTTGCAGGTGTTATATATATGGCATCAGCAATGATTATATCACCTGCAAATTCTATTGATGCTGCAGAATCCGCTCTTAATATCTGCGCAGAAATTGTTATTCCAACGTTGTTTCCTTTTATTTTTTGCGGCAATATACTGATTGCTCTTGGAGCAGCAAGAATTGCGGGGAGAGTTTTCTCAAAAGCAATGTATCCATTGTTTGGAGTATCGGGGGCGGGTGCTCTTGCGTTTGCTCTCGGAATAATCAGCGGATATCCCGTTGGCGCGGTGTGCGCAGCGTCACTTTACACGTCGGGGGAGTGCAGCAAAACAGAAGCGGAAAAGCTGCTCGCTTTTTGCAATAATTCAGGACCTATGTTTATAATAGGCGGAGTGGGTACAGGAATGCTTGGAAATTACAAGCTGGGAGTATTTTTATATATAGTACATATCTTGTCTGCGATAATATGTGGAATGATATTTAAAAATTATCAAAAAGGCAGTGCGGAGAAATTGCTTCCGCCTGCGAGGGAAGATGCGGAAATAAAAACAGCCGTCCTTGATATAGGAGCAGCTGTTGTAAAATCTGTAAACACAATTTTATTAATATGCGGATTTATTATTATTTTTGCGGTTTTCACAAGGGCTTTGCCGAATTTCTTTCTGCGGGATTACTTGTATTCTATACTTGAAATAACAGGTGGTCTTGCAACACTTCTGAAAGGGGCAAATGCAGAAATTTTACCTCTTGTTTCATTTTTCACAGCATTTTCAGGGATTTCCGTTTTGGCGCAAGTCTACGCCTTTATAAAGCCGTTTGGGCTTTCAATAAAAACATATATTGTGGGGAAATTGCTTCAGGGGATAATTGCATTTTTGCTCACATTTTTTGCAATGCTCATAAGTCCAATAGAGGATGAGGCACTCTGTCAAACGTTCAACCCATTAACCTTTCAGCCATCTCCCCAAAGTCTTTTTGCGTATTCTGTAACAATAATCGGTTATTTAGTAATAGCCGCAACAATTGTTGCGGCTATCGTCAAAGTGTGCAAATTTTATAGCAAATAGGGCTCTGCGTCAGAAGAAACTATATCTATATCGGAAAATACCTGCTCTAAATATTCTTTCAGGAATTCACAAATAGTATTTTCGGTTTCAAAATGCCCTGCGTCAATCAAATTGATACCAAGCTCAAACGCAAGTTGGGCTTCGTGATGCTTTATGTCGGATGTTACATAGACATCTGCCCCTGCGTGATATGCAGAATATATTCCCTCGCCGCCTGAACCTGTGCAGAGGGCTACGCTGTTTACCATATCTGCGGGATTTCCGAGAGAGCGTATGGTGCGGCAGCCAAGAATGCTCTTTACCAATGCTTTAAAATCCTCAAGTTCAATCGGGCTTTCAAGATAGCCTATGCGTCCTATATTATCAATCGGCGCCCCAAGGCTGTCACAACATTCTTCGTCTGTAAACCTACGTACATCCTCAAGACCAAGCTTATCCGCAAGAACATCATTCATACCCCCATCTGCGTTATCAAGGTTCGTGTGGGCTGAATATACAGAAATATTGTTTTTAATGAGAGTTCTTAAAATTCCCCCGAGAACATCGCCCTCTACAATTCTTTTTACAGGCGAAAAAATAAGAGGATGGTGCGAAATTATCAGGTCTGCGCCTGCATCTATTGCGCGTCTTATATTTTCAGAGGTTACATCAAGGCATATAAAAACAACATTCACCTCCTGCTCGGGGTCACCTGTCATAAGTCCAACGTTATCCCATTTTTCTGCAAGCCCTACAGGAGCCAAACGCTCGATAGCCTCTGCAATATCTTTCACCTTATACATAGAAAACTCTCCTTAACCGAAAGCAAATAATCCGAACCTCGATTTTTAGAGGCGAATTCCCGCTTTCGCTGCGTTAAAATACTCGATAATCCGTCAGGATTATCTGCGTTTTTGCCAAGCTCCAACCAAAAATTCTCACTCTAAAAATTCTTCGACCTGAAACGGATGGAATTTTGAGTAGATTTTGGCGCGGAAGATGCAGCAAGGCTGACGCCTTGCAAAGATGACAAACCGAAGGCTACCGAAATTACGCCGTTTCAGGCGGGTTCGGATTGCTTGCATTCGGTTAAATTATATTTTTTCCAAAGCCACCAAAAGCTCCGAAAAGTATCTCTTACGTTCTTTGGCTTCATCGCTTTTTGCAAACTCAAGCCCGCTGAGTGCGGACTTGACTTTTTTTATGTTCAGCAATAAATATTCTTCAAAATACTCGGGTTTATTATCTATTAGATATTTCCCGAGATATAAATCAACTTCAGATTGCTTTTGCGGAGGTGCTCCCTCAAATTTGACAGAGATAATATTATATATCTTTTCATCCTCTTTTGCGAGTATTTCTTTTGTTACAGACCATCCGTTTTCGAACAAAAATTCCCGAAGCTCGGGAACAGATGTCATTGGCTGAATAATCACAGTTGCAGATGGTGAAATCTTGCTCTTTCCGATTTTCAAAATATTTGATATTTCAATTCCTCCCATCCCCGCAATTACAATCACATCAGCCTCATTTTCTTCTAATGTATCAAGACCTGAGCCCAAACGTAATTGAATTTTTTCCTCTTGTCCAAACTGTCTGACAGTGTTTTGGGCACGTTTTAACGGGCCTTCATTTATATCCGATGCAATCGCCCTTTCACATTTGCCTGTCATACACATAAAGACAGGAAGATATGCGTGGTCTGTGCCTATGTCGGCAAAGCATTTGCATTTATCAATTTGTTTTGAAATTGTATAGAGTCGCGGAGTAAGGGTAGGCGAGGTATTTATCATAGAAATCTCCATTCTGCTGTTTTATATTGTTGTTCACAGAATATAACAAAAATCGAATTTTGTCAATACGAAAAAGGAAGTAAGAGCTTTTTGCAGAAATATATATATAATTAAAAAGCTTATTCAATATTTAAAAGGAATGATTTTAATATGAACCTGCGCGAAATTACACAAGAGAAGGAATATAAAACTTTGTCGCCATATGCAACAAAAAGCGGTCAGTCAAAGGGGCGGAGTACCCCCGAGAAGGAGTGTGAACTCCGCACAAATTTTCAACGTGACCGTGATCGCATTGTTCATTCAAAGGCATTCAGGCGGCTTAAGCATAAAACACAAGTATTTCTCTCACCTGAGGGTGACCACTATCGCACACGACTTACCCATACCCTTGAGGTATCCCAGATTGCACGAACTATCTCTCGCGCGCTTGGTCTTAACGAGGATTTGACAGAGGCAATTGCTCTTGGTCACGATTTAGGACACACTCCCTTTGGACATATGGGCGAAAAAGTACTTAATGATATTTGCAATCGCGGTTTCAGACATAACGAGCAAAGCCTCAGGGTTGTTGATGTTCTTGAAAAAGACAGAGGGCTTAATCTTACTTGGGAGGTGCGTGACGGGATTTTATGCCATACGGGAGAGCAAAAGCCGTCTACTCCCGAAGGTCAGGTTGTTGCAATATCTGATAAAATCGCATATATAAATCACGACATTGATGACGCGGTTCGCGGAGGAGTCTTAAAAGAGGAAGATATCCCCAAAAGCTTTACCGATGTTTTAGGAACCAAGAATTCCAAAAGAATAAATACAATGATATGGGCGGTTGTATCCGAGAGCGATAACAAGCCCGATATCTCTATGCGAAATGATGTTTATGATATTATGATGAAATTGCGGAAATTTATGTTTGATAACGTTTATATATCCTCTGAGGCAAAAACAGAGGAAAAGAAGGGAAAAGGGATAATTGAAGGTCTGTATAAAATATATATGAGCAGTCCCGCTCTAATCCCAAACAGCGAAAGCCTGCTGCGACGCTCTGATGATATAGAAACTCTTGTAACTGATTATATTGCAGGTATGAGCGACAGATATGCTGTTGCGAAATTTTCCGAATATTTTATACCAAAATTCTGGCAATTTTAAAAAATAAAAGGAATTTTGTCGGGAACGTCGAATTATCTAATGGACTATTATAATGATAAGGGGTGAAGGTATGGCGAATGCGGATTTTCAAAGCTTTGTCGATGAAGTTATTGATAAAAATGATATCACTGAAGTAATATCTGAATACGCAAAAGTAAAACGCGTGGGAACCAGATTTGCAGCTCTTTGTCCTCTGCATAACGATAAAAAGTCACCATCCCTTTCTATATCACCCGATAAACAGCTTTTCCATTGCTTCGGCTGCGGCGCAGGTGGAAACGTCATTCATTTTATAATGGCGGCAGAACACCTTGATTTTATGGATGCACTCAAGTTGCTTGCAGACAGAGTCAAAATGGAGGTTCCCGAATTTGGTAAATCTTCTTCAAAAAAGGACACCGCTGATAAAAAACAACTGATTTATACTATAAACAGCGAGGCGGCAAGATACTTTTACGCAAACCTTGCGGGTAATAAAGGCACAGACGCACTCGCATATCTTAAAAACAGAGGGATTAAAAATTCAACCATAAAAATGTTTGGTTTAGGTTATGCGCCTGAGGGGTGGACAAGCCTTATCGACCACCTGAAATCAAAGGGCTACAGCGAGCACGAGGTCTATGAGGCCGGTCTTGCAAAGATGCGTGATAACGGAACGTATTACGATGCGTTTTACGATGGGCGGGTTATGTTTCCCATAATAAACGTGCAAGGTAATATAATAGGCTTTGGCGGAAGAATAATGGCAGATAAGAGCAATACGGGCAAGTATTTGAACTCCCCCGAAACCCTTGTCTTTAAGAAAAAAGAAAACCTGTTTGGTATAAACCTTGCCAAAAATGATAAAAGCGGACGACTCTTGCTTATGGAGGGATATATGGATGTAATATCTCTGCACCAGGAGGGGATTACAAATGCAGTCGCTTCTTTAGGGACAGCCTTTACCGAACAACAGGCAAAAATCGTGAAACGTTATGGCGGAAAGGCGGTTTTGTGCTACGACTCGGACGAGGCGGGAAAAAAGGCCACAATTCGTGCGGGAGAGATTTTGACAAGTTGTGATATAAAAACAAAGGTTCTTACAATAGTCGACGGGAAAGACCCGGACGAGTTCGTCAGGGCTAAAGGCGGGGATATGTTTCGCGTCCTGATTGAAGGAGCAAAGCCCTTCATAGAGTATAGAATTGACGAAATCCAGAAACAATATATCCCAACAGATGCCGAAAATACGGACTTTTACGACCCTGAGGATAAATTAGAGTTCACCGAGGCTGCAGCGAAAATTTTGGCAGAAATTAAAAATCCTGTCGAATATGAGATATACGCAAAGCGAGTTGCAGAAAAAACGGGAATTTCAGTTGACAGCATTAACGCCTCTGTACTAAATATCCGCAGAGGGCTTGAAAGAGAAAAAGAACGCAGGGAAGAAGGAGAAATGCGCCGACGCAACAATGAGAATGTGCGTTCCTCGGGCGTGGATGCAAAGATTTTCAATGCAGAACAGCTGCTGCTATCCCTGCTTTGCGATAAGACAGTTTATAAAATTGTTTTAGAGAAAGCAGTTGGTCCGAATCACTTCTCGGTTCCGCTACACAGAAAGCTTGCTGAGATAATATTTGATATGTTTGATAGTTTCGGAAACGCGGATATAAACAGGATCCTTGACTGCTTTGACGAAAATGACAGAGGGAATGTTGCTAAAATACTTTTGGATGATAAAAATGTTATGGTCACAAGCAAGGCGTGTCTGCAACCTCTTGAAATTTTAATTGAGGCAAATGACAGATTGCACCAGGAAGAAATGCTAAAGAGCGGTGATTTGGAAGCTCTTGATAATTTATTAAAAAAATCGGCAAGTGTTAAGAAAAACAACAAGCCAAAGCAATACGGAGGTACAATATGATGGATGAAGAAAAAATGGTAAAAAAGCAAAACAGAAAGACAGTTTTGCAAAGTCTGCTTGAGCAGGGCAAGAAAACAGGAGTTCTTGATTACAAAGAGGTAAACGACAAGCTTGAAGAGCTCGAACTTGACGCGGACCAGATTGACAAAATGTTTGAATACCTCGAAAAACATGGCGTTGAAATTGCAGGAAGCATTGATGATGACGACATTGACCTTGATGATGAGGATATGGAGATAACCAGCGAGGAGCTTGCAGATATGTCTGTTCCCAGCGGTGTCAGCATTGACGACCCCGTTCGTATGTACCTCAAAGAAATAGGTAAGGTTGACCTGCTCTCCAGCGAAGCAGAGGCAGAGCTTGCAAAACGTATGGCAGAGGGGGACCGTGCGGCAAAGAAAAAGCTTGCTGAGGCCAATTTGAGGCTCGTGGTCAGTATTGCCAAACGCTATGTTGGACGCGGTATGCTCTTCCTTGACCTTATACAGGAAGGCAACCTCGGTCTTATAAAAGCAGTGGACAAGTTTGATTATACAAAAGGCTATAAATTCAGCACATATGCAACATGGTGGATAAGACAGGCAATAACAAGAGCTATAGCCGATCAGGCAAGGACCATTCGTATTCCTGTTCATATGGTTGAAACAATAAATAAGATTGTTCGCGCCTCAAGACAGCTCGTTCAGGAGCTTGGCAGAGATCCGCTCCCTGAGGAGATTGCGAAAGAGGTAAATATGCCGATAGATAAGGTTGGCGAAATTATGAAGATTGCCCAAGAGCCTGTTTCATTCGAAACTCCTATAGGCGAAGAGGAGGACAGCCATCTCGTTGATTTCATTCAGGATTATGATGCACCTGCCCCGTCTGAGGCCGCAACCTTTGCGCTCCTTAAAGAACAGCTTGTTGACGTACTCAGCACTCTGACACCGCGTGAGGAAAAGGTTTTAAGATTAAGATTTGGGCTTGATGACGGACGTGCCAGAACTCTAGAGGAGGTCGGCAAGGAGTTTGACGTAACGCGTGAGCGTATCCGTCAGATAGAGGCCAAAGCTCTCCGCAAGCTCAGGCATCCGAGCCGCAGCCGCAAGTTAAAGGATTATCTTGAATAAGCTTTGACAACTATGTATATATGTGATACAATGGCAATATTATATTTTGAAAGGATTTGATTTATTTTGGATTCGTTGCCCCCGCAACCTATGCTTTTGGTTTTATTTATATTGATAGTTTTATCTATTATCAACACTTTGTCGAGAACGGCAAGTGTTGCAGTCAGTGACTCGTGGCTGAAACAGCAGGCAGAAGATGGAAACAGACGGGCAAAGCGCCTTTTTACCTTGCTTGACCGCAGTCCTTCTGGAATTATAGACGGACTTGAGTTTAATTCGGTTATACTGCTCATTACAATTGCTGTTCTCTCGTTTTCCGTATTATATACGCCTCTCTTTCAGATGACAGCAAATATCCTCAGCATCAATACGGCAACAGTGGTAATACATATCCTGGCAATTGTCATAGATATTGTAATAATTTGCTTGTGCTATATGGTTTTCATTGTTTTAGTTCCGCGCAGAATTGGGGCAAAAAATCCGGAGAAAACAGCCCTCCTGCTTGTCGGATATACTAAAATTATTTGCGCAGTTATGCGTCCGTTTTTATGGATAAACACCTTCTTTGCAACGATATTTTCAAAATTGCTTGGAGTAAAAGAGGAGGATATGGGAGAAGAGGTTACGGAAGAGGAAATCAGAATGCTTGTTGATATAGGCTCTGAAAGCGGTGCAATAGATGATGATGAGAAACAGATGATTCATAATATCTTCGAGCTTGATGATAAACCTGTTGAAGAAATAATGACCCACCGTACCGAATTATGCATTCTTTGGATTGAAGATAGCATTGATGAGTGGAAGAAAATTATTGACGAAACCAATCATACTCGCTATCCCGTTTGCGGCGAAAGCATTGATGATGTTCTCGGTGTGGTGTCTACACGCGATTTTTATCGTTTGTTGCTAAACGGAGGAACGGATATCCGCTCAATTTTGAGAGATGCGTGGTTTATCCCCGATACCATAAAAGCTGATGAGTTGTTTTCGAAAATGCAACAGGAAAATGAGCATATGGGAATTATTATGGATGAATACGGCGGCTTTCAGGGAATTGTTACCCAAGAGGACTTAATAGAAGAAATTGTCGGCGAACTATACAGTGAATATGATGAGCCTGAGGTTGAAGAAAAAGAAATTATACAGCTTGATGAGAATACTTGGGAGGTAAGTGGTTCTGCGCCGATTGAGGATGTCGAAGAAGCTCTCGGTATAGAAATTGAAGACGGAGATTTTAACACCTTTGCAGGACTTATTTTAAGCGAGCTTCAGGCCATTCCAGCTGACGGGGATACTGTAGAGCTTGAAACCAAGCATATGTCGATAAAGGTAACCTCTGTTCAAGAGCACAGAATTGAAAAAGCGATTGTCTGTGTTATTGAGGAAACCGAAATTGATAATACTGACGACATAATCTCTGAGGAAGAGGACGATAAAGATTAATTAAATATTACTACTATGTAAAACAAAAAAGCATCGACAAAGTCGATGTTTTTTTTGGTGACTCCTAGGGGATTCGAACCCCTGTAGCCGCCGTGAGAGGGCGGAGTCTTAACCACTTGACCAAGGAGCCATATTTACTAATTCGTCGTTTTTGATACTCTTAACCCACGACTGGATTAGTATATCACAGCTCAAATGATTTGTCAATACTTTTTTTACAAAAAAAGTATTTTTATCTCTCTTCTTTACAAAAATTTAAGGATTAATAAACAAGGGGATATCGGGCGGATATAATGTAAATATTATAAACAAGCAAATAAGCAATATACTCAAAATTTGCAAGGCGACATTATATTTATCAAATTGGCAGGATAGGATTGCTTTATAAGCAATCCAAAATGATACTATAACACTGATATAAAATATAGCTATATCGGCAAAAGCAATATTAAACCCTAATATACCTGAATATGTGTAAAACAAAATTATTATCAATAATACCCCTGAAAGTGCACCCAAAATCATTGCTGACAGTACGCAAGGATAATTATCTTTAATTTTTCTGTTTAAATATAAAGAATATATCAGCATAGGAAAGAAAAGTAATTTTGTATGCTCCCAAATCGATTCATTAACAGGAGTGAACAAACCCACAATAAAATTATTTCCTGACAGGCTATATGCAAAGTGCATGAGCGTTCCTAAAACAGATACAAATATTATACCTGTCATTATGTATGATTTAAGACTCTTCATATTTATCACCAATATATAAGTATTAAGGAGATAAGCAATATATGTCTTTGATACGGTTATATGGTAAAAAATAGATTTAATAAGTTATTTAATCATTTATAATTAATTTATACTTTTTTTGATAAACTAGCTAGGAGGGGAATTTTATGATAAAACCAGATAAGACTATATGCAGGGAAACTAAATATATTACTTTTTGGGTCCTTATATTAAGTGTTCTTATGGAATCGATTTTTCTTATTTTGCAAAAATGGGACTATACAGTGCTTCTTGGAAACCTTTTATCCGGAAGTGTTGCTGTGTTAAATTTCTTTTTTATGGGAATAACTATACAAAAATCATTAACGAAGGAGCCTGCAAATGCAAAAAAAAATATACAGGTATCGCAAAGCGTAAGAAATCTTACAATGTTTCTTGCGGTTGCAATCGGAGTATTGCTGCCATATTTTAATACAGTTACGGTAATAATTCCAATATTTTTCCCGAGAATTGCGATTACTCTGCGCCCTTTGTGGAAAAATAACGTTGAAAAGGAAGTGGTTGAAAAGTGACTAAGTATACGCGTCGGTTTAAAATTATTGATATAATTTTTATAATATTAATGATTTTACCGATTTGTTTCAGCATTGCTTTAAAGGTTTTGACAACTCCCTTGAGAGAAGGGATTGTAATATCAGGTGCGCAAATCTTTTTTACATTAAAAATGCCGCTTCAAAATTTGCCGATTACCGAATCGCAGATAAATTCAGGAATGGTTATGCTTTCGATTTTGTTTTTATGTCTGTATCTCACCCATGGGATAAGCTCGGGAGTATGGTTAAAGAGACACTACTTGGCAGAAATGATTGTTGAAAAAAGCAAGGCTATGACAGCTAGCAATATGGGTAAATATTTTTCGGATTTTGCCCCATTCATTGTTTCGATATTAGCACTTTCTGCATTCTCGAGCCTAACTTCATTATTTGGCTTATACACTCCGACCTCGGACCTGAATATCCTTGCCGGCTGGTCAATCCTCGTCTTTGCTCTAATCACATATTATAAGATGAAATGCGGGCCTATAGAATATCTTAAAAGCTTTGCAAACCCTGTTCTTATGGCACCACTCAATATCATAAGTGAGATAGCGACCCCAATATCAATGGCTTTTCGTCATTATGGCAATGTGTTATCGGGCGCGGTAATATCGGTCTTGGTCGCCTCCGGTCTAAAAGGACTGTCAAATATTGTTTTGAGCAGCTTGCCGGGTTTTCTGGGAAAATTTCCGTTTTTACAAGTAGGTATCCCGGCAATTTTATCAATTTATTTTGATATATTCAGCGGTTGCCTGCAGGCATATATTTTTGCAATGCTTACAATGCTGTATATTTCGGGAGGCTTCCCTCTCGCATTATATGAGGAAAGAAAAGTGCATAAGCAAAAAAATTTATAGGAGGTTTTATTTATGTTAGAAATTGCAATTGGTATTATTTTAGGATGTTGTGCTTTGGGTGCAGGAACTGCTATGATAGCAGGTATCGGCCCCGGTATTGGTGAAGGCAACGCAGTAGCAAAAGCGTGTGAAGCAATTGGGCGTCAGCCCGAGAGCAAGAGTGATGTAACGACTACAATGCTTATGGGTTGCGCAATTGCAGAAACAACGGGTCTTTATGCACTCGTTATCGCAATCCTGCTTTTGTTTGTTGCTCCAGGAAGATTTGTTGACATACTTATTTCCACAATTGGTTAGCTCGGAGAGTGAATGACTATGCAATCATTAGAAGTTATCTCTGTCAATATATGGCAGATATTGATTTCATTATTAAATTTAATTATTCTTTTCTTCATAATCAAGAAATTTCTGTTTAAACCTGTAACCAAGATGTTATCAAAACGACAGAATGAAATTGATGAGATATACGGAGAAGCCGATGAATCAAGACGAGCCGCGGAAAAAAATAAGCTTTTCTGGGACGAAAAGATAACCTCTGTAAAGGAAGAAACAGATGAGATGCTTAAAGCGGCACACGAAAGTGCTAAAAAGCAAAGCGAGTCGATAGTTTCAAAAGCAAAAGAACAGGCAGGAGTTATAGTCCGTCTGGCTGAAAATCAGGCAAAGCTTGAAAAGAAAAAGGCTGAGGCTGAAATTAAGCAGGAAATCGTTGAGGTTTCTACAGCTCTCGCAAACAAGCTTTTGGAAAGGGAAATTAACCTCGCCGACCATCGTTACCTTATAAACTCATTTATTGAAAAGATAGGTGATGAAAATGAGTGAGGTAATTCGCGAATATGCAAAGGCTTTGTTTATGCTTGCATCTGAAAAAGAAAATGCAGAGGAGTACGGAAAAGCATTAAACCTTGCTTTGTCCGCATTTTCGGAAAACGCTAAATACACCGAGCTTCTGTCGTCGCCGATAATTCCTATGGGCGAAAGATTAAGCGCTATAGACTCCGCCTTTTCAAAATCATTACCAGAGGATGTGCTGTCTTTTTTAAAATTGCTTTGTAAAAAAAGATATATTAAATATTTTGGTAAGTGTGTAAAGGAGTATAATATCCTGCTCAATGAAATGATTAAGGTATCAACCGCGAAGGTTATAAGTGCAGTTCCGCTGAGTGATAAAGAACAAAAGGCGCTAAAGGAAAAACTTGAGAAGACGAGCGGTCATACGGTGTTGCTTAAGACTATAGTTGACAAGTCTATTTTAGGCGGTTTAATCGTCGAAATCGACGGCAAAATAGCTGATGCAAGCCTTCAGAGGCATCTTAAGGATGCAAAGGATGTGATGTTTAAATGAATATAAAACCTGATGAAATCAGTGAAATAATTAAAGAACAAATTAAAAATTATCAATCAAGGATAGAAATGCAGGAAACTGGCAGTGTAATTCTGGTAGGCGACGGAATTGCGAGAGTTTATGGGCTTAGGTCTTGTATGTCAAGCGAACTACTTGAATTCGAGGACGGAAGCTTTGGAATGGCCCAAAACTTAGAAAACGAAACTGTTTCGGTTGCTCTTTTATCAGACACAAATGACATACGCGAGGGTTCAAAGGTTCATCGCACAGGAAAGGTTGTATCGGTGCCCGTAGGCGAGGCTTTGATTGGAAGAGTTGTGGGGGCATTAGGCAATCCAATTGACGGCAATGGCCCGATTAACACAAAAGAGGTACGCCCAATAGAGTCAGAAGCCCCGGGAATTATAGAGAGAAAAAGCGTATCCGTTCCTCTCCAGACGGGAATTAAAGCTATTGACAGTATGATTCCTATTGGCAGGGGGCAAAGAGAGCTTATAATAGGCGACAGACAGACAGGTAAGACTGAAATTGCAATAGATACGATTATCAACCAAAAAAACACAGGCGTAATTTGTATATATGTTGCAATAGGACAAAAAAATACCGCCGTGGCACAATTAGCGAGCGAACTTAGTAAAGTAGGGGCAATGGATTATACAATCATTGTATCAGCGTCTGCGTCCGAGACCGCTCCGCTTCAATATGTTGCACCCTATTCAGGGTGTGCAATGGCAGAATATTTCAGAGAGCAGGGAAAGGATGTTTTAATAATATATGATGATTTATCAAAACACGCGATAGCTTACCGCGCACTCTCTCTGCTTATTCGCCGTCCGCCGGGACGAGAGGCGTATCCCGGTGATGTATTCTACCTGCACTCAAGACTCCTTGAGAGAGCTGCGTGCGTTGCACCCGAATACGGCGGCGGTTCTATAACGGCGCTGCCCATAATAGAAACTCAGGCGGGTGACGTTTCGGCATATATCCCGACCAATGTTATTTCTATAACTGATGGACAGATTTTCCTTGAAACCGAGCTTTTCCACGCGGGAATTATGCCTGCTATAAACCCCGGTATATCTGTCAGCCGTGTAGGTGGTTCTGCACAGCTTAAGGCTATGAAGAAGGTATCAGGTGAGCTCAAGCTTTTATACGCACAGTACCGCGAACTTCAAGCTTTTGCACAATTTGGCAGCGACCTTGACGAAGATACAAAAAATCGTCTTGCATTGGGTGAGAGAATTGTTGAGGTTCTTAAGCAAAAGCGCAATGCTCCTGTTCGCGTAGGGTGTCAGGTTGCGATCGTGTATGCGGTTGTAAATGGTTGGCTGAATGGCGTTGCGGTTTCCGATGTTGCCGAATATGAAACACGCCTTTTTGAACTGCTTGAAGAAAAATACTCTTCATTACTTGAAAGATTTGAAAATAACTTCTATGCCGATGAGGATGTAGAAGAGCTCAAAACGGCTCTTGAAGAAATGAGGCAGTAGACTGTATGGGAATAGATACAAAAACCTTAAAAACCCGTATAAAAAGCGTAGACTCCACTTTGCATTTGACAAAGGCGATGGGACTTGTTGCATCCGCAAAAATACGTGGGGCAACAATCGCTATGCAAAACAGTCGGGAATATGCAGGTTCAATGGGCAATACGATTGATATGCTCTCTTCATCAAGAGTCTGCGAAAACAGTGAATATATGAAATCGGGAGATAACGAGGACATATGCCTTATTGTAGTTGCGGGTGACCGCGGTCTTGCGGGAGGATATAATTCAAACATCTTTAAGCAAACAGAAGCTACCTCTTATTCCGAAATAATTCCGATAGGGAAGAGAGCATCAGAGCGATATAATAAAGAAATTATAAGGGCAGAAGGCTTTTCATATTTGCACGCCATAGAAATTGCAAAAAAGCTGTGTTCCGAATTCAAAGAAGGCAAATATAAAAAGATAGGAATTATATATACAAAATACATTTCTATGATGGTGCAAATTCCTGAACTTGAGTGGATTTTGCCTCTTGAAAAGAAGAAAAATACATTGAAGTCCGACATCATTTTTGAGCCTGATGAAAAAACTATACTTGAGGCAATTATCGAAGAATACGTTGCGGCTAAAATAGTAGAGGCAACAAGAGAGGGCTTTGCTTGTGAGGTTGTTGCAAGGCGATTTGCAATGGATTCGGCAGGTAAGAACGCAGGCGAAATGATAGAAAATCTCAAGCTTGAATACAATCGTGCAAGACAGGGTGCGATCACACAGGAGATTACAGAAATAGTAGCCGGAAGCGGTATATAAGGAGAAAATTATGTCAAATTTATTAAAAGGTAACGTTGTTCAGGTTATGGGGCCTGTAGTAGACGTTCGGTTTGAAGAAGGGAATTTACCCGCGATATATAATGCCCTTACTATGAATATAGGCGAAAAGACCTTGACAGTTGAGGTTGCACAACATATCGGTGACAATACTGTAAGGTGTATTGCTATGTCCTCAACAGATGGTCTGACAAGAGAAACCGAGGTTACAGATACGAGCAAGGCAATATGCGTGCCTGTTGGCAGGAAGACACTCGGCAGAATTTTTAATGTTCTCGGTAATCCTGTAGATAATCAGCCGCCACCCGAGAATGTTGAAAAATGGGATATACACAGACCTGCACCTGAATATTCGGAGCTTTCAACGTCAACAGAAATTCTTGAAACGGGAATTAAAGTAATAGATCTCCTTTGCCCATATTCAAAGGGAGGTAAAATCGGACTCTTCGGCGGTGCGGGTGTTGGTAAAACTGTATTGATTATGGAACTTATCAACAACATTGCAAAAGAGCATGGTGGATTGTCTGTCTTTACAGGGGTTGGCGAGCGTACCCGCGAGGGAAATGATTTATATAACGAAATGAAAGATTCGGGTGTTTTGGCTAACACAACTCTGGTTTACGGACAGATGAACGAACCGCCCGGTGCAAGAATGAGAGTAGGGCTATCTGGACTTACTATGGCTGAATATTTCCGCGAAGAAGAGGGGCAGGATGTCCTCTTATTCATAGATAATATTTTCAGGTTTACACAGGCAGGCTCCGAGGTATCGGCACTTCTTGGAAGAATGCCGTCCGCTGTTGGATATCAACCTACCCTGGCAAATGAGATGGGTATGCTTCAGGAGAGAATTACATCTACTAAAAAAGGCTCAATTACATCTATACAAGCGGTATATGTCCCTGCGGACGACTTGACAGACCCTGCCCCTGCAACAACCTTTGCGCACCTTGATGCAACAACTGTTCTTTCAAGAAATATCGCATCACAGGGTATTTATCCCGCGGTTGACCCGCTTGAATCCACAAGCCGTATTTTATCTGCGGATATTTTAGGCGAAAAACACTATTTAGTTGCCCGCGAGGTTCAAAGGATACTGCAAAGATATAAGGAATTAATGGATATCATTGCGATTATGGGTATGGATGAGCTATCCGACGAAGACAAATTGCTTGTTCAAAGGGCGAGAAAAATTCAAAGGTTTTTGTCACAGCCCTTCCACGTATCCGAAAAGTTTATTGGTATCCCCGGAAGATATGTGCCTCTTTCAGAAACTATAAGAGGATTTAAGGAAATTATCGAAGGTAAGCACGATGCTTTGCCCGAGTCTGCGTTCCTGTTTGTCGGAACCATTGATGAGGCTGCCCAAAAGGCAAAAAAGGTGGTATAATGAAAACATTTAAATTTATTATATCAACACCTGACGGAAATTTGTACGATGGGGAAATAGTTAAAATATCGCTCAGAGGCGCAGAGGGCGACCTTGCTGTGATGGCAAATCATACCCCGTTTATAACCTCGGCAAAGCCTTGCGAGTGTCAAATAGACTTCGAAGACGGAACAAAAAAATTCATCAGTGTTGAAAGAGGTATTTTGAGCGTAACTTCTGAAAATGTTACCTTGATGTCAGGGAGTGCAAATTGGGTATAATTTAAAATGCAACAAGCTTTAATAAGCTTGTTGCATTTTTTACATATCTAAAAGTATATATTTTGCAAAAAGATTGCATCTGCTATGCCTTGCCCTGTTCCGCTCGCCCACCCGAGCGGAGTCGGTTTCTGCTTCGCAGAAACGATTGGGGCGTTGCCCCAAACCCCATAAACGCGGGGTTTTAAAGGGGCAGAGCCCCTTTATCCGAGTTTCACGAAGTGAAACGACGGATCGCGTTAGGGCCTGGCTGACGCATAGGCGTTGTCCAAATTTTTAATTTGGGTAACAACACCTATACAGGGCGTCCCAAGAAATCAAGGCATTGCCGATGATTGATTGGTTGACGCATCGGAACTGGGTTCGGCAATACATATGCAAATTATTTGCTGAAATATAGTTATTTGACACTCTAAACAAGCTTTGCTTGTTGCATTTTTTAATGACTTAATATGAAATATGCAATTAAAATAACTCCAAGTACTATTCTGTAATATGCAAAAAATTTAAAATTGTGTTTGCGCACATAATTTGTGAGAAATTTTACAGAAAGAATAGACACTATATACGCAACAACCATTGAAACTAATAATAAAATCCACTCTGCGCCCGTAGGATATGCACAGGTTGTAAGCTTTAAGACGCTCACCCCGAGCATAACGGGTATAGCAAGGAAGAAGGAGAATTCGGCTGCAACTGCGCGCGATGTTCCCAATATAATCGCTCCTAAAATAGTTGCGCCCGAGCGCGACGTTCCAGGAACTATTGAAAGCACTTGAAACGCGCCTATAAGAAAGGCTGTTTTGTAGTCCAAATCCTCTATTGCAGAAATTCTTGTTTTGTGATTAAGGTTTTCTACAATAATAAATGCAATTCCGTAAATTATAAGCATCGCACTGACCACTATCGGAGTAGAAAATGTGTCCATAAAATCATTTAACAAAAGACCGATTACGGCTGCAGGCATGCAGGCTATTATCACCTTGAACCACATATGCCAGGTATCATTTTTCTCTTTTGCCGATTTTGACGGCGCAAAGGGATTAAGCTTATTAAAATAAAGTGTAAGTATAGCAAGAATTGCGCCAAGCTGAATTACATACAAGAACACCTGCGACCCGAAAAAGCCCTCTGCGGTATTCATAAACTCATTTAAAAGTATCATATGCCCCGTACTGCTGATAGGAAGCCATTCGGTAATGCCTTCCACAATACCGAGAATTATTGCTTTTAAAGCTTCAATAAGAAACATTATCATTACCACCTGAATTTATTTTATATCATCTATATTGTAAGGAGTCGTCTGATATACGAAATAGTTTAGCCAATTTGAGTATAAAAGATTTGCATGGGCTCTCCAATTCATAACAGGCTCTCTTGTTGGGTCGTCATCCGGGAAGTAATTTTTAGGCACGTCAATATCCATACCCTTTTCTACATCCCTGAAATATTCCCCTGCCAGCGTTTCGAGGTCATATTCCGAGTGCCCCGTTATAAAGAACTGACGCTCGCTTTTTGCAGTAATGATGTAAACACCTGCCTCTTCGGACTCGGATAAGATTTCAAGCTCAGGTACATTTAATATATCTTCTTTAACTATCTCCGTATGTCTTGAATGAGGAGCATAAAATACATCATCAAATCCGCGCAAAAGCATTTTATGTTTTTTTTCGGGAGCAATCGTATGCGAAAAAATTCCAAACATTTTTTTATCAAGAAGGGATTTGCGTACACCATAATGATAGTAAAGTGCCGCCTGCGCCCCCCAGCATATATGAAAGGTGGAGGTTACATTGGTTTTTGACCACTCCATAATCTCGCACAGCTCATCCCAATAATCAACCTCTTCAAAATCCAAAGTTTCTACAGGGGCGCCTGTAATAATCATACCATCAAATTTTTTATTTTTAAAATCGTCAAAGGTGCCGTAAAAGGTTTTAAGATGGCTTACTGACGTATTTTTAGAGATATGGCTCTTGGTATGCATAAAACTGATGTCAACCTGAAGAGGCGAGTTGCCCAGCATACGCAAAAGCTGTGTTTCTGTAGTTATCTTTGTTGGCATAAGATTAAGTATTAAAATTTTAAGCGGACGTATATCCTGTGTCATTGCACGGTTTTCCGTCATTACGAAAATATTTTCACTCCCCAGCGTTTCAATAGCGGGAAGATTATCCTGTACTTTAATTGGCATAAAAATCACACCTTACTTTCAAAACTTATATTCAATTAGTATATCATAAATGACAAGATTAGTAAAGTAATTTTTGCGTATACTAACTAAAAATATAATAAGAAATAAATCGGAGTGTAGATAAATGGAAAATAAAACTCAAGGAAAATCAAATGACGACAGAATAAAAGAAATGTCAAGTGTTAACATAGATTGTAAGGCAGGGCGGATATTTTGTATGACAATTATTGGTGAAATCGAAGGGCATGTTGCTCTTCCCGGAACCACCAAAACTACAAAATATGAACATGTTATCCCCGAGCTTGTCAGAATAGACGAGGATGATGAAATTGACGGACTTCTTTTGATGTTCAATACAGTCGGCGGTGATGTAGAGGCTGGGCTTGCAATTGCAGAGTTAATTGCAAGCATGAGAAAACCTACTGTATCAATCGTGCTTGGCGGGGGACACAGCATAGGCGTTCCTCTTGCGGTATCAGCCAAGTATTCATTTATCGTTCCTTCCGCAACTATGATAGTACACCCCATAAGAACAACGGGGACCATTATAAATTCTCCACAAACCTTTGAACAAATGAACAAAATTCAAGACAGATTAATATCATTCGTTGCCAGAAATTCAAATATAAACGAAGAAAGCTTTCGTAATATTATGCTTGCCACCGCAAATATATCAAATGATACGGGCACGGTATTATTCGGCGAAGAGGCCGTAAAATGCGGACTTATAGATGAGGTAGGAGGAATATCGGAGGCCATGGATAAAATTAAGAGTATGGTTGAAAACAAAAAGTAGCAAAATTTTTAAAATAATTAATAATTTTACTTGACATATTATCCAAATTTCTGTATAATTGTAGGGTAGAATTTTTTCACCTTGACATCTTAGTGTTGACCATACTTGGAGGGAGGGTAGTACCATGGCTGAAATTAGAGTAAAAGATAATGAATCATTAGATAGTGCACTTCGTCGCTTCAAACGTTCTTGCGCCAAGGCAGGTGTTTTATCCGAAGTTAGGAAAAGAGAACACTATGAAAAGCCCAGCGTGAAGCGTAAAAAGAAGTCTGAGGCTGCAAGAAAGCGTAAATTCAGATAAGGATTTATACGGCGGGGATACCCCGCCGTTTCTTCATATAACTACATTATTAACAGATAGGGTGAGGGAATATGTTTGCAAAGTTCGGAACCGCAGGAAACTGCGAGGATTTTTATAATGCAGGTAATAAGTCGGCACTTGAAATGCCTCTGTGGTTAAATGAGCATAACCTTGACTGTTATGAATACCAATGCGGACGAGGAGTAAAAATCTCCGATGATGCCGCAAAGAAACTTGGAAAAATCGCAAATGAAAATGGGATTTTATTATCTGTGCATGCTCCGTACTATATAAGCCTTTCGTCTGTAGACGAAGAGAAACGAAAAAATAGTATAAGCTATATATTAGATACCCTGCGCGCTGCAAAGCATATGGGTGCAGACAGGATTGTCGTTCATTCAGGCTCTTGCGGAAGCATCACTCGACGCGAGGCCCTCGCCCTCGCAACAGATACTTTGAAAATGGCGTTGGATGCAGCGGATGAGCAAGGTTTTGGTGATATTCATATTTGCCCCGAAACAATGGGAAAAGTAAAACAACTTGGAACAGTAGAAGAGGTTATGAAGCTCTGTTTAATAGATGAACGGTTAATTCCCACAATTGATTTCGGCCACGTAAACTCAATGACACTTGGCTCTTTGAAAGAAAAGTCGGATTTTTATGCTGTATTTGATGCAATAGAAAATAAGCTTGGAAAGGAAAGAGCGCGCAACTTTCATATACATTACAGCCGTATAGAATATACAAACGCGGGAGAGAAAAAGCATCATACTTTTGCAGAAAAGGAGTATGAGCCCGAGTTTACCCCAATCGCCGAAATTTTGGCAGAGCGAGCCTTGACCCCAAGGATTATATGCGAATCTGCGGGCACCCAAACACGCGATGCTGCCGAATTAAAAGGTATCTATATGCAAAACATTCAAAATGGGTGATTATTATGTATAATAAACTAAGTAATTCATTAGCGCAATTTGATGCTATTTTAATAACCTCGCCATATAATTTGAAATATTTTACTGGTTTTAAGGGTGGTGACGGTGTTGCGGTAGTCAGCAAAAATTTCAGAGTTTTATTTGTCGATTCAAGGTATACAGTTGCCGCAAAGAGCGAAGCCCCCGATTTTGAAGTAATTGAATTTTCATCAGGTAAGCTTATTGGAGCTATAAAAGAAAAGCTTGAGCAAAATAACGTACGCTCAATTGGATTTGAAAATTTTGTTATGACAGTAAGGGAATTTGAAAGATACAGGGAAGGAATTTCCAATATAGAGCTTACAGGCGTCGACGACAAGCTCAATCTTTTGCGGATGATAAAGACAGATGAGGAAATATATTATCTTCGCCAAGCTGAAAAAATAGGCGATTTAGCCTTCGAGAAAGTTTTGCCCCAAATTAAATCAGGGGTCTCAGAACGAGATATTGCCGCAGAGCTTGAATACCAAATGCGCCTTCTGGGGGCAGACGGTGCATCTTTCGAAACAATTGTTGTTTCAGGCGTAAAATCGAGTATGCCTCACGGGATGCCTGATGGAACAAAACTGAAGTGCGGTGATTTTGTGACTATGGATTTCGGCTGTGTATATAACGGCTATTGCTCGGATATGACACGTACAGTGATAATAGAAAAAGCTACAGATGAACAGGTTAAAATATATCAAACAGTTTTAAATGCCCAGCTTGCCGGACTTGAAGCAATCCGTGATGGAATAGAAGGAAGAGATGCGGACGGTGCGGCAAGAAAGGTAATATCAGATGCAGGTTACGGAAAATTTTTCGGTCATTCTCTCGGACACGGGATTGGTCTGCAAATACACGAACTCCCCAACTTATCTCCAATGTCGGATATTATTTTAAAGGAAAATATGGTTGTAACCTGCGAACCCGGAATATATATAGAAGGGCTTGGCGGGGTTCGTATAGAAGATATGGTTGTCGTGCAAAAAAATGGTATTGAGAACCTTACCGCCTCCCCTAAAGACTTAATAATTTGCGGTTGAAAGCATTGAAATTTTATGGTACAATAAACCTTAAACACACTGATTTTATGAGAATGGAAGCCTAAAACACTTTTTATAATTTGGAGGAATGAAAAATGAACATTGAAAACATCTGCAATTTAATTGACGAGCGTAAGGATGAGTTATTTAATTTGCTTTCTGAACTTGTTAAAATTAATTCAGAAAGCTTTGGAGATTATGGAAATGAGGAAGAATGTGCAAAGTATATACATAATATCTGCACAAATCTTGGCCTTGAAAGTGACTTATACTCTCCTCTTGATATCGAAGGTTTTGAAAATCACCCTGATTATATGCCGGGCAGAGGACTTGAAAACCGATATAACGTGGTTGCACGCTGGGAAGGAAATGAAAATACAGATGAGCTTATGCTGATGGCACATTCCGATACAGTTAAAATAGGCGAACTTGCAAACTGGGATACAGAACCTCTTTCAGGAATAATTAAGGACGGGAAGATTTTTGGCAGGGGGGCGTGTGATGATAAGTATGGTATTGCGACATCCCTTTTTATAATAAAACTCCTTAAGGAATTAGGCTTTAAACCGCAGAAGAACCTGCTTCTTGGAATATACTGCGACGAGGAATACGGCGGTTCGCACGGGGCGCTTGCCGCTATTTTAAAATATCCGTGCAAACGTATAGTTAATATGGATGGCAGAGAAGGACAGCTTTGGCATTGCGGTTCAGGCGGCGGAGAAATGAAATATCTCTTCCACACAAAGGAAACAGTTGACAGCGCGAGAGCTGCGGCAGCTGCAATTCCGATTGTCCTTGAGGCTGTTGATAAATTTGGTGAAAACCGCAGGAAAGAGCTTGAAGAAAACAGATTTTATAAAGGTACACTAATTCCTGGGACGGCTTTAAGATATATGGGGGTACGCGCTGGAAATTCCGGTGCAGACCTTGGTTCCGGAGAAGTACATTTTATATTCTATACAGATAAGACAAAGGACGAAATATATTCAGAGCTTAACGCACTTGATAAAGAACTTAAAAAACAACTTGAGCCTCTCGGCATTGTAGGAGATGGATTCACCCCCGCGACAAGATTTTTCCACTATATTTTCTGTGAGCCGGACAGTGAGGATATACAGCTTATGGTTGAGTCCGCAAAAGAGGCAACAGGAGTTGCTCCTTTGGTTTGTGGGTCGTGTCTTTCTGATTTATCCGTTATCTCCAAATATGGCAACAGCAATGCGTTCGCCTTTGGTGCAGGCCGCGATTTTTCAAAGGCAGGCGGGGCGCATCAGCCAAATGAATTCATCGAATGCGATAAGCTTGTGGAATACGCAAAAACAATTGCCGCTTACGTGATAAAAGTGCTAGGATAACCCCCATTAAAAATTTTACTGAACCTGTCTCGAGCCTAAATGAGGATTTTATGAGAGAAGTATTTCCTAATTACTATGAAAAATTCAAATGTATTGCCGACAAGTGTAAACACAGCTGTTGCATTGGCTGGGAAATTGATATTGACCAGGAAACAATGGATTTGTACAATTCCCTCGGCGGCGAGTTTGCCGAAAGAATAAGGAAGAGTATTACGGGTGAGGTTCCGCACTTTATTTTAACTGAAGATGAGCGTTGCCCATTCCTTAATAAAATCGGACTTTGTGATATTATATGTGAACTGGGCGAGGGAGCAATATGTGATATATGCTATCTGCACCCAAGATTTACTAACTTTTATGAGGATTTTACCGAAACAGGGTTGGGACTTTGCTGCGAAGAGGCCGCAAGAATTATACTTACTGAAGAAGAAAAGTTTTCAATTCCCTTGCCATCGGCGATAGAAAATTATGAATTTTTCAAAGAGCGCGAGGCTGTTTTTGAGATTTTACAAAATCGAGATGTTACAATCCTCGAAAGATTTAAAAATCTTGCAAAAAGATACAACTTGGAATTCGAATTTTCGAATAAAGAGCTTTATGACTTTTATATGTCTCTTGAAAGGCTTGATAAAAGTTGGGAAAATGAACTTGAAAAGCTGAAAAACGCAGAAGGCATAGCTATATTTGAAAGGGAAGGTTTACAAATTTTCTTTGAACAGCTTGCCTGCTACTTTATATTTCGTCACTTTGAAAACGGGGCTTCTTTTGCCCTCTTGAGCTGTTGGGTTTTAGGGGCAATACTTTCATCTGGTGAAAGCTTTGAAGCGATGCTTGATGTTGTAAGAATGTATTCCTCTGAAATAGAGTACAGTGAAGAAAATGTTAAAAAAGTACGAGCTTTTTTAAATAAGGATATCATTACCGTCATTATGTAAAGAAGGAATTATTATGTATAAATATTTATTGTGGGATATAGACGGAACCGTGCTGAATTTTCTTGCATCTGAGGCTTATGCAATGCGAACTTTGTTTAAAAAATATAAAATAGGTGAATGCAGCGATAAAATGATTAAACTGTATTCGGGAATAAATTCAAAATACTGGCAAATGCTTGAAAAAAATGAACTTTCTAAGGCGGAAATCTTAATTGGAAGGTTTAAGGAGTTCTTCGAGAAAATAGGCGTGGATATAACGATTGCAGAAAAATTTAATGAGGACTATCAAATAACACTTGGCGACTATATAGAGTTTGTTGATAAAGCAAAGGATATACTTCTTTCGCAGAAAGAGAAATATATTCTTGTTGCTGTTACAAATGGCACAAAGGTGGCACAGGAAAGAAAATTGCACCTTTCAGGACTTAACAAAGTTTTTGATGCGATTTTTATATCAGAAAATGTTGGCACAGAGAAACCAAACAAGGAATATTTTGATTATGTATTTGAAAACCTTGGTATAACCAGCAAAAATGAGGTGCTCCTGATAGGAGATTCTCTCACAAGCGATATGAAAGGCGGCTATAATGCAGGAATCGATACCTGTTGGTTTAATCCGGAACATAATCCTAACTCTTTGGGCATTCCTGTTACATATGAAATTCATCATCTCGGTGAAATTGCAGAAATTGTTCATTAGCATTTTCGATTGTTGAATTGATTAAATTCATATTTAGAAAAATAAAATCAAGAAGCTGACTATAACATACATAATTGTATTATATTTTTATCTGTAAATATCCATACTACATCAGAGGTGATTATGTATGGACAACAAGAAAAAAGATGACCAGAAGAAATCCGCAACTGACAACAAATGGATTTCTACAGGTCAAAACCGCCCCAATGATAAAACTGAGCGCAGAGATGGTCCAGGGGGCGAGGATGCAGAATAAATCTGCTTCCTTTACATATCTATATTGTCATATGAATAAAAAGAAAGGATACTTAAAGTGGAGCGTGGTTGCGGAATATTAATGCATATATCGTCCCTGCCGTCAAGGTATGGAATTGGGACAATGGGAAAATCCGCTTATGAATTTGTGGATTTTCTTGCAAAATCAGGACAAAAATACTGGCAGATACTTCCTGTTTCGCCTACAGGGTATGGAGATTCCCCATATCAATCATATTCAACCTTTGCGGGAAATCCGTATTTTATTGACCTTGAAATGTTAGCGCAAGCCGGTGCCTTGGATTTAACTGAGCTATCCCGCATAGATTGGGGAAATGATAGTCGCTATGTTGATTATGAAAAATTATATAAAAATCGATTTACCGTTCTAAAATCTGCTTATCGTTTCGAGCGCTCAAAGCTTCAAAACGAGCTCTCAGAATTCAGAAAAAAAGAGTCTTATTGGATTGAAGATTATGCTATGTTTATGGCTCTAAAGCAGGAAAACGATATGATACCGTATTGGCAGTGGGAAGAAGGAGCCAAATTCAGAACTGCAGATGCGATTTCATCCGCTTATAAACGTCTTGAATTTGAAATTGAGTTTTGGATTTATGTTCAATATAAGTTTTTCGAACAATGGAACAAGCTTAAGGCTTACGCAAATTCCAAAAATATTAAAATAATCGGTGATATGCCGATATATGTTGCAGCAGATAGCGCAGACGCTTGGGCACATCCTGAAATTTTGTGCCTTGATGACACTCTGCGACCAACAGCTGTCGCGGGATGTCCGCCCGATTATTTCTCTCCAAAGGGGCAGCTATGGGGAAACCCGCTCTATAATTGGGGTTATTTAAAATCCACTTCATTTGACTGGTGGATGCTTAGAATAAAGGCTATGTTCAAAATATGTGACATAGTAAGAATAGACCATTTCAGAGCCTTTTCTGCCTATTATTCAATCCCGTTTGGCGATGAAGATGCCGTAGGCGGAAAATGGATTGACGGACCCGGCAAAGCCTTTTTTGACGTTTTGAAAAACTCTCGGGATATAAAATCTGATATTATAGCCGAGGACCTCGGTACAATTGATGATAAAGTACGTGAGCTTTTAAATTATACAGGTTTCCCAGGAATGAAGGTTCTTCAATTTGCTTTTAACCCTGATGGTTCAAGCGAATATTTGCCACATAAATACGATAAAAATTGTGTTTCATATATTGGCACTCATGATAACGATACAACCTGCAGTTGGTATGCAAATGAGAGCATTGACTGCCAAAAATTTATCCGCAAATACGTTCATTTATCCGAAGATGATGACATAAACCTTGCGTTAATCAGGGTCCTGCTTTCATCTGTGTCAGATATTTCGATTATTACCATTCAGGATATTTTGGGGCTTGATTCATCATCGAGAATGAATACTCCTGCAAAATCAAGCGGTAACTGGCAGTGGCGTCTTGGGGGAATGGAGCTTCTTACAGATGAGCTTGCTAAAACTATAAATGAAATAACAAAAACCTATGGCAGATGATTGCCGATATATGTGAGGGGAGGGTATAGCCGTGATAATGATAGACGGAGTGGTAGAGAGCATAATATACGAAAATGCAGAAAACGGCTATACTGTCTGCGATGTCGCAAGTGCAGGACAGCTTATCACTATGACAGGATATATGCCAAACCTATGCGAAGGCGAGAGAATAGAGGCACACGGCGACTGGGTTGTCCATATGGAATATGGGGACCAATTCAAAGTGGAATACTATGAAAGGCATATGCCATCATCTGAGGTTGAGATTGAAAAATATCTCGCATCTGGCCTGCTACCAGGGATTGGCAAGGCAACTGCAAAAAAAATTGTGCAAAAGTTCGGTGCAAGCGCCCTCGAGATAATTGAAAATTCACCCGATGAGCTTCTTGCAATTTCGGGACTTACAAAGAAAAAAGTTGACGAAATATATAAAAAATTTACCGAGCTTGTTGGGGTTCGGGAAGTAATAATGTTCTTTCAGCGGTTTGGAATTTCGCCATCGTCTGCCGTACGCGCCTATCAGTCTTTTGGCGTAAATACGGTTGCCGTCATCTCATCTAACCCCTATGTTATGGCAGAACGTATAGACGGAATAACCTTTAAGGTTGCAGACGAAATGGCATCCGAGCTTGGATTTGCCAAGAATTCCTTTGAGCGCGTATCCTGCGGGATTAAATTTTTGTTAAAGCAAATAGGATACTTAAACGGTCACACGTTCCTTCCAAGGTCTGCGCTTGTTACATATGCTGCTCAAACACTCGAGATTGACGCAGGAAATATTGAAAACGTAATTTCGGAGTTATTACTCAGCGAAGAATTGGTTCTTAGCAATATGGGCGAATATGATGCAATATATCTTGATGAATATTATAAGGCTGAAAGGCGTGTTGCCTCGCGCCTTATCGAAATGTCAGAGCTTGTATTTGATGTAGATATGAGCAAAATTGACCCTTTGATAGAAGACATCGAGAAGAAAAACGGAATTTTACTTGCAGAGTCACAGCTTGATGCAGTAAAAAGCGTTTTTTCAAACTCTGCACTTGTTATAACGGGCGGTCCCGGTACGGGTAAAACCACAATAATCCGCACAATAATTGAGCTTATGGAGCAATCAGGAAAGCGAGTAATGCTTACCGCTCCTACAGGCAGGGCGGCAAAGCGTATGACCGAGGTCTGTAAAAGGGAAGCTAAAACAATTCATCGATTATTAGAGATTACCCCAGGGGAAAATGAGGTAGGAAACAGATTTGCAAAAAATGAAAATAATAAGCTTGACTGTGATGTACTGATAGTTGACGAAATGTCGATGGTTGACCTTTTACTGATGGACAGCCTTCTTGCAGCCCTGTCACGCGGGGCAAGGATAGTAATGGTCGGCGACAGCGACCAATTGCCGTCAGTCGGAGCGGGTAATGTGCTAAAGGATATCATCGACAGCGAGGTGCTGACTTGCATAAAGCTGACCGAAATTTTCAGACAGGCCCGCGAAAGTATGATAGTCGTAAACGCGCACAGAATAAACCACGGCGAATACCCGCATCTTAACGACGCAGACAACGACTTCTTTTTCGTCAAAAGAGATGACCCAGTGTCCCTGCCTGACACTATTGCCGATTTATGTGCAAGGCGTCTGCCCCAAAAATACGGATTTAACGGGATTTCACAAATACAAGTCCTGACCCCCACCCGCAAGTCATTAATCGGTGTCACAAATCTTAACGCTGTGCTTCAGGATAAATTAAATCCACCATCGCCAGATAAATCCGAGTATATGACAAACAGATGTACCTTTCGCCTTGGCGACAAGGTTATGCAGATAAAAAATAATTATCAGATGGAATGGACGCGTATAAACAGCACTGAGAATGGAATTGGCATTTTTAACGGAGATGTTGGATTTATTTCGGATATAAATAAATCTGCTCAAAAATTAACTGTTGCCTTTGACGATAAGCTTGTAACATATGATTTTATGATGCTTGACGAGCTCGAGCTTGCGTATGCCACAACAGTACATAAAAGTCAGGGGAGCGAGTTTGAAGCCGTGATTATACCAATGTGCGAAACACATCGGCTTCTAATGACGAGAAATCTTTTATACACAGCCATTACACGTGCGAAAAACCTTGTTGTCCTTGTTGGGCAGGAGGATATAATTCAAATCTATATTAACAATGATAATATACAAAGAAGATTTTCGGGTCTTAAAAATAAATTACAGATTTTTTAAATGCAAATACGGAGGAAATTATGGAATACTTTGCTTTGCCCCTTCAAAATTTAATAGAAGAGTTTGAAAAATTACCCGGAATAGGAAGTAAGACCGCACAGCGACTTGCCTTTCATATTTTAAATCAATCAACAGAACGTGCACACAAATTTGCCAATGCGATTATCTGCGCAAAAGAACAGCTTTGCTATTGCAAAGAGTGTCAAAATCTATCGGACAAAGAAATTTGCTCGATATGTGACAATCCTGCCCGCGACCACAGTACCATTTGCGTAGTAGAAAGCCCGCGCGATGTCCTGCAGATAGAGCGCACAAATGAATTTAAGGGCATCTACCACGTTCTCCACGGGGCGATTTCACCAATGGACAATGTTGGCCCTGATGATATAAGAATAAAAGAACTTATTGCCAGAATAAGCAGCGGTGAGGTAAAAGAAGTTATAATGGCGACAAACCCCAATCTTGAGGGCGAAACTACTGCTATGTATATTTCAAAACTTATAAAGCCTTTCGGGGTAAGTGTTACGCGTATCGCACACGGAGTACCCGTCGGCGGAGAGCTTGAGTTTGCCGATGAAGTTACCTTGTCAAAGGCTCTCAAATGGAGGGTGGAGCTTTAATGCTGAAAAATGATATTTTTGAAATAGAAATCACGGGTATGACTGACGATGGAAGCGGAGTAGGAAGGGCAGAAGGGATAGCGGTTTTTGTGCCTTATACCATTGTTGGAGAGGTTGCTCGCGTAATTATAATAAAGGTTAACAAGAGCTTTGCGATAGGCAAGCTTTTGGATATCATAAAGCCGTCGGAACACCGCGTCAAATCCGACTGTGAATATTATTACAAATGCGGAGGCTGTCAGCTTCGGCATATGGATTATGACGCCGAGATTGAGTTTAAATACAACAAGGTCAAGGAATGTATAACACGAATAGGCGGGATAAGCACTCCGCTTTCTCCCGTTGTCTGTGCCGATGCACGCTCGAGATACCGAAACAAAGTACAGCTCCCTGTATCAGAAAAAGGTATAGGTTTTTACAGACGCAATTCCCATGATGTTATAGATATGGATGATTGTTTGCTCCAAAACGAGTATGTTGCTGATATTGTAAATGCAATAAGGTTATGGATGAACAAATTTAATATAGCAGCCTATAACGAAAAGGAAAACAGCGGCATTTTGCGCCACGTATATATACGCTCAGGCAAGTCGGGAATAATGGTTGCCCTTGTTTCAAATACAACAGATATACCGCACACAGATGATATAGTATCTATGCTGAGAGCTTTGAGTCTTCCAATTACAAGCATTATTTGCAACATAAACACCAAAAACACAAATGTTGTGCTTGGAAAAGAAAACAGGGTGCTTTGGGGAGATGGATATATAAAGGATAATATAGGAGATGTTGAATTTAAAATATCACCTAACTCATTCTATCAGGTAAACAACCCCCAAACACAAAGGTTATACGAAATAGTTCGCAGTATGGCAAATATGACGGGCAAAGAGATAGTCTGGGATATATATTGCGGAATAGGAACAATAGGACAATATATAGCAAAAGATGCAAAAAAGATAATCGGTATAGAGATTGTGCCTCAAGCTGTAGAAGATGCCCGCAAAAACGCTGAAATGAATAAAATAGGCAATTCCGAATACCATTGTGGTTTAGCCGAAAGAATTGCGCCAAAGCTTGTGGGGAATACCGATGCCCCTGATGTAGTTGTTTTGGACCCGCCGCGCAAGGGGTGTGAAGAGGTTTTGCTTGATACTGTTGTTAAGCTAAAACCAAAACGGATTGTTTACGTTTCGTGCAAGCCATCAACACTTGCAAGGGATTTGAAATATTTAGAAAGCCGCGGTTATAAAACGTGCGAGATTGTTCCTGTTGATATGTTTCCGGGTACCTCGCACATCGAGACGGTTGCGCTTTTAACAAAATAGAAGGTAGGGTTAAACTATGATAAGAAAAGGTTTAATAGAATTTATGTTTGAATCAGCCTCTATAGAACGGTGGAATGACCATATCAGGCCATCCAGAGGCTTTACAGAGCTTGATAAGCAATCCCATAAAATGATATATGCTTATGTTTTATCAAAAATAGATGGTGATGTTGACAGACTCAAGCTGATAGAGGGCGGGATTTTTGAGTTTTTGCACAGACTCGTGCTTACTGATATAAAACCGCCTGTTTTCCACAGATTAATGGAAGAAAAGGGGGAGGAGCTTAATCGACTTGCCCTTTCGTCTGTATTTGACAATGTTTCTACAATCCCACACGGGTTTTATGAAAAAATGGAGCGGTATTATACCGACAATGAATATGCGAAAAAAGAAAAAAAGATACTTGCTGCCGCACATTACCTTGCAACAAAGTGGGAGTTTGATATAATTTATGATATGTGCCGCACGTATTATGGAATAGATGATACACGCGCAGAGATAGAGGAAAAGCTCGATTCATTAAAGGATCTGAATTGCCTAAACACCTTCTTACATAACGAAAATTATCGTGGCTTTACCAATCTTATAGGTGAGCTTAGATTTCAACAGCGATGGTCACGCTCGCCAAGGGTTCCAGAAACATCTGTGGCGGGGCATATGTTCTTTGTTGCAATTCTATCATATTTTTGTTCCTGCGAAACTGAAGCTTGCGCCAAACGAATAGAAAACAACTTCCTTGGCGGGCTCTTCCACGACGTACCCGAGGTTTTAACCCGTGACATTATCTCGCCCGTAAAAAACTCGGTTGAAGGTCTTGATGAGCTTATAAAGACGATAGAAAAGGACCAGATGGAAAATGTGCTTTATCCGCTAATTCCAAAGGATTGGCGGGACGAGCTGTCCTATTATACCGATGACGAATTCAGCAACAAGGTCCAAAAAGATGGCGAAATACGTATTCTCACATCGCAAGAGCTTGACCAAAACTACAACTGCGCCGAATTTAACCCTCTTGACGGAGAACTGATACGAGGATGCGACCATTTGTCCGCCTGCATAGAAACGTATTTTTCCCATATTTACGGAATTACGACAAACACACTCCAGAGCGGTAATCGTTCGCTTTGCAAACAATACGAAAATCGCGAAATATGCGGAATACATTTTGGCGCATTATTTGATTATTTTAAAATTTAACACAACGTCACCCCTTTGCATACTATGTACAAAGGGGTGATTTTATGGATATTGTTATATCGATTATTATGTGCTTTTTGTCAGTTTACGGAGTATTTCAGATAATATATAATTTTGCTCTATATCTTACAAAAAATAATAAAACAACGCCTGCGTTCTCGCACTATCTTGCGGTTGCAGATGACAGCTCGACCGAAATGGAAGCATACGTGCGCTCGCTTGCGCTGAATATTGATAAAAACGATAAGGTAATTATTGTTGCAGATTGCGAAAGTATGGAAATCAAAGAAATGCTTTTGTTGCTTGAGGGTGAATATGATTTTATAGTATTGATGTCACCTGAGGAGTATATAAGCTACATAGATAGTTCTATCTTAAAAAAAGAGTATGAATGTATCAAATAATACTTGTTTTTTAAGTATCAATGTGATAAAATAGCTATATTACTGTTTTTGGAGGTAAGCTATGCTGAATTTCACAAAGATGCACGGTTTGGGCAACAGCTATGTTTATGTGAATTGCTTTGAAGAGAATGTCGCAAACCCAAATGAGCTGGCAAAAATTTGCGCAGATGTTCATTTTGGTATAGGTGCAGACGGGCTGGTTTTAATTCTGCCCTCACAAACCGCTGATTTTAAAATGAGAATATTTAACGCTGACGGAACAGAGGCAGAGGTCAGTGGGAACGCAACAAGATGCGTTGGAAAATATGTATACGAAAAAGGTCTTACAGATAAAAACGAGATTACGCTCGAAACATTAGGTGGAATTAAAAAGGTTGACCTTTCGATTGAAGATAACATCGTTAAAGAGATAACTGTTGATATGGGTAAATTCACCATTGTTCCGTCTAAGATACCGATAAACATGGAAGGCGACAGTGTTATACACAAGCCTGTTAATATTGACGGAAGCGAATATAGAATTACAGGTGTATCAATGGGTAATCCGCACGCCGTTGTATATGTGCGCAATGTCGATGATGTTGACATAGAGGAGCTGGGTCCTAAATTTGAACATCATGAGCTGTTCCCGCAGAGAATAAACACAGAGTTTGTTCAGGTTATTGACAAAAACATCCTTAAAATGCGCGTTTGGGAGCGTGGAAACGGCGAAACATGGGAATGCGGAACGGGCGCTTGTGCAACAGTTGTTGCATCAGTTTTAAATGGGCTTTGTGATTACGACTCCGAGGTAACTGTTCAACTCCGTGCCGGAGAGCTTAAGGTTATTTGTAAAAAAGACGGCACGGTAATCCTGAAGGGTATGGCAGATTTCTTGTTTGACGGAAAGTTTTACGATAATGTTATACCTAACTAAAAATAAGAATATATATCAAAACCGCTTCATAAATTTTAATATGAAGCGGTTTTTTATGCGCAAAATAGGAGGAATAGGATGAATTATAAATTCAGCGAGCTTCACGCAAAAGAGGTAATACATATCAATGATGGAGAACGATTGGGCTTTGTTTCGGATATCGAAATAGATGCTTCAAGCGGGAATATAGTATCTATAAGCGTTCCAGGATCTTACAAAGCTCTTGGCTTCTTAGGCAAGGAACCCGATAAAGTCATTAAATGGGAAAATATTATAAAAATAGGTGACGACCTCATTATGATAAACAATAAAGAAAAATAGGTTTACATAAATTTATTGTGTAAACCTATTTTTAATACTTCAAATTTCAAAAAGAGGATGATATATCATGAGAAATTATTTAAAATACTTGTTTTTTTATTCTTGATATGATAAAATAAGGTATATTTCAGCACCTTTGTAAAAAATTATAGGATAAATAAGTTATTTTAAAAGCGAGGAAATGATATGGAAAAATTTAAAGAAAAAGATTTGCCGCTTCGCTGTGTTTTGCGTATGCAAAAAAAAGATTCATCAGCAGATGAGTATATAAAGACTTGCCAGCCTTTATGGGACAAGGCTGCAACTGACGGCCGTCTTCGCAGTGGATCTGTCTTTACATATGATGACCAGATTTTCGTATATTTTGAATGCAGAGAAGTTTTTGATATTAAGGAATATCTGCCCGAAATAGACAAGTATGTGTATCAATGGCCAGGGCAGGAAAAGCCCCGTCCCTATATCCCTATGGTAAAGGTCTATCAGAGCGCTCCAATGGAGGAGGTGCGCGATTGGAAACGTCCTAAAGCGACAGTTCCGCGCCTTACCATCAGCCGTATGAATATTGATACCTTGCAGGAATATACCTTCTGGCACTATCTGATGCAAGAGGAGATTCCCGGACACAACGGAAGATACCTTGCAATATGGGATATTGAGGACTGGTGTGTACTTTATTTCGAAGAAGATAATAGAAAAGAAATTGACATGGACTACAAAGGTAAGCTTACGACACATGAAACCCCTGTTGATAAGTGGGCAGAATATATGAATCCGCATTTCTACCCATGGCCTGATGGCAATTTATATCAAACGGCGACTGTCCTTGTTCACGCACAAGAAAAATAGATAAAGACCAAAATAGGTTTACATAAATTTATTATGTAAACCTATTTTTCGGAATTGTTATTTTTAAGAGAAGAAAGAGGGTTGCTTTTAACAGCGTCTCGCATTCTGTCATTGCTCACGTGGGTGTAAATCTCTGTTGTGGAGAGCTGTTTATGTCCTAAAATCTCTTGAAGCACTCTTATATCAACGCCTGACTCATGCATAAGAGTTGCAGCAGTATGCCTTAATTTATGCGTAGTATATTTATGCGGGTCAAGCCCTATTTTTTTTACGTATTTTTCAACTATGTACTGAACCGTGCGCCTGCTTATACGGGTTTCACGCTCCGACAGAAATAGGGCATTTCTGTCCTTTGCGCTCGGTTTCATTTCTTTGCGGAGTATCATATAATCAGACAGAGCATCTGCGCAAGCCTCGTTTAAATATATGGTGCGTTCCTTGCCGCCCTTACCGATAACAGTAAGCTTATCACCCTGAATATCGGTAATATTGATGCCAACAAGTTCTGCAAGACGCATACCGCAGTTTAAAAACAGAGTCAGTATACAATAATCGCGCTCTGCGTTCCGTCCGTCAACCTCTGATAAAAGCGCGACGCTATCCTCAAGCGTGAAGTGCTTTGGCAGTTGCTTGTTAATCTTTACAGACTCAAGCTCAGCTGTAGGATTTACATCGAGCAGTTTTGCTTTATTACATACGTATTTAAAGAATGATTTAAGCGAGGCAATCTTGCGCGCCCGCGCCGCCGATGAGTTATGGCGTTCCCTTGTTAAAAAGTTTATATATTCATAAATCAAGTTCAAATCAACACGCGCAAGCATTTGGAGAGTGACATCATCAATATTTATATCGTCAAATTCCTCGTCATCTGAAACCGAGTCAAATTTTAATTTTAAAAATCTATAGAAAGTCCTGATGTCATAAAAATACTCATTAGCAGTTTTGGGCGATTTGCCTTGTATGCTTTCAATATAAATTAAAAAAGACGCTAATGGCTCCGTAACATCTGAAAATCCGCGCAAAGCCGTCACCTCACATATAATAATTTCACTTTTGCACCCTCTATCACATTGCACAAAATTTTTATTTTGTGCAATTATGTCTGTATAAAATTATATACTCTTCTCTGTAACTCTTCAAGTCTTTTATCATTAAGTTTCTGTTACATTTTACATAATTTGCATTTGCTGTCGCAACAAAACTTAACTTTATCTTCGAAAATATTATATATTGTGTTGAATAAGTTTTCGTTTTCCTTATTTATATTCTTGTGGACTACTATCTCTCTTGGGAGTTTTATTATTAAAGTGCTCAGCAATATATCATTCTGCCCCGCGTATTCATCGTGGAACTCATTGTAGAAATCTTTTAAACATTCATTTGTTATATCTTTTTTATTTATATTAAAATATCTGTAACTGCCATCACAACATATTACAATATGCAATCTATCGCATAATGAAGGCTTTGTCTGTACATATGTATTCAAGTGCCCTACAAAATCCTCTATATCATCATCCTCTTTTATTCTCCAAATAAGTTTTTCTGTAATATTCGTCAGTGCTTCCTTGAATTCATTAAACGCAAACAAAGCAAAACCATCCAGGCTTATCTCCTTATAAGTTTTGGAAAAAAATGTAAATTTGTCTTCTAATGCATTTATTATAGAGCGTATTTCAGGGTTGTTTGAGTTCTCGGCTATCCAAATCAGGAAATCATCATAATCTTCATATTCGCCTGATAATATTTCATCCGCCGTATCGTAAATATAGTTATACGCTATGTATTCTGATATAATCGGGGCAATTAGCAATGCTATCGAGGCATCGATTTTTAATTGCCCATTTGAGTATTCAATTGTATTTAAATTTGTATAGTTATTTATCAGGTTAAGCTTGCAAAATGATATAAGCTCATCAAGACTCTCCTTTGACCTTAAGACTATACAGTCCTCCAATCTACTACCTCCTATACTTTCACCCGAAGGATATTATACTTCCATAATCATATAGACTATCATCTGAAAGTTCAAAATATTCTACCTCGCATTTATTTATAGCGGACAGTATCTCTTCTCTATGCGGGCTATCAGAGAGCGAACCGCAGAAAATTACTTTATTTTCTGCAAAACCCGTGGCCCCACCTATAAAGCCATAATCGAATCCATTCAACCTCACGCTTCCAGCAGGCAACAAAACCGACTCAAGCCCGTATATGTTTTGAACCGCGTTATGTATGCCCATATCCTCGGTAATAAAAGTATTGTCCGAAACGGGACATATATTACACTTTGTATATCCTTGTTTTACGTTTATAATCTTCTTCCCCTGTCTTTCATAAAAATCAATAATAGATTTTTCCGCATATTTCAAGTTGCATATGACAAATTCTCCCACGCGTGCTATATTATATGCGCAAATCTGCGGATAGGTGTCCCCGATATCCGCTTTTCCTGCATATAATTCAATATTATGCGGTAATAGCTTTTTGTAATAATCAAAAACAGTTCTTCCGCAAACTGCCATAGTTTGAGTTAAAAAATGTATTTGTAAATCAGGATGAGAGGCAACGCTCCCATCGACAGCATTTATAACAGCAGACTTATATACATTGCCGATTTTCTCGAGCTTTTTTACCATAATATCAGGCATAGTTCTGTCTATAATAAAATTCATATTAATCCTCTTCTCTTACCATTTACATCAATTATTTTATCACAAAAACAAATTATATTCATAAAATATATAGACGAGTAAGTGGCGCCGTCATTGCTCTTTATATAGATTAATCGGCTCGGATTTTTCCGAGCCGATTTTGAATGAATTATATTTTGTTTTTAGCTCAAACTACTTATAAACATTCTTGTATTGGGAGAGATTTTATGTTATTGACAGTTCCGTGTGCAAAAAATCAATGTATATATCAAAAGGACGGCCTTTGTATGCTGGACACCGCCAAGGCCCCTGCGCAAGTGCAAAACATTGATAATGAGTGTATGTATTATTGCACATCGGAATATCTTACCCAATTAATCAACTCAAAAAATCCAGCGCAAAAGCGGAAAACAACTCGACTCCAATTTTCAGGCAATCTTCATCAACATCAAAAGATTCGTGGTGAAGAGGATTTATAATTCCCTTATCTTCATTTCTGCTCCCGAGCTTAAATAAAACAGATGGCACTCCTTGGGCGAAATACGCAAAATCCTCGCCGAGCATTGTCGGATTTCCTCCAAAAACGCTTTTTTTGATGTCAATATAATCCTTTGCTATATTATATAATCTTTCTGATAACTCATTATCATTAATCAATGGTGGGTATAATTCTATAAATTCATATTCACAGCTTGCTCCATATGCTTCACAAATTGAATTAGCTATTTCACCTATTCTGCATTTTAAATGCGACCTTACCTCATTGGTGAGAGAACGCGCGGTTCCCTCTATTTCGACAGTACTCGGTATAATATTGAATGTAGATCCCCCGTTTATTGCACCTATCGAAACTGCAGTTGATTGATCTGTTATTTCTTCCTCCGCATTACTATTTAAATCAGAAATTTCAGTTATAATTTTTGCCGCAACGGAAATCGGGTTTATACAATCATTTGGCTGAGCACCATGACCGCCCTTCCCTATAACTTTTATTCTGAAATCATCAGGAGATGCATAAAACGAACCCGGCTTCACCCGTATCCCACCTGCCGAAATTTCAGGTGCCATATGCAACGCAATGCAAGCATCAACCTTTGGATCTTCAAGAACACCCTCGCAAATCATAGGCTCTGCGCCGCCATCCGTTTCCTCTCCCGGTTGAAAAACGAACTTTACATATCCCGAAAACTCACCTTTCAGGCTATTTATAACCTCGCACGCACCAAGCAAAATTGCCGTATGAGCATCATGTCCGCAGGCGTGCATAACGCCATAGTTTTGTGATTTATACTCTTTATCCGACATCTCTGTTATAGGCAATGCGTCCATATCTGCACGAATAAGCAGAGTTTTTTCATTGTCTGAATTTTTCTCGCCTTTAATAAGTGCAACTACACCTGTCCCCGCAATGCCCGATGAATATTTTACACCTATATCACCAAGCCTTGAGCATATATATTTCATAGTATTATGCTCTTCAAACGACAATTCAGGGTGTTTGTGGATTTCTCTGCGCATAGCTATAACTTTATCTTCAATGCTTTTTGCAAAATCCTTTATAGTTTGATTATCAATCATTTGCCTCACCTCTATGAAAATAATTGTATACATTTTCTGCAGACCTTTTATCAATCACTGCACTTAATTCTGCTACACTTGCTTTCCTTATATTATCTATACTTAAAAAGGTATTCAAAAGCTTTTTGCGTTTTATTTCGCCTATTCCGTCTATAGACTCAAGTTCAGAGAACACAGCTGTAGTTTCATATTTTTTACGAAACGATGTTATGGCAAAACGATGCACCTCTTCCTGAATATCATATAGAAATCTGAAAAGATCGGTATCGCGCTTTACACCATACTCTGTATCCTCATCCGTCAAATCACGTGTTCTATGCTTATCATCTTTTACAAGGCCGAAAACAGGAATATCTTCGCCGAGAGTTTCCATCAAAAGCTTTACCGCAGAAACATGACCCTTTCCGCCGTCTAGTAATATTAAATCCGGAAACGGCAAAAACTTCGCCTTATCCTCAGATAGCTTCCCGATTTTAATAGCCTCTAATTCCTCGTACCCCTTATTAATGCGCCTTGAAATAACCTCCCGCATACTCTCATAATCATCCGCACCGTCTACAGTCTTAATATTGAATTTTCGGTAATCTCCCTTGGATGCTTTTGCATTTTTGTAGACAACGCAAACGCCAACACTATTTGCCCCTGATATATTTGATATATCATAAGACTCAATACGAAAAGGCGTTGTACTAAGATGCAAAACATCAGAAAGTTCCTTTAAAACTGTGTTTTGCTCAATCATTTCGCGGTTACGTTTAAAAATATGCTGTTTGAAAGTTTCTTCCGCATTGACGGTTGCAAATTTCACAAGCTTTGCTTTTTCTCCCCGTTTCGGCGCCAAAATTTCTATTTTATGTCCTACTTTGGTTGAAAGCCATTCTTCAATTGCAGCGCTCTCTTCAATTTCGGAAGAAATTAAAATTTCTTTTGGTATATTAGTTGCGGTATAATAGTACTGTTTTACAAATTCAGAAATTAATTCTTCTTCAGTCGCTCCGTCAGTATCAAAAATAAAATACTCCGATCCCTGAATTTTTCCGTCACGCATATAAAAGATGCGTATACAGCTTTCCGCCTCGTTTTTAAATATGCCTATTATATCACGGTTGTCATTCCTGGTAAGCATAATTTTCTGTTTTTCACCAAGAATTTTTATACTCTCTATTTTATCGCGATAGCGTCCCGCCTTTTCAAACTCGAGCCGCTCTGATGCCTCATACATCTTCTCTTTGAGTTTATTGACTATTGACTCATATCTGCCCTCAAGTATATCGGCTATTTCTTCAAAAGATTCTCTGTATTCATCCTGTGTAATTTTTTCCGAGCACGGAGCCGAGCACTGCCCTATTTGATAATACAGGCACGGTCTGCCTCTTCCTATATCCCTTGGGAAAACCTTTGTACAACTGCGTATTTTAAAAATTTTTCTGATCGTTTCAATTGCTTCTCTAACCATTATCCCGCTCATATATGGTCCAAAATATTTTGCACCATCCCTGCTTATTTTACGTGTCATAAATATGCGCGGATAATCCTCCTGAACTGTAATCTTTATATATGGATAATGCTTATCATCCTTTAGCAAGATATTATATTTCGGCCTGTATTTTTTAATCAGGTTACATTCAAGAGCAAGCGCTTCTGTTTCGGTGTCGGTCATAATATAATCAAAATCCGCAACATTCGAAACCATAGCAACTGTCTTTGTGGTATGGCTTTTCGATTTTATAAAATATTGACTTACACGGCTTTTAAGGAGCTTACTTTTACCTACATAGATGACCTTGCCGTCAGAGTTTTTCATTATATACACGCCTGGGCTCATCGGAAGGTTTTTAAGCTTACTTTTTATATTATCCATATTTGAATTTCCCTCAAAAAAAAGCACGTCGCACAAACCATTATTGACCTACGACGCGCACTTTAAAATCTTAAATTACCATAAAGCACAATAAAAGCTTATGCGAAGTTAGATGAAATCAAGTCTGCCAAATTAGATACAGCTTCTTCTTCATCTGCACCTTCAGCAACAATAGTGATGCTTATACCTTTGGTTATACCCAAAGAAAGAACACCCAAAAGACTCTTTGCATTGACTCTTCTGCTGTCTTTTTCAACCCAAATGCTGGACTTATACTCGTTCGCCTTTTGTATGAAAAAGGTTGCAGGTCTAGCGTGAAGGCCAACCTGATTTTGAACGACTACTTCTTTCATATACATAACAACGCTCCTCTTTCCTTGAACAAAACTTAAACTGTGCTGTAGATTTAAAATATCATTTTATCCTCTATTTATGATACTCGAAAAGAGCAAATAAGTCAATAGTTTTTTCTATTTTAAATAAAAAAATTTACTTTTTTTGTTCACATTATACAAAAAATGTTCATTTTTACAAAGGATAGTCAAAAAAATGACAAATATTTATCTAAAATATACAATTTTATGCACTGTAAGGTGCAAGCTCGAGTCGAATAAAATACCCTTTGTCATGGGTGCAAACAGGACATTTTTGAGGAACCTCGGTTCCCTCATAGACATATCCGCAATTTAAACACATCCATTTGGTTTCTACGTCAGAGATAAAGAGCTTGTTACTCTCCATCAGCTCCGCAAGCTTTCCAAATCTATCCCCGTGAATTTTTTCAATCTCGGCTATGTTGTGAAAAGCCCTTGAAATTTGCTCAAAACCTTCTTCCTTTGCTACATCTCCAAAGTTTTTATACACATTATCGTATTCCTCATACTCGTTGTGCTCGCCCGAGCGTAGAAGTTTTATAACATCATCATAATTATCTATGGGATATGTTCCCTCTATACCTATATTTTCACCCGAGAATTCCTTTAGAAAATCATAAAAAACCTTTGCGTGCGCCCTCTCTTGTTCTGCGGTAAATTTAAACACTGCTTCAACTACATAAAGGTTATTCTTTTTGGCACAGCTCGCGGAAAAAGTATAGCGATTTCTCGCTTGGCTCTCGCCTGCAAAGGCTTTCAGCAAATTAAGCTTTGTCATACTCTCTGAAAATGCAACACTCATAATAATCTCCATTCTTTATATATTTATCAGCGGTAATGCCGATAAATATATTGTGTTCCATATTCCGAATAAGTATGTGTAAAATTTTACTTTTTATTGCGAATGCAACAAGTTTACGGGGACCCGCCCGCAATCTTTGATTGCGTTATCGGGTCGTGGTTCTTATTATTCACTGTTTTCCCGACA
>JAZNFQ010000040.1:0-4211 GCA_045576075.1 Clostridia bacterium
AATTTCAAAAAACATAGAAAAAACCGATAAAATGCAGCTCTATGATGCCGAAGGGCTTTATGTATTTCCCGGGTTTATAGATGCGCATAGCCATATAGGCATATCGGAGGAGAAGCTGACGCTGCAAAACGACCTCTCAAACGAGAACACGAACCCCGTGACCCCGTCGCTTCGGGCAATAGATGCGATAAATCCTATGGATAGCGCCTTTCATAACGCACTTGCGGTAGGCATTACCGGGGTTCTGGTCGGCCCGGGAAGTGCCAACGCAATAGGCGGCAGCTTCGCATTTATAAAAACCGCAGGCAGGCGCATAGACGATATGGTAGTTCTTGCTCCTGCCGCCATAAAAATGGCATTCGGCGAAAATCCAATAAACGTCTACGGCACTAACGGCAATATCCCCTCAACCCGTATGGGAATAGCCTCGCTTATCCGCGAGGAGCTTTTCCTCGCCAGGCAGTATCTTAATGACGTGGATAACGGAAGCTGTGCCGTGGATTTTGCCAAGGAGTGCTATCGCGATCTCTTTGAGGGGCGCATCCCGATCAAGGCGCACGTTCATCGGGCAGACGATATTTTCACGGCTATTCGCATAGCCAAGGAATACGGCGTTGGCTTGACTCTCGACCATTGCACGGAGGGGCATCTTATAGCTCGGGAAATAGCAGAAAGCGGTTTCCCGGCAATCGTCGGTCCCTCGCTTGCCTCAAGAAATAAAAACGAGGTCAGCGAGTCTGACTTCAAAACTCCGGGTATTCTTTATAAGGCAGGAGTAACCGTTGCCTTGACGACAGACCACCCCGTGTCGCGTATTCAGTATCTTCTCGTGTGTGCGGCAATAGCCGCGAGGGAAGGGCTGGGGGAGATGGAGGCTCTGCGCGCCATAACGATAAACGCCGCAAAAATCTGCCGAGTTGATGATAGGCTGGGCAGTCTCAAGGTCGGCAAGGATGCCGATATAGCAATATATAAGGGCAACCCGCTCGAAATTTCATCAACGCTCTGCGCCACCATCATAAACGGAGAGATAGTTTGGCCAATAGAGAAGGAAGCTTAATGGCAAAACGGCAGAGTCAGCGCCAAAAAAGCACCGCCTCTGCCGTTTGACTGTTCTTTTGATAAAAAGGGCAGCCTCAATCTATGAGAGAATATTCCCCCGCCTCGTAATAAATGCGAGAGCCGACGTCGGCATTGAAAGGCAGAAGCGCCATAGCAACCATAAGGTCCTCGCTCGCCGAGCATACCTCGAGCGGGCGCAAATATGCGTACTCTCCGCGAATATCAACGATAAAATATTTCATAATAGCCTCCGCAAATTAAATTTATGGCAGCGCTGATTATTAAAGCGAACCGCCGTTTATTTTTTGATAATATTTATTGAAACGCCATTTGTTGAAGATTATAAACTTGTATTGCTTTCCACCGCTCATATGAAATGTTGCAATCGGAAAAACGCGCCACCGCCATGCAATTTTCTCAATTTCATCTAAGGGCAAAACGAGATTTCTGTACGCGCTGTCAACGGTAAGCTTTTGCGTTTTGTAAATAACGGCGCGCTCGTCAATATACAGTCCTCCGCCCAATATTCCGTTGTGACATAAGCTGCAGATAAACGATTTTTTCATTTTTGCACCTCCGAGGATTTAAGCTTACCCGCATATCAGATTCTATCATAAATCCCGGAAAAATGCAATAGGGCTGCAGTTTTTTACAAATTGAACCCCGCACTACGAAAAACAAAAAGCCCTGCCACAGCAGAGCTTTTTGCATATCGAAACGATCCCAAAAACAAGATGATAAATTGCAAAATGCTATGTTGAATATCAAGCTTGCGCGAGCTTCAAAGTCTTATCCATTTATGCTCCTCTCACCCATAACGCAATCTGTGATCACCTTAATTACCGTTTTCATATTGTCCGAGCAATTATTGTTAAGCCATTCCATAACAATAGCAAAAACACCTGTCAGATAGAATTTCATCACGTAGGAATATTCTGCTTTAGGCACACCAAAGCGAGCAAGGATAGGACTAAAGATATTCTCAAACATCCTTCCATACACTTCATCCATATTCATAAGCTGAAACTGCTTGATAGATACCTTAAATAAGCGCTGATTGTCTTTGATAAATGTTAAATACGGCGTAAGGTATTCATCCGTGATAAACAAAAGCTCCTCGCGTTTACACGCTTCAAATTGCAGAGATATACGCTTTTTGTCTGTTTCGTAGTATGCAAGATGTTTGTCGATTATATAGCGTACGGTTTCCTTTAGCAAATCCGATACGTTCTCATAATGCAGATAAAAGGTGGAGCGGTTTACCTCTGCCGTATCGCATATTTCCTTAACGGTGATATATTCAAAGTCCTTCTTTTCAAGCAGAGTAATGAGGGCTTCGTCCATTTTGATTGCCGTGTTAAAGTATTTACTTTCGTTTTTATTCATAAGACCGCCCTCCGTGAATATTTATTTGCCCTCGCTGATCTCTCTTGCAAGCTCCACGATCTCATAAGCATACTTCTTTTTTCCGCTCTCAAGCATCTTTTTGTAGATAGGATAGTTCACACCACATCCAATCATACCGATAATACCAACGATTATTCCAATTGCCATGCTGATAGCACCGCTGCCGAGAACTTGCATTGCAAGGCACATTCCCGTTCCCAACACAAGAGATGAAATGATGCCGAATGTGTAGGTAAAAATAGAAGCGGGCATCTTTGCTTTCCTGTCAAGCTTTCGAAGTGCAACGATTTTTGAGTTGTCTTTGGGAGCGTACTCCTTGGCGATGGATTCTGCGTAGATTTTGTCTGTGTTCATTTTGTTTCTCCTTTTCGGTTGTTTTGTGACTTTATTATACCAACCGCTAAAGAGAAACGGAACAACAAGATTTGTGCAATGTGTTGATTTAAGTGAATTATAACACAAAATCGCCAAAAAAGTAAATAGGACGTCAGGGTTCTTTACAAATTGAACCGTCCGATGAAAAACAAAAAGCCCCGCCGCAGCGTAGCTTTTTGCATATGAGACAGAATAGATTATCTCTTCGAGTTTTAGCAATACCGTTTGATATCGTGAATATCGTGGAAATACGTATGATATCGTGCATTTATCGTGTGTTTTCGTGCGATATCGTGAATATCGTGAGTATCGCCCTATAAAGTGTTGCACCAAATTTGCACCAAAATCACACCAACATTCAACGCTGTTCTGCTCGACAAAATGAAATTTGTTCAGCGGCTCTTTGCTACTATGTTACCGATAGAATAATACATCAACACAATCGCTGTGCTCAACAAAGCACCGCCGATGATATCGGTAATCCAATGTACGCCTGACACAAGTCTGCCTATAACCATAAAGGTAATAAACACGGTAATCGTAAGCATTACACATCGTCTGAATAAGTCGTTTTTAATACGGGTACGAAGCTGCATCATTGCCGTAGGCATCACACACATCACAAGTATAGTTGTTGATGACGGATAGGATGCTTCTAAATATCCGTCAATGAGTGTCGGTCTGTAATTGATAACAACTATTTCAAAGAGGATATATACCGCCATTACAACGATGTAAAATCCACCGAGTGTAAGGATGCTTCGGTCAACTTTTAATAGACTCTTTCTTTTGATACATTGCACAATACCGAGAACGGCAAAACCGAATGCAACACCAATCGGAACAAGACCAAGCCAATCCGTGACCACATACAGGGAAAAATTCACTCCCGTAAGGTTGTGAACGTAGCCGTTAAGCGTAGCAAAGCCCACGCTCGATTCTCGGGGACCGATTACCCTAACATCAATGAAGCAAACAAACACCGTCCATAACACAAACGCCGCAAGCAACCCCACTCCTACAAAAAACAGCCTTATGTTTTTCTTTTCCATTATCCTTTAACCTTCCTTTTGTGTATTGGCTCTCGCCTGAGTACATTTTAGTGGAAGGCATAAAAATAATCAAGAAACGGCTCGTCACAGGCGTGATACGTTTCGTATCATTGCCGTTTTATCAGCATTAAAGCCTTGATGACTAACAATACAAACGCGAACACAGCGGCATATGGCTGTGAGCTTATCATAAAGAGCAGTACCAAGATTGCTCCGAGTGTGAGTGAAACCGTCGTTTTACTTTTCACCCACGCCATCGCTTGACAGTTCTGTAATGCGAGTGTCAAAATACCCATTACTGTCATTGCGATAACA
>JAZNFQ010000041.1:0-1602 GCA_045576075.1 Clostridia bacterium
TCCTAAGACCGCTTGGCCTCCGACTTTAACAAGACTAAGGTTGCAAAGCTCACCAAGGACCAGGTCCGCAAAATTGCAGAGACAAAAATGCCCGACCTCAACGCAGCTTCTATCGAGGCAGCTATGAGCATGGTTGCAGGTACCGCCCGCAGCATGGGTATCACTGTTGAAGACTAATAGGAGGGCATACGATAATGGCTAATTACGGAAAAAAGTATAAGGCAAGCGCAGAGCTTATTGATAAAACCACTCTTTACGATACTGACGAGGCTATAAAGCTCGTCTGCCAGACTGCTAAGGCAAAGTTCGACGAGACCGTTGAGGTTCACCTTCGCTTGGGCGTTGACTCCCGCCATGCTGACCAGCAGGTCAGAGGCGCAATCGTCCTTCCTAACGGTACCGGTAAGTCTGTTAAAACTCTTGTTTTCGCTCGCGGAGACAAGGCAGAAGCTGCTCTTGCAGCAGGCGCTGATTACGTTGGCGCTGAAGATTACGTTCAGAAGATCCAGACCGAAAACTGGTTCGACTTCGACGTTGTTATTGCATCTCCCGATATGATGGGTGTTATCGGCCGTCTCGGTAAGGTGCTTGGTCCTAAGGGACTTATGCCTAACCCCAAGGCAGGAACAGTTACTCCCGACGTCGCTCGTGCAGTAACCGAGGCTAAGGCAGGTAAGATCGAGTACCGCCTTGATAAGACCAACATTATTCACTGCCCTATTGGCAAAGCATCCTTCGGTCCTGAGAAGCTTGCAGAGAACTTCAATGCTCTCGTTGGCGCAGTTATCAAGGCAAAGCCCGCTGCTGCTAAAGGTCAGTACATCAAGAGCTGCGTTATCGCAACGACTATGGGCCCCGGCATCAAGGTCAATTACGCAAAGCTCGGCTAATTAAAGCTTATAAAAAAGAAGCCACTTGATTGGGTTGTACCCTAAAGGACAGTTTTCAAAAATACGGCATATCTCGAAAGAGGTATGCCATATTTTGCTTTTGTGTCTAAAAAAGCAGTTCTTGTCAGTAAAAACGACAAGTCATAGATGAATATAAAAGGCTCCCTTGTGTAAAGTGAGTCTTTTGTCGCTTGGCATTTCAATATTTCTCAACAAATTGGAATTTATTTATCTGTTTTCGGTATGGATTTTCCTATCCAGCCACCTAACAATGCACATACCAACGAGATTATCGCTGAAGCAACACTGCTTGTAAAATAGATGCAAACTCCTGTAAGAATGGCACCGACTACTGCCCCAATCAAAAAGCCCATTCCCTCATAGTTTTTCATATATAAACCTCCGTCAAATTCTAATTTATCTGTCTGATTTATTCAATTTTCACTTCTGTTTATCAGATGAATCAGGTTTGGTCTCTACTCCTATTATAACACAAAAACCGCAGAAAATCAATCTGCGGTTTCTATTTTTTCTGGGGGTAGAAAACTGTCCTTTAGGATACAATCCAATCAATAGCCTTCTTTTTTATAAACATAAACGCGGCAGAAATTCTGCCGCGTTTATGCTCTATTTTCATCTAAAACATTTTTTCAAAGGCGATTAGAATAAAAATTACTCATAAAGCGGATATTTATCACAAAGCGCCTTGACT
>JAZNFQ010000042.1:0-38212 GCA_045576075.1 Clostridia bacterium
TGAATTTTATGAGATATTCAAGTCAAATGTATCCAAGCTCACTCAAAAGGAAGCACAGATATTCAGGCTCTATCTTGAGGGAAAAACTGCAAAGGAAATTCAGGAGATAACGGAAATCAATCAGAACACACTCAAGTATCATAACAAAAACTTATATTCAAAACTCGGTGTTACGAGCAGAAAAGAGCTTTTGCTTTATGCTGCTATGCTTAAAAAAGAAGGAGGAGTTTTATGACACTTGCAGACAGACTGAATAAAATCATTGATGAACAGGGACTTACCAAAAGAGCGTTTGCAAAAACCTTGGGTGTCAGCGAAAACTACATCTATCAGCTCACAGGAAGCCAAGAAAAGCTGACCACCATATCCGAAACTCTTGCAAAGCTCATTGCTCTTGAATTTGGGTATGATAAGGACTGGATTATAAACGGCGATAAAAGCTAAAATATATGATGAAAGCCTCCGAGGATTTCTCCCCGGAGGCTCATTTTGTTTTTATAGATTATTTTACTAAATCTTTGAAAGCTTTGCCAGCCTTAAATGCAGGAACCTTGCAAGCAGCGATTTTAATTTTTTCGCCTGTCTGCGGATTCTTGCCTTCACGAGCAGCTCTCTCTCGTGCTTCAAATGTACCGAAACCGATTAATGAAACCTTATCTCCGGCTTTAACTGCGTTCTGTACGCCGCCGATAAATGCGTTTAATGCCTTTTCAGCATCTTTCTTTGTGATGCCTGCTTCTTCAGCCATAAGTGCAACAAGTTCTGTCTTGTTCATTGGAAAATACACCTCCTTAATTTTTTATATTATTTTATCATATTTTTTGTCGTTATACAAGATATTTGGGGAATTTGGTAGTATTATGCCGTATTTATGTCAGTATGTTAATAATTTGTTTTTTCTTTCTTACGGCGTATTCATAGGCAACAGCAGTTCCGCTTTTGGGTTGATAGTCAAATAAATCACGCCTACTGTTTTTACGTCTTGGGGGAAGGTAGTTTTCATCGTAATAGACCACGCAGAATTTACTATGGATAATCATTTCCTGATTGCGTTCCACATAGGAAGCTTTGCCTGCGTTTTCCATATATTCGGGGAAGTATGTGCCTTCATAATGTTTTAACAAGCTATCTTCATACCAGTCGGGAATGTGTTGGAATGCCGACCTGACATATATCCGTTTAATGTGAGAATATTTTTCTTTCAGTTCGGTCACTGTTTTATGGCACAGACTGTCAAACTCACTTTTGCTCCCGAAGAGAAATGTGTCTATTTTTTCATTTAAGATTAAATTTTCTATAATTTCATACAGCCTATTTTTCAATTCTTCTGTTTCATTAATCTTTCTGTGACCGAAGAAACAGCAAGTTTTTTCTTTATTGATATCGGGCATATTTCGACTCAACTCCCATTAGCACACATAATCAGCATTATGTGGGTAACTGAGGTTGCTGAAATAAAAAAATCACCCTCTCAGGTGATTGCGGTTACCACAAATTCAAAAGAGTCTCAGACCAATGAGTCCTAAATTTTTCATTGGTCTATTTGCCATGTGCAAATTTTATAAATTCGTTCTATTTATCTCTGAAACATTGACCTTTATGTATTTTCGTGGTATAATTTATTCAAATATTTTAATTGTTTTGCCACATAATGCTGATTATGTGGTCTTTTTAATTTTGCATCCGTACAAGTCCCATTCTTTGCATTTGCCTGCGGTGGGTTGAGCCATTTTCTATGGTATAGATTCTTGTAGTATTTACGCTTGAGTGGCCGAGTATATCCGCCAGGCGAACAATATCTTTTTGCAGTGAGTAGTAGGTTCGTGCGAACAAGTGGCGGAGGTTATGTGGGAACACTTTTTCTTTTGAAACTCCGGCAGTTTCGCATAGTTGCTTCATTGATTTCCATATCGAGTGTCTGTCTACTGGCTGACCTTTTCTTGTTACAAATACACTTCCCGAAGTGATATGCCTTTCCCTTATATATTTTTTAAGCAGTTGGCAGAGTTCCCTCGGCAGGATTATCATTCGGATTTTACCTTTCAACCTAACCTGCGCCTGACCTGTCATCACAGAATTAACATTCACATATTTTAATTCACTTACACGAATCCCTGTGGCACATATCGTCTGCATAATGAGGTAGAGCCTTTCATTCTTTTTGCTCTTTGCCGCTTTTAAAAGTCTTTCATACTCAGCCTTAGTCAGTTCCTTTTCGCTCTGGCAGAAGATTTGTCTTTGCACTTTTAAGTTCTTAACTTTCAGGTCATATCTTTCAATGTAATTGAAGTATCCGTTGAGAGAAGACAATACAGAGTTTACACTTGCCGGGGCATACTGCTGTGTTAACATGTTTTTATACTCAAGTACAAGCGTTTTTGTAAGTTCATTACCCTCTGTCCAATTTATAAATGCAGTGATGTCACGGATATATTTTTCTATGGTGACTGAGCATTTTTCTTCTTCGACTAAATAATTTTTGTATTCTTCAATAGTGCGTTTAGTAATTTCATTCATGGTTTAACAACTCCTTTTCAATTATTATATACCGAATATTTTTTTCGGATACCCTTTTGAAAAATTGTTGTCAATGTTTCAGCTTATATGAATATTAAAGGGCGATTGCTAATTCACAAACGGAATTAACAATCGCCTTAAGTCATTTGTATGCTTTGCCATATTTTTTCACCTCCTTGCGAGACAAAGCATACCACAACAACCCTCACAAGTCTACGAAGGAAATGCTGCCATGTGTCTTTTTCAAAAATTTCAACTCTAACTATTTTTAGAGCTTTTTTGAAAAAGAATTTTATGGCAGCGAAAATCAAAATCACTCATTCGAACTTCTTTTTGCAGAAGGGAATGTAATTGCTCCGTTAATCTTTTTGACCTCGTTGATACATTCAACGTGAAGGTCATTAAGTTCTTCCCATTCAATATCAAATTCATTTGCGAGCACATGAGCGATTTTTGCAGACTCTACAGCAGATTTAAACATCTGTCTGCCGATTCTGTTCTCGAGATTTGATAGCATGGCTTCCATTCTGCCGAGGATTTTATCGTTGATATATTCCTCAGAATCCTTTACCTTCAAATACTCGTTATAGAATTCAAGAGCCTTTGTCACATACTCAGTCCGGGTGAGTATTTCACGGCCTCTCATACGATTGCTTTCGCATCTTTTATAGAGGTCATTTTCAAGCCATAGACTGATATGGTGTCTATTTTCTTGTCTTCCCATTGATTTTCCTCCTTTCTTAATATTTTTTGATTTATCACACGAACAAACCGCATCAAACGGCGGTTTATCCGTACTTAGCACACAAATTCTATTAAATCGTAAAAAACGCAGCACCAAGATTTCACACGATTTTAATGCGTTACAATGCGGAATTTCTCGATTCTGTCACACAAAACAGCACCAACACTCCTCGAACAGCACCTGTTTTAAAATCCCCGAACGGCACTGCCGGTCGGTGTTTAACCGCACTGGGGCATTTCAAATGCACCAGTGCTTTTTCCTGCTTCATTTTATTCTTTTGACTTTCGTTCAAAAAGGGGCGCCCCATCAGGTGATATCTTATACTTTCGTTTGTTCTTTCAAATCGATTTTAAGGTGTTACAACCGCTGAAAAACCCCTTGTTTCAGCAGGTGCCTTTGTATGGTGGTGTAATTACCTTACCCTGAATATTTTTGTCTCAAAACCATTGGAAAGCCCTTTGCCATAAGGCCTATAATCGATTTGTAGGTCTTAACTCTTCCTGACACACGATGATTTACGAGGTTAACTTTCTTGGGTAGGGTAAATACCTTACCCAAGATTTTTCTTCTCGAAATTCTCTGTCACAGTCGTTCTCATTTGCCATATAATTGTTTTTCTGCTACTACCTTCGACAGGTATGCCGTATAGGAGAGATATAACTTATTCAGGCAGTGCAATTCCACTTGTCAAAAACAAATCCATTTCATTCCGCTAACCTGCCGACTGATTTCACCTGAATTAAAAAATATAATTTCACACATCGTTTCACAAAAATATTTTGAGTCAAATTCAAAATCTCTTTTCTTTGATTAATGTGTAATAAATTTTAATACGGGGTAGAGGCAATTCTTGAAGCAGAAAACAATTTCTATGCAGACTCTCTTGGATGCTTTCTGTCATATTCTTCGAGCATCCTTTTAGCATTTTCACGAGCTAAGTCTTCCTGAAACTTTTTCATCTGCTGCTGATGGAAATATTCAACTGCATCCTGTATAGGACGAATTGTATATTTTAAATTTCCATTTTGCTTCTTACCGTTTTTCAGAATTACTTCTGTCGGCTCGGTATAGATAAGACACTTATCTTCAAGCTCTCTTACATATTTAGCAACTGTAGTTTTGCTTGCAATGTTAAGTGCCTTACCGATAGTTTTATAACTCGGGTAGCACTGATAAGTTTTTCTGTCCTCGATATAGAGGAGATAGAAATATATCAGCCGAGCGAGTGGATTTAAATCCAGTTGCATAATGGCATTGGGAAGTATAAAACAATTCCCGAATTTGTTTTGCTGATTATATAAATATCTCATCGTCATACTCCTTTCGGAAGAGGTCAGCAGATGAATCATCGCCATACTCCATTCGGACAATTTCATCTGCCGTATAGCGGAGTGCATTATACAGAGCAGTTACGATATATGGAACAGGACTTCTGACTTGAATTTCAACTTTGCCGTCAACAATTTTTCTCGGCATATTGTTATCGACATAGACGATATGCTGGTAGCTGATATTTTCTAATCGCTTGTGAACAATTTCACGGGGAATAATTTCACCGCCAACTGAAATCGATTCTGAATTAAACATAATTTCAAGTGCTGATTCATAATTCTTTTTCGATAGTCCTTCGAGTTCATATGTTTCTGCCTGATCCATCACATCCTCTATTGATGATAGATGGTTATTAATAAAATAATTAATATTATTATTTATATATTTATTGCAGTCGTCTTGCACACCACCTTCAGTCGTTTCACAACCAACAGGTAGGTCATCGGACACACAAGGGGTTGTGCCTCGGGCGACCTCTGTAGGTTTTTCTACGACCTGCATAGTGGTCTTTTCATACACAACATATAAGTTAGAACCGGCACTGCCCTCTTCTTTTGTTCGGTTTGTCTTATTGATGATTCCAAACTCAATCAGATGCTTGACAGCATTCTTTACCTTCGTTTCGCCTATGCCGATTTTTTCGGCAATCGTGTTGTAGGAAGGGAAACAAACGCCCTCGTCATCTGCAAGCATTAAGAGATAGCAGAGCACCCTGAATTCATATGTATCAATCTCTGTATTTGTTATATGCTTGTTCAGTATAATCGTAAAGTTTTCAGTATACAATTTCATAAATAAAGTCCTCCTTCGGTAATAAAAAAAGCCGCATCATTTCGATACGACTAATTAGTTTTATTTAATTCATTCTTAATTCCATTCCGTAATTCTACAGAATGAAATTGGCATAAAAATCAGTAGTTTTTAAGACTTGTATCAGCCTAAAACTTCTGGTTTTATGCGGTTTTTAATTTTTCACCGATTGGACGCTATCATCAGGTCCATGTGAAAGCAATTTCATGCAGGTTCAAGTCCTGTTATCCGCACCATTTTCTTGAGTGCTTACGGAATTTCTTCCGTAAGCACTTTTTCTGTTAATTGCAATGTGATTTCTTTGGAAAAGCAAAGCCTCTGCAAGAGTTTTGCAGAGGCTTACATAAGATGGCTTCTTTACATTATTTATTACTCGTAGTCTACAACGTCTACCCATGAGAGTAAGAATTCACATTCTTTTTCGTTACCCTTAACAGACTGGGAGGCAGCTACAATCGGCATCCACTTCTGAACATACTGTTTTGCGGTATCACTCTTTTTACAGAACAAGTCAAGGTATGTCTTTGCTCCATCAATATCACCTGCAAGGTGGAAAAGAAGATAAGTTCTTGCAACATCCGCTGATGCATTACCCTGAGTCGCGTGCGACCAGTCTAAAATATATGCTTTTCCGTCTTCTGAAATTATAATATTTGAAGGATTAAAATCGCCGTGGCAAACCTTTGTATGTTTAGGCATACCTTCGAGTCTTGTGTGAAGGTCATAGCGTATTGTTGCGTTAAGGTCAGTTTGGCTGATTTTTCTGTTCATCTTATCCTTTAATTTGTTAAGCAATGGTGACTTTTGGGAATGAACCTCCAACTGAAGGTCAACTAAAAGCTCGATATATTCATCCTTTTTATCAGGATTTTCTTCCATAAGCTGAGCAAGTGTTTTGCCGTTAATATACTCAGAAATGATTGCCCATTTTCCTTCAACCATTGTTACTTCTAAAATTTTCGGAATGTTAAGTCCTGTCTCTTCAATACGCGCCTGATTTAAAGCTTCATTTAATACGTCAGCCTTTGAATAATGTTCATCAAAAACTTTAACGCACTTTTCGCCGTCACGATATATTGTTTTATTATTTCTAACTGCGATAACTTTATCAAGTTTCATGATTTATTCCTCCTTCAATTCTCACTTAGGCTTTTTTGCCTTTTTTGTCAGCTTTGCCGGCAGAGTCCTTAATATCTTTTGCTGTAGGCATAGCCTTTTCTTCAAAGTGCTTACCATAGTATGCATTTAAATACATCTGCTTGATTTCGCTCATCAGCGGATATCTTGGGTTTGCACCTGTGCACTGATCGTCAAATGCCTGTTCAACCATTTCATCGAGACCTTCAAGGAATACTTTTTCATCTACGCCGTAGTCTTTGATCGTTTCTTTAATGCCAACCTTTGCTTTAAGGTCGTTTATAAGCTTGATAAGTCCTTCGAGCTTCTCTGCATCTGTTTTACCCTTTACTCCGAGATAATCTGCAATTTCTGCATAACGGGCAAGGGTGTGAGGATGGTCATACTGAGAGAAGGTACCCATCTTCGCAGGAGCTTCTGCAGCATTGAAACGAAGTACTTCTTCTATCATAAGGGCATTAGCAACGCCATGGGGTAAATGATGAAATGCACCAAGCTTATGAGCCATAGAGTGACATACACCAAGGAATGCATTTGCAAATGCCATACCTGCCATTGTAGCAGCATTAGCCATTTTTTCTCTTGCCTCTATATCTGTCTGTCCATTTTCGTAAGCTCTCGGTAAGTATTCAAAGATTGTCTTGAGAGCTTTGAGAGCTAAACCATCTGTATAGTCTGTTGCAAGCATTGCAGCGTATGCTTCTACTGCGTGTGTTACAGCGTCGATACCCGATGCAGCAGTGAGTCCCTTTGGAGCCGACATATGGAAATCTGTGTCAACAATTGCCATATTAGGCATAAGCTCGTAGTCTGCCAAGGGGTATTTAACGCCTGTTTGCTCATCTGTAATAACAGCAAAAGGTGTAACCTCAGAACCTGTACCTGCAGATGTGGGGATTGCAATAAAGTATGCTTTTTCGCCCATCTTCGGGAATGTGTAAATTCTCTTTCTGATGTCGATAAATCTCATTGCCATATCCATAAAGTCTGCTTCCGGATGTTCATAAAGAACCCACATAATTTTAGCTGCGTCCATTGCGCTGCCGCCGCCGAGGGCGATGATTGTGTCAGGCTTGAATGCCGCCATTTGTGCTGCACCGTTTTTAGCGTTCAAAAGTGTAGGATCTGGCTGTACATCAAAGAATGTTGTGTGTACAATACCCATCTCATCAAGCTTATCTGTAATAGGCTTTGTATATCCGTTTTCATAGAGGAATGTATCTGTTACAATGAAAGCTCTCTTTTTGCCAAGTACATTTTTAAGCTCATCGAGTGCTACGGGCAAGCAGCCTTTCTTAATATATACCTTTTCAGGTGCACGGAACCAAAGCATATTTTCCCTTCTTTCTGCTACTGTCTTAATATTTAAAAGATGTTTTACACCAACGTTATCTGATACCGAGTTACCACCCCATGAGCCGCAACCGAGTGTAAGTGACGGTGCAAGCTTGAAGTTGTAAAGATCACCGATACCGCCGTGAGAAGAAGGTGTGTTAACTAAGATTCTGCAAGTTTTCATACGGCTTGCAAAGCTGTTTAATTTTTCTGTTTCTGTAACTTCGTTAAGATATACAGAAGATGTATGACCAAAACCGCCATCTTCAACTAATCTTTCTGCCTTGTCAAGAGCTTCTTCAAAGCTCTTTGCTTTGTACATTGCAAGAACAGGGGAAAGCTTTTCGTGAGCAAATTCTTCTGAAAAATCAACGCTTTCTACTTCACCGATAAGGATTTTTGTACCAATGGGAACTTTAACACCTGCAAGTTCTGCAATTTTAGCGGCAGGCTGACCAACGATTTTAGCATTGAGTGCTCCGTTGATGATGATTGTTTTTCTAACCTGCTCGGTTTCTTCGTCATTTAAGAAGTAGCAACCTCTTGCCCCAAATTCTTCTTTTACTGTATCATAAATGCTATCGAGAACAATCACAGACTGTTCGGATGCACAAATCATACCATTATCAAATGTTTTTGAGTGAATGATTGAGTTTACTGCAAGAAGGATGTCGGCACTGTCATCAATAATTGCAGGAGTATTTCCGGCACCAACACCGAGTGCAGGCTTTCCGCTTGAATATGCAGCCTTAACCATTCCGGGTCCGCCTGTTGCAAGAATGATGTCCGCCTCTTTCATAACTGTGTTTGTCATCTCTAAGCTCGGAACATCAATCCAATCGATGATACCTTCTGGTGCGCCGGCTTTAACTGCTGCTTCAAGAACAAGCTTAGCTGCTGCGATTGTGCAGTTCTTCGCTCTCGGATGTGGAGAGATTATAATGGCATTTCTTGTCTTTAATGCAAGCAAACATTTGAAGATTGCAGTTGATGTAGGGTTTGTTGTAGGAATAACTGCGGCAACTACACCGATAGGTTCAGCGATTTTCTTTGTGCCAAATGCCTTATCTTCTTCAATGATACCGCAAGTCTTTGTTTCTTTGTATGCATTGTAGATGTATTCTGATGCGTAGTTGTTTTTGATAACCTTATCCTCTACAATACCCATACCTGTTTCCTCAACCGCCATTTTGGCAAGAGGAATTCTTGCTTTGTTTGCAGCCGATGCAGCAGCTAAGAAAATCTTATCAACCTGTTCCTGTGTGTAGGTTGCAAAAACCTTCTGAGCCTCTCTTGTGCGGCTGATTGCTTCTTCAAGCCTTTCAACGCTATCCACAATTTCGTAATTCTTCTTGTCCATCTTTATAATCCTCCTAAATTAGCTGATTAACTGTTTAACTATCCAATTAACAATGTAGCATTTTAAATATTTCCACTCATTTCAATTTGTTAATATTTTAACATTGTTTTTTGGTTTTGAAAATTCTCAAAATGTTTAGCCAGTGTTATCAAAATTGATAACACCTATTACCAAATGATGTTGCTGAAAAAAACGTTACTTCCGTTATAGTTTTTATCTTATGCCGTAGCGCTCAATTATATAATCCATATCCTTATCGCCTCTGCCTGAAAGGCTAATAAGAATTGAGCCCTTATCCATCTGTTTCGCAAGCTTCATACCATAGGCTACTGCGTGAGAGCTTTCAATCGCAGGAATAATACCCTCCATTTTTGAAAGTGTAAAGAAAGCCTCTATAGCCTCATCATCGGATACTACATCATATTTCACTCTTCCAATGTCACGCAAGAATGCGTGTTCGGGTCCGCTTGACGGATAGTCAAGTCCGCTTGCAACAGAATACACGGGCGCAGGCTCGCCTTTATCGTCTTTAAGCATTATGCTGTTAAAACCATGCATAATCCCCTCGCTGCCATATGCAAGGCTTGCCGCATGATCACCAAGAGCTGCGCCTTTTCCGAGAGGTTCAACTCCGTATATATCAACATAATCATTTAAAAATCCTGAGAAAAGTCCCATCGCGTTTGAGCCGCCGCCTACACAAGCAACAATTGCATCGGGGAGTTCTCCTGTCATATCAAGGAACTGCTCTCTTGCCTCAATTCCGACTACACTTTGGAAATCTCTTACCATCATCGGGAAGGGATGGGGACCAAGGACCGAGCCTATGCAATAGATTGCATCCCTGTATTCCCTGCAGTACGCCGCAAACGCAGCATCCACAGCCTCCTTCAGGGTTGCAAGGCCGTCTGTAACCTCAACTACATTTGCGCCGAGTATTTTCATTCTTGCAACATTAGGTGCCTGCTTCTCTATATCAACACTGCCCATATAGATATCGCACTCAAGCCCAAAATATGCCGCAGCGGTTGCAAGCGCCACACCATGCTGTCCCGCTCCTGTTTCTGCAATAACCTTTTTCTTGCCCATACACTTTGCGAGCAAGCCTTCGCCCATACAATGATTTAGTTTGTGTGCGCCCGTATGATTTAAATCCTCGCGCTTAACATAAAGCTGAACCCCTGTACCTATTGAGTCAGACAGCCTTTCAAGATGTGAAATCGGTGTGGGTCTGCCTTGAAACTCTTTTCTTATCCTGCGAAGCTCATTAATAAACTTTGCGGATTTACAAATTGTGTTATACGATTCGTTTATTTCATTCATTGCGTTTTGGAGTTCGGGCGAAATATATGAACCTCCATATTTCCCGAAAAAGCCGTCTTTTGTAGGATATTTCTTAAAATATGTATCAAAATCAATATTGTTAAATTGCATTATATTATCCTCCGATTTTAATTTTATATTTTTCAAACACTTTTACAAGAATAATACCGAGTATCAAGCCTACAATACCTTGAACAGCATTTGGGAGGATATTTACGGCAGAAGGAACAAAACCGTACATAAAGCCCTCAAAGACAAAATATCCAAGCACCATTTCTGCCTCAGCGATAGCTCCGCTTATAATTCTTGCAGCATTTTTTCCGCACCTTTTACTCAAAAGCTTAAATCCATAAAATGCAATTAACGCCATAATACCTTTTATAGCAAAGGTTGCAGGAGCATAGATAACATATCCTGAAAAGATATCCGCCAGAGCCGAGCCCACGCCTGCAGCGAGAAACCCATATACAGGCGACAGTACAAATCCTGACAGAATAACTACGCAATCCCCGAGATTGAGATACCCCTTCAGCGGCGAAGGAACCTTTATTACCATTGTTGCCACGCAGCAGAGTGCCGCAAGCATTGATGCCATCACTATTTTTTTAGTTGTTGTTTTCATTTTAGCCACCTCATTTTATTGTTTTTGTTGATCAAATACATAGAGTCGCCATCGTTTTGTCAGTATGAACATAAAATATACACTCCTTTGCCCATATTACTGTCAAAGGAGTATATAACAAAAAACGTCCTTGACAGTAATATACTACTGTCAAGGACGAATAAATCTAAAATTATCCGCGGTGCCACCTTGCTTCATAAGAATAGCCTTATGCCCTTAGCGGAGTACAAACATACCCCCGACTGCTCACGCGAGTCTTGCGTCCGTGCATTTAACACAGCCCTCAGCAGTCCATATTACGCAGGGAACCCTTGCGGAACTCACACCATAATCCACTCGCTCAAAAGAGCCCTTGTCTGCCTTTTTTCTGCTTCAACGGTTTGACATTATTAAATTACTGATTATTATATTCTTTTTGACGCTATCTGTCAATAGTTTTTTAATTATTTTACAATTAATTTTCATCTACAGTCCAGCGCCCTAAACATCTTTTATATATATTGTCGGCATAACAGGCAAATGCCTTTTGAAGATTTTACTGTTATAAACACATATTAAATATGTCCTTTATCACATTAAAGTCCATATTGATATAACTCTTAATCGTTCTCTGTCTGCCGTAGGTGCAAAGTTCGGAAAGTCTGTCCGTGCAACTTCCGTCAAGCCCGAAATCAGCAAGACGGGACGGCATACCGATTGACTTAAAATACTCTGCCATTTTTTCTATTCCCGCCAAGGCAGCAGCCTCGTCTTCCTCTTGCGTACAATCCCACACGCGCCGCGCAAACTGCGCAAAACGCGGAATATTATGTTTATATATATATCTTGCCCACGCAGGAAAAAGCACTGCAAGTCCAGCACCGTGAGCTATATGGTCATACTCGCCGCTGAGGGCATGCTCGAGCTGATGCACCGGAAGAGAATTTTCACGTCCGCAACCGGTAAGGCCATTATGAGATACGCTTGATGCCCACATCATATTGGCGCGTGCATCATAATCATTAGGATTTTCCATAAGAGTTGTACCCGCCGCTATCGTTGCTTTCAAGATACCTTCGGCAATTCTGTCAGTAAGGTCTGTCGGCTCACAGGGTATAAAATATCGCTCCATAGTATGCGCCATAATATCAACCACACCGCAGGCAGTCTGATATTTGGATACGGAATACGTGAGTTCGGGGTTCATAACGGCAAATTTACATCTGTTAAATTCACTATTAAATCCACGTTTCATATTAAGCTCCATATTGGTGATAACCGCAGAGGAACTCATTTCGCTTCCCGCTGCGGCAATAGTGAGAATGCATCCGACAGGCAACGAATTTTCAACCTTCGTTTTGCCTGTAGGAAAATCCCACGGGTCGCAATCTGTTACGGCACCTGCGGCAGTATATTTTGAGGAATCAAGCACACTTCCTCCGCCCACTGCAAGTATCATTTGAACATCATTCTCTTTCGCAACCTTTACCGCTTCGCGAACAAACGAAAGTTTAGGGTTTGGCTCGACTCCACCCATTTCAACAACGTTTATGCCACATTCAGCAAGGGATGCCATAACCTCATCATAAAGCCCCGATTTTTTTATGCTTCCCTGTCCATACTGAAGCATTATATTGTTATATCCGTACTCTTTGATTATCTTCCCTATATCCTTATGCTTGTCCTTTCCAAAAAACACCTTGGTAGGCGCATAATAAATAAAATCCCTCATAATCAGTCTCCTCTACAAACAATAAGCCTTTCATTATCATCCATTATTATGTATTTTATATTTTCACCACTACCCAACACAATATGCTTAAAATCGCCAGACAATTATTTTTATAAAAGTTCAGGCAAGGAATTAAGAGCACTGTTTAATTCAGCAAGTTTTGATGATTTTTTTACAGCTTTTATAATTTTATGCTCTTCCGGATAATTCATAATTGCATACATCCATATTTCTTTTAATTTCCGAAGTGTATTGATTTCGGATTTAAAAAGTTCTAAATATCTTTTTTCCAATACATTTGAAAAATTCACAAGTTCAGCGGTTGTTAACTTTTTCCCTCCCTTTATTTCTCTGAATATTGCAGGGTTTTTGACACATCCTCTTCCAATCATAACGCTGTTGATGTCAGGAAATCTTTCTTCAATATTTTGGTAATCATCAACTGAATATATATTGCCGTTATAACATAGATTTTCTTTTGAAACTCCGTATGCCCATTTAAAACTATTTAAATTGGGTTCTCCTCGGTAATATTCTTCCCTTACTCTTGGATGAACTATAAGTTTTGAAAGCGGATATTTTTTATATATTTTAAGAATATTTTCAAATTCATCGTGAGAATAAAAACCCGTTCTTGTTTTTATACTTATTTTTACATCTGCTTTATCAAAAATACCGCAAAGCAATTTATCAAGTTTGTCGGCATCTTTAAGCGCGCCTGACCCCCGCGCCTTTTTAACAACGGTACCCGACGGGCAACCAAAATTGATATTTACTTCATCGTAGCCGATTTCTTTTATTTTTCTTGCAAATTCAGAAAACGCTGTAGGAGTAGAACACATAACCTGTGCTTTAAGATTTACTCTGTTGTTCACAGGGCTAATATCACGAAGAGTTTTTAAACTTAACTTTTCGTTATCGGTAGGAACAATAAACGGTGCATAATATGCATCACATTCTCCAAAAAGTTCAGCGTGAGTATTTCTGTATGTATAAGTTGTTATCCCCTCCATCGGGGCAAGATAAAGTTCCATTTTACTTCATTCCTGTATATTTATTCTCGTTTTCAAATGCAACATATCGGCACGTCGTTATCACAATGTTAAAATTAATGACCGATTTAAATACCAGATATTTTGCCGATATACTCGCTTACACTCGTGCAATATGTTCATTATTTTGTGAAAGATATGCCTCTCTGCCGGTTTCGTAAAGATTGTTTCCATCGCTGTCAATTATTACAATAGCAGGGAAATCTTCTACTTCAAGTCTACGGATAGCTTCTGCCCCAAGGCCATCATAGGCAATCACCTCGGCCTTTTTGATGCACTTGCTTAAAAGTGCCCCGCAACCGCCAATAGCGCCAAAATATACCGCCCCATATTTTTTCATAGCAGCAATCACTTCAGGACTTCTTTTGCCCTTGCCAATCATACCTGTTTGTCCGATTGCAATCAAATCAGGGCTGTAAGCATCCATACGATACGAGGTAGTTGGCCCTGCGGAGCCTATAGCCTGTCCCGATTTCGCTGGTGTAGGACCCACAAAATATATGATACTGTCTTTCACATCCAGCGGAAGCTCCTTTCCTTGTGCAATAAGTTCGCACAAGCGTTTATGGGCAGCATCTCTCGCAGCGTAAATTACACCCGATATCAAACAACTATCACCCGCTTTAAGTTTTGCGACATCCTCTCGCGTTAGTGGTGTTTTTATAGAAATGGCCACCTATATCACCTCCGAGCAATGTCTTGTAACATGACAATTTATATTAACTGCAACGGGCAAGCCTGCAATATGCGTAGGATATTTTTCGATGTTTACTGCAAGCGCAGTAGTTTTTCCGCCAAAGCCTTGCGGTCCAATGCCAAGGTTGTTTATTTCTTCAAGCAATTCTTTTTCAAGATTAGCATAGAACGAATCATCATTCGGCACATTTATCGGACGGATAAGCGCCTTTTTCGCCAGATAAGCAGCCTTATCAAACGTTCCGCCAATGCCTACTCCTACAACAACAGGAGGACACGGATTGGGGCCTGCCTCCTCAACAGTTTTTATTATAAAATCCTTTACGCCCTGCAAACCGTCGGACGGACGGAGCATAGCAATTCTGCTCATATTTTCACTGCCAAAGCCTTTAGGCGCAACCGTAATTTCTATTTTATCTCCCTGTACCATTTCAAAATAAATCATAGCGGGTGTATTATCACCCGTGTTTACTCTGTCAAGAGGGTCGCGAACCACACTTTTCCTAAGGAAGCCTTGTTCATAACCCTGTATTACGCCTTCGTTTACCGCTTCTGTAATATCACCTTTTATATGAACATCCTGTCCGATTTTCAAAAATACACACGCAACACCTGTATCCTGACAAACGGGTTGATTGTTCGCATCGGCTATCTTATAATTTTCGATGATGCGTTCTAATATTTCCTTTGCCTGTCCCCATGTTTCATCCTCATAAAATTTTTCTATACATTCTTTAACATCACTGCTCAAATGACAGTTTGCCTCAATGCATAGCCTTTTCACGGTTTCAGTAATTTTTGAAGCATCAATTTCCCGCATAATAATTTCTCCTATCCGCTATATTTAGAATAATTCTGAGATTTTGGATATTATGTACGAATATCCGTTTGCCCCGTGGGGAATAAGGCAATTTGAACAGTCCTTTATCCCATCCTCTGTGTAGACAAAGTTTCCGCCGCATTTATCCCCCATAGTATAAAGCGGGCAGTAACAAAACAGACAGTTAAACGTTTCACCCTCCGTTTTATGACACGGAAAATATTCACACTCAATATTTTTAAAATAGGCATAATTATTTTTCATAACTAAACCCCCGCTATTTTCCCGCTTTCAGCTTATTTTGTGTAAACAAGCTCATAATGCTCGCCATCTGAAATTTCAGCCCCGTCAACACCGCTCAGCATACTTTCGCCGTTTTTTGTAAATGCCCAATATGTTTGATTTATATTATAGTCGGCAGTAATTCCATTTACTGTTTTTACATAAAGTCCGTATGCCCCGTTTTCTCCTGACACCAAATTATGCTCAAGAAGAGCCTCGCCCAAATTTCCCTTATCGGTTTTTATTGTAAACGTTACAGCCCTATCCTCCGCCTTAACCTCCACCAATATCGTTTTAGAGCCATTGCCAAACGCCATATCTTCAGTATAGGTCGCATCTTCCCATATATCTTTATCAACGCCTTTATTACCACAAGATATAAAAGACACACACATAACAGTAATTAAAAATAAACCCAGTGCAACCTTTATAAATTTTTTCATTTTTACTTTCTCCTTTGTTTCAGCAACGTTCAGCATTTAAATTTATTCTACCATAAAGCCATATACTTTTCAAGAGGTTATCTCTTATATAAAGACATTAATGGAAAAGGATAAATATTGACAATTTTCTGCCGCTGTATTATTATATAATTGTGAAATCGGACTTTTAAACTTTCGCAACCAGAAAGAGAGTGATATGCGCAATGACCAAGCGACGCAAAAGAATATTAGCAATACTATGGGCTGTGGCAATATGCCTTTCACTCTGCGCCGCATACCTCACTTTTATAAACTGCGGATATACAAAGGTTTGTTTCCTCGATGTTGGTCAGGGCGATTCTTGCTATATAAAAACAGACCGCGGAAGCACTGTTTTGATTGATGGCGGCGATGACGGGTCCGGTCACTATGTGCTCGAACCGTTCCTGCGTCAAGAGTTTGCTCGAAATCTTGACGCAGTATTTATATCGCATATGCACGATGACCATATTGCAGGGATAATAGAACTATTGGAAAACGATTATATAATTAATATTATTTACATATCAGACAAGGCATCCCGCGGCAGCGGATACAGTCAACTCAAAACATTAGCGGAGCGGCAAGGCGTACCGATAACTCCGCTTTCAAGCGGTGATGAAATTTGTATTGACAGTGTCAAATTTTTAGTCGTTTCCTCGGGCTATACAGGCACGGGAAAGGTAAACGAGAATGATAATTCACTGATACTTCGTATGGACTGCGGAGAGAATTCGATTTTATTTACAGGCGATGCAACAAGGAGATATGAAACTGAAATTCTGGGCAACGATGCCCTTGATACTGACTTTTTAAAAGTCGGTCACCATGGCTCGTACACATCCTCGGGAAGAGAGTTTCTGGAGCAGATAAGCCCCCAAATTTCTATTATAAGCGTAGGGGCAGACAACAGCTATAACCATCCGTCTATGCAGACTCTGCAAACAATATCCGAAATGAAACTACCTATGGTCCGCACCGATTACGATGGCACAATATCCATAATTATGACAAAAGATGATGTAAAAAGAATTACATACAGCAGGGAGAGGCGGTAATATGAACTCTGATGAATTGAATAAAATTATTCGAAGCGGAAACCTCTCGGGAGCTTATTTCTTTTATGGGGATGAGCAATTTTTGCTCTCAAAAAAAGTGGAGGCTATTGCTAAAAAGCTTATCCCGTCCGGGACGGAAGCATTTAACCTCTTTAAATTCGAGGGCAAAAAGGTCGCCGCAGCAGAACTTGTAGCAGCCATTGAACAGTTCCCGCAGATGTCGGATATGAAATTGATTATCGTTAAAGATACTGCGCTTTTAAATAATGCAACACTTACCGATTTTAAACTTATAAAAGCCTCAGTCGAACATATTCCGAGTGACACGTGTTTGATTTTTATTGAACGGGATTTTGATAAAAAGAAACTTAAAAACCTCGCCTTTATAGAAGAAAACGGCGGTATTGTCAATTTTGAATATATGCCGATAAACAAGCTTAGCATATGGATATCGGAGTGGTTCAAAAAAGAAAACAAGGCAATCCTTGACCGCGACATTTCTTATCTTCTGAAGCTTTGCGGACAATCAATGGCGAAAATTTCAAAGGAATGCGAAAAGCTCATAAACTATATCGGACAGCGCACAAATGTCACACGCGAGGATATAGACTTGGTCGTAGATAAAACGGTTGAGTATCGCACCTATGATATGCTTGACAATATGATAGCAGGCAACAGGGCAAAGGCGCACGGGCAGCTTAAGTATCTGCGTGATACACGTGAGGAACCTCACTATATACTCGGGCTTATGATGTCAAAACTATCGGAGCTTTTAATGTGTAAGCTCTTAAAAGAGGACGGGCTGTCAGCGTCTGAGATATCAGAGTATTTTGACTTTAAGCGTCCGACCTTTGCAGTAAACAAAACAATAGAGGAAAGCCGCAGATTTGGTGAGCGCTATCTTAAAAGAATGATTGACAAGGGTCTTTTCTATGACTCCGAATGCAAGCAAGGTCGTCTATCCCCTTGGGTTGCGGTCGAAATGTATCTGGCCGAGCTTACAAAGAAATAATTTGTGCAACAAACGTGAAATTTAACAAAATTTTAACCCCCAAGGCGCAAGGCCCTGGGGTTCTTCTCAGCTTTCATGTTCATAATGGATATAAGTTGTTTTTATAGTATATGTACTATTTTAAAAATAGATGCAAAAGCTTCTCGTAAAGCTTGCTTTTATAAGGTTGATAACGCATCGGCAAGTCAATCCAAGTCTTTTTATCCATAACTGATTTATAATGAGAAAAAGCATTAAACCCGTCTTTGCCGTGATATGCACCCATACCGCTTTCGCCAACACCGCCAAAGCCCATTTCACTTGTTGCAAGGTGAACTACAACATCGTTTATGCATCCACCACCGTAAGAAAGTTCTTTCGTAACGCGATTAATATGCTTTTTATTGCTTGAAAACAAATACAATGCAAGCGGTTTATCTTTATCTTTCAACTCTTCAATCACCTTATCAAAACTGTCAAATGTAAGTATAGGCATAATAGGCCCGAATATTTCTTCGCCCATTACAGCATCATTTTCTGTTACATTATCCATAACAGTAGGTGCAATTTGATTTGTTACTCTATTTGCTTTTCCTCCGACTACAACCTTGTTTTTATCTATGAGTCCGCAAAGTCTTTCAAAATGTCTTTCATTGATTATTTTACCGTAATCTTTGTTTTCAAGAGGATTTTCACCATATTGCAGTTTTATCTGCTTTGTAATTTCACTGATAAATTTATCTTTTACAGAGCTTTCGCAAAGAACATAATCAGGCGCTACACAGGTCTGACCGCAGTTTAAATATTTACCGAATACTATTCTTTTAGCCGCAAGCTTAATATTTGCACTTTTATCTACTATACACGGACTTTTCCCGCCAAGCTCCAATACAGCAGGAGTCAGATGCTCGGCAGTATGCCGAAGGACCTCTTTGCCGACAGCCTGACTTCCTGTGAAAAACACAAAATCAAATTTCTGCTCTAAAAGTGCTGTGTTTTCTGCCCGACCACCCGTTACAACCGCAATGTATTCAGGATTAAAACATTCTGTTATGATTTTCTCAATAATCTTGCTTGTTGCAGGAGAGTATGCACTTGGTTTGACAATCGCTGTATTTCCCGCAGAGATAGCGTCAGCAAGCGGGTCAACAGTCAAAAGAAACGGATAATTCCAAGGACTCATAATAAGAGTGTTTCCATAAGGAATTGGCTGTTTAAAGCTATGTGAAGCAAAATTTGTAAGCGGAGTATAAACTGTCTTCCTCTTTGCAAATCTTCTTGTATGACGAATCATATACGAAATCTCGGATAGCACAAGACCGCTTTCGCACATAAATCCTTCAAAATGACTTTTACCAAGATCAGCTTTTAATGCTTCATTTACCTCATTTTCATATTTTTTTATAGTTCTATACAATTTTTTAAGTTGCTCAATTCGAAATTTTACAGGAATTGTAGTACCGCTTTTAAAATATTTTCTTTGTTTTTCAAGTAAAGCTTGTATTTCCTGACTTGTCATATTTACCCCCCTTACTCTTTTTCAAAGCCTACGAGTACACCGCCCTTTTCGGCGTAAAAGCTGCACAGACCTTTCAATTTGTGTATTTCTATCTGGACATTATCAAATTTTGCAAGAATCAACTCTTTAAGCTGATTGGCTGCCAATTCATTCTGACAATGACCGATGCTGATTTTGCCTGAGCGGAAGCCCTCTGCTTCAATATCCTCTAATAAAGTTTTAAGCGAGCGTTGCTCTCCGCGACACTTGTGTATCGGTTCAAGAGTTCCCACATCACTTACTTTTCCGACAATACATATTCCTGCGATACCGACAACCCTTGCTGCAATGGGAGAAACTCTGCCGTTGTTAGCAAGGTTTTTAAGGGATTTCAGCATAAAGACAAGTCCTGTCTTTTTCATATACTCCTCCACGCTGACGCAAATATCCTCATAGGACATACCGCTCTTAATACAATCCTCAATTTTTTCAATAATTAAGGTAATCTCGGGGCCGGCAGAAAGAGTGTCAAATACGTGCACGCGCTTTCCATCGTTCTCCGATTCATAAATCTGCTTGGCAAGGCAGGCAGAATTGTAGCTGCCCGAAAGGCCGCTTGTGATGGTAACACAAAAAATGTCATCTGCATCTCCAAATGCTTCAAGCCAATCACTCGTATTAGGGCACGAAGACGAAGATTTTCCCTTGTACTGATATAAATAGTCAACCATACCATCCACATCAAGAGATGTATTGTCAACAAATTCTCTATCATCGGTTATGATTTTCATAGATGCGCAAGCAAACTCCGTATCCTTCAAGGTAAAAAAATCACAAGACGAGTCTGCAACAATTTTAATTTTTCTCATAACTTCCTCCTATTTTATAATAAAAGTTTTCAAGCTCTTTTCTTGTCATAAGCTTTGGTACGGGATAAAGTGGATTTGCTTCCTTTTCTGCATACTTTGCCATAAGCGGAATATCCTCTTTCCTGATACCTTCTATCTTATCGGGAATACCCATAACATAATTGAGGCATTTTATTGCATCAATAAATTTTTCGGCACCGATTCTGTATGAATCTTCCTTATTGCAAACCCCTGCCGCTATTCCTAGTTTGTGAAGCTTTTTATATACGCTTTCTCCATACGCTTCAAGAATATATGGCATAATAACTGTATTTGCAAGTCCATGCGGCGTTCCGTACTGTCCGCCGAGAGAATGTGCAACCGCGTGAATATATCCAACATATGATTTGGAAAATGCTATACCTGCCCTATACGCGGCATGAAGCATATTCTCTCTTGCGATATGATTCTTGCCATCGTCATAAGCTGACTTAACATTTTCAAAAACAAGCTTGGTTGCCTGCAGAGCAAGGCGTCTTGTTCCTTTTGTTGTTGACCGACCAATGTATGCCTCAACCGCATGAGTAAGAGCATCCATCCCTGTTGTGGCTGTCAAATGCGGCGGCAATGAGTAGGTAAGCTTTGCATCAAGCACCGCATAATGAGGTATAAGCGGAAAACTCATAAGAGCATATTTATGATGTTTTTCGCTGTCTGTTATAATTGATACAGGGGTGACTTCACTCCCCGTTCCCGCTGTCGTTGGAATTGCAACAATCGTTGGAAGCCTGCGAAGAATACGCATAACACCCTTCATCTGTCCCACAGTTTTTTTGGGATATGCAACCCTTGCTCCGACAGCCTTTGCGCAATCCATAGAGGAGCCACCGCCAACTGCAATTAAACCGTCGCAGTTATTTGCCTTATAAACTGATAACGCATCTTCCACATTATTAACCGTGGGGTTAGGCTGAGTATTATCATATATCCTATATTGCACATTATTCTCTTTTAATACTTCTTCAAGAAAAGAAACAAGTCCGGTATTTACAATACCTTTGTCTGTAACAATAAGCACAGACCTTATATTCTCTTTTTTGAACACTTTGCCAAGCTCTGTGCAGGAATTAACAATTTCGGGTTCTCTGTACGGAAGACACGGCAATGCAATGCGAAACGCCGTTTGAAATACACGGCAATATGCAGCTTTAACAAAAAACATAATTACTTCCCTTTCTATTATTCGTGATGTAAAAATTAGTGATTTTCATTTTACAGCACACAGTGTGCTGTAAAATTTTTTAAACAGAGGAATTTTCTCTGTTTAAAAAATTTTATTAAGCCTTTAAGCCGTCTAAAATAAATTTAAATCCATATCTATAGCGTTTTAACGCTTCCTCGAGCGAAAGTTTTCTGCCAATGGCGTCGGTATTAAATCCACGAACGAAACACCATATTGCATAACTCGTCATATCGGTATCAATTTTTTTAATATACCCTTTATCAATAGCATAATGGAGTATCTTTGTGATTTCCTCTATCCACCATTGATAATTACTGTCAGTAACAGAATCGTTTTCAAAAACATAATGTGCAAAGTTCATTCTCGTTTCATAAGATATGATAAGAGTTTTTTCAACCTCATCCATTATCTGTTCAAAAAAATCCTTTTCTTCATCAAAATGAAAATTCAGACTCTTTCTAACTTGCAACACAGACCGCTCAGAAATGATACCAAGAACTTCTTCGATATTGTGAAAACGGTTATAAAATACACGGTTTGTTATTCCAAGGTGTTTTAAAATTTTGCGCACATTTATATTATGCGCTCCTTCAGATACAGTTAGTTGCTCCGCAACATCTATTATTTGTTCGGATACCTCGTCATAGATTAACTTATCATCTGTATTGGCCACAGAAACACCTCCATCCAGCACACAGTGTGCTAGAATATATTACCATATTATTTTTAAAATGTCAATAGAGATAATTAAGTTTATATATTTTAGAAATAAAAATTATATAAAAGTAAAACAAAAAAGAATCACGCGTCGCGTGGTTCTTTCTTATTGGTGACCCATCGGAGATTCGAACTCCGGACACCTTGATTAAAAGTCAAACAAAAATCGTTTTTTCAAGCAATTTTGCAGGAATTCGACTACCTTTTGACTACCGCACAAGAAATATCGTTATCATTCAGTGTCTTAAATTCTGCTATCGTGTGTATTTTAAGTAACTATCAATAAGCAAATAAGATGTAAAACATTATTTTCGCCTTTAATAATACATAGAACATCTTGTTATTGCACGATGTTTGTGCAATAAACTGTGCAACAACATTGATCAAACAGCTTTATATTTAAATAGCAAAACCGTCAACAGATAAGCTGACGGTTTGATTTTCTAAATTGTTTTCCTTTTTGATTTATTGATGCACATATTTATGCCCAATCTTCCTCCATAATGTTTTTTAACATAATAATATTGCCTCCTTTCTATGATACCTATTATATCATAAAAGAAAATATAATACAATAACAATTTTTTAATTTTTTGATATTACTACCACGACGCCATCTGATTTGAAAATCCAATCATTAAAATTGACTTTTACTACATCGCGAGAACCGTTGTGCACAGAAGTTATAGCATCATCCGCAAAGCCAAAGGCATATGAAGACAAGGAATGTGTCTTAGAACTACCATTATTCAATCTAAAATCTAATGAAAAATTCTTACACGGACGCGTTGTTCTAAATGTAAAGGAATTATCTTTAGTTCCAACAATCGTTCTATATGTTATTTCTATAATGAAATCTTTGTCAGAATTAAGGATAATAGGTTTTATATACTCGTATATTGAAGATTTATCATACCCACACCTCTTATGATATTTTTATATATGATATATCAAAAATCGACAAATGTCAATAATTCTCTATAAAAACATAGAATTTTTATGCAATTATTGCCAAGCAGAATGGATGTTTACCCCCATCCTACCACATCTAAAAGTGTCATAGCGTGCCATAGACCAAAGACTCCCCATTAAAGAGGAGTCTTTGTTTGTGTTTCCTACTTTTTGTAATTCATAATCTCATAATAGAAGTAGTTCCACTCTTCGTCTGTCAGGTTAGCGTTGTTTAAATAATTAACGACCTTTCTTTTCTTGCTGTTCGGAATGCTGTTTCCGTTGGCGTTTTTATCTGCTTTCATTTCGGAAGTAGCTGCTTTAAAGTTTACATACTCTTGTATATCTATTCCCGCATTTAAAGTTTCGTTAAGCTCTTGTTTTGAAGATTCATTTAGTCCTTTTCCAAAGAAGTATGCAATTTCCCTATCTCCAAGATTTAATGAGTTTATAGCTTCTGCCTTTTCTTTGGAATCATAAGTGCCACTTCCCTCCTGCCCTTTTGGTTGGTCCGCCATTTCAATAGCAAGCTGCCATAAGGTGTATTCTGTTTCGTCAACTCCAAACTCCCGCGCTTCCGTTCTTACCTTTTTCATATCTTCACTTGTTGAGGTTAAGAATTCATAAAGGTCATCTTCAGCATTTTTCTTTTGTGCATCATTTGCTGATTTCCAAGCGTTGCTTGACTTAACTTTTTTAAGGCTACTATCGTACTTTTTCTCATTGGCAGGAGTCATATACCGCTTTGAAAGTTCTGAAGCCTCTTTAACGCCCTCTGCTTTCTTCAGGCGAGTTTCCATAGCCAACTTAATCTTGTCAGCACTTATTCCATTGGTTATCATATCGCTATAAATGTACTCATAAGCTTCTCTATCGTTGTTATAGGCATTAAAGAGGATGTCCATAAAGTTTTTACTGTTTCCTGCGTAGTTGATGTCAAGCATAGCCTTTTCCATGCGATATTGCATAAGGTAACTGTCCGTTCCGATTGCCACCAACATAACAAGAGATTTAATATCCCTCTTAACATTCGCAACAGGCAAGCCGTACAGTCTGCCTATTTCCGCAAACAGTTGAGCCGACGCTTCCGCTACCGTGTACTTGCCTGTGCCTGTAACAGCTTTATACATATTCGTTACCGCATTAAAGGTTTTAGTTATTGCTTCCGCATCCATTCGCTTAACATCGTAGCCTTGCATAATTGACATAATATCCTTTGCAAACGGCACATAGTTAAGCGGGTTGATAGTATCAGCAACATTGGACTTCGCAAAACTTGTCTCTTCGCCATCGCCTATTAAAGCTGCTAACCACTTCTCCCAATAGTATTTTTCCTTGTCGTCGTCTCTCATAGCATCAATAATTGACTGGGCACAAGCATTTATAATGCCTGCTACTGCGAGAGATGCCGCCGTTCTCCCAAGTCGAGCTACAGCCTTTTTCTGCGCTTCACCTTTTGAGTTTTTCGCATCGTATGCCGCCGATACCGCCATATTGTACTGCTTTGTAGGCTCACCCATAAATGATGTTGCCATTTTTGTTAAAGCATCCGGAGAACGCATTATTTGGCTTCTTTGCAATATGCCATCAACTACTTGCGTATGATCCACAATTTCAGTAAACCTTTTTGCCACAGTTTCGTAATATGCATCCGAACCGACTTCAAGTTCTTTGCGATTAGCTTTTGTTTCGGCTTCAACTGCATTCCACAACATCCCCCACGAAAGACTATCGGCTTTTGAGGCGCCCCACATGCCGACTTGCTTTGTTTTTTCAAGCAGACTTGCATTGTCGAAAAGTACATCTTTCATCTGCCTACCCGTGTTGATATCGAAATGTCCCCAATCTTTCCATTGAGCAATAGGCGCATACTTTTTAGCCTTCTCCCAGCCCTTTGGTGGTCTTAAAGCACCCTCAGCAAGATAACGAGCGTCTATCATATCCAATGCTCTTAAAATAGCCGTTGGCTGCTGGATAATAACACGAAGGTTGGCACCAACAGACGCCGCCTTGTAGCTACCTATAAAATTATCAAGCGGATTCATATTATCCGTTCCCTTTACGCCTATAGCAATGTCGGTCAAAAGCTTTTGGAGGTATTCCGAGCCGTGTATGCCGTGCACTGTATCAAGGATGCCTTTTACTGTTCCTGTTCTCGCTCCATCTTCCCAGAATACGAAGTTTCTTATTCTGTTTACATCTTCACTTGTACCCAGCCAAGCCGCATAAGTCGCCATCTCAGAGGAATGAGCGGAGAAGGTATCGAATATACTGCCTATGAGAACAGAAGTGTTTGCGTGAGGTTTTGTCCCCTTCGCCATACCTTTATTTGCAACAGATGTTACCGCTGTATCTTTCCCTACCTCGCTAACTATTTCTTGCTTATTTGTACGAATGGGCCAATAGTTTTTCTCAAGGAATTTTTCATAGTTATAGACCCTCATACTTGCTTCATTTCCATACTCACTCAAAACAGTAGAAACATATCTTTGTAATTTATCAGCGATCTTCTTTTGCTCATCCGTGAGTTTTGACAATGCATCCGAGATTTCCGCCATTGTGAGACTTCGTATCGGCTCTGCCTTTGCGTTAAGCTTCATTCCTTTTGATTTTGTCACATCAGGGAGTATACCGCCAACAAAAATATGGTCAACCGCCTGCTCACGCTTCGTAAGCACATAAAGTTCCATAAGTTGCGCTGTTGAAAGTTGTACATCTTCTCCACCGAGTTTGATAGTATGCACTGACTCTTCGAGCGAATTAACATCTACACTCTTTAACGCCTTATGCGTGAAGTCGGAAACCTCTTTCATAATGCTTATGTGTTTATCCTGTGCGTCTCTCATCATACGAAAGATTGAATCGCCTGAACTACCTAAATAGTGCAAGTATGTCTCAGGTGTGAGCATATCCAAAGCTGCCAGCTTTTTGCCTTTACCCAAAACTCCTTTAAACTCTGTTTTTTCTTTTTTGCTTGTGTTATCCTTCCTTAATGCTTCTGCGAACTCTAAAATTGTCTCAAACTTACCTTGCGAGAACATCTTATTTGCTGTGCTTACGCTTGCTTCTATTGCCCGCATTGTTTGCCATACTATTTCAAGCTCACTTGTGGTCATATCGGCAATTCGTTTGTCTGCAAGCAATATTACATCACTTAACAGCCCGCCTTCTCCCACTAAGTCAGGGTCAACCACAACAGACGATGCAATGTCGTTATAAATACTCCTCAATTCTTCAAACGCCTTTGTCCTCTTTGTAGGCAAGCCCTCATCATTCTTTTTATACGAACGACTGTCTGTATCGTAGGTATAGTTGCTTTCAAGATTGATGCATTCAAGCAATTTTGCAACAACGCCCTGCAACTCTTGCGGAATATGCTGATTGTCAGTAGGATTTATCAGCTTTTTACTAAGGTCGCTTGTATGTCGCATTATTTGAGCCCGAAGCACTTTTTCCTTTTGCTTTTCGCCCATTTTAGAGACAGCCTCTCTCCGCTTCTCCCTTTCCTTTTTAACTTTGCTGTCTCTCTGCTCCCTCAATTTATCAAGTTGCTTTTTGGTCTTTTCCCTCTGCGTTTCCATAAGCTTTTGAATTTTTTCATCCCTCTGCTGCCGTACTGCTTCAACCTTTTTAGCTCCCGCTATTTTTGCATCAGTAACTCTTCTCTCTGCCTTATCTGCGAACGTAGGTTTAGACTGCGGAATATCAAAGAAGCGTGATATAATGTCATTCGCAAGATGCATTGAAGCTTGTCCTATCTGCCCGTCAAATGGGTTTACCTCTATCGCTTTGAGACTATCAAGCGCATCTACAATAGTTTCTAATTGAGCTGAAGTAGTGATGTCCCTGTCCGTATCGAAAAACTCCGGATATAATTCCGCCAACTCCTGATAAACAGAATCAATAGACGAACCATTGTTTGTAAAATTCAACCTACCCATATTACGCTTACGGAAATCGTTAAAGTTTTCGTATCTTGAAGGCACATCAGTCCCTTCATAAAATTTCATAGGTGTAGTGCGCAAATAATTACGGAGCGACTCATATTCCCGATACATTGCATCATCAGTTACAAGAGCATTTTTCACGATTTCCTGTGCAATATCGTAAGCTCTGTTATAAACCTCTTCCCAAGCCGCAGGGTGCCCTGCCTCGCCATTCGCCATATATTGATACAAATCATCAATGGATTTTAATGTCTCATCAATGTCCGCCAGGCTGTTATACTCTTTCAGGAGTGCTTTTGTCATTTTCGCAAGCTTCTTTGGGTCTGCCTTTACAAACTTGGTAATTTCAAACTCGCCTTTTAAATGTTCGATTATATCTAACAGTACTTTTCGGTCTTTGGTGCTTATGTTGTTAGTTCCCTTCAGGGAAAAATTTACCCTTGTTTCTCCTTTAATTGATGAAGTTTCTCCACGACTTCCTTTTCCGTATCCGTTGTCGCTACTATTTCCAACGCTTTCAGAGCCAATTCTTTGCTGATTTGGTCGAAGCTTGTAATCAACCGCATCGTATCGTTCGAATAACTCTCCAGCCTCTTGCTGAATGCCTCTCCGCTCACAATCATAAATACGCCTCCTTATTCTATCAAGACTCGTTTCATCATATTCGTATATCTCTATTATACTTGTTACAATAGGTTTGTCAATCGTTCCTTTAGCAAAAACCAAAACATTGTTGATACCTTCTTTATCCGAATCATAGATATCGCTGACGGGAATAATGAATTCCCCTTTTTTGCTTTTTGGGAATTTCATCTGCCCGCTTTTCGCCATAGCAAACTTGGAACGGTAGTCCGCATTTTGATCAGCTGACAAGATACCATTCTCTCGCGCCCATCCAAAGTCCCGATATTCTTGATCCGTATACTGTGCATTCTCTTCCTTCAAACTAAAATCTCTTTTGACAGCCTTATCTTCCTTAAAAACATTTTCAAGTTTTTCTTGACTATTTTCTTCTGTTTGTGTTATACTATCGTTAGTGGAGGTTTCGTCCGAGGCTTCGGACTGCTCCACTTGTACATCACTAACGACACTGCTCGTTGGGTTTTCCCCATATGAGGCAGTCACATCGTCAGTGATGTTTTTTATTTGCGTAATATCCTTCAAAAGCCAACCGCGAGAATTATTTTCAATATTAATAAGACCATAATAATATTCACCCGCAACCTTAAAAATAACATCAAAATAACTAAATCCATCAATAGCGTCTTCGTGTATATGACCATATTCGCCGTCTGGCTTATTTCTAAAATTAGTGCCAGCATCTATTAAGTTATCCAGTTCTGTAGAAGCACGCATCTTTGCTTCAGCCGTAGCCTCATCTCGCGAACGCCTTAACCACGAGTATTCTTCGGCGCTGTTTCCGTTAACAAATACCCTGTTAATATTTCCAATCACTTTTCCCGCAAAGCGTTTTTTTATAATGTCTCTTGCAAGCATTGCTTGCTCTTTTAATGTTTTTCCATCAAATAACGCTTGGTCTACATCTACATTAACAAACTTTTTACCATCTTCAAACTCCATTAAAGAATAGTCTACATCTGCCTCTGCGTTGGCATTTTTCTGTGCCCTTTCGCTCTGCACCTCACTTGCTCTATTTTGCGCGGCATTTTCAGCCGCCTTGTAAGTATTGGCGAGAAGTCCTTTAATGCGCTCAAGCTCTGCAACTGCTTTTTTTGCTTCTGCTTTTTCTTCAGCAGTCATATTTCTTTGAGACCAAGCCTTCTTTATATCCTCAATGACGTCAGACAACCAAGATATAAATTTTTCCCAAGCGTTTTTTACTTGCTGGTTTCCGCTAATCTCTGCATACCACTTGTTAAACTCTTCGGGGCTTCCAAAGATTGTTTCAAGCTCTCTGACAGCAAACTCCTCCATATAACCTCTTGTATCCTTCGTAATACCTGCGTTATCGTGCTGGGCTTTTACACTATCAAGAACTAATCCTTGAGATACACCTAACCTTATGCTTCTGCCCTCTGCTCTTTCATAAAGCGCATCCATAAGCACACCAAACTCTGCAGGAGCAAGCTGTTCCATTCTGTGCCCGCCCTCGTGCATCAGAATTTCATACAAAAGCTTTTCTGTGGCGCTTGATATTCGCATCTTTCCGTCTTTGTGCTCGGCATCAGCTTCGTGTACTTTCCCCTCAACTACATTTGCAACGATTTTATCAACCACGCTTATATCCATTTTCAAGCCTTTAACAACGGTTGAAATCATTGTCTTTTCTGCATCTGAAAAGTCCTTTGTATATTCATTCTCGGTGAAGGCCCCATCATAAACAGTCGCATTTTTAGCATTCTCCTTTGCAGCTAAATCTTGCATTGCCCGGTCCTTTTTACCGGCCGTAAACGCGTCTATTTGTGTGTCTGTCTCAAAGCTTACTTTAGAACTTTCCACATTTGCAAAGCCTGCCATATATGCAGTCTTAACTGCTCTTTCCGCTTGGCTGAAGGTTACTCCATCGTTATTTGCAAGCTCGGCTACAAGCTTCGAGCCTTCATCACCAAATACCGTAGCCTTTTTAACATCTTCAACCGTGATTGGCTCATTATTCAAGGATTGAGCTTCTAACCTTTCAGCCAAAGGCACTCCCTTGCCTACATCTCTACGGGCATTTATTGGCGCATTCTGCGTGCTTGCCTCTTGGGTAGGCAAATTCCCACCTGTTGCCGTAGCATTTGAAATAGGCGTGGTTTTAGCTGTCTGTGTGGCGTTTCTGTCCGCAACAACATCCATAGCTGCGTTTTCAAGCGTGTCAGTAGTGCTTGCCTGTTCCTCTGCCTTGATATAGACATCGTTGGATGCAATCAGCTTCTTTACTTGCGCTCTTGTAACCTTACCTTTTTCTTTCGCCTGTTCAACTTCTTCTGCAATCTTGGCCGAAACAGTTCCCTCTCCACTTGCCTTAGCTTCTTCTATAAGGACATTTAAGGTTTCCTCGTCTCCTTTGACGAAGTCGGCAATTTCATTCTGTTCTGTTATTGTTTTTGCATTGGCATAGGAAGTAACAACAAACTTTCCTGCTCCCTTTATACCACCGGTAACAACTGATGTCTTAACACCTTCCCAACTTTGTCCCCCTATTTCTTTCAGTGCCTCAGTATTTCCGCCAAATATAGCATCCACTAAGACCTTTGCGCCGCCTGTCAAGGCGTTATCATCTGCATCTACACTTGTGCTATCTGAATAATGATATGCCTGTGCGTAGTGTAATCTATTTGCATATCCGTTAGCATCTTCCAGTGTGTCAAATTCACCTAAATACTCGCCCGTCTTTACATAATGCGCCACAATATCTTCGGTTTCTTCAAGCCTTATGGCTTCGCCGTTTTCGCCTCTTATAATAGTGGGAAGCACCACAAACTTATCATCAATTTGCACAGTAATACTATCGACTGTCGAAACTGTGCCATCAGCGTTTTCATAAATAGGCCTGTTGTACAAATCTATATTGCCCACGCCATATTGACCTATTTCGGCCTCTATCATAGCCCACGCCTTTTCTCTTGTTGCTCTGCTTGCTGCTCCTTGAAGACCTTCTTCAATACCTTCTCCGAGTCCATTTTTGACTATGCCTTTTACGATGTTTCCACCTAAATTTAAAAGTGGGCGCCCCGCTGATTTCGCCGCCGTCGCTGCCACCTTGGGTATAGTTTTTGATGCGATTTTTGTTCCGGACTTGAATAGATTCCCGGCACCCCCGGTATAAAGTAGTCCAATCCAATCTATTGCAGTTTCGCCACCTTCTATAAGCGCTTCTATAAAAGCATCGTCATTTGCCAATTTTTTTGCAGTTTCTTCATCCAAGCCGTAAGAAAGAAGTTCGCTAAACACAGAGCCACGAATAACATTGTAAGAGTTAATACCTGAGCCTATCGAATAGCCTGTTGTCCATCCTGCCTTTGCGCCTGCAGGACCTGCCACCATAAAACCGCCTAACGCACCTACAGTCCCCGCTGGAATAGCTATTCCTGCAGATCCTTTAATCTGTGCTAAATGAGATGCAAAGTTGTCTGATAGCAGCGGTAAAACTTGGCCTTCATCATCAAGTGCCTTTTCGTTATTTTTCATATATTCTTTAACGAATGCGTCATAAGCGAATGCAAGTTCTCTGTGCTCAATGTCCGAATTATCCATAGAGTAACTAAACGCTTTGGCAGCATCTTCAGACAACTCCGTACTTCTGTAATTCGCTCTCCATTGCCCTCCAAAATCGTCCTTGTTGACAACATCACCAAATTTATTTATATCTTCATAGAGTTGCTTTTCCTTTTCGACAATCGCAAGCGCCTCTGCTGCAGGGCGATATAACTCTTCTCCCTTATGCCTCTCCGTAAGCTCCTGAAGTAATTCCTCAAATCTTTTTTGCCAAAAATCATCAACATACTCCTCGTATGTATTATGATCAATTGTTAAAATTCTCCTTTGCCACTCATCCCTTGACATAGGCATATTGACAGGTGCAGTAGCGTTGCTTTGCGGCGTTCTGTCCTCTGCCTTATAGCCACCGAGGGTAAGCTTTCCAAAGTTCTGCGCTCCTCCATCCACTTCCACAGAAAGCTCCACTGGTTGAGATAACCGAACCACACCATCTAGATACTCCTCATATGTGTTATAGCCACTTGATTTCTTTCGCCTTCGCCACTCATTTCTTGTCATTATGCCGGAGGCAGCGGCGCTATCCACGCCGCTGCTTTGCAAGGTCTTGACCGCATTAGAATATGCGCTGTCTGTACTCGTTGTTTTTTTATTGGCAGGTGTTGTCGTCACACTCTGAATTGGAGTAATAAGCAAATTATTGACTTTTCTCTCTTGTCCCCCGCCTTCCTTTTCTGCCGCCCTTTTCCATTTTTCTCTTGCTGATAAACCCATTTTCTCACTCCCCTTATTATACTAACCTATAAAGGTTCCCAAGCGTTGTATCTGTTCTAAACGATTTTTATAATTGCTCGCATTCCATCCGTTTAACCAATATAGATTTTCATTGTTATCCTCTGCAATAGCACCATAATCAAAAAGCTCTGATATAAGTGTAGCTGAAGGGGCACCTATTCCAAGCCCAAAAGCTCCTTTTGCATTTGGTTGACTTCCATCGCCCTCATCATCGCCCTCATCATCCCCCTTGTCATCACCTATATATCTCGGGTCGCCGCCCCCGGCAGTTCACCCGTATACACCATTTTCAAGCTTCCATCTTGAAATCATTTCGTCCACCTGCGCCTGTGTTAAATTCGCCTTTTCCAAAAGAGCTGGGTCAAATGAGGTAACGCCTTCATTAATCAACTCCATAACTTGGTTGTATGCTTTTTCCTGTTCAGCCTGTTTTCTGTTGTAGTCTTTTTCTTCCTGGCTGGCATCCCACTGTTTATTCTGCCAAAAATCATTGTAATCCCAATTGCGATTATCCAACATAGAATTATAGTCAAAGGTTTTCTCCCAATTTCCCTGCTGTACTGCATCCTGATATGCTCCGTAAGCAAAATTCTTATCGTTATACCAATCATTCATGGTATCTCTGTATCTGCTATACTGTGTCGCATCCATATTCTGAAGGATGCCCAAATCCTGAACCTTGCTCTCTTTGTCATTTAGGTACATATCATATGCAAGCTGATAAAGCTCGGGGATTTTATCGCCAAGCTGCGAAGCATAATAATTGTTCGCCTGCTGCGCCGCCGTAATTGCGTATGTATTCATACCGCCCGCTCCCGCAGCTGCCTCTGCCAGTGTATTTCTCATAGCCCTGTCGCCCTCGCGCTGATACATCTGTGCATACTGCTGATACAAAGGGTCGCTCGCCGCATCATAGGAGAAGTCATCACGATTGAGTATTTCGCTTAGAATAGCATCTATTTCCGCTTTATATGGATTTTCATACTCGTCAGGTCTATTCCCCTTCACCTCGTCAAGCTCTTTCTTGGATGGGTCTGTTCTCTCTGCATACTTTTGAGCCTGAATGTAGTTATACATATCCCAGTAATTCTTATCATACATATATTGTCTTAAGTCATCTGAACTGCCTGCTTTATTTGTGTGTGAATTAAGCGTAGATTGCACGTATTGATAAGGCACTCCTGCGTCCATCTGCTGCTGTCCCAATGTCGCCCAGTTTCCTGAATCATCTGGAACATATGCATTCTTGTAGGTCTTTCCATCATAGTATACTGTGATAGAACCGTCATTCTCTTTTTCCCAAAGAGAACCGTCTGTCGCAGTCCACATCCGTCCTATCCCCATATCTTGGGCCTTCTGTTTACCATAGTCAGAGCCTATTGTGTAGTTATAGTCTGTGTACTGCGAATTTCCGCCTGTTCCGCCACTTTGGGTCGCCGTCGTAGAAGTGTTCATGTAGCTAGTCGGCGGCGTACTATTTGCCGCTTTTCTTTCTGCCGCTTGCGATACCACAGTCCCCGTAGTTTTATCCTTTTCCTCAAGCGACTTCACCCAATCAGGCTTTTTTGAATTAGTTAATGCCATTTATAAATTCCCCCTTTACCATTTCCCACCGTTAATAGTGAGGTTTGTATTTTCTGTTATAACCAGCTCTCCCGAACTGTTTAAATACATTGTCTGTATATTGCCTTTTTTCCTAACATCAAACTCAAAATTCCCTTGCGAATTTTTACCTACTGTAAAGCTTTCTCCATCAGGACCTGTCAAATGGATAAAAGAACCAATGTTCGCGCTTCCCGTTGAGTCTATTATTGTTGTTTTATCTATGTCAATTTCGTTTATGTTTCGGCTGTCAAGGTTAAACAGGGTGTATTCAAGCTGCTCCTGGAGATACTTAATATGGTTTGCCATTTTCTTTATGGCATCCTGCGGATTTGATGCATCAATACGCTGCAGAGATTGTGTAAATATAGGCATTAAACATCACTCCCTACTGTAAATTCTCTGATAAATGCTTTAATCGTACACTTACCCTTGCCACGAAGCCGTATGTCTATGCTGTCGCATCTTGTAGGCATTATCGGTATGCTGACAGTCCTTGCCTTCTCGTTGTGCGTCAGATAAACCTGCTTCCATTTAAGGTCATTGTCGGTCTTTATATCTACCGCAAACCACGCTCCCGCCGATAAATCCATACGCAAATGGAACTTTGAATACCCTTTACGCTCGTTTATTGTTTCGTGCATAGTGCAGAAGGTTGCCCCCCACTCTATACCGCCTCGGTCTTCCGTTTTGTCGATGTAGTATAAACCGCCTTTTGCATCAATGAAATATACCTTGCCGTCAAAGAATGTCATATCAACTGCCTGTGTATCATCCTCGCGAAGCCATATGTTTTTTGCCACATCATAGGCAAACATATTATAGGTGTCGCCCTGTTTCATTGAGATGTAGTATTTCTCTCCGTCACAGCAAGCCACCGCATCAGAATACCTCTTGTTGCCAAGCTTCTCACTTAAAAGCTCAGGCACACCGCCTGTATAAGCATACACACCGCCTACACCCTTGTATAAAAGCTGTTCGTTTACAATCTGCATACTTCGCTCGCTGCCACTTTGCACTCCGTACACATTGGCCGTCGTAATCTGGAAGTTACTCGGCTTTGTTCCGTATAGCTTATGCAAGGTGTTCTCTTTGAAAAAACAAATGTGTGAGGAATAGGCTATACAGCCTGTAAACTCGCCCTCGCTGGCTACCTCTATTGCATAGCTGTCGTCTGCAAGTCCGTCAAACGACTTGAAATTAAGAGGGGCAGAAAACTTACTTGAGTATATTGTGTTGCCGTGTGTTCCCCATAGCCTGTAATTGCTTTCGCAAATAAAGTCAAGGTCAGGTACCGTTCGGCTTATAGTTACCTCGCTTTCTTCGTTATCTACCGCAGTAAATGTGTTGGAGTCAAAGGTAAGCTTATCAGGCGTTGCGCCTCTTATGATAATCTCGGTCTCTTTGTTATTTTCACTATTTGAGCATCCTGTAATTGTAACCGCGTCACCCTTGCTGAAAGGGAAATTTGCCCCCGTTTTTGATATTGTCGAATCCGTAAATGCAAGCCCCGACATTGTAAATATTTCTTCCATACTGCCAAATTCGCCATCTTGCATTTCTCCGTTTTCATCCTCTGTCGGCACCTTGTAATACTTTTTGTCAGGGAAGATAACAACATAATTACCGATTGTTGCCGTCTGCTTCTTGCCTGATTTTACCTCGCCAATAGGTTCGGGATTATCCCCGTAAAATACATCAGAGAAGCCTGTCGGGTTGCCATTCCCGTCAAGTCGTTCATCTATGACAAGCAGTTTTCCTTTTGCGTGCAGAGTTGTCGGCTTCGTATATTTGCCCGCATCCATTCGCGCCGCTCTCTGCGTAATGCAAGGGTAGCTGTCTGTAGAAAGGTTGTATGTTTCCGCAAACTCTCCGTCTTGCGCCCCTTCTCCGTAATTTATGCCTCTAAACATTACGCTGTATTTTTTAGATGCGCTTTGCACCTCTGTAAGATAAGGTAACATATGCTCACCCCCTTGCCTGATGCTTTCTGATATAGTCTTTCTTATACTCATTGTATTGCGCTTCAAACATCATCGCTGAATTGTTATAATTTCCATATTCTCGATTGTGATAGTCTATCTTTGCTTCAAGGAATAAGGTATACACATCATCATACGGCGCGGGTATCAAAAGCTCCTTGTCCATATCTTCGGGATAAGAATATTGAGTAATCTTGTCCGCTTGAATGACTAAACTCTGTACCATTCCGTCTAATTCGTTTATCCACCTCATTTTATCCTCTTCGCTGTACGAATTAGGCTTTAATCTATCAACAATCTCTATCGCTTTATTTGGTGTCATCCTTAAGCCCCCCCTATCCTAATATCATATTAATCAGGAAGCCTATCAGCCCGCTAATTACTGCTGTGACTAAAACTGTCACCATCGTATCGTATCGTTTCAGCGGTCTTACCTCCAGAGCTTCAAGTCTCTCATCCGTAGCCTTAAAATCTTCTCGCAGGGCTTTAGTTTCGGTCGCAAGCTGATTTGTGGAAACCGCCAGGCTGTTTACACTCTTCACAACCTCCTCAAGTCCATCGAGTCGGTGATGCGCAGACTTGTTGCTTGCCTCACACTTTGTCAAGCGCTCCCAAATTTCCTTTATTTCGCCCTCTGTTGTTGTGTGTGGTGTTTGCATATCATCCCCTCCTTAAAATCCCGTCTTGTTTGTCGGATTGTTCGCAATGCCGAACAAAATCGTAAGTATTGCAATAATCTCTGATGAAATATCAGCCCACGCAGGAATGTCAATCCCGAACCAATTTTTCATTATCAGATAAATCAATGATAGCACCGCCACACACAGCGGAATGCTTCTCAATCTTTCTAACATAAATTAACCCTCCCATATTAAAATATTATTTATTCGTCTGTTTTCGCTTGTCGCAACCTTGAACGCACCATTGCGAAGAATAAAACTTCCTCCGCCGTCAATCTTGATGGCATCCTCGACCCCGAGAACCTCAAGCAAGTACACCATAAGGTCAAAGCGGAGCTTTGCCGCAACATAAACAAGTCGGTTATTCCTTATACCAATAAAGCCGTGCCAAGTGTCATACAATTCGCCACCGTCATAGCCTTCCTTTTCTATATCCTCAATCGGGACCTTATAACCGCCTCTGATTATCGGTGCCCCGCTTATCGCATACTTGACATCGGCTACAGCGTGCATATCATCTGTGCACACAAATTCCGCCGAATTATCGGTATGAATAACAAGGGTCGTCAGCTTTTTTCGTGCTGTAGACAACCATTCAGGTTGAGTGCGTGCATCGGTAATAACCTTTCCGTCAACAACAAGATTTCCGACCGGAATTGTACTGCCGTCGGCAAGCTTTGCAAAAAATCCTGCATTTGCAAAATACGGCTCTTTTACATTATCCTTTTGACAGTCAATACACTTGAGTTTGAATTTCCACGTATCAATCACCTGAACGTGCACATCATTTAAGGAATAGACTGTCTTGGGATAGCTCTCAAGGGCTGCATCGGGCGCGTCGCTCTCCGCATGGCTCCCGGTTATCCCTTCAAAAATTGCCTGTGCAACCCTATAAGAACCAAGAGCTCTATAAAGGTCTGCATCGGACTTCGTATCTACAAAACAAACCTCAACAAGAGCCGCCGGCGCAAGTGTGTCTTTTATTACACGAAATTCCGACCCATCTTTTATTCCTCTGTTTTTAAAACCGAGGTTTGCAAGCGCGCGATTGATTTCCCGCGCTCTGCATCTCTCTGCGCCGCCATATGTATAGGTCTCGCAGCCCTGCCCACCGCCTGCATTAAAATGAATGGATATAAATATATCAAGATGTTGTGCATTTGCCTTCTCACAAATTTTGCGCAGGTTAGCTCCTTCCGATGGCGCTACGTCATCCGTACAATCAACGACTGTATGCCCCGCCGCCTTGAGCACATCCATAAGCGCATATCCGACCGCCCTTGTTTCATCGCTTTCGTTTAAATACCCAACCGCACCACTTCCCGCATATCCGTTTATCGTATGTCCGCAATTAATTCCAATTACCATAATTTTGCCCTCCTTTATACCGCCACTGCATTAAAACTGTCAAGGGTTTCAACCGTCAATGTAGTCGATAAACAGTTTACAAGTTTTGATATAGCGGTTGGTGAGACGCTGCTGCACATTCCTATGGCCTCTGTGTCGGAGATAAGGTGAATTAGAGCGCATAGGTTT
>JAZNFQ010000043.1:0-123321 GCA_045576075.1 Clostridia bacterium
GCAACACAGCAAATCGATATATATTTCACTCACATAGGAAATGCAGGTCAAATTTAAGGCAAAGGAAAAGGGTGAACAGCCTAAACTGTTCACCCAACTTCCGCACCGTTACAAGTATTTCACTAAACATCCCTTAGAGAAACACCCGAACGGATGTCTTTTTTCTGGAGCTGCCCAGCGGATTTGAACCGCCGACCTCTTCCTTACCAAATAAGCGGCTTACACCGCTTAAAAGTGTGGAAAACCCCATAAAAAGCCTTGTTTTACCGTGTGTTTACTTCGCTTTTAATATCCTATAGTACCCCATAAAATACTACTTTTTCCGTCGTGTTGTAGTACGAATTGTAGTATACTACAGCTGATAACATAGGACAGGTATAGTATAATATACTATATGTATATCTATAAATACATACTATACAATATTATAAATATTTATTTTAATTTATAATATAAATAATATATTATTATGTTATTTTTTAAGGGGGGTATATAATTTTTAACTTCCTTTTCGGAAGCTGTTTTATATATAGCCCCCTTTAAAATTTTTTGATTTATATATTTTTTAAGGCTGTAAGTCGTCGTTATACGTACCACTTGTTACCGCAGCCTTGACAGACGGCGACCGTCTTATTTTTATACTTTGTTTTAGATGTTTCCTTACGTCGACCGATTAAGAGCCACAGGCCACAGGTGCAAAGTATCAGCGACCACCTGGCTAAGGTCCACAAGCACCCGGTTTTACGTGTGCGTGTTTTACCGCCTGTTTGTTCTACCATTACATTTACGTTTTCGCTACCGCATTTAGGACAAGTCATAACATTAGCCCCCTTCCTTTTATTTGTCTTATAGACAAATTATAACATATATACTAACAAAAGTAAAGCCCTACAGCTAAATTTCTAAAGCTGTAGGGCTTTTTCTTTTTAGGGGTTATACCCTTTCCCCAGTATCGCGAAGTACGAAGTCTGCTTCAAAATCGCAGTCCAGAGCGTCGGCTATTTCCCTTAATTCTTTTTCGCTGAAGTTGTCACGCTTCAGCTTGCCGCTGATGTTTTGCGGCGTCCCACCTATTATGTCGGCTAAGTCTTTAATAGACTTTTTCCTTTTAAGTAGAACAATTTTTATTTTTTCGGACATTCCCAAAGGTTTTACACCCCCTTTCCTGTCGTCGTTAATACCATTATAAACTAAATAATTTCATTTGTCAAGTATTTAATTACGAAAAAAATTAAAAAATTTCAAAAAAGGTATTGACAAATTAAATTTAATGGTTTATAATGTAATTACAGAGTTACGAAAGTAATATATAAATTTTGAAAAAGCGAGGTACTTAAAAATGAAAACAGTTACTATTTACTACGACACAAAAGAGGTAAACGGACAGATAGGCGAAACTTGTATAGACTTAACCTTGACAGACTATAACGCCGACGTGCTTTTAGCCGTAGGCACAGGTAGAGAAACCGCGACATACGCACACGTAGAAAGTATAATTAAGTCTATGGAAATATTAAAAGGTCGTCTGTATGTGAAAAACAGCGTTAAGTGTATAAAGGAGCTGTAAAAATGAAGCTTAAATTAAATGATACCTTTGAACGTGGCGGCTGCTTGTGGGTAGTAGTTAAGGTATATACGACTGATAACCCAGACCTTTACTATAAGGACCGTGTAACAGTTAGATGTATACGAAGCAACCCCAGCGCTAACGTTTATAAGGTCGGCGACACTTTAGACTACGCTAACGTATAACGATAACCGGGGCTTAGTCCCCGGTAGAAAGGACGGATATTATGAAGATTAAATTTGATAAGTACACGGCAACGCTGCAAACGTGGCCGCAAATAAACAAGCTGGCTAAACAGTTAGCCGGGATAGGGTTACTATATAGAGGTAACGAGTTGGACGAAAACGGCTTACACAGCTACGCTATATTTGAAACAATGTCACGCGTGTACTGTGTACAGTTGCATTAAGAAAGGACTGATATTATGATAGTAGAAGTTTTTGTAAGAGGTACTACCCCCGCATTTTCTCAGCACGTTACGACATATCACGCTATTACTAACATAAGCGTAATAGCTGGTAACTTCATATTAACGGTAGCTGGTAAAGTCGTTGATACTTTGGTATGTGCAAAGTATGAGCTTCGCGTAACGTATTGAGAAAGGGGGTGTAATTGTGGTAAGCCTACATAAGGATTTTGTTAAGCGTCTACAGGGTAGCGAAGGTAATGTACAGAGTACCCAGACGACCGACAAGGCGGGCAATATTGAACATACAGCCGTTACAGCGTTTATAAAGCGCGACGACGAAGGCAAGGTACAGCTTTTGACCGTAGCTAAATACTTCTGGCTGCAAACGGAAACAGACGAACACGTACCCAGCTTACAGGATATGCTACATAGTGAATTGATGTTGATAGCTGAGGAAATATCGCTTTTTATCGACGCTGTAAACTCTATAGACCTTGACGCAGAGTAACGGGGCTATATGCCCCGGTAATGCGGCCAGGCAGACGGTTACAAGCCCGTGCCGTAAATTTAATACAAGGGGGTTGTACTTATGCAACTTATTAGAAACCCACAAACCAGGAAGCAGCTTTGGAGCAGACAGGCAAGAGCTACGCGCTGGGGTATATCGTGCGTTTTTCCTAAAGCCCACGACGAGCCTGTAGCGGTAGTTGAAGCAAATTATACCGTAGACTATGATACTATGGTAGACGTATACGACGCCTTAGCCTTCGGACAGGTAAACAGTATACCAGATTACGGCGAACTTACAAAGGACCGTACTATACTTAAATACGCTGACGAGCATAGGCCATTTATACGCAAGTGCTACAGTACCGCCAGCGAATGTAACGTAGACCGACGTAAAGCTATTTTAAAAATCTTAGGACTTAAAAGCCCGGTACTACCGACGGCTATAGTCTTTGAAAGGCTGGGATAACGCTATGAATGAAAAGTACACGTACGCCGTAATCGAAATTACGGATAGTAACAAAATCCGCATAAAGAAAGCTAAAACACGCGACCGTATGCTTAGAGCTGTAAAAGCGGCTATCAAGCGAAAAAACCATTACACCGTCATACGCCGCCCTATTTCCTGTACTACAGTTTGAAAAAATTTTTATTGTTTCAGCGGATAACATAAAAAATTGTAGGATAACAGAGGATAACGACGGATATAAAAACGCCGTACCCTATAGACAAGTGGCTTATTGACGCTAAAAATTTTTTGCCTTATAATTGTCACACAGACAATTTTACGACGGTTATTTTGTCTATATGAAATATAAGTAAAGGGGGTGCAACCTATGAACAAAATCAAATTTTTTAGACTTACCCAGGGCTTACAGCTGAAGTCGCTTGCTATTGATACAGGGCTGTCGCTGGGACACCTTAGCCACCTGGAAAACGGCGACAAACAACCTTCTAAGTCGGCTATGGAAAGTATCGCCGAAGCCCTTAACAGAACAGTCCCGGAAGTATTTTACGAAGGTTACAGCGACGAAGATGTAAGCAAGCTGGAAAAGTGCGGCTATCAGCTGCAAGACGGCGTAATTATTCCTATCGTTAAGGAAGGGGGCTTATCAAATGGCTTATAAGAATTTAGAGGAATTACCCGCTATGCTAAATGTTTCCGACGTCCGGGACCTTTTCGGAATAGGTAAACGACAGGCGTACGAATTAGTACATACAGAGGGTTTTCCTACACTTAAAATAGGTACAACTTTAAAGATACCTAAAGACAATTTAATAACGTGGATAAACGAAAATTTAGAAAAGGGGGCTGCACAATGCCATACATAAAACAGGTACGTATACAAGGTTTTCAATCTCATATAGACAGTACCTTTACCCTGTCGCCTGGGCTTAGCATTATAACAGGACCGTCCGACGCTGGTAAGACTGCAATAATAAGAGCGCTACGCTGGCTTGCATTTAACGAGCCACAGGGCGAAGCCTTTATACACGCAGTACGCGACGGTGACGGTAAGCTTGTATCACAAGCAGAACAGGCTACAGTAACCGTAGAACTTGACGACGGTACTGTAATCAGTAAGACCCGTCGTAAGGGTAAGACAATTTATACACACAGCGCCTACGCTGACCCGTGGGAAAAAGCCGAACTACCTTTAGAGATAAAGGAAACGTTAGGACTGCATAAGCAACAGTACGGCGACAACTTTGAAACGTGCTTAAATTTTGCTTACCAGCTTGACCCGCCCTTTATGCTGAGCGAAACAGGTAGCACAGGTGCAAAAATTTTAGGTAAGTTAGCCGGGACTGAGGTAGTCGACAAGGCTATAGGCGCTGTCGTAAAGCAGACGCACCAGACCAGGGAAATTATAAGACAGTCGGAAAAAGCTATAGGACAGTACGACGTAGAGCTTTTAGAGTTTTTACACACAGAAGAACACTTAGAACGTGTAGAGAACTTAACAAAGCAGTACAGCGCTGTCGAAGCAAAAATTAAAAGCATAGGACAGCTGGCCGAGTTAGGCAAGCGTTACAGCACGTACAGCGTACGTCGTGACGAAGCATACGCTACCCTAATACAGCTGGAAAGTGTACCGACGCTTGTAGCAAGCCTGGAAAAGGTCGACAGCATATACGACAGACTACAACAGGTTAAAGGCCTTGCTAAAGCCTTCTGGGACAGCGTACATAAACGCGGTGACTTGCACACAAAGCTAAAAAGACTGTCGGAAGTCCCGGAGCTTGCTGTAGACCTTCAGCAAATACAGAAGGATAACGACAGGCTGTATAAACTACAGACCGTCACAGGACGCCATACTACCGCTAAAAACGACGTAGAACGCTTAGGGGGTATACTTTGTAGCCTTAAACGTGTAGACGGCTTACACGACGATTTGACGGCTTTAAAATCGAAGGCTAACCGTTTAGCTGAACTACAGGACCGTAAACAGCGCTACGACCGCCGTAAGGATAACGTCATAGTAACAGAAACCCAGTACAAGGGTTACTGCTTAGCTGTACAGACGGCTACCACAGAGCTTACGGAAGCCTGGGAAGCAGCCGGGGGCGTTTGTCCTTTGTGTAATCAACCCGTAAAGGGGGCTGACAGATGTACACACTAAACGACTTCTTTTGTGGGTGCGGCGGTATCGGCTTAGGATTTAAACAGGCGGGCTTCGCTTTTAGCGGGTCGTGGGACTTTGATAAGTACGCTGTAGCGTCATACGGTGCAAACGTAGACCCTAACGTTATACAAGCCGACATTACAGAAATGACAATAGACGACGTACCTTACGCCGACGTGTGGGCTTTTGGCTTCCCTTGCCAGGACCTTAGCGTAGCTGGTAATCAAGCGGGAATGTTACTTAAATGTAAAGACTGTGGCGAAGTTTACGAAGTCCGTAACCCGGATATAACGCCCACAGCTGTACAATGCCCTAAATGTAATAGCGACAAATACGAGCCTATGAGCCGTAGCGGTTTATTCTTTGAGGTAATGCGGCTGCTTGACGAAGCTACAGAGAGAGAGAGAGAGCCAGAAGCTACCGCTTATACTCTTAGCTGAAAATGTAAAAGCGTTACGTCCCTACCTTCCTATTATGGAAGCGGAATACGCTAAACGTGGCTACAGAATGTATTACACTATGTACAACTCTAAATACTGGAACGTACCACAAAACCGTGAAAGATATTTTGTAATCGGTGTACGTAACGACTTACCCGGTGACTTTATCTTCCCTACTGAGCAACACGACTACGTACCTAAGCTGTCGTCGATTTTGGAAACTGACGTAGACGAAAAGTATTACATAGCCGACGACAAGGCCGCCGTAATCATACAGCAAGCCTTAAAGAAGCTGGAAACGTTAGGCGACTGTCACGCTACTATTACCCCGGACAACATTACGAAAAAGCAAAACGGACCACGGGCTAAGGATAACGAAAAAGAGATGTACACACTTACAACACAGTTTATACACGGCGTAATTGTTAAGGATAGTAATACGGCGACCGCTATACCGAAAATAACGCAAGTGGCGCATAAAGGAAGCGGCGGCCAGAAAGGTTTTATACATCATATTGAGGGTATAGTAGGAGCTGTTACAGCAACCGACTATAAAGACCCTAAATACATTTTAGTTACAGACAGCACAAACGAACGCCACAGGGTACGTAGATGTACGCCGACAGAGTACGGACGCCTACAGGGCTTCCCTATGAATGTGTGGCAGCAAGTAGTAAGTAATACACAAGCGTATAAGCAGTATGGGAACGCTGTAACTGTTACGGTAGCAAACGCTTTAGCTATTGCTATCAAAGAATTTTTAGACAAAGCGAAAGGGTGATAACTTGAAATACGTAGGCAGCAAAGCCCGTATAGCTAAGTATATCGTACCTATCATACAGCAATATTTAGAAGCGCACGGTCGTAGTAAGTACGTCGAGCCGTTTGTAGGCGGTGCTAACATCATAACACAGATTAAGCACCCTGTACGGCTGGGTACAGACAACAGCCTACCGCTTATTAAACTATTACACCACGTAACCTTCGGGGGGGGGGCTTCCGCAAGCTATCAGTAAAGAGCATTACGACGAAGTAAGGAAACACCCGGAAAATTACCACGACTGGTATGTAGGCGCTGTAGGGTACTTAGCAAGCTATAACGGTAAATACTTCGGCGGTTACGCCGGGACAGTACATACAAAAGCTGGAACAGTCCGCGACTACTACGACGAAGCTAAGCGGAATTTAGAAGCCCAGGCGAAAATACTACAGGCTTCCCCGCCTGTGTTTATGCACGCTGATTACAGACAGCTTAGCGATATGTTTAAGGACGGACTTACTGACGCGCTTATATACGCAGACCCACCGTACGAAGGTACGACAGGTTACGTAGACAAATTTAACAGCGCTGAGTTTTGGGACACTTGTAGAAAGTGGGCTAATAACGGTAACACGGTTTTAGTTAGTGAACTACAAGCACCGCCAGACTTTAGCTGTATATGGGAAAAACCCATAACGCGAACTTTAAACCACAACGACCGTAGCACGACTACGGAAAAGCTATTTATTTACAAGGGGTGATACTTTGAAAAATCAATACATAGCGACGGATAAAAAAGCTACTATCTTTGTTGAAGCCCCGCCCGATTACCCTATGGGCGGCTGTGTAGAAGTCGTAATAGATGTTGCGGACCTGGAGCTTATAAAGAGCTTCCCCGGAACGTGGTACGGATTTATACACAAGTTTAACGACAAACTGTATATACGTGGTAGCAAGGTACAGCACGTACCGCCTGGCTATCCGTCAAAGCAACCACTATTACACAGAGTTATAGCGCAGCCGAAAAAGGGCGAAAATACAGCCTTCGTAGACGGCGATAGCCTTAACTGCTGTAGAAAGAACTTAGTAAACCTTCCTATAGGACAGACCTTTAACGTGAAAACAGACCCTACTAAGTTACCTGTAGTACGCGGTGTACATTGGCGCGAAGATAAACAACGCTTCGAGGTAAAAGCGTACCACGAAAAAAAGGGCTACTATTTAGGGCTTTACCCCTTAGAGGACTGGGAAGCTGCTAACAAAGCAGTAGAAATCTTTAGACAAATAGGCCCGGACGAATACTTTAAAAAGTACAAAAAGGGCGAAACGAATTTTAATTAACCGAAAGGAGCTATAACAATGGATTTTAAATACAGAATAGAACAGGCACAGGCGAAACTAAAGGACGCCGAACAGGCTAAAACGGTAGCAGAAACACAGTTAAAAACAGCTAAAGACGAGTGCGACGCTGTAATAAAGGAAATGGAAACGTTAGGCGTTACCCCGGAAAATATCGAAGCTGAGATAGCAAAACTTGAAGCAGAGGTAAACGACGGACTTACAGCTATTGAACAGGCAATACCGACAATACAGTAAGGGGGTAATAAATATGTTATCTCAATACCGTATAACAGCTGTAAATAGCGATTTAACAAGGCTAAAAAATAAGCTGTTACAGGATAAGGCTAAGCGGGATTTACTCTTACAGCATAAGCAGCGTGCAACTGATGAAATGACAGAAGCACAAAGCCAGATAGGTATTTTCGATATGGTACAAATCCTGTTACAGAAAACAAGCGAATACGCACGACGACAGGCTAAAGACCGTATAGAAAGCGTAGTAAGCGAAGCCCTTAACGTTGTTTTTGGCGGTAGCCACGACTTCGTAATAGACTTAGGCTTACGCGCCGGGCAACCTGTAGCAGACTACTATTTAAACGACGGTACAACCTTTACAAAGCTGGAAAAGCCAGACTATGACCGTGGCGGCGGTAAAGTCGACATTATAGCGCTGGCGTTACGTTTGGCTATCGGCGAAATGGAAGGCGTACAAGGTCCGCTGTTTTTGGACGAAGTAGGTAAGCACGTATCTAAAGAATACACGGAAAACGTAGCCTACTTTCTTAAACAGTACAGCGCACAGTTTAACCGTCAAATTATACTTATAACGCATAACGCCGACCTTGCGGAAATAGGCGAAATCGGTATAAGCGTAACACGTAAACCGACGGGCGAAAGTGAGGTAAGCGTACAATGATTTTATATAACCACGCATACGATAACCGAAAAAACGAAATCGTAATAAGAGCTGTAGAGGTTATAGAAACCCCTAAGACATACAAAACCGTTAAGCACGGAAGCCTAAAGTTTTGTACCAGCTGTATACATAAGTCGTGTATAGATGTATTTGAGCCACGACACGGTAGTTTTTATATGGTATCTTTACAGCCCCGTCCGCAAAAATTCAAAGAACACATACAGTATTATTTTGAGTGTAGATATGAAGAGAATATAAGAAGAGCTAACAGCTATACACAATGCTTAGAAACACTTGAAAACTGTAGCGTACAGGAAGTAGGTGTAGATAATGACTAAATTTATATTTGTAGGTGACTTACACCTAAGAGGAAACAACCCACGTAACCGTATAGACGACTACCAGGAAGCCGCTGATATGAAGCTACGCGAAATATTACGCGGTGCTGAGGATTTAAACGCTGACGCAATACTGATACCGGGCGACGTTTGGGACCGTCCAGAAGTAGCCATAGGTGTACTGCTGCACTATGCGAAAATCCTTAATACTTCCCCTTGTCCGATTTATACGACTATCGGAAACCACGACATATACGGCTATAACCTTAGCACGTATGAACGTAGCAGCCTTAAACTGCTGGAGCTGTTAGTAGATAAGCTACACGTCCTGGGACCGTCCGACATTGAATACGTAAACGGTGCTTATATTACAGCTACACCCTACAGCGGTGATATGGATATAGACGGTTACGGCTACGGCGACCCTTTACCAGAGGAAACGGACGACGACATACCGCATATTCATTTAGCCCACGGTATGCTATTGGACCATAAGCCACCGTTTGACCGCTACACGCTTATAGACGATTGTAAGACGAGCGCAGACCTGGTACTTGTCGGCCACGACCATTTAGGCTTCGGCGTACATAAACGTAAGGACGGTAAAATATTCTGCAACCCTGGCGCACTTATGAGAATGAGCGCAAGCATAAACGAAATAGAAAGACCCGTACAAGTAGCTATTATTACGATAGACGACACTACCTGGCTAAAATTTGCAAGAATAGACATACAGCTTATGCCGCTGGAGTGTGCGAAACCTGGCGACGAGGTTTTAGACCGTAGCAAGATAGACGAAGCTAAAGCACGTCAATACGCTATGGATAACTTTAGCACCTTGATACAGAGCCACACCGGGCAGAAGGTTATAGCAGATGTAAACCAGATTGTAGAGGAAATCGCAAAACAAGGCGAATACGCCCCAGAAGTCGTAAAGACGGCGTTAGAAATCTTAGACCGTCAACGTGAAATTATGGGGGCTTCTGTATGAGAACAGAGCATATTTTTCCTTTAATACTTATAGCCCTTGACGTCGGTGCTGGGCTTGTATATGCAGCCCACGGCGACTATAAGAAACTAATTTACTGGATAGCGGCAGCTGTCCTAAACATAACCGTAACATTTTAAGAAAGGTAGGTAAAAACAATGGATAACGTAAATAAAGACTTTACAAATTTTTTAAGCGAAGAGGAATTAAAAGCGACTTGCTTACAGCTGGACGCTACCGTAACTGAGGTTATCGAAATCGGTACAGAACGCGAAGGCTATTACGGCGACCGTGCGGCGCTTATGAAACGTGCAAGAGAGCTACAGACAGAAATACAGTTAGCGGAAAGTGACGCTATTATGCAGATACAGGGTACAGGTAAAGACGCCTTCGGTATCGTCGACGGACGCCCTGTATACCTAACAAATGATACAGCCCGCGACGCTTACCGTCGTAATGCAAGTAAAGCACAACGTATTGAGCTTGCAGAGGTCGAAGGTAAGTTAGCGGAAATCGAAAGCCGTATTATGAAAATTAACGATACTTTTAACGCTAAGATAGAAGCCAGACGCAGTATACAGGCTAAGGCTAATTTACAGGCGGCATACTTACAGTATCTTAGCTAAGGTGGTCGCTATGGTAGACGCAAAGCAACAGGAAAAGCGACAAAGGGGCGACGACTTCCAGGAAGAGCTACGCCGAAGCTGGCATTACGTACCTAATTGCTGGCGTATGCGAATAGCAGACCGTAGCGGCGGTACACGCCCGGCTGACGAAATCGTACTACTGTCTAATATCAATATTTTAGCTGAAGCTAAACGTACCGCCGGGACAGACTTTAAGCTGTCTATGATACGTGTAAACCAGCAAAAAGGGCTTTACAATTTTGATACCGTGATACGGCGTAATAAAGGGCTTGTATTTATCAGCTTTTTAAACGACGACATAGACGAAGCCTACGCCTTCAGTTTTATAGACGCTTTACGGTATATGAGGACGACAGGCGTACAATACATACCGCTTGACGACTTCCGTAACCGCCGTATAACGTGCGTAAAGTTAGAACTTATGCACGATAGCGACGGCAACCGATACTACGACGTAAAGGGGGTGGAAAAATGTTACAAGTAGTTTATAGCAACAATATAAGAGTTACAGGCTATAGCACAGCGTTTAGATGTAGCGTAGCCGACGACTTGACAATACCTAACCCAGCCTATCAAAAAGCAAAGCGACAGCGACGCCCTACCTGGGGAATTGACGCTAACTTAAAACTATGGCTTACCGACGAAACGGGGGCGCTGATACTTCCCAGAGGTTACGCCGACCAGCTGAAAAAGCACATAGAAAACTACGGTATACCTTATGTAGAAGCTACTGATTTTACAAGCGGTATGGCTGTAGACTTCGGCGACTGGAATACTGACTACAAGCTGAGAGAATACCAAAGGGAATTAGTCGACGCACTAATAGACGCCCACGGTGTAGCGGTAGCCCCGGCTGGTAGTGGTAAAACCATTATGGGAATGAAGTATATACACGCTATGGGACGTGCTACGTTATGGCTTACGCATACTACCGACCTTATGTATCAAACAAAGGCAAGAGCTGAAGCTACACTAAAAGGCGTAGGTCGTATAGGTATCTTAGGTGACGGTAAACGAGATTACGGCGACGGTAAGCTAATTATAGCGTCGGTAAAAACGTTACAGGCTAACCCAGATATTATAGACGCCCTTAACCCTATAATCGGTGTAGTAATTGTCGACGAAGCACACCACTTCCCGGCTGCACAATTCTTAGAAACGGCCGCACGATTTAAAGCTAAGCACATAGTAGGGCTTACGGCTACCCCAGACCGTAAAGACGGTTTACAAACCTATATGTATATGGGTATAGGTCCGCTAAGGTACACCGTAAACCGTGCCAGCCTTTACAAATTCGGACAGCTTGTAGTACCTACAGTACAGTTTATGTATACGCAGTTTGACGCTGACCCGGCAAGTGAGGTATACGGCGATAGCGTAGACGCTGGCGGCGACGACCTGGACTACATAGCGCTTATGGGAAAACTTATACACGACGACGCACGTAGTACGCTAATTGCTAAGAATATCGTAAGAGCTGTACCACAGGGACCGGCTATAGTGTTAGCGGAAAGTACGCGATACTGCTTTATGCTTCGTGAAAAGGTAGACGCTTTATTAGCAGCTGAAGGTAAGCAACACATAAAGACAGCTGTAGTACACGCTGGTTTACAGCGCTACGCCTGGCGTGTTGCGCCAGATAAGGCAACAGCTGAGCGTAAGGCTGAGGAATACGGCACGGAATGTAAGTACGTGGATAAGTTAAGACGTTGGCAAGTAAAGACGCCACAGTATACAGAAAAAGAGTTTAACGACTGGCGTATTACAGCTAAACAACGTAAAGAGATTATACAGGCTGCTACCGACGGCGAAATAGATATACTTTTTGCCACGCAGTTAGCCCGTGAAGGCTTGGATATACCACATCTAAGCGTAGGACATTGCGTAACGCCGAAAAAGGGCGATACGGCAAACGAAAAAAGCGGGGCGGCATTAGAACAAGAAATAGGTAGAATAATGCGCCCAGACCCTAAAAACCCAGATAAAAAAGCCGTCTGGTACGATTACGTAGACGACAAAGTAGGGATTTTTAAGCAACAGTATTACACCCGTAGAAAGGTGTACAAAAGATTAGGTATTACCGTCCCGTCGAAGAAAGCGACGGAACGCGATACAATAGACGACTTCTTTAAGCGTCAAATATTTTAAATTATGGAAGGAGCTTTTAAAATGAGCGAACAGAAAAACACAACAGTAGTAGGCGATACTACAGAAAACGTAACCCCTAACACAGATGTACAGGCAAACCCCGGACAGGACCACGTAGCCGAACAGGCTATAGTAGCTGCTGCACCTACCGCCGTAGTACAACAGCCCCCGGTAGCGACAACCTACATTACTACCCTTTTGTCTAATATGATGGACGACTTCATAGCGGCTAACGCTGGCCTTGATGTTGACTTCGTATATATGGGTAATTGGCTTGTTGTCGACAAAAAGGGTAACTTCATTGAAAAAGACGATACAAGCGTAAATTACGGCGACCATATCGACGTAGTTGTAGGCCAGGGCGAAAAGCGCTGGAGCTTGTGGGGCTTGCAGAACAGCCCAGAGGACGGCCAGCTTATCGTAGCTTGTAGAGAAAAGGCCGACGCTGAAAATATGCTTATCGGCTGGCTTAACGAACACCCAGAAGCAGCGGACCGTTACAGCGTGGACGATTTAGAGCTTCGCTATATGGCGTTTGTAGTACCTGTAGACGCTGTAGCCGAAAGTGTTAAAGACCCGGACGTTATCCCACGCGTATACTTAATGAGCTTCGCACCTACCGCGACTATCAGCTGGGGTAAATACGCTATGAGCGTTTACAGCGGTAAGTATAAAAACCTGGGTATTAAAGCACGTACAGGCGTAGCGTCTGTCGTAACCCGTCTTTCTACTAAGGAAATGAAAGGTAAAGACCCGTCCGTATCGTGGCTGGGTATCGAATTTGAAGCTATGGGTATGTTTAACCCGGACGATTATACTACAAATAAGTAATTTAGGGGGCTGTCATTATGGCAAAACAAGCAGAACAACAATTTAATTACGTTGATGTGTACCATTGTGACGCTAACGGAAAAAATAGCCCCTGGCGACGTATATCGGTTGACGATATACCTAAGTACCAGCACGAAGAAGCAAAAGACTTTAATTGTTTTGCCACAGTACAGCGGTATGCTAACGAAAGCAAGGTAGACGGGGAAGCGTTTTTAGCTCCCCTCTACTTTGACCTTGACTACGACGCAGACCCTAACGTAGCCCAGGCAGACGCGGTAAAAATTGTAGACTTCTTTTTACAAGAGCTGGATATAAAAGAAACCGACGTACGTATTTATTTTAGCGGTAACAAAGGCTTCCATATTCTTATAGACGAAAGAGCTTTAGGAATTAAAGCACAGGCCGACTTACACCGTGTATACAAACACATAGCGGGCTACCTTCGCTACCGTTTAGGCAATACAGAAACCGTAGAGGACGAAAACGGTAAACCTGTAGAAAAGGTCGTACCTTTGCCTTCGTTGGATATGGTAGTTTATACCGTAAAACGTATGCTAAGGCTTCCGTATAGCAGACACCAAAAAACAGGGCTTTATAAGATAGAGCTAAGCCGTAAGGAATTAGGACTACTGAGCCTTGACGAAATTAAGGAACGTGCTAAGACAGGTAGCGTATCTACTGACATTTACGGTACAGAGGAACGCGAAAAGGCTATAAGAAAACGTCCGAAAGCTGGGGCTTTTTACGCCGACAAGTTAAAGGAATACAGCGACGCAGCCGCAACAGCACAACAACGTTACGATAAAGAAGAATACATTTTTATTAAAGATAAACCGCCTGTATGTGTGCAAGACATATTAAAAGGTGGCTGGAAGAAAGACGGCGACCGTAACCAGGCGACCGTACAGCTGGCTTGCTACTTTAAAGTAGCCGGGTACAAAAAGGAAGAAACAAGTAAAACCCTTGAAGAGTGGGTAACACAACATACAACAGCTGAAGGAAAGTACAGCGTAAAACAGCGTATAGCAAATACTAAAAGCGTTGTCGAAGCTGTATACAGTAGTGAAACTGAGTATAAATTTGGGTGCGCTTTTATTAGGTCCTTACACGGTGAAAAAGGCGACGGTAAAGACTATGAGCGTGTACCGTGTGCCGGGGACTTGTGCCATTGCTTAGCGCGTAATGTACACGCTGACAGCGAAGCTATCCCCTTACATCTTGCGGCTACCAGTAATGCAGAATTAACCGGGAAGCTGATTAAAACCCGTGTAATGGTAGCTGGCAAAAAGCATACGCCTTACATTGTGCCTAAAAAGATAGAGTACAGCTGCTGGGGTCGTGAGAAGTGCAAAAAGTACGGCTGTCCGTTACTTAATATCCCGATAGCTACAGCTTACAAAGATTTAGGCGCTACAAACAGAGAGCTTATACAAATGACCGCGACAGGTGACGACAATATAAAAGGTATACTTCGTGAGGTAAGCGGTATACCGAACTGTACAAAGTATGATACCGAAATCGTGGAAAACACTAATATAGACGAGTTACTTGTAATACCTATGGCCGACGATACGGCTACTACGGACGAAGCTGTAGACGGTAAGTACGTACTTCGTAAAATCTACGCTATGGGTGGCTTGCCTGTAAGTGAAAATAAATACTACGAAATCAGCGGCTATGTTTACCCACACCCACGTAACCAGGAAAGTACAATACTTGTTACATCTGCTACACCGTTACAGGACGTCGTAGAAAGTTTTAAGCTGACCGACGAAGTAAAGGAAAGCCTAAAGGTACTACAGCCGCAAAGTATGACCGTAAACGACGTAGCCGAAAAAGTGGACGCTATACTTAACGACTTGACTTACAATGTTACACACATTGTAGAGCGTGACGAAACACTTTTAGGCGTACTTCTTACCTATCACAGCGTACTACGTTTTAAAGTCCCCTGGGACACCGCCCCCCTTCGTGGCTGGGTTGAAATGAAAATCGTAGGCGACACAGGTACAGGTAAGTCGGCGCTTATTGAAAAGGTTATGAAGTATGTAGGCTTAGGAAATCGTGTAAACGCTGAGAGTACCAGCCGTACAGGCTTAACCTACAAAATGGAGCAAAGCGGTAGCGGTGGCGCGTGGTACATAGTATGGGGCGCGTGGCCTTTAGCTGACAAAGAGCTTATATGGATTGATGAGGACACAGGCATAGAAAAGAAAGAATATAGCGAAATGACTTTAGCAAGGTCCGACGGACGCTTAGAGGTTAAAAGAGCTGTAACGGCTGAAACACCTTGCAGAGTGCGCGCTATTTTATCTGGTAACGTCCCTTATGGTAAGCGTCTGGCTGACTATTCACAGGGCGTAGAAGCCTTAAAGGATATATTTAACAATGAGGATATACGACGCTTCGACTTTTCTGTATTTATGAGGTCGACCGACGTAGACCCGGAAAAGTATAACCGACAGCTTCCTACCTTCCCTAAAATCGTGACAGGCGACGTACTGAAAAACAATATACTTTACGCCTGGTCGCGTAAAGCGGAAAACGTAATATTTACTAAGGGGACCGTAGACACTTTACTTGAAACAGCGACGACCCTAAGCAAAATTTACGGTAGAGCTAACGACGTACCGCTTGTATCACCGTCCGACCAGCGTAACAAAGTAGCACGTTTAGCGGTAGCCTTAGCTGCTTTACTGCATAGCGTAGACGAAAGCGGCGAACGTATAGTAGTTTACCCGGCGCACGTAGAGTATATCCGCGAATACCTAAAAGCTATATACAATGCCCCAGGGTGCGGACTTAACTACTACGCTAAACTGAGTGTAAACGAAGAAGAGCTGACCCCGGACAAATTCGACAAGCTGACTAAGCAGCTTCGCGGGTTAGATACCTTGAAACACACAGGAAAATACAGCGAATTTATAACACTTTTTGCACAACAGAAGTATTTACGTCTGGGTGATGTTGAAGCTATGCTGAGCGTCGAAAAAGAGGAAGCTAAGGCTATTGTAAACCTTTGTACTAAATTACGTATGCTTGTAATGACTACAGGGGGCTACAAGAAAACAGCCCGCTTTAACGCTTATATAGCTAAGTGTTTTGAAATGGGGCTTTTTGATAACTTAGAGGACGACATATAAAGGGGGTACGCCTATGGACGCAAAGGCTTACATAGAAAAGGTACATAAAATTTGTGCTAAGTTTTCCGACGACTGTAATACAGGTCCTTGTCCGCTGTTTAAATATAATTGCGGCTTGCCCGAAACGGATATAGACGAAGCTATAGCGTTTGTAGAAAACTTTGATTTAACAAAAAGAGTACGAAAAGCTAAAGTATGCCCTAATTGTGGAAAGGAATTAAAACAATGAAACTAAGTAATTTATTTCCCCAGAGCCGTACCCTGGCTGATACGGTTAGACCGCCTGTAAACTCTACAGGCGATAACCGTATACCTGTAGCTGGGTGCGTAGCGGATTTAATGAAAAAGACTAAGCCTGGCGTATGGGATATTAAATACCCTAAATTACGCCCCCAGGGCTTTAAGAACTACAAAGCTATTACTACGATAGCTGAACTTATAGAGTACGTAAAAAGATGTGAGGAAACAGGTTTAGGCGGCTTCGACTATGAAACCAGCGGCGACCGCGACCACCGCATACCGCCGAAAGACGAAAACGGCCAGCCTGTAATAGGTAAAGAGCTTGACGCCTGGACTAAGGACGTAAACCTTGACCCCTGGAAGGCTGAGGTATGCGCTATGAGTTTATCGGCAGCTTGTGACGAAGCAAGGGCTATATTTATTGATAACCCCGGCGCTAATCAATTTGAGCCAGGGCTACCGAGAAGCGAAGCCCGCCGTAGGCTGTTTGACACCCTGGAAACCCACTTTTTTACAAACCCTAAAATTATAAAGATAGCTGTAAATATGCCCTTTGAAACAAAATTTACAGCTAAATACGGTAAATATATCTGTATGCCGTGTGCTGACCCGTTTATTATGTGGATAAGGCTTACACAGCTTATAGCACCGCATAAGATAGCAAACCCTAAACGACCGTATACAGGAAAAGGCTTAAAGCCTATGACTAAAGAAGTGTTTGGGGTACAAATGAATGAGTTTAACACGGTACTTAAAAAGAATAATGCTTTATTCTTCGACGAAGTACCTAACGACGAAAACGACGCCCTTAGTTACTGTTGTGAGGACAGCGACTACGCTGTACAGCACTACTTATATTGGGACGAAATCGCTAAACAGATACCTAACCATAACGACATATACCCTACATACAGCGACTGGCTTAAAGCTATAGAAATGCCCTTTACACGCGTTACGGGTATTATGGAGTATTGGGGTATGTATTGGGACGCAGATGTAAGTAAGGTAAAACGCGAAGAAGCGGAAATCGCACAGGAAGAAGCCGCGGAAACCATACGACGTATAGCCCTGGATAACTTCGGTATAGAGCTTAACGTAGGCAAAGGCGGCAAGACAAAGGACGTTAAAAGTTTTATTTTCGATACGCTGAAACTACCCGCGGCGGCGTGGTCGCAGACTACTAAAGACCCCAGCCTTGATAGTAACGCTATTATGGATATGATTTTTATGTTAGAAAATCATTTAGTAGACCCGGACGAAGAAAAATATTTAGAAGTACCGTTACCCGAAGAGTGGGAAACCGTACCCCTGGACGTAGATTACGCCGAACAGGCTAAGCTATGGAAACGTGACTACACAGCTGAGGAAATACGCCGTATGAGGATAGCACAACGACAGCCGCATAAATACAAAGCTGAAGGTATAGCGCTGTTACAGGCTATGCAGAAAATACAGAAATACGCTACGCTTTTGTCGTCGCATATCGAAGGACGCGAAAAGTACATAAATGAGGTTACGGGCAGAATACACGCCCACTATGAGCCGTGGACGGAAACCGCCCGCCTGGCGTCGAATAGCCCTAACGGCCAGAATGTACCGCGCCCGGATAACGACGAGCTGGGCGTAAGAAACTTCTACAAGGCTGCACCCGGTAAAGTGCTGCTGTTGGAAGATGAAAGCGGCTTCGAGCTTAGACTAACAGCGTGGCGTAGTAATTGTGACGTTATGCTTAATGCCTTCCGTAACCACGAAGATTTACACCGTAAGACAGCTGCTACTATGCAAGGTAAGCCAGAAAGCGAAATTACTAAGCACGAACGTAGCGGAGCTAAAGCGGCTAACTTCGGTAGTGTGTACGGTGGTACAGAACACGCCCTACAAAAAACCTTTAAGAAACAGGAAATACGTAAGAGCTTACCAGAGTGTAAAGCCCTTGTAGACGCCGTTATGAAAACCTACCCAGGTATACCGCGCTATCAACGTGAAGCCGTTGTATTAGCACGTGAAACAGGCTACGCCGAAACGATATACGGCTTTAAGCGTCTGCTTCCCTATATCAATAGCGGTAACAGATACAACCGTAGCGACGACGAACGCCGTAGCCAGAATACACCTATACAGGGTAGCGCTGCTGATATTATGAAACGTGCGCAGAACGCCGTATACGAAAAAATAGGACTTGATACCGCAACCTTTAACGGTAACACGGTTACTATCTGGGACGGCTTCGACCCGGAAACAAGGGACCTGTTAGCAGTACCCGCCTTTATGCGTCACGGCCATACAGATATGATAGCCCAGATACACGACGAAATTATATGCGAACTGGACGACGACCTGGAGCTTATCGAAAAGTACGCAAACTGGCAAAAAGCCGTTATGGAAATACCGCCGTTACCTAACTTCCCTATACAGCTGGAAGCAGAAGCAAGCGTAGCCTACAGCTGGGGACAAAAACAAGACTTAGATAAATGGTTAAAGGAGCGTAAAGAAAATGTTTAAACTGGAAATTTTGTACAAGGACAAAACCATAGATACAATTACCGTAAAACGCGTATCTAATATTAGTGCTAAGTCGGATTTTTTCTACTACGAAAAGCCTAACGACGAACGCGGAAAAGGTACTTGTATCAAAAAAGATAAAATCGAATGTTGGGAAGTGTCGCCACTATGAGAAAAAACAGACGCCGCCTTGCTGTCGTCGTGGCAGTATTGGCACTAATACTAATTGCGTTAGGAGTGATAAGCAATGAAAAGGCAACCGTACAAACGGGAACAGATACCCAGGGACACCCTAACTACGGGTATGCTGGAAGCCCAGGTAGAGAAACAGCAACAGAAAATAGAACAGCTGGAACATCAAAACAACGTACTGACGTCGAAGCTATCAGCGTCGGCGATAGAGCTACAGAGAGCGAAGCGCCTACTACAGGCGTCCCAGCGGAAAGTGTACATAACAGGCATACTATTTATGTGTGCGTTAGTTATGGCGCTGGCCCTGGCGATACGTTAGACGTAAATGTAAACCCGGCTGTAGATTACTACACAGCTGAAGCATTGGAAAAAGGGCTTTTATACGATTTAAAGCCGTACGCGACAGATTTTATACAAGCCCAGGAAACGTATCACATAGACGCGGTTTTTCTTGCCGCGGTAGCCGCTGAAGAAAGCGGCTACGGTCGGTACACCTTCCGCAAAAATAATATTTTTGGTTACGGTACAAAAGACTTTGACAGCGTACCACAATGTATAGACTACGTAGCGTCGAAACTTAGGGACAATTACCTTACCCCGGAAGGCGTTTACTTTGAAGGGTGCGGCGTAGCAGAAATAGCTATACACTATAACAACGGTCGCGAAACCTGGATAAAGAACGTAACCCAGATTATGTACGATATTACAAGTCGTATAGAAAGGACTGATACATAATGAGTAATAAACGTATGGACGTTTTCACCGATAAGGGTATTTATACGCTTATTCTTGATAAACAGCAACAGTACGACGACGCTAACGTATACGAACTGATTAACGACCTTAACGTAGCGGGTACAATTTGGCACGGCTGGACGCCTTACGACGACCACAACAACGACCCGGCTATAATCGTATTTGGCACGGACGCAGCTATAGAAAGCGTAAAGCTGTATGAGGTAGAGCCTATCCCGGTAATGGAAATCCCGGAAACGACGACCCTACACTTAGAAACACCCGCACCCTGTACGTTAGAGCTGGAGTATTTAAACAATCAATGCGTTATTAAAGCCGTCACATATTACCACAGCGAACAAAGTTTTGACATCTTACCGTATGAGGTAAACGGCGTACCTACACCTAACGCCCTTAGTCAAGCAAACATTACAGCTGTCTTAATGGACTACTTTACACGTATGGGCTTTGCCGCTTCGGACGTACGCGTAATCGCCCCGGAAGTACCGCTTAACGCTACAGACGCTTACGCTTATATCGTGGAATTTAACCGAAACGGCCACAAGCTACACACAGGTAAAGCGAAAGCCTGGCACGGCTGGAGCGACCAGGGCGACCCGGACGCTGAGGACTAAGCCTATGATAAGTAAAGAGCTATTACGGCAAGTAGTAGGCTTTTGCGACTGTTACACGGACGGCGACGAAGATATACAAAGTCCGTGTAGCTTCGCCCCAGAGTGCGTATATAAAGCTGAGTGCGACGAAATCCGATATACGTACGGCTGTAAGCCTTTTGCTATCGACAATACACTTATAGAAAGGACTGATACCGACAATGACAACGACGACTAAACTACCACCCTACGTATCGGTAGGCGGTGTACCGTTGTTTGTGAAAGATACCGACGTAGAGCTTAACGCTGCTAATTTACTTAGTCGGTCGGATATAGACACGCAGAGTATCAATATACTTACAACGATACCCATAGAAAGACAGCACCGCCTACTATGTGGCGAACTTGCAAGCCAGCTACTGTATGCCGCTGGACTGGATATGGCAGAATGTGACCGTATCTACATCTACGTAGGAAACACACTACACAATATGCTGAAGGATAATAATTTTACGTGGGTTACGGACCTTAAAACTGAGATACCGACGGCCGTAAAGATTAACGGCATAACCTACGCTATAAAGAGCGACGACCAGAGTAACGACTATTTAGACCATAAGCGTTTAGCTGGCGAATGTGCTTACGATATTTTGGAAATTAAGTTAGACAATCGCTTAGCGCCGACTGCAAAACGTGTAATACTATGTCACGAAATCGTACACGGACTGCTACACGAAAGCGGTTACGGCGACAAGAATAACGAAGCGCTTGTACGACCGCTGGGCTTCTTCCTCTACCTCTTCCTTCGCGACAATGACTTTAATTTTCTAAGGGGGTGCTAACCGTGATTACTGAAAAGATTATAATTATAGCTATGATATGCGCTACAATTTGCTTTGTTACCTACGTCGGAAACCGTTACCCGAAACAGGATAAAGACAAGGATAAAAAGGACGGTGGTACTAAGTGAAAGGTAAAAAGCCGACCGTAGAACAAAGGCGCTGGCTGCAAGCCTTCGGTATTAAGAACACCGACCCGTACTTAGTGCAGAAAAACACGCCGACGCTTCTACAGCTGAAAGATACCAGGACAGACACTATAATTAAGTTTACGAAGGTCGTAAGTCGTCGTAGTGTTACCCTGGAGCGTATACCGACGGACGAAAAAGGCCGAGAGCTGAACATATAAGGGGGCGCTATAAATGTTTAAGAAACTTTTAACGCTTATACTTGACAAGCTGGAAGCCTGGGTAAGCGTACCTAAAAACGGTAAATGCCCTATCTGTAAAGCTGAGCAAACACAAAAACTACCGCTTTGCGATAATTGCGGTATGCCCCTAAACTGGGATAAAGTAAGGAAGTGATAAAGATGTTTAACGACAATAAATTAGCAAGCCTTGTAAAAAACACTACGAACGTCGTAGGACTTAAAGAAGGCGACACGTATTACATAATTATTGACGGCTGCTTATGTGTAAAAATACCCTGTCTACCGTCGTACCCTAAGTTTATGGCTAAACTGTATTCCACAGGTAAGCTATTACCAGACGGCGAACTGCTGAACGGAAACCGGGACAGCGTAAAGAAGTTTTTTGACGCTGATGTAAGCAAACTGACGCTAACCTACTATACACATATTAACGTAGAGATAAAAGACAAAGGCACGATAGGCATATGGAGCGTAAAGGATTTAGCCTACGGCGCATACAAGAAATGCTATACGGACGCTGTAGACTTTCCACAGGGACGTAGTAACGCTGAAGGAAAACCCGGCACACGATTACTGTACTTTGTGGATAACGTCGGCAACATACAAGCCGTACTAAGCGCCTTTAACTTAGATGTAGCGGACCTTGTAAAACGTATGCTTCCTTCCGTGTATGAGGAAATAAGAAAGGACGGTACGGACAATGGATAAAGCCTTAATAGAAAGTAAGCTAAAACCCTGTCCCTTTTGCGGTTACGATAAGCCTAAGTTTACAGAAAAACGTAGCGGAAACTATCGCCGTACCGGGGATATGGTACAAGTGCTTTGCGGAAGATGTAAAGCCCGCGGACCTATTATAACAGGTAAGTACGATAAAGAAGGCGGTAAATTTGTAAGGAATACCTATAATAACGGACAAACGTATACAGATATTCTACAAGTAGCCGCGGATAATTGGAACGTAAGGACGGTGTAAAAATGGATAACAAAGAATATAACAGACTTATTTTAACGATACAAGATACCTGTAGCAGCTGCACTATGGACCAGGCAAAATATATTATAACTCTTTGCACCAGACTTAACGCAGATGTAAACGAGTTTATAAAACAGCTTCCCCGGCTGACAGGTAAGGTAGTCCCGGACGCGGCTACCGTAATTAAGGAAATGGAAGCCGTAGCCACGAAGCACGGCGTCACGCTGGGCGGTGTATCAATGCCGAAGGGCTACGCTAACCGTGCTGAGCGTCGCAGACAACGACGTAAATAGAGCTGTAGGCTGTGGACCGTTAAGCGTGGTACGAAATGCGTATTACGTGCTACGGAGTACGAAGTACGGGAAACGTACAGCGTAAAAAAACATACTCTTTATATGGTAATATACTATATACATACTACTATATATAACTATAATATTATATATAAATATTTATTAAATTATAATATAAATAATATATAGTATAGTATTTTTTTAAGGGGGGTATATGTTTTTACTATTGGTAAAATGAATGTGTTTTATATATACCCCCCTTTTAAAATTTTCAATTTATATATTTTTTAGCGTTTTTGAGGGGGTGGCGTTTTGGCTGCTACAGTTAGCAAAAAGACCATAAGACAATGGCTGGATAACTACGACGTGATAGTACACGGCGGCAGACCCGACGACGATATAGGGCGTAATAGTGGCTGTAAGCCTGTGGACGGCGTTACTAATCGCTGGCTTACTAAGATTATGCTACAGGAAGCTATAGGAAAGCTACCAGCTGACTTATATAGGGTGGTTTACTTTCGCTGGATAGATAAGCTACCGCTTAGCTTTGTACTTATGCAACTGGGATATAGCAAGGACCAGTATTATTATAGATGTGATAAAGCTGTAGCCTGTCTGTATGACATTATCAACCGTATTTAGTTGTCTTATAGGCAAAATTTAAGTCTTGCATTTTTCCGAATATTATAGTATAATGCTATTATAATAGCATTATTATATTAAAATTTAGGTTTTAGGGCGTTATATCCTTCCTGGGTATACGCCTTATTTGCACTTCGTACACGTGTTTTGTGGCTTACGACGCCCTAAAATATACAGGAAAGGAGAGTTACGAAGGTGGCTAACGATATTGTACAATTACCAGAAAACTACGACCCTTACGATATGCGGTTAAAGACTAAATTTCACGCTAAGGCTGATAAGAAAAACGTAATAGCTGTTGTACGTAATTCCCCTACGCTTTGCTGTGGCGCTAAAACAGGTAGCAAAGTCTGTCACAATAGCGCCGGGGCTGGCACAGACCATTTAGGCTACGGTCGTTGTCGTATACACGGCGGTTGTAGTACAGGACCTAAAACCCCGGAAGGTAGAGCTAAGGCAAACAAGAACAATATAAAGCACGGCCTTTATATGAAAACCTTGTTACCGGGCGAAGAAAATATTTTTAACCAGCTTAACGCTGAGGACGACCCTAAAAGCCTGGCCTACGAAATCAACATATTAAAGACTAAGATAATTGCTTATCTTATGCGACAGAGTGAAACGTACCAAAAGAACGCCGAAGAGTACGGCGAAGATGTAGCGTATAAAAAGTCTATGGTATGGCACACAGAAAGCGAAAGCGGCCGTACTTATTATCACGCTGGAACGATTGAGGACCCGTCACTTGATAGGGCTTTACGTACGCTTCGTAGTTTAGTCGAAACACATAATAGACTGTCTGGCGACGAAGATAACAAAGACATTGTAGACGTAATTAACAAAGAGCTTAAAGCAGCTTCCCAGGGTAAAATAGCCCTAAGCTGGTCCGCGCCGAAAAGCAAGGGCGAAAAAGCCGAAAATAACGATAAATAGTAGTACAAATTGTAGTAAAGACGCTTTTTACGGCGTCTTTTTTGCTTGTAAAGCCTTGTTTTTACAGGGCTTTTTATATTTAAGCCACATAATTACTGATTTTGTGGCGTATAGAAAGGGGGCGTCTGTAGTGGACTTGCCAGAAGAAAAATACTGCAAAGGCTGTATATGTAAAGACTGTAGAAAAAGCGAAATTAACGGCGCTATGTTTGTGTGTAATTCCTGTGGCTGTAGTGGCTGTAGTGAGGAAACAGGCTACTTAAAGTTACAGTCCTGTACTGATATAGTACCTTATGTACAGAACGATACAGACGATTTACGGCTATGAGTGAAGCGTATAAAACCGACTTTACCTACGTTTGTGATACAGACCCCTTAACAGGTGCGCCTACTATGGTGGCTATCCCCCATACCGTCGCAGCGGCTAAGGAAGGGCTACCGTATAACGTGCTTAACAACTTCGGCGACATCTTTAAGCGTGAAAATTTACGGGAAGCGTGGCGCTTAATGCGACGTAATGACCCCTTCGACTACCAGATACAGGTAGCAGACGCTATTATATTCAGCTGTATTAACGGCTTAGGCTGGTATTTTGTGGTACAGATTACACGACAGGCTGGAAAGAACGAAATAAGTAGCTTTATACAGCAATACCTGTTACTGTATGGCTGGTACTTCGGCGTCCCGGTATCTGGCGTAAAGTTTGCACCTGTTTACAAGCCACAGGTACAAGCGTCTATGGACCGTTTAGAGGGTGCAGACACCCCGGACAGCGGCGGCCTTGCTGGTAGTATACTGACTAACGGTAAATATAAGGTCGAAGGTCGTACCTGTAAATACAGAAAGTCCGACGGCTATAAGTATCATATAGGACCGCCCCGCGATAGTAACAAATGGGCGTTTTTGTCTATAAACCCTACCGCTAATATCGCGTCGCAGACGGCCTACACCCTTTTAGAAGGTGACGAAGCCCAGGACATAGACGCCGATAAGTGGGAACGTGACGCCCAGCCTATGGGGTCGTTTAACAATGCGACTACCGTACTATGGGGCGTAGCCTGGACTAAGGACAGTTTTATATATAAGGGCGAACAGCAAGCCCACGATATGGAAAACCGCTTAGAAAAACAGTTAGGCTATAAGCCGAAACTTGTATTTAAGATAGACGCAAACGCCGTTATAGCTTCCGGGAACGAAAACTATAAAAAGGCTTTTGAAAACCAGGTAGCGCGTTTGGGTATAGACCACATAGCAATACAGACGCAGTATTTACTAAACGCTGTAGACGCTATCGGTCGTTTCTTCAGCGCTGAGCAGATAGCCCGCATATTCCACAGCGATTACGAAACAGCTGTAGAGCCTATCAAAGGACATACGTATATATGGGGGCTTGACGTAGCGGGACAGGAAGAAACAAGTACAGATGTTGACGCAGCCGTAGGTATGCACAAAAGGGACGCCCTTAGCCTTGTTATAGGCGACTTGCAAAAGGACGGGACCGTAGTACCAGTTTGCTTTTATCAATGGGTAGGCAAACAGCATACTAAAGTACGTGCTATGCTACCGAAAATATTAAAGTATTGGAACTGTTTAGGCGGTGTAGGTGACGCTACAGGTATAGGCGAGCCGTTAGTATACTACTTACAGGAAATCTTAGACCGTAATAATAACGGACTTGTAGAAGCCTATAAGTTTAAAGCGGCTGGCGACGAAAGTAAAAGTAAGCTGGGTTATTTAGCTTATGATTACGTCGACAATGACCTTTTTAAAATGCCTAAGCCACCCACCGACCCAGACCAGTACGAATTATGGCAAGAAGCACGCTGGCAGATAGAACACTTAACACGTGAAGCGAAGCGCCAGCAATGTATTAACTTTTACGTCCCGGCTAATGCTGAGCCACGAAAACCGGGACACGAAGCGCACGACGATTTAGCTATGGCTTTATTCTTGCTGATACGTGCAGCACGGAATATTAACATAAATACCAGACAGGCTACGGCGTTTGACCGTAACCGCGTCATATAGAAAGGGGGTAATAGATGTGGCAACTTTTACGACAATTCCCGTAGCGTTAGCTGTAAAGCCTAATGCTACCGCCGACGACGCTACTAAGTGGCTGGAAGCTAATAGCAGCTGGCTTACTTCGGTGATAAATAAACACGATAAATGGCTGAAGGAAGCGGAAATAGAAAAGTATCAGCTTGCTTATGACGGCGAACTTGACGAAATCGCAAACCGTGACAAGGCACGTACAGACGGTGTAAACTATAAACTTATAGCTAACTACGCCGCTATCATCATTGACACGCTTGTAGATTATATGTTAGGTAAGTCGCCCATTTACACCGTAGAGGACCAGACACAAGAGGACGACGAAACCGAGGAAGCAGAAATTATAACCGAATACCGTAAAAAACTTACGGCGCTTCTAAAGGAACGTGCTACCCTTGTACTTAGCGAAATGCTACGCCAGGGCTGCATAGCTGGTTATTCAGCTGTAATAGCCTGGGTCGACGAAAACGGCGAAATAGACTACGACGAATACCCCGTACAAGAGGTTATACCTGTTTACGACGTCCGTAACCGTCTGGCTATGGTTTTACGTAAGTATAATATTGAGGTCGAAGAAAACGGCCATACTGTAGAAAAGACCCGGTTAGAAATATACGATAACCGCTATATTATCTACTGTATCGGTGACACGGCAAGCGGTTTTACACTTGACACGACCGAAGTAGCAACAGGCAACCCTATAGAACATAAAGCCGGGCGTATTCCTGTAGCTATATATCAAAACTCTATGCCTTCGGACTACAGCACACGTATAAAGTCCTTTGGTAAAAGTGATTTGAGCTTCGGAGCGTTTGACCTTATTGTAGCTTACGCCCACGGGCTGAGCGATAAGGCTAACCTTGTAGAGTATTTACAGGATATGTACTTACTGCTTACAGGTGTAGACGTCGACGAAAACGAAGTATTAAAAATGCGTAAAGCCCGTGCTATCGCTTTGAAAGACGCAAACAGTAAAGCGGAATTTATAGCCCAGGACCAGGCAGACGGCGCAGTAGAAAACTTTTTAAGTAGACTAAGTAAGGATATTTACGACACGACGAATACCCCACGACTTAGCGAACTTAACGGCGCTACTGCTACTGAAATCAAAATGAAGTACGCCGCCCTGGATATTAAGGCGGGCAAAAAAGACCCCCGCGTAGTATCTGCTATAAAACAGCTGATAGGCATACTTACAGACTTCCTAAACGCCCAGAAGTTAGCTGAAAACAGTATTACTGATACATACGAAATCATATCAAACAAAAATACTGTAGAGCTGGCGACAGGGTTGTATAGTGACAGCTGGGTAGATGTTTCCTTAACACGTAACCTACCGCAAAACTATGAGGAAATCGCAAATATAGTAGCTTCTTTGGCTGATACAGTCCCGGACGCTTACTTATACGAATTACTTTGGTTTATCGACGACCCACAAAAGGCGTTAGAGGAAATGAAGGCACAAAGGGAAACCGCGACTAAGGCAAGCCTTACATCTTTGGGCTACGACAACCCAGACGACGACCCGGACGACGGTACAGGTAATGCGGGCAACGGCCCACCCACCGACGACGAGTAAGGGGGCGTAGCGTATGGATAAGACTACTGCACGTATGACAAAGGACTTATACGGGTATAATGACTACTTCGCTGACGAGTTAGACGCCTTAATAGGTAAGCGTACTACAGAGCTTGCACCCTTGTACAGGCGTCTACAAAAAACAGCTGTAGACCGTTTGGAAGAGCTTAATAAAGAGCTGGAAACCGTACCCGAAGCTAAGCGAAAATCTAAACGCGTACAGATAAAAATGCAAGAGCAGTACGTAGCGCAGATTTTACCAGACTTAGAACTTGCTTTAGCTGCACAAGACCCCTACGTTACGGAAGTCTTACACGGTACTTTTGAATATGGCTATTATACACAAGCCTACAGTCTTGAACAGGCTACGCAAGTCGCCGTAAACGTCCCTATCCTTAATAGGGCTGGAGTATTAGGACTGATAGCTAATGACTGGGTAGGCGACGGACACACTTACAGCGACCGTATAAGAGCCAGTACCGCCCTTGTAGCGACAAACGCCGAAAAGACTATAAAAAATCTGGTTACTAAGCGTCTTAGCTACAACGAAGCGGCAAACGAACTAAAAGACGCTATCGGCGAAAGCTATAACAACGCTATACGTATTGTGCGTACTGAAATGACAAGGGCTAACGGCTTAGGTGCAAGTTACGCCGCTATGGAAAACGCCGACATTTTAGACGGTAAGTACAGGGACGCGGTAAGGGATAAACGTACTTCTGGTATGTGTGCAGCTGACGCAGACTACAGCATAAAGAAGCCGTACCCGCTTGACTATGATACCCCGGCTAACCCCGGCGTACCCGGTAAACGTATACCTAACCACCCTAATTGTCGTTGTAACTGGCGTATGGTATTGTCGGCTATCGGCATACGTAACCGTAGCCAGCTTGCACGTAAGAACGACAGCAAGGAAAGCTACGGCGAAAGGTATTACACCGAAGCTAAGACTTACGACGCATACGCTAAAGAGCGTGGGCTACCTTCAGTAAAGGAAATGTTAGAAAAGGATAACCCTAAACGGTATTTACGTCCCGGTGAAACCTTAGAAAGCCTTAACAAGAAGGTAAAACGTGTTAAGGTAAATGGTAAGACCGTAACCGTATCTAAAGCCGCCTGGGATAAAGACGGCGCATACGGTATAAAAGTCGCAGATACTACAAATACTGTAAAGGCTGTTGACAATCTTGTAGAAAATGCTAAAATAGTAGAAGTAGTAACCGATACGCCTGTTACCGCTACGTTAGCTGAGCTGATACAGGACAAAACGACCGTACAAGAGCTTAACGACGTCGCTACAGCGTATTTTACAAATAAACCAGGCTGTAATATTACGTCGGTAAGTTTTGCTTCTACAGATGTTGACGCTGTAAAAAGTATGCTTACAAAGTTAGATGATTTAGACGACCGTTTTAAGTCGTCGGCGTCGTCAATACGTGCTACTGGTCGTATGAGCGACGGCATAGGCGGGCAATGTGTACCGACTAACGCTTCATTTATGGACTACTGCACAAGTAGCGACCCGTCTGTATTACGTAGCGAAATTACCCTAAACAGTAAATTCCTAAAATCGAAAAAGGTAATACAAGACGATTTTAACGCACAGCACCGTAGCCGTTTTGGTGGCGTAGCACACGCCGCTATGGTTGACGAACAGTACGCCGACATAGTTACGCTGGTACACGAATACGGACACAGTATATTACCCGGAAAGGCTAACGAAATCCTTTTAGGCAATGGCGGTACTAATGACGTTTACCTTACTGCAAGACGTTTGTACCGACAATATACTAAAGAGCTTACGGACCTTAACCGTGAAATACAGCGTCTACGTGATAGTTTTGCGGGACAGCCAGACGGCTTACGTAAAGGTATTGAAGCTGCAAAGGATTTACAAGCACAGTATGACGCTATGTGTATCTCTAAGTATTCAAAAGAGAGCGTAGGCGAATTTATAGCAGAAGCCTTTTGCGACGCTGAGCTAAGCAGTAACCCTAAGCCGTATTCTGTAAAGGTGCATAATCTGTTAGTAAAAGCCTTTGGAAAGGAAGTAAAGAAATGATACGAATACCCGAAAATTTAGCCCCTTATGTGGATTTTGAGGAAAACACGCTTGTAGCCAGCGCGGATATGCCGCCAGAGCTTAGTAAAGATTTTGAAAAGCTGAAGGCTGACTACGAAGCTGCTAAATCCGACCCACTTACCGAAATTTAATAAAATATAATGCCTGTAACAATCAATTTTTACGATTTTTGAGCGTTACAGGTTTTTATATACCCCACGCACGGGGTTTGTGCGGCTTAGACGTCCATTTAGGGCGTCTTTTTTATTGCCGTAACTTAGCCAGGGCTTCTAATACTGGCAAAGGAAAACGTAAACAGGTACGTAACCTGGAATAAGCCGACGGGCATAAACGGAAGGAGTTTTAACAATGGGAAAAATCAAAAAACTACAGGAAAAGTATTTAAAGGGCGAACTTACAGCGGCTGCATACGCTGAGGAAGTAGCTAAGTTACTTGCCGACGGTGACATAGACCAGGAGCAACACGACGAAGCTATGGACTACGACCCCGAACACGAACGACCACAGTATAGCCAGGCTGACGTAGACGCTATGATTACGTCGAAAGCTGTACGTATGGTACGTAAAGTGTTAAAGGACAACGGTATAGCTATTGACGCTGATAACAAAACGCTTTTAAATACAGTCGCTGAAAAGCTGAAGGCGGCCGCAGACGGAAAAACACAGCTTAGCGACGAGGATAAGACAGCACTTACAAACGCTAACGGCAAGATTACAACCCTTGAAGAAAAGATTAAGGACCTTGCTATAGAAAATGCGGTACTTAAAGCTGCTGGAACTTATAACCCTGTAAACCCCACCCAGGTAGTACGCGCTATTCGTCTTGACTATATGGACGATATAGACTACGACGACGCAACAGGCGTAGTAGACGCAAGAAGCATAGCCCGTACACTCAAAAAGGTACACGGCGCAGAGCCTAACCTATTCAAAGTCGCAGACGGCGACGACCCTAACAAGGACGATAACGGCTTTAAGTCAAAAGGCCCAGGCGGCGGTACTGCTTCTACCGACAAAACCGACGCTAAGGTTACAGAAGCCTTGTCTATGTTAGGTATCAAACAAGAAAAATAATTGAAAGAGAGGTAAAAACCTTATGAACAATGACGTAACAATTAGAAAGAAAACATACCCCGCGGCTAAAGAAATTAAAGCCAGCGCACATTACGCGTATGTAGTAAACGGTATCACTCTTGACGGTAGCAAGTTTGATGTAAACGAATATTTACCCGAAGGACTTTGTCTTGTAAAGGATAACGCTACAGGTAAATACGAAAAGTACGCAGCGTCTATGAACGGTAAGAGTAACCCCGTAATTTTGGACGAAAGCGTACAGTTTAAGGCAAACGACGAAGGCGAAAATCCCGACCTTACAGCTGGCCAGGTGCTTGTACACGGTGCAGTATATACAGGTATGCTTACAGGTTGTGACGACGCCTTTAAGACAGCACTTAGCGGCGCTATCCGCTTCGTAGACTAAGAAAGAGAGGTAAAACAATATGCCAGGATTAGCAAATTTAAGCGAATTTTTTGAAAACCCGGTACTTACTAAAACTATTAGAGAAGTACCCGTAGAAACTAACTATATCGGTAGTCGTTTCCTTCCTTCGGACGACACCTACGAAATGGACTTTAACGAAACTGTAATCGAACGCCAGGCAGATATGGCGGACATTGTCGACAGCGGCGCAGAATTACCGCTTACAGACCGTGACCCTGTAAGACGTATCAGCGGCGAAATTACAGATATGGGACAGTCCTATATCGTATCTAAGAAAGAGCTTGCGGCGCTTATGGATAAGGGTAACGACGGCCGTAGAATTATGGCGGCTAAACAGTTGCTTAATAAGACTGCACAGCTGAAGCGTAACATTGACGCCCGTATAGAGTGGCTTCGTTGGCAAGCCCTGGGCGTTGGCGCACTTGCTTACGATAAGAACGGTATCAAGCTGGGCGTAGACTTCGGCGTACCTGTAGAAAACAAGGTAGCAGCAGCTGTAAAGTGGAACGCTGACGGCGCTACTATTCTTGCGAACTACGAAAAGTGGGTACAGGACTACGTAGACGGCAACACAAACGGCTACACCCCGGACGTGTTTGTTACATCTATCGAAACTGTACGTACTGTGCTTAACAACACAGATGTAAGAAAGGCTATTACAGGTTACAGCGATAAGCTGCTTACCATTGACGAGCTTAACACCTTCCTTAAAGGTCGTGACTTGCCGCCTATGGAAGCCTTTGATAGCAAAGTTACATACCGTGACGTTACAAACGGCGGTGTACGTGCTACACAGCGTTTGCTTGCAAAAAATAAAGGTGTATTCCTTAAAGAAGGCGGCCTTATCGGTAGCCAGCTTATGGGACCGACTTACGAAAACAATATGGAGCCGGGCATTTTTGCACGCACCTTTACTATGGAGCGTCCTGTAAGGGAAGTTATCGAAGTCGTAGCGGCTTCTTTCCCGAAGGTAACAAACCCCGAACTTATCAAAATTGCAAATGTGCTTGCTACTGAGTAAGCACGAAGAAAGGTAGGTAAATGTTATGAAAATCAAAATTATTAAACCTGGTGTAACCGACGCAAGTAGCGTACTTGAAGTAGGCGCAGTCGTAGAGTACCCGGACGCTGTAGCTGCAAGCCTTATTAAGGGCGGTTATGCAGAAGCTACAGAAGGTAACGGCGGTAGCGGCGAGCTTACCCCGGAAACTGCTGCTAAAAAACTGAATAAGTACAAAATCGACGAGCTTATAGGCTTCGCTGTAGACCACGGCGTAGAGCTTAAAGACGACGCTACTAAAGCGGAAATCGTCGACGCACTTATTAAAGCTGAGGTTTACGCTGAGATTTTGGGCTAAGGTGATACTATGCTTTTGACAAAGGACGAACTACTGACAAAATATTACACTATAGCAGAGCCTGTAGCTGAAGGAAAACAGGACTTATACCTTATGCGTGCTAATGCGTGGTGCGAAGGTTATATAGGCGGTAAGCCTATATTTGACCCGCACAACCCGGACGAAGAAGAACACGTTAAAACCGCTGTAGCCCTGTGCTTTGAAATTATGGCGCGTGCAGAAACGCACCAGATAAACCAAGAAACAGGCAATATTACAGAGGTAGCACCGCCTACAGCTATCAGCGACTTATCTTACGACCAGCTTTTTGACCCGGTAAGGGATATGTTAAGGCCGTCTAAGTTAAAGTTTGAGGATAGCACAAATGTAAGCGACAGGGGCGTTAAATTTATATGAGCGCTGACGTACATTTTCAGCTGGAAGGCTTCGACGAGTGGGTAGCGTGGTTACGTAACTGTCAATCTTCGGAATTGCAGAAAATGAACGAACGTATAGGGCGTGCGTTAGTTATACAAGGCTTTAACAATGCCGCCCGTCATACCCCTACCCGTACAGGACGTTTAAAGCAGTCTATGAATATGGGCGCACCAGAGAGCTACAGCAAGGTAAAGGCTACGGCCGAACTTGTGGAAGCTACTTACGGTAGTAACGTACCGTATACGGGTTACGTCGAATTAGGCTTTACGCAGAACGCCGGGCAATTTGTACCCGGTTACTGGTCCGGGGGTAAGTTTATCTATGTCAAAGGTGCAAGTACAGGTATGGTATTAACAGGTAAAACCGTAGCGGGCTGTCATATGTTTGAAAAGTCGTTAGACGATTTACGCGACGGCGACTTGACAGACATAACCGTAAGCGAATTACGTAGGCTGTTTGCTACGTTAGGCTAAGAAGGTGTAATTATGGACTACGAATACGAATTAACGGCGATACAGACGTTTTTTAAGCAAAAAGCCGGGCTTAATTCCTGGCGTCGTAACGCTGTACCGTCGAAGCTGGCGCGTCCCGTTGTTATTTGGGATAGTCCATACAGGGGACGCGCCAGACACCTAAGCCGTTGGTCGTATGTACAGACCGTTAAATACTACGGCAAGCTATACGTTACAGATGTGACACAGAGTATAGCGCTACAGGAGCAATTAGCTTCTAAGTTAGAAGATTTATGCGGACTTTTGCCTATTCTCAATGAGGATAAGACCCGTGTAGGTTGGATAAAAAACGCAGCTGTAGAATTTAACGACGCTAACGGCGATTTAGAAGTACCGTTTACCTTTGCTTATGAAGTATCATACGCAAGGGTACGCCCAGAAGCACCGCCAGCGCCACGGGTAGTAGGTACAAAAGTAACGGTAAATAAAGAAAACCAGGAGGGCTAAGCTATGGCTAAAAATGCTAAACAGTCTGTAGATGTTGCAGACACATTTACTAAACAGGAGCTTATAGAAAGCGCCGCCGAGCTGAACACTACGCCCGAATTTATGGCGGGTGCTTTAGTATCGGTACACAAAGAACAAATTACAAAAGCCGAAGCGGAAAAGGCTGTAGAAGCCTATAAAAATCGCGTAATCGGCGACACAGGAAGGAGTAAATAAAAATGGCTGGACAGTTTACAAAAGGTATCAGTAAAATTCTTAGCGGCGTCTATTCCCGTATTGTCGCTGCTATCTCCAGTATCACAGCTGGTACGCGTGGCGTTGTCGCGTATCCGTTTACAAGTGACTGGGGACCTATCAACGTACTTAAAACCGTAAATATCGGTGAATTTTTGAAAATGTATAACGCTGAAGGTACGACCCTTACGGCAAGCAAGATTTATAAGCACGCTTCTAAAGGTGCGCCGTCTAAAATTCTTGCTTATCGTATGGCGACTACTGACGCAAAGGTAGCTACCTGTAGTTTGGGCGACGGTAGCTTAGAGCTTGCCACACTCTACCCCACTACAAGAGCTTTTACCATTGTAGTAAAGGCTGGAGTAGCCGAAGGAAGTAAGACTATTGAGCTTATCGAAAACGGTAGCAAGCTACTGTCTGTAACAGGTACTACCGTTGCAGAGCTTGTAGCACAGCTTAACGCGTCCGACTACGTTACAGTAACGAACGCCGACGACGCTGGGCTTGTTATGCCGACTAATGCTAATTCTATCGCATTTACAGGCGGTAACAACGGTAGCCCGGTAACAGCTGTACACTATACAGCGTTTCTTGATGAAGTGGAGTGCGACGCTACCGCTAATACTGTATCGCTTGACGGCGTATACGACGCTGCTATTATTGCCAGCGTCCAGGCGTGGCTTACAAGGGTAAGACAGGAAGGCTTTTACGTTACCTTCGTTACAGGCGGTCCCGCTGAGTGGGACACAAATATAGAAGCTGCTAACGCCGCTTCTGTTAGCTACAATAATCGTAGCATTATAAACGTTGGTAACGGCTGTGACGGCTATACCGCCGCTGAAATGGCTATTTATGTAGCCGCACGTGTGGCAAGTATAGCACTTAACAGAACGCTTACAGATGAAACAGCACCGTATACTAAAGTAAATAAGGTGCAGAAAGTTACACCCCGTGAAACAGCTAAGAAAAAGGGTACACTTTTGTTTGTTAAAAACGGCGACTTCGTAGAAATCGACGAAGCTATCAATACGCTTACTTCCCCCGTTGCGGACGAAAGTAAGGAATTTGGTAAAATCCGTGTAGCTAATACACTTGACTATATTGTTAAGGACCTGGAAGCGTTTGGTAACGAGTACAAAAAGACTAAGTCTAATACCGACGAAGCGCGTCAATGTTATGCTACTCTTGTAGAAGAAGATTACTTAAAACCCCTTATTAACGAAGAGGTAATTAAGAAAGGCTGCTACTACAAGCCAGACCCGGAATATCACGGCGACACAGCGGTATACAAGCCCGCTATCGACGAAGCATACTTCGCAGCAGATATTACACCTGTTGACAGTATGGAGCGTATCTATCAAAATATCGGCGTGAACTTTTAAGAAAGAGAGGTAAACCTATATGTATGACGCTAACGAAGTAATGAACGGTTTATACGGTTATTGTTACGACGAAAACGGCCAGCAGCTACAGAGTACACAGAGCTTTGAAGCTATCGTAGAATTTGAAAAGGAAGCCGTTAAACAGGCTGGAAAATTCTTAGATAGCCATAAGGTTATGGGCGGTAGCGGTAGCGGTACGCTTATGATACATAAGCTGGATAGCCGTTTACAGAAGAAAATTGCTGACGACCCTACAGCAAAATACAATTATATCGGCAAACTTGCCGACCCTACAGCTAAGGGCGAAGAAGCTGTTATGTATAAGGGCGTTTCCTTTGACAGCGTAGAGCTTACTAAATATGAGTTAGGCGCTATCGTTGAAGCGGAATTTCCTTTTACGTTTGATGATTTTGAATACATCAAAACTATTGACTAATACACAGGGACGCGTAACAGCGTCCCATTTTGATTTTAAGAAAGGTAGGTAAACTATTATGGCAACAAATACAAAAGCTGTAAACAATGACGATAAAGTAAAAATTTTGGGTGAGGAAGAAGCTACGGTAACGTCGTTTCTGTCCCTGGAAGATGTTTTAGGGTTAGATACTGAAAAGCTGACCGCGTTAGCTACAGGTACATACGAAACCGAAAGGCTGGGTACGGTAGCATTTACCGCTATCGACCATACGGAGTACAAACAGGCTAAAAAGGACTGTGTAGCTATTAACGTAGGTAACGACGGCAACGTACAGACCAGTATTGACGACGATAAACTTATGGTAAAAATTATTATTTTGGCTGTAGATAAGGACACACGTAGTAACTTTACTTTTGCAAGTAAGGCATTACTTGAAAAACTTAACGTACGTACAGCTGACGCAGCCGTAGGTAGCTTGTTATCGCCTGGCGAAATTGTAAACTTCGCGGTAGCTATCCAGAACGCCAGCGGCTTTGGTGCGAAAAAGCAGAAACAGGACGCTGACGCAATAAAAAACTCATAAGAACTAACAAAGAAGCAAAGTTATTAGCGTACCTGTGGAATACACAAGGCGTATACCCCGGTGACGTGTATAACCGTCCTTTGTTAGAGCGCGAATTTATATACCAGGCAACCCTTATTAAAATCAAAGAAGAGCAAAGAGCAATGCGTAAAAATTCTTCTGCAAAGTAAGGGGTGTTAAAATGTCCGATTTTGTAATGGGTGCTACCGTACGACTAAACAACGACTTTAGCGGTAAAATGTCGTCAATGGTAGCAGATACCGAAAAATTTAAGGCGTCGGCTGCAAGTGCGGACCGTGCTTTAGAAAACTTAGACAAAAGCCTAAAAGGTGTAAACGGTAACGGCTTATCTAAAATCGGCACTTCAGCTACCCAGGCGGCCACCGCCGCTAAAGGTGTAGTAGCGCCCATAGATAATATTGTACAATCTACTAACCGTGCGCAGAACGCTATACAGTCGTTTAATCGCGGTTGGCAGACCGTAAAAGCATTGCCTTCTACGCTCAGTAACATAGGTAATGCTTTAAAAAATAATGTTGCTGACGGCTTTACAAGTGCTAAGCTACAGGCTTCCATACTGGCGGCCACCGTAAAGACGTTAGGCAAACAAAAGCTAACGGGTATGGTGGACGGTATAAAAGAGTTTACCGACACTATCACCGAAGGGAAAAGCGGTATTAAAGGCTTCGCTACAGGCCTTAAAAATATCGGTAAAATAAGCATAGCCAGCACCGTAAACGCTGTAAAGAGTTTAACGGATAAGGCTAAAGAATTTGCAAAGGTAAAAATAAGTAACATAGCTAACAGCCTTAAAGGGTTAAAGTCGTCGTTTACCGACGGCAAGACCGGGGCGGCTGGTTTACATACCGCACTAAAGAAAGTCGCCAGCGTAAGCCTAAGCGCCTTGCATAGTGGTATATCGAAAATCGGTAGCTTAGCTAAGTCGGCGGGTAGCGCCGTAGCAAGTGGCTTAGGTAGTGCAATAAAAGCAACCGCTAAAGGTGCTTCAGTAGCTATAGGCGCTGGAGTTACCGCGGTCGGCGCACTTGTTACAGGGTCGGTAAAAGCCTTTGCTGATTTTCAACAGCTTACAGGTGGCGTAGAAACGCTTTTCGGAGCTGGCGGCCAGAGTTTAGAGGACTACGCCGCTGGTATAGGAAAATCCGTTGACGCTGCAAGTAGCGAATATAATAAGCTAATGGCTTCCCAGCAAGCCGTATTTGACAATGCGAATAAAGCGTACGAAACGGCGGGCCTATCGGCTAACGCTTATATGGAAACCGTAACAAGTTTTTCTGCAAGTTTATTGCAGAGCTTAGGCGGTGATACCCAGAAAGCGGCCAGCGTTGCAGACCAGGCTATTATAGATATGGCTGATAACGCTAATAAAATGGGTACAAGTATGGATATGATACAAAACGCTTACCAGGGTTTTGCTAAACAAAATTATACTATGCTTGATAACCTTAAATTAGGCTACGGCGGTACTAAAGAGGAAATGCAACGACTTCTTACTGACGCTGGAAAACTGGCTAATACGAAGTTTGATATATCCTCTTACGCTGACATAATCGAAGCTATCCACGTTATACAAAACGATATGGGTATCACAGGCACTACCGCTAACGAAGCGGCGACCACTATAAGCGGGTCGGCGGCATCAATGAAGGCGGCCTGGGGTAATATGCTTGTTAGCTTAACAACAGGCGGCGACAACTTTAACAAGAGTATCGACGCTTTAGTACAGACATCTACCACGTTTGCAAGGAACGTACTACCAGCTGTTACAGGTGCGTTATCTGGTGTAGGTAAACTTATAGAGGGCTTAGCTCCTATGGTAGCCCAGGAATTACCCGGACTTGTAGCTACGGTATTACCGTCCTTAGTAAATGCGGCGCAGTCCCTTGTAAGCGGACTGATAACAGGTATTAGCTCAAATATTCCGCAAATGGCACAAGTAGCTACACAGGTATTTACCGCTTTTGCGAACTTCATATTACAGAGCGTACCACAAATTTTACTTGTAGGCTTAGACCTTATTGTAGGCTTAGCCCAGGGCTTAACCCAGGGCTTACCGCAAATTATACAACAGGGTGTACAGTCTATAGTAAACTTCTGTAACGGCATAACAAGCCGTATGCCGACCATAATAACTACAGCTATTCAGTTGATACAGACCCTTGTACAGGGTATCGCCCAGAACTTACCGCAAATTATACAGGCTGGCGTAACTATGATAGGTAGTTTGCTACAAGGTATCGTTTCTATGTTACCTTCTATTTTGCAGTCTGCTTTACAGCTCATAATGTCGTTAGTCCAGGGCTTAATACAGAATTTGCCTTTAATTTTGCAGACAGGCGTACAGCTGATACAGTCGCTTATACAGGGTATCGTAACTATGCTACCTATGATTATTCAGTCGGCTATTCAGCTTATCATATCCTTAGTACAGGGCTTAATACAGAATTTGCCTATGATTATACAATCAGCTGTACAAATCGTCGTGGCTTTAGCTGGTGGCTTGATACAGGCTATACCTCAGCTTATAGCGGCTATACCTCAGCTTATAGCTGCTATTGTTGATACGATAATGAGTACGAACTGGTTACAAGTAGGCTGGGATATTGTAAAAGGTATCGGTAAGGGCTTGTTAGACGGTATTAAAGGTATTTTTGGCGGTGGCGGTGAAGAAGGCGGCGCAGCAGTCGCTACAGGTGCGGCGTCTGGTATGACGTCAAACTTAGGAACTGTCACAGCTGCAACTACGCAAGTATCTACGACTATGACCCAGGGCTTACAGCCAGATACAGCAGCTGTAAACGCCGCCGGGGCTAACACTATGACAGCCTTAGCGTCTGGCATTACTGCTAACGCTGGCGTCGTAAATACAAGTGTAGCGGGTATCGCGCCCGGTATTACGACAACCTTAAACAGTAGCTTAGCTACTGTAGACACTTCGGCTACTGCTTCTACTATCGGTACAAACATTACGACAGGCGTAACTACTGGTATACAGACAGGTACAGCAGATGTTGTAAGCGCTGCTACTGATATGTCTACACAGGCACAGACGGCCATAGATACAGGTATGTCGAATATAAGTACGTCCTTTAATTCGCTTGACATAAGCGGTATTACGACTAAATGTACTGAAATTACCCAGGCATTTACAGAAGGTATGGCTAATGCTAACACAGCTGTAAGCGAAGGCATAACGGCCATTACAAGCACGCTAAACGCTGTAAACCTCTACAGCTGTGGCGTAAATATTATGCAAGGCTTAAATAACGGTTTAGCTTCTATGCGTGGCACTATTATAGCGACTGCACAAAGTATAGCTAACAGCGTTAAAGCTACTATTAACTCAGCGCTTGACATACACAGTCCTTCGCGTGTACTTGAAGAAAGCGGCGAATTTAGCGGCGAAGGCTTTGCAAACGGTTTACTTAACCTGGTAAACAAAGTTAAAGAAAACGCTAAGACCTTAGCTAATACGGCTATAGAGCCATTTTCTGTACAGCGTGCGGCTACGGATATTACGCCGTCTGGACCTGTTACAGGCGGTGGCGGTAAAGTCCTTAGCGGTTTAAAGGTAATTATAGAAAATCTTAACCTAAACGACGTCGCTAACAAAGACCCGAAACAGTTAGTAGCGGAAATCCTAAAAGAGCTGTACGCTCAATTAGGCGGCGACGACGAGCTTTTAGGTAGCGTAGATATGGGGGTACTGTTATGAAATTAGGAATTGACGTTGACATCACAATTAAAGACGAAAACGGTAACTACCTTACCCTACCAGTAACCCCGGAATACATAACCTATACAGACGGAAGCGGTACACCTATTACCGTTTCCGTTTTGAATATAGGAAACGTAGACTTTTATAATGGGACCGAACTTGATAAGCTCAGTTTTTCGTGCTTTTTCCCGGCAAGATACGACGCCGGGTATTGTAGGTATGCGAACTTGAAAAAGCCGACTGATTACCGTAATCAAATCAGTAGCTGGAAGGGTGGCAACACCACGAACTACGTAGAGGAAGCGGCACATTTACAAGTAATCATACCAGCGGCGGGAATAAATAAGGCTATGAAGGTAGCCGACTTTACCTGGGACTTTAAAGGCTTTGAAGGCGACCTATACTACAGCATTACTTTTAAAGAGGATAAGCGTATAGCACCTATACAAATATCTTCCGGGGTTGTCATTGCTGAAGAAACGCGCCCGGCTGAGCCTGTCCCTGAAATCGTCGAGGAAATCAAAAAAGAGATTACGACAGGCTGTACCGTTAAATTTAAGGGCGGTCCCGTCTACGTATCTTCTAACGCTACAAAAGCGGCCACAACGGTAGGCGCTAACGACGAATGTAAAGTAACGTCTATGTACAGCGGTACACACGCTATACACGTTATTTCTACAGGTGCGCCGAAGGTTTACGGCTGGGTAGACGCTGATAATTGCGAAGTAATCTAAAGGGGGTGCGGATATGGCTTTTACAGTTATCATAGGCGGTACAGATGTTACGCGGGCTGTAACCGCACCGCCTACGATTAACGACGAAATTAACGCGAATTGCTGTACGTTTCAGTTTACCGTACAGCAAGAGAAAAACCCACAAAACTTATTAGGTAAAGTGGTAGAAATGTATATAAACGGCGTACGGTGGTTTTACGGTACTGTACGCACACAAGAAGGAACGGCTAACGGTGACATAGCGCTTACGGTTTACGACCCACTATTTACCTTCAGCCGATTTACTGACGACTTTTACTTTAAGACGCAGACCGCTACACAGATTTTTACAACGTGTGCAGAAAAAACAGGCGTACCGTTGGGAGCTGTAGCAAATACGGAAGCTGTATTCCCACAGCTGTACTACCCGGCGGCAGCTGTAGACAAAGTCTGTGTAGATGTATTAGCCAGGACCAGGAAAGCTAACGGCCGTAAATTTTGGTACAGGTTTGACCCTGTTACTGCTTCGGTTACAATGTTTGAAAGAACGGTCCCGGCTGATATATGGGTATTTAAGGTAGGGCTAAACCTTACAGCTGCTTCCAAGTCCGACAGCGTTACAGAAACCTTTACAAGTGTTAAGTTAGTCAACCGTGAAACAGGCCAGACCGTCGTAAAAACAAACGACGCCGTAGCTAACGAATACGACTTACATACACAATACTTTGAGGAAATGAGTAGCGACGACACAACGGACATAAATACACAGGCTGCTACGCGCTTAGAGGAAAAGTCTAAGTTAGCGTCGACTATGCGAATTGAAGGTATTAACCCGGACGGCGTTATACCGCGACTATATAAAGGCGACCCTATTTACGTGGAAGAGCCTAACACAGGCTTAGTAGGTGGTTACTACATACGTAACATTACTACGACCGTACAGGCTGATACCTTAATAGTCCTGGCTATGGATATTGTAGCCGCCCCGGATTTACCAGAAATACAGTTTAAGGACGCTACAAAACTTACTACCGATAGCGGTAAAAAGACCGAAAGTAAGAAAGAAAGCGAAATTACCGTATACTTACAGCCAGACGGTAAAATATACCACAAGGCGGGCTGTTTGGTTATTGAAGGCTGTAACTGTACAGCGACGACAAAAGACAAGGCAAAAGAAAAAGGCGCGTTACAATGCGCTGTATGTAAGGCTTAGGGGGTGCGGATATGCCTACAGATGTTTTAAAAATTATGCGTGGTAAGCCTACGCCTGGCGTGGGCGAACTACGAATACTTAAAGCTGTAACGACTGACCCAGACCCTATTACTTTTGTTATGCAAGGTACAGAACAGGCTTTAGACGCTAATCTTTTTACGATACCTTTAAGCGTCTATCCTATCTGCAAGGGTGACACGTTTTACGCGTTACCTTTAGCGGGAAGCGATAGCCAGCGCTGGGGTATTACAGCGAAAATAAATAATACTAATGCTGTCGGCGTTATGACAGGTGCTACTACCTGTCAAGTACCGGGCATAGGTAGAGCTTATACAGTAAACGACTTACTGATACCGCCGTACGTTGCTATCGACGGCAACCTAAATAACGGTACGTATCATAGTCACGGTGAATTTACACGCCCCTTAAAAGCTGGGGACCGTGTAATACTTTACCCCGTAGCGATAGACGGCGCTGTAAAGTATGCTATCGCAAATTACTACTAAGGGGGTGTAGGCTATGGCAGACACACGAAAAACGCCTATTTTTGATTACGATACCGGGGAATTTGCGTTAGGCGTCGGCGGTACGATAAAGACCGCCGTAGGTGCTGACGCTGTTTTACATATCGCACAAAAAGCATTAAATACACAATTAGGCAAGCATAGCGTTTATGGTAATTTTGAAGATTTTACAAAAAACCATATTTACGGTAGCCGTGTACACGACGTAGCCGTACGTAAAGACTTGCCAGAAGCCGTACGCGTATCGGAAATCGAACGCGAAACAGAGGAAGCCCTAAAGTACGACCCCCGTATTAAACAGGTTGTATCTGTAAACGTATATACAGACCGTGACAAAAACGGCGATATGTGCTATTTTACGGACGTTGTTATTACAACCTATCACAATAAACAAGTTGAAGTAAAGGGGGTAAAAATATATGGCTAAAAGACCGACATTTACGCCACGCTTTGTAGAAAGTGCAGACACTATTACTAAGCGTATGGTCGGCAATATTCCCGATACCTGGCATAAAGAGCCTGGCGACTTCATTTACGACGCTATGAAAACTAACCCAGCCGAAATTATACAGCTGGAAGAGCAACAGGACAACATACTACGTAATGCGTTTCCCCAGTATTGCGACGACGACGTTTTAGACGACCACTTAGAGCTACGCGGACTTACACGTACACCAGCGACACATACTATACGTGTTTTGTCTATAACGGCTGATAGTGGGGTAAAAATTCCACAGGGTTATACTTGTACGTCCGTAGTCCTTGACGGCGACGGAAACCCTATACAATACGCTGTAAGGACCGAAACTAATTTTACAGACAATGCGACTACAAGGGACGTGTATATTATCTGTCATAAGGAAGGCGTCGTAGGCAATATAGCCGAAGGGTCGGAATTTGTACTACAGCCACCTATACCGGGTGTACGTAGTATCATTGACTTAGGTATTAACGTAGCTGGAGCTGAAAGGGAAAGCGCAGACGAATACTGGACGCGATACCTTGAGGACATAGAAAACCCAGACACAGGCGGCAATATGGACGACTACAAACGCTGGGTACTTAATGACTTTCCAGCTGAAACAAAAATAGTAATACAGAAAGTTATTGTAAACCCCAGGTATAACGGAAACGGTACAGTACAGGTAGTAGCTATAGGCGGCGACTATAGTAAGCTATCCGACGACGAGGTAGCCGCTTTACAGACGTTTTTAGACCCTGTAGGCTTCCAGGGTTTAGGTTATGGAAAAGCACCCGCCGGGGCGTGGGTAGATGTAAGCACCGGGGAGCTGTTACCTATCAATATTACCGCTACTATTGACTATGCGCCTAACACCGATACAGACGCCGTATACGACGAGTTTGTAGCAGCTGTTACTGAGTACATACAGTCGCGCGTATTTGAGGTTGACCCTGTCACTAAAGAGCTTTACCCTATAGGCTACAATAAAGTAGCTTCCTTGCTGGGTAGCGTTAGCGGTGTAGATAACTTCCACGACCTTACTATTAACGGTGGTACTATGGATATTGCTTTACAGTTTTTCGATATTCCTACGTTAGGGACGGTGACGCTAAATGGCTGATATAAGTACACGTACTGAAGGTATGGTCGGCGCGTCTGCTAACTATTACCAGGAAAGCGAAATATTTACGGCTATCCAAAACGCCCAGGCGTTAGAGTATGACCGTATCGAAAGCAATAACAAGGACTTAGCCCTTCAGCTGTCACCGATTACGGCGACCTGGGGGCTTATTTACTGGGAAGAAGCTGTAGGCTTGCCTATGAAAAATAACACGGACTACGAAGGACGTAGACCGGCCGTACTTGCAAAACTGGCTAAAAACGAAAACTTTAGCGCTACAATGATACACACATACGTACAGGCGTACGGTAAACATTGTAACGTTGACATTAACGTACAGACCAGCACAATTACGATTACTTTTACAGACGGCTTACCTTCCCTGTTACCACAGCTGCAAGAAGCTATAGAAAAAATCATACACGCACATTTAGGGACCGTTTACAAGGTTATTTTTTCGTATGAACAGTTAGGCGCATACACGCACGCTAAATTAGCTGAGTTTACACACGACGAACTGGAAAACGGTATACCTGTAGAGGGGGTGACTTAATATATGGCATTACTTACGAAAATTTTAAAATTGATTAAGCCAGACGCCAGCGAAAACTACAGCGTAGACGTCTGGAATACAAACAGCGACCTTATAGACGAAGCTGTAGGTAATCGCGTTATTAAAAATGCAGACATACAGCCGGGAAAAGCTACTAAGGTTACGTACGACGCTAAGGGACTTGTTACAGACGGCGAACAGCTTACCCCGGACGATATACCAGCGTTGGACTTTTCAAAAATAGCTACAGGGCGTGCGCCTGTGTTATTTGCTGACGGAAAACCGCTTTACGGTAGTCGCTTTGTTGATGTAGACGAAAACGGAAACTTCGTACTAAGGGACGACGGTAAAGGCGACTGGCTGATAAGCGTAACAGAGGACGGGACAGCGTTACTTACTAAAGTTGTAACAGCTGTAGCCGATAATCTTGTTACTGAGGACAGCGAAGCCGCTTTAAGTGCTAAACAGGGTACTATCCTTAGCAAGCTAATAAAGGTGGTACAGGACGTTATAGACGCCCATACTAAGGATAAGAGCAACCCACACGGCACAACGGCCGTACAGCTGAATTTAGGCAACGTAGACAATACGGCTGACCTGGATAAGCCACTAAGTAACGCTATGATAGCTGCACTTAACTTAAAAGCACCTTTAGCGGACCTGTTAGCGCACGTCAACGACACCAGCAACGGCCACAAAGTCACAAAAGCACAGGTAGGCTTAGGCAATGTAGATAACACCGCCGACGCCGATAAACACGTAGCTACAGCCGTAACACTTGCTACGGCAAGGACTATAAACGGTGTACCCTTTGACGGTAGCGCTAACATTACGATAACGGACGACACTAAAATACCGTTATCGCAAAAAGGCACAGCCGGGGGCGTCGCAGAGCTTGACGAAAACGGCTACGTACCGTCGTCGCAGTTACCTTCTTACGTGGACGACACAATAGAAGGCACGTTAGCAACTTTCCCGAAGCCTGGCGAAAGCGGCAAAATTTACGTAGATACTGCTACACGGCTTACCTATCGCTGGAGTGGTACGGCTTACGTAGAAATTTCCCCCAGCGTGGCGTTAGGCGAAACGTCAAGTACAGCCTATCCCGGTAACAAGGGTAAGCAAAACGCTACAGACATAGCAACGCTGAAAACTACAACAGCTGAAACAGCGGCCGCATTGCAAAAGCTGACAACTGACACCGATAACCATTTTACGGAAGTCGGCGAAAAGAACAGCGAACAGGACGAACGACTACAGGCTTTAGAGGACGTACCTACTATCTACGTTGACGGTAAACCTATCTACCCTGTAACGTTTGCAGATGTTGTAAACGACGTCGTAGTAATTACCGCTGACGGTACAGGCGATTATATCTTAGCGTGTACGCCAGACGGTACGGTATATGTACGTAACCTTACAAACAATGTTACAGACCCGGTTACGGGTGATGTATACAAGCTGGATATTATAAATAGCCAGCCGATTTTAACAAAAATTAAAAAAGGAGTGACCCAGTATGACTAATCGCTATGCAAGATTGACAGAGGACGGACACCGCGTACAGTTTGCACCTGTAAACGCTACCGCGGAAGAAATCACAGAAGGCGGCTACTTGCCTTATGAGGAAACGGAAAAACCCGTAACCCCGGACGGCATTATACCGCACAACTACAGCAGAGCTTACGAAGAAAAGGACGGCACTATTACTATGGTGTGGAAACCATACCCTAACTTTGAAGCTATTAAAATGCTGAAGCAGAAATTAGCGGACACAGATTACAAAGTAATTAAGTGCAGCGAAGCCCAGCTTACAGGTGCTACAATGCCTTACGACGTAGAAGCTGTAACCGCTGAAAGACAGGAAATACGCGACGAAATTAACCGCTTAGAAAGGTGTGAATAAGAATGAGTAAGAATATTTATTTGTCTACAAGGGATAAGAGCTTAGAGGAAATGAGCCTAAGCCTTCCCGCTAACAATGAGCTTATCATAGACGACCAGGGCGACCCGTCTGTTATGGTGAAAATCCCTAAACTGACTTACGCCGACGTCGGCATAGGCACAAGCAATAAGGCACTTCCCGCCTTTATCGTAAACGGTAAGGAAATCCCTTATATTTACGTATCAAAGTACCAGAATATCGTTAAAAACGACAGAGCTTACAGCTTGCCTTACCAGGTCCCAGCTGTAAATATGACAATCGACCAGGCACGCGCTTACTGTGAAAACAAGGGCGAAGGCTGGCACTTAATGACTAACGCTGAGTGGGCGGCTATTGCGTTATGGTGCAAGAAACACGACTGTACGCCTTACGGTAACAACAACTTCGATTACGGCGACTACTATAATACAAACGATAAAGGCGCGCCAGCACCTACCTACGACGAAAACTACGGCGAAGATATACCGTACACCTTTACAGGTAGTGGTCCTAAAAATTGGTATCATAACAACGACTTTAGCGGTATCGCTGACTTAAACGGTAATGTATGTGAGTGGGTCGGCGGTTTAAGACTTAACGCCGGGGAAATTCAAGTAATACCCGACAACGACGCCGCAAAAGCTGTAGACCAAAGCGCTGATAGCGCTTTGTGGAAGGCGATTAGCCAGGCTGGGGCTATGGTAGCACCCGGTACAGAAGGTACGCTTAAATTCAACAGCAGTACAGGCATTAAAACAAGCGGTACGTTTAAGGGTATGAGTGTAGCAAGCGGTATTACTATCCCGGACTACCTGAAGGCTTTAGCCTTATATCCTAACGACGCCGCCGACACCTACAAGGAAGATTACTTCTACGCAAGCACAAGCGGCGAAAGAGTGCCGTATCGCGGTGGCGACTACGGCAACGGCGACAACGCGGGTGTGTTCTACTACCTCCTCAGCGACGTCCGTGCGCTCTACAATTACTGCATTGGCTTCCGCTCCGCTTACGTACCCGGAAATCTGCTTACTGATTAACTGATTTAGTCGCCGATAGGCGACTTTAACGAGGTAAAAACTTTATGGAAGATTTAAAAATATTGCAGAAAATATACGATATGACTAAATACGGCTACGGTGCGCTTGCACAATTCCCGAAAAGTGAAAAGTTTGCGCTTGTAGCTGATATTAAGCATTGTATGCACCAAGTTTTAGAACGAGCAATAGAAGCACAAAAGAAATACTACAAAAAGACGACCTTACAGGAAATGGACGTAGAGCTTACAAAACTGAAAGCCTTTTTACGTCTGGCGTTTGAATTAGGCTTTTTGCCTAATAAGAAATACGAAGTATGGTCGAAACAGGCCGTAGAAATAGGGCGTATGCTGGGTGGCTGGATAAAATCTACACAACAGCAGCCGCAATATCAACGTAAGTAGTATTCTATATGGGGATAAGTCGCAAACAATGGCCGTATCGCGGTGGCAACTACGACAACAACGACAACGCGGGTGTGTTCTACTACAACCTCAACAACGACCGTACGAACTACAATTACAACATTGGCTTCCGCTCCGCTTCACTCTTGTAGCCAGATACCGTATACCTACTGGGTATACTCTCAGCGCGCAGAGATTAAAGGGACTTATTTCCATTACAGCCGACAAGCTGTAAAAAGATTAAATTAGTAAGTAGGCAGTTAGTATACAGCTGTAGAAATCCTGTCACGCTTACGCGAAAGGGGACAATATGAAGAAGGCTAAAAATTTGTTTGAAAAAGTATGCGAATTTGATAACCTTTACCTATCGTACCTGGAAGCAAGAGAAGGAAAGCGTTACCGCGGACCTGTCTTACAGTTTACGTATCAGCTGGAAGATAATTTAGTAGAGATACAAAACGAGCTACTAAATAATACGTATCGGATAACGAACTATACACAGTTTATAATAACTGACCCGAAGCGTAGGCTTATTACCGCCTTAGACTTCCGGGACAGAGTAGTACAATGGGCTATCTATCGGCAAGTATACCCTATCTTTGAAAAACGCTTTATCTATCATAGTTACGGCTGTAGAGAAGAAAAAGGTACGCATAAAGCCGTAGCACAGTTACATAACTGGCTAAAGGCTGTAGACCGTAAGCCCGAAAAGTATTACTACTTAAAATTGGATATGTCAAAGTTTTTCTACAGCGTAAACAGGGAAATCCTGTTAGAAATTATTAAGCGTAGAATAAGCGACGACAGACTGATTAACTTATTAGAACTGATTATAGCTTCTGGCGACATACAACCTGTAGACGGCTTCGCGGCTGACGCTTACCCTGTCAACGACAGTAAGGTAGGTTTACCTATCGGCAATTTAACAAGCCAGATGTTCGCTAACATTTATCTTAATGAGCTGGACCAGTTTGTTAAGAATGAGCTACACCTACACTACTATATACGCTATATGGACGATATTATAATTTTAGGCGAAAGCAAAGAGCTTCTACACCAGGTTAAAGACCGTGTAGAGGAATTTGTAAACCATAAATTAGGGTTACGCCTTAACGGCAAAACTGCTATACGTCCTATCTCAATGGGTATAGAGTTTGTAGGGTACGTAGTCTGGCCTACGCACGTCAAGCTACGTAAGGCGACAGCTTTAAAAATGAAATCCAACATAAAAGACAAATGCTGGAAGCTGAAAAACGGGCAAATAAGCGCCGATAAGTTAGACGCTACTGTAGGTAGTTACAACGGACTTATGAAGCATTGTAACAGTTATAAATTACGCTGTAAACTGTACGAAAAGTACGACCTACAGCAGAAAGGACCGTAATTATGGATAATTCTACTGTAAGCAAAGATTACTGTAGAGAGCATAGCCGTATGATTGATGAACGCTTTACACGTGATAAAGAGGACATACAACGGCATAATGACGCTATCGGTAAACTTACTACGCTATCCACCGAAATAGGTACACTTATTAAACAGCACGACGACGTAATCAAACAGCACGAAACCCGTATAGATACGCTGGAGCATAAACCTTCTGTATGGTTTGACCGTATCATATCTGGTATAGTTGCGGCTGTCGTGGCGGCCCTTGTTGCAGCTGTCCTAAAAGGTAACATCAATTTTTAAGAAGGTGTAAGGATATGCGAAAAATACTTAATTGCATAAAGAAAGCAGCCCCTAAGATTTTTAAGGGGCTGTTTATGCGTATAACTGTTATCTTTTGTATCGGTTATATCGTACGTATTACAGAAAAGTCGCTTAATATGTGCGAAAATTTTGGACTGTCCCCGGCTTCGGTATACGCCACCGCCGTAGGCTTCTTCGGCGCTGAGCTTGTTATGCTGATAGTTAAAAAGATATATGGAAACAGGACAGCAAATACGACCGACCAAACAGAAACCAAAACAGGCAAGAAAATAGAAAACGGTAAACCTTTACCGTTACCTTAGTAGGAGTGATACTATATGATTATTTTTGATTTTTTAAGCGCTAATTGGGACTGGCTTTTAGCTATTGTCGTAATTGTCGTCGGCGTTATTTTGCGCCTACGGTCCCTGTGGAAAGGCAACGTTATAGAGTGGCTTGTAGCTATTTGTGCTGACGCCGAAAGCATTTACGGCGGTGGTACAGGCTACCTTAAACTAAGATACGTATACGACGCCTTCCTGGGGCAATTCCCGGCGCTGTCTAAATACGTAGCTTTTGACACCTTTGCAAAATGGGTAGACAAGGCTTTAGTTAAACTGAAGGAAAAGCTAAAAACTAACGAAAAGATTAACGCTATAGTAACGCAAGATACAGGGGGTGCTACAGATGTGGAGTAGCGAAGCAATTAAGGCGGGTATAGTACCGCCGAAACCTATTGAAGAAATGACCGACGCAGAGCTTAAAGCCTGGCGTAATTCTTTAGACCCGGACGCTATGGGCTTTGACGGCGAGGAAGGGGCTGTAGATAATGAATATTAAGGACTACCTTACAAAAACGAACTTTACGGACCGTAACGACGTGGGACGTATTAAGTATATCGTTATTCACTACACCGCTGGAAAATCCGACAACGGTACAGCGGCCCTGGCAAACGCTAAATATTTTCACAGCGAATACAGGGGAGCTTCAGCCCACTACTTCGTAGACTGTGGCGACACAATTTACAGGGTAGTAAAAGACGAGGACGTAGCCTGGCATTGTGGAACGTCCGGGACTTACTACCATAAGTATTGTCGTAATAGTAACAGTATCGGTATTGAGATATGCAGCTATTACGAAAATGGTACATATAAGTTTAAGCCTAAAGCTGTAGAAACAGCTGTAGAGCTGACTAAGTACCTTATGAAAAAATACGGCGTTAGCGTAGATAATGTTGTAATGCACTATCACGTTACACATAAAATCTGTGCAGCGCCCTTTATGTCAAACGGTAAGCCTTCCGAAGCGTGGGACGACTTTAAACGTCGCCTTACGGCCGTCACACCTACCGCGGCTGACAGGCTTACCGACATAAAGGACCACTACGCAGAAGCACACATTAAAAAGCTGGTAAACTATGATGTAATTAACGGCTATGAGGATAACACCTTTAAGCCCGAAAACCCTATTACGCGTGCTGAGTACGCCGTAATGGTGGCTAAGGCGTTAGAGAACGCTTGCGGCTATAAACTTGACACGTCTTACGCCTTTACGGATATAGACGGGCATTTTGCCGCTGACAGCATAGCTAAAGTATGTGCTTGTGGTATTATCAATGGCTTTGAGGACCGCACGTACAGACCAGACGAATACATAACAAGAGAACAGGCGGCAATGATTACAGCTAATTTCTTGTTATACTGTGGGCTTACCCTTAAAGAAGTAGGTAGAGCCTTCCCGGACACCGCTACAAGTTATGCGGATATTCATATACAGACGTTACAGTATTATGGTATTGTAAATGGATATGAGGACGGCGAATTTAAACCAAAACTTAACGTAACCAGAGGACAGGCGGCTATAATGCTTGCTAACGCCCTTACGGTTGTCGGTAAATAATGAACGTATAACCCCTACACTAATTACGGTGTAGGGGTTATTTTTGTTTGTCATAAAGAAAATTAAAATAATTTCAGTTGTCCTATTGACAAATAAATAAAAATGTAGTATACTTGTCTTACAGACAAACTAAATTATAAATATTTTCTTTGTGACAAGAAAGGTAGGTAACAATATGAAGGCTTTAGAAAAGAACTGTATCAAGTATCAGCTTATCGTTAAGCACCGGGAATTAGTTAAAAGCGGCGACCTTATAACCGCCAGAGTGCTTTTATCATTCCTTCGCAGAAAGCGTATTACGTTAGGCTTAGGCGACGCCGACAACGCTGTAGAACGTATTTTAGAAAACGTAGGGCTTAGACCGAGCTACGGACGTAATTTTAATACAGCGTCTTTTAGTATGTAAGGGGGTATATACAATGGCAAAGCGACGAGGTAACGGCGAAGGCTGTATATATGAACGCAAAAAAGGACAATGGGCGGCCGTCATATCGGACGGCACAGACCCTAAAACAGGCAAAACAAAGCGTAAGTTTTTGTATGGTAAAACACGTGAAGAGGTACGCGAAAAGCTAAGGACGGTGCAAAATCAGCAAGCTACAGGCGGTATTATTGACGCTGGAAGGCTTAACCTTGCTACCTGGCTTAATACCTGGTGCGACGCTTACGCAAAGCCTAATATCAAACAGTCAACCTACGAAAGCTACCTACAGCAGATACGCTGTCATATCGTCCCGGAGCTGGGCGGTATTCTGCTAAAAAGGCTGACGACGACAGATATACAATGTTTCTACGCTAAGATGTTAGAAAGCGGAAACAAAAGCAAGGTACAAGACCCGGAAACTGGGGATATGGTAGACCGTGGCGGCGGGCTATCCCCGGCTACCGTGATACGTATACACAATATACTAAACGCCGCCTTAGAACAGGCTAAGAACGAAAACAAAATAGCTGTAAACCCTGTTACAGCTGCAAAACCGCCCAGAATTGAAAAAAAGGAAATGAAAGTATTAAGCCAGGACCAGGTTACTATATTCCTTCAGTCGTCAAAAGAATACCGTTATTATGGCGCTTACGTATTGGCTGCTACATCTGGTATGCGACGCGGTGAGGTGTTAGGCTTACCGTGGGCTAACTTTTTCTTAAACCACCCCGGACCGTTTACTTCCTGGGACGATATAGACAAAGCTGTACCCTGGAATAAATTTAACGATATACAGCCCTGGGACGCTTCAGCTGTAGCCGATATACTGACGGAAGCTAACGTAGCCTTTGCGTCGCCTGTAGTGTTTATAGAGCAACAGCTAAACGTAATTAAAGGCGGTGCGTCGATTACAACACCTAAAACGGGTAAGTCTATACGCCCTGTGCATATTCCACCTATGACAGCCTGTATATTGATGTACCAGCGCTACCTACAGCTTGCGGAAAAGAAAAGAGCCGGGAAAGGTTATAATAAGGATAATTTAGTATTTTGCACGTCCACCGGGGGACCTGTACCGCCCAGGAGTTTTACACGTAACTTCCAGGGTGCAATAAAACACGCTGGGCTGGAGCGTATACGTTTTCACGATTTACGGCATACGGTAGCTACGGTACTGTTAGAGGAAGGCGCAGCCCTTAATACGGTACAGGAGCTTTTAGGACACTACGACCCTACCTTTACAGCGAAGCAGTACGGACACGTTACTAAGCGTATGAGGACTGAAGCTACAGAAAAGTTAAGCGGTATGCTATCAGCTGCTTACGCTAAAGAGAGTAGCACGACAGAAAAACCGTAAAACTTTTTGTAAAGGGCTGGACAAATTAAAAAGTTTGTAGTATAATTGTCTATAAGACAAACGAAAGGACGGTACAAAGTCTTGATAGGCGATAACGTAAAACTGCTACGAAACATACGCGGACTTACCCAAAAGGATTTAGCCGAACTGGTAGACGTTGCACCCGGTACGCTTGCGCATATCGAAAAAGGTACACGTAACCCAAGCCTTGAAATGCTGTACAAGCTGGCCGACGCTTTAAGCGTATCGGTTATAAACCTGGTACTAAGTCAAGAAGAAATAGATAGATTTTATTACGACGCTGAGATACAGCGGCGCTACCCAGGAAGCGAAAGGTTAAAAGAGATACTACACAGGGTATTAGAAAATAATACCGCCTGGGACAGTACAAAGAAGATAGCTATTATTGATTTAGACGACTTAGACAAAATGTAGTATATTTGTAGTAAAAACTGAAAAAGGCAACAAAAAACACACCGTATAAAATGTAGTACGGTGTGTTTTTTCGTGGAGCTGTTGAGCGGACTTGAACCGCCGACCTACGCCTTACCAAGGCGTTACTCTACCTACTGAGCTACAACAGCGTATATAAGGGTACATCTTTTTTAGTACCCTGTTTTTAATTGTGCCTTAGTCTTACCAAGGAAGTGCTCTACCTACTGAGCTAGGGCAGCGTATGGCGATCCGGATGGGGTTCGAACCCACCACCTCCAGCGTGACAGGCTGGCATTCTAACCAACTGAACTACCGGACCAAACTAGAAAACAGCTTATTTATCATAACATACTTTAAGGTATGTGTCAATATAAATTTATTAAATTTATAAAAATAATTAGGCTAAACGGTTAACTCCATATGAAGTTAACCGTTTAGTTCAAATATTTGCTGATTACGCTTCTTGCGATGGGGGCTGCGTTTGTACCGCCTGCACCGCCATCGTTTTCGAGAAGAACGGCTACAACAATCTGCGGATTTTCGGCAGGAGCATAGCCGACAAACCATGCGTGGTCCTTATTCGTTTCGTTTTCCGCAGTCCCTGTCTTGCCCGCAACGGTTATGCCCGAAATTGCAGCGCTTCTGCCTGTTCCGCTGGCTACAACGTCCACCATAAGGTCGTTTAAGTAGTCCGCACACGTGGCTGAAATAGGCTGGTAAAGTGTTTGAGGTCTTGCGCTGCCGATAACAACACCCGAGGATGCAGTTATTTTGTCCACAAGATAAGGCTTCATAATTTTTCCGCCGTTTGCAACGGCAGACCCCATCATTGCAACGTGGAGTGGCGTCATAAGGAGTTGTCCCTGTCCTATCGACACAAGAGCCGCGTCTGCATCAACCATTTTTTTATATTCAATTCTGCTTTTTGAAACGGGAATATCCGTTTCAAATTCCTTGTTTATGCCAAAGGACTCTGCGCAATTTAACACGTTTGTTGCGCCAAGCTCGTAGCCGAGGGTGCAAAACACAGCATTGCTTGAATATTTAAACGCATCTCTAAGACCAATTTCGCCATAGCTTTTACCGCCATAGTTTTCGACTTTAAGTCCATTTATTTCAAATACGCCTTCATCATTAAAAGTTTTTGAAGAATATCCCGCATCAAATCCGAGCGACGCCGTAGCTATCTTATAGGTCGAACCTGGCGGGTACAAGCCGTTTGTAGCCCTTGATAAAAGCGGAGAGTCTTCTCTCTCGACAATATATTTCCAGCTATCCTCAAGCGCTTGTGCGGATGGGTTGAAATCAGGGTAGCTTACCATTGCGAGTATTTTGCCTGTAGACGGCTCAAGAGCAACGATCGCCCCATTTCTCTTTGCAAGCTTTTCGTAGGCATATTTTTGTAAATCATTATCTATAGTCAAATTTAGGTCATAGCCCGAGCGCATTTCGTTAAAGCTGATGCTTATATCGCCTTTGCCTAAAAGCTCTCGGTCATACTTCATTTCAAGCTGACTCTTGCCGTAGACCTTGGAGTGATAGCCGATAATATGGCTGTATAGGTTGCCTTTGGGGTATTTTCGTATTCTTTCGTCGCCGTTGACAATGGTTTCGGCAAGCACCTCTCCGTCACAATCGTAGATGCTCCCGCGTTTGACAAATTTTTCGTCTTCCCATTGACGCTTGTTATAGGGACTTCCCGCTACATCTTCTGCTCTGAACATATTGAAATAGAGGAGATAGGTCACAAGCGACAAAAACATTACCGACACAACAACAAGTATGCGGATTATTCTTTTGTTTATATGCATAACGCTCTCTCCTTTCGATATGTGAATTATAAAAACAGTTTATTCTTTTTTATCCTTTTGCCTTCGCTCACCCTTGGCGGAAATTGCCTGAATGATGCCAAGCGACGCAAAGCTGACGACAATTGATGTTCCGCCGTAGCTTACGAAAGGCAGGGTGATACCCGTCAGCGGTATCATTTTGGTTACCCCGCCGACAATGATAAAGGTCTGCATCGCAAACATAATAGTCAATCCAAGGCTTAACGCCTTGTCATATGGGTCGGTAGTTTTTATGGAAATTTTAAAGCAACGGTACGCTATCAAGAAGAATAGTATAATTACAGCGGCCCCGCCGAAAACACCCATTTCTTCACAGATTGCAGCAAATATGAAGTCAGAATGAACCTCGGGGATATAGCTTGGAGAACCGTTACCGATGCCTTTGCCGAAATATCCGCCCGAGGCAATCGCAAACAGCGATTGCGTAATTTGATAGCCTGTGTTTGAAATATCATCCCAGGGGTCGAGCCACGTGCTGACCCTGACCTGAATATGATGCAGGAAGAAGTACCCTAAAATTGCGACAACAGCCGCCGCCCCAATGTTGAGGAGCAAAAATCCATACTCTTCTTCGTATGCATATATCATAAAAATATAAATTGAGAACAGAACAAGTATTGTGCCCCAGTCCCTTTGCAAAACTAAAAAGCCTATGAAAAGATAGGTAACGGCAAGGGATATAAGTTTCGGGCGAAATCTTGAAATAGGCTTTGTCCACTTGCCCGAGAAATAACACGAGAGGAACATAACGTATAAAATCTTTGTAAGCTCCGACGGCTGAAAAGAAAAACCGCCAAGGTCAATCCAGTTTTTAGAGCCGTTTACGGTCTTTCCGAAAATGAGTGTTGCAAGAAACAAGGCTGTTCCGCCGATAAAATATAAAAACCATACATTGCTCCAAAAATTGATATTATAATAAATTGCGTAGGCAATAAAAAATACACACACACCAACAGCAACCCAAACAATTTGTTTGAGCCCGTAGTCTATGCGTATTCTGCACAGCAATATTATCCCCATTGTAATAAGCATACAAGCCATAGGGACAATAAATTTATCCCCCATCTTGCAAGCAACTATAACAGAGTACATAATGATATAAAGCGCAAGTATACCCGCGCCGATATATGCTATATTTGTATTATATCCGTTGGCAACGAACAAAAGTCCAAAGCCAAAAAGGTTCATCAATACCAAGAGGTATGCAGGGCGGCGATAGTTCAGCCCTTTAAATTTTGCCATAGACCATACCTCCTAAAGCTCAAATACAAAATTCAGCCCGCCAAATGATATAACATCCTCTGGGTCTAAAATCACAATATCGCGTATTCTTTGCCCGTTGACAGCTGTGCCGTTACGGCTTCCTAAATCCTCAAGATACCACTCGCCGTCCTCAAACCATATATGAGCGTGCTTTGCTGAAATATAATCCTCTTTTATGGATATGTCACAGCCTCGTCCCCTGCCGATAACTGCCTCGCCGTATATTGCAAGGCGGTTGGCAAGAGGTGCGGAGGTGGGCACCTTTGATTTTGCAGGCTTAAGACTTGCATATTCCGAGTCGGTTATATTGTTTCCCTCGAACCTGCTCATCTTTTTGACATCAAGATATATAAGCCGTATAACAGAGAAGATGAACAAATATATTATAAAGGTAAAAATATAGCTGAATATTGAAGATAAAAAATTATAAAATGTCATATGATTTACCTCCGATTACTCACTTCCGATTAACCGAATGCAAATAATCCGAACCCGCCTGAAACGGCGTAATTTCGGTAGCTTTCGGTTTGTCATCTTTGCAAGGCGGCAGCCTTGCTGCATCTTTCGCACCAAAATCTACTCAAAATTTCATCCGTTTCAGGTCGTAGAATTTTTAGAGAGAGAATTTTTGGTTACGCAAGGCAAAAACGCAGATAATCCTTGACGGATTATCGAGTATTTTAACGCAGCGAAAGCGGAAATTCGCCTCTAAAAATCGAGGTTCGGATTATTTGCTTTCGGTTAAATTATACACATTTTTTACCAAATAGTCAAGGCGGTGCTATTTAAGCTCGTTTGCCATTTCATAAAAACTTTTATACATCCCGCCAAGCTCAAGCAAGTCTTGATGGGTTCCTTCCTCAACAATGCCCTCGTTCGTAAGGACTAAAATGCGGTCAGAATTTCGGATGCTTGACAGTCTGTGGGCAATGGTGAGAGTTGTTCTGCCAACAGATAACTCGTTTAAGGATTTTGCAACGGCAAACTCGCTTTCGTTATCGAGGGCAGATGTAGCCTCGTCAAGAATTATTATTGACGGATTTTTCAAAAAGACACGTGCGATGCTGATGCGTTGCTTTTGTCCGCCCGACAGCTTTACACCACGCTCTCCCACATATGTATCATAGCCGTCTTTAAGCTCTTTTATAAATTCATCCGCACCTGCACGTTTTGCGGCGTCAATAACCTCCTCGCGCGTTGCATCGGGGCGCCCGTATACGATATTTTCATATATTGTGCCCGAGAAAAGATATACGTCCTGCTGAACAATGCCGATGCTTTTTCTCAAGCTTTTCAGGGTTATCTGTTTAATATCTCTCCCGTCTAAGGTTATACTTCCGTCGGTGGTGTCATAAAACCTTGGTATAAGATTACAAAGGGTGGTTTTGCCCCCGCCCGATGGACCGACAATCGCTATTTTTTCGCCCGCCTTGACGGACAGGTTAAGGTTTTTAAAAACTTTGTTGTGGTCATCGGGATATTCAAAGCTTACGTCTTTGAAAACTATATCCCCCTTAGGATTTTCTATATCGACAGCATCAGGCTCGTCAAAGATGTCAATGTCTGCATCAACTATCTGCAAAAATCTCTCTACGCCCGTCATTCCGCGCTGGAACTGCTCGGTAAACTCTATAATTCTGCGTATCGTGGCAATCAGGGTAGATATATACATTATGTAAGCAACCATATCCCCGGGGAGAATTTTGCCCTTGATGAGAAACAGCCCTCCAAATACGATTGCGGTAAGATGCATCAGCCCGTCAAAAGCTCGTGTTGAGGTCTGAAAGAGTGCCATCAGCTTGTAGGAATATTTCTTTATATTCAGAAATTCTATATTGCCCTTTTCAAATTTGGCGTTTTCGATATCTTCGTTCGCAAATGCCTTTACCACCTTTTGACCGAGAAGGCTGTCCTCAATGTTGGCATTGAGCTCGCCTATCTGGTAGCGCTGTCTTATAAATGCCCTGCGCATCTTTTTATTGATAAGACTGCAAACTACAGTCATTATAGGTACAAGTATAAAAATCAATATGGTTAGGGTAAGATTTATCCTGGATAAAATTATAAATGAAACAACGATTTTAAGCGTTGCGATAAAGAGTTCCTCAGGACAGTGATGCGCAAATTCCGTTATATCAAACAAATCGTTTGTAAGCCTGCCCATTATCTGACCGACCTTGGTATTGTTAAAATATGTATCGGACAGCTTTTGAAGGTGGGCATATGCATCGCGGCGCATATCTGTTTCTATTTTTGTCCCCATAACGTGACCTATGTTTGCCATGTAATAGTTTGCAAAACAATCAATTACTCTTAAAACAAAATATAAAAGCCCGAGATTAAGAACCAAACGCACTGTAAGCAAAGCGACATCCTCAAGCGCAGTATTTGTTATCTTGCGTATAATCATAGGAAGAACGATTTCACAGACCGTAGTCAGCGAGGCGCAAATGAGGTCAAACGCCAGTGTCCTTTTGTATGGGTTAAAATATGGCAGTATACGCCTTATCAGCTCTTTTGTTGAGTATTCTCTTGTATTCATAGCTAAATCAATCCCTCCTGTATACGCCGATACTATAATTATAAGCCTTTGCGGGTGCTTATGTCAAGTAGGGATATTTAGTTGAAAAGACCGCTAATTTCGTATCGAAATTGGCGGTCTTTTCTGGAGCAGGTGACGGGAATCGAACCCGCAACCTCAGCTTGGGAAGCTGATGTTTTACCACTGAACTACACCTGCATTATTAGGTAATATATCACAAATCAGGATATAAGTCAAGGAGATAATTACGGTTCGTCGGAAACCGCCGAACCCTACAGCTGCTATCTGTTAAAACACGTCACATCAACATGCTGTAGGGAATGGCGCTTGCCGACATTCCGAGATGGATTTTTACATCCCCATGATTTTATAATCGTTATTAATTTGCCTATCCCACAGTTTTAATCGGGAATGAATTTCTGATAAGGTCGCGGGCAGACTCGATATCCTCAACTGTTCCGTCGCTCATCAGCTGTGCGGCAATGTTTCCGAGGGCAGTTGCCTCAATCGGACCTGCATATACAGTCTTTCCTGTTGCCTTGGAGGTAAGCTCGTTTAAGTAACCATCCTGACAACCACCGCCGACTATTCTTATACAGTCATAGGTCTTTCCTTGTATCTTTTCAATTGATTTGATTGAAATGTCATAGCACTTTGCAAGGCTGACATATGCACATTGCATAATCTCGCCGATTGTTTCGGGAACCTGCTGATTTGTGTCTGCGCAATAGCTCTTTATTGCCTCAATCATACTCTTCGGTGCGAGGAAGCGCATATCGTTTACGTCTATTTCCGATGTGAAGGCAGAGGCTTCTCTTGCCATACGCTCCAAATCGTTGAAGGAGTATTCGTCATTCAGCTCGCGCTTGATGGACTGGATAATCCACAGACCCATTATGTTTTTAAGATAGCGGAAATGGTAATCTATGCCGCCCTCGTTGCTGAGCCCCTCGTCAGAGCTTTCCTGTGTGCATATAGGAGTAAGGCTTTCAACACCCATAAGCGACCAAGTGCCCGAGCTTATATAAACGCCCTCGCTATTGACCATAGGAACAGACAAAACTGCACTTGCAGTATCGTGGGTTCCGGGCAGAATTATGTCACATTCAAAGCCGACCTCATCAACAATTTCGGGGGTAAAGCTGCCAACCTTGGTCTTGGGCAGATAGAGCTTGTCAAAAAGCTTTGCGGGCAGACCGAGTCTGTCTATAACCTCGGCATCCCAAGTTTTTCCCTCGGCATTTAAAAGCCCCGTTGTGCTGGCGAGAGTATACTCGTTCATCTTAACTCCGCTGAGCAGGAAATTGAAATAGCAAGGGAGCATAAGGAAGGTTTCAGCTTTAGAGAGCAACTCAGGTGTTTGCTCCTTCACGGCCATAAGCTGGAAGATTGTGTTATAGGGCTGTTCCTGTATACCTGTTCTTGAGTACAGCTCTTCCTTGGATATTATGTTTTTATAAATCATTTCAGGGATACCCTCGGTTCTTGAGTCACGGTATGCAAAGCTATCTCCTAAAATATTGTTGTCCTTGTCAAGAAGGACATAGTCAACGCCCCACGTATCAATTCCCATAGAAGAGGGGATTTTGCCGATTTCCTTACATTTCTTTATTCCGTTCTTGATTTCGCCAAAAAGGCGGTCAAGACTCCAGCAAAGATGTCCGTTTCTCTCATCAAGAAAGTTTTTAAAACGATAAACCTCCTCGAGTACTATTTTCCCATTCTCTAAATGTGCAAGCATATGTCTGCCGCTTGATGCACCAATATCAATTGCAAGATAGTATTTCATAGTTATCAACCTTTCCTGATTCAAATATAATAGTTATAATATTTGACAAATTTATCAAATATCATTATACTGATAAAATATAAAAAAATCAATAGCTGATAACAAAAATATTAAGGTAAAAGGCATATTGGTACATATTATTTTTATAAATATGTATTAGTCAGCGAACAAAAGGAAAGGGAATAGGAATGGGACTTGCAGAATTATTTATACTTGCGGTAGGACTCTCAATGGATGCGTTTGCAGTAGCTGTGTGCAAGGGCTTGTCGCTTAAAAGAGTGACGCTTAAAAACTCTATGTGGGTTGGCTTGTGGTTTGGCGCATTTCAGGCACTTATGCCACTTGTGGGATTTTTGCTCGGGACTCAATTTAAAGACAGTATTACGGCTGTTGACCATTGGATTGCATTTGTTCTTCTCGGACTTATTGGGGCAAATATGATAAGAGAAGCCGTTTCGGGGGATGAAGAGTCTGTGTGCGATGACTTGTCGGCAAGGGCGATGTTTCCCCTTGCTGTAGCAACGAGTATAGATGCTCTGGCAATTGGCGTGACCCTTGCCTTTATAAATGTTGATAATATCGCAGCAGCGGTTGGATTTATAGGGGTGGTAACCTTTTTGATATCCGCATTCGGCGTGAAGATAGGCAATATTTTCGGTGCGAAATATAAATCAAAGGCAGAGCTTGTCGGAGGGGTAATCTTAATTATTCTCGGAATAAAAATTTTAATAGAGCATTTAATGGCATAAAAAAAGTGCGTATCATATGATACGCACTTTCTATGTCTGATTTATTTTACTATTTCAATTGAAACAGCGTTTGTCTGCGGAGGGATGCTCATTGTCATATGCGCTGCATATTCAATGGTTATCTCCATATCAGCCTTAAGCTCATTTGCAGATACCTCGCTGCCGTCCTTTGTAATCTTTGTTTCTTCTGTTACAAAAACGATAACCTCGCCGCGTACCTCATCAGTTACGATGATTGCTCCGTCTTCTACAGAGTTAATCTTTGCAGAAGCAATTGCCTTTTCCTCCTCAGCAATTTCCTCATTCTCTACAGGGAGGTTCAAAATCTCAATAGAAATTGCGACTGTCTGCGGAGGGATGCTTCTTGTCATCTGCTCTGAATATTTAACATTGAGAAGCATATCGGAAGCTATAGCTTCCGCAGATGCATCTTCGCCGTTTGCTGTAATTTTGGTATCCTCGCCGATTAAAACAAGAACCTCGCCGTATACCTCGTCAGCTACCAGAATACCATCCTCTGTTATCTCGATAACGCTTACTATATTGGGAAGAGCAAGCTCTAAACCGTCTGTGTGTTCATTGCAATCAAGACCGAGAAGGTCTGTAAAGAATGCCTTTGGAACATATGTTGTGCAGTCGTTAAAGAGAACGGGTGCTGCGCCAAGTGTCTGGGGAGCCATCTTTGAGAAGGAGTATGCGTCAGTGTTAATTGCGAAGCTGATATACTGCGCGCCCTTTGTCAATGAAACTGACTGACTATCCTCAAACCAATCAACCTTGTAGCCAAAATGCTCTGCAATACTGCGAAGGGGAAGCATTTCTACATCATTTATTACCTCAACATCTGCAACAAATGGTGTTATTACCTGTGGCTGTATGGCTTCTGTTTCATTTGCAAAAGCTGCCCCTGTCATAATCATTGCTGCAAGTGCAGCGGTTGCTGTTACTTTCTTAAAATTAAATTTCATCTTTTTAGTTCCTTTCTTTTTTAAAGTCTATGTTTTTTTCGGTTACATTAGTTTAGACGAGCATAAGAGAAAAAGGTTCCAACAATTTTCAAAATTTTTGAAAAAGTTTCGGAAGAAGGAAATAAGGATGAAATTCATCCAAGAAATATAGGTTTTTCAGGGTATTTTTGTGGTAAAAACATCATTGACAAAGATAATGAAATGGGGGTATAATACAAGTAGCGAAAAAGTGAAAATAAACTATAATAAAGAGGAGAAGAAATATGAAAGCATTTGTTACCGTAATGGGCGAGGACAGAAAGGGAATAATCGCAAGGACGAGCACCTTGCTTGCAGATAATGATATTAACATACTTGATATAAATCAGACTATTATAAAGACTACATTTACAATGGTTATGCTGGTTGATATAAAGGAGAGCAAAACCTCCTTTGCCGACCTTGTAAAACAGCTCGAGGGCCTTGGCAATGAGCTGGGACTTGAGATCAGAATTCAGCACGAGGATATATTTAATTCGATGCACAGAATTTAAATGCTTAGTCAGTTGGAGGGACTTTACATATGATAAATGTAAGCACAAATGAAATAGTTGAAACTATTAAAATGATAAGGGACGAGCATCTTGACATTCGCACAATTACTATGGGTATTTCTCTTTTGGATTGTGCAGACGAGAGTGCAGAGCGTGCATGCGAAAAAATATATGATAAAATTACGAGATATGCCAAAAACCTTGTAAAGGTGGGCGAGAATATAAGCCAGAAGTATGGTATACCGATTATAAACAAGCGTATATCGGTTACTCCGATTGCCATTGTTGCCGCAGCAAGCAAAACGACAGACTATGTTCCCTTTGCAAAGACGCTTGACCGTGCCGCGCGAGAGCTTGGAGTTAATTTTATAGGCGGATATTCTGCACTTGTATATAAAGGCTTTTCAAAGGGCGATGAATATCTCATAGACTCTATCCCCGAGGCGCTTTGCTCAACCGAGAGAGTTTGCTCATCAGTTGGTGTGGCAAGCACAAAGGCGGGCATAAATATGGATGCGGTAAAGCTTATGGGCGAAACCATCGTAAAGACAGCAAAGTTGTCCGCGGACAATGATTCTATGGGTTGTGCAAAGTTTGTTGTGTTTGCAAATCCTGTAGAGGACAATCCGTTTATGGCGGGCGCTTTCCACGGTGTCGGCGAGGGTGACTGTGTTATAAATGTCGGCATAAGCGGACCGGGAGTGGTGAAATATGCACTCGAGCAGGTAAAGGGTGCAGACTTTGGCGTTGTTGCAGAAACGATTAAGCGTACGGCGTTTAAGATTACGAGAATGGGTCAGCTTGTTGCGCAGGAGGCATCAAAGGCGCTCAATATGCCGTTTGGTATAGTCGATTTATCTCTTGCCCCCACGCCCGAGGTCGGCGACAGCGTTGCGTATATACTTGAGGAAATGGGGCTTGAAAAATGCGGTACCCACGGGACAACGGCGGCACTTGCACTTTTAAATGATGCTGTTAAAAAAGGTGGAGTTATGGCATCGGGATATGTAGGCGGGCTTTCGGGTGCATTTATTCCTGTCAGCGAGGATGCTGGTATGATTGCCGCTGCAGAATGCGGGGCACTATCGCTTGACAAGCTTGAAGCAATGACTTGCGTATGCTCTGTTGGGCTTGATATGATTGCTGTACCGGGCGATACACCTGCGTCTACGATTTCTGCAATAATTGCAGACGAGATGGCGATAGGTATGATAAACCAAAAGACAACTGCGGTTCGTATAATTCCTGCGGCTGGAAAGACAGTCGGCGACAGCGTAGAGTTTGGAGGACTTTTGGGCGAGGCACCTGTTATGCCTGTTCACAAGTATTCAAGTGAGGAGTTTATAAACAGAGGCGGACGTATTCCTGCTCCTATACACAGTCTTAAAAATTAATTTTTAAAACTTAAATCGGTTATAAAAAGCATAAATAGGTAAAAATGATACGGGCGGCATATGCTGTCCGTATCATCCATATGGAATGTTAAGGAGAAAAGTGTTATGGATATTATGAATGCAATTATGGATATCGAGCAGAAGGTAAAGGCTATAGCAAATTCTGCAGATGAGCTTATTGAGAGCCAGAACACTATTTTAAATGAAGAAATAAGAAAAAAGGAAGAAGAGATGGAAAGGCGGCTCTCTGAGCAATCAGGGAGGATAGAGGAAGAATATGCTATTCGACGTGGGGAGAGTATGCAAAAACTCGAGGAGATGTATGCAGATAATCTTGAAAGCCTTGACAAAAAGTGCAGGGCGAGGAAGGAAAAATGGATAGCAGAAATCGTTTCCTCAATTACAGGGGAGAGGGCAGATGATAAATAAGGTTATGAAAAATTCTGCCGTGTATGCAAAGGTCAGCGCTATGAAGGGCAGGGCGCTCAGCGATGCGGACTATAATTTGCTTATGAATATGACGTCGGTTACGGAGGTTGCGAAATATTTAAGTGCGCACGCGGCATATGCAGATGCCTTTGTTTCTAGAAATACTTCCAATATGCACAGAGCGGCGATTGAGAGATGCCTTCGCGAGCATTTGCGATGCGATATAGAGAGAATACTTCCGTTTATGGATTCGGGCGCAAAAAAATTTATGGAAATATTTTCACTTGAAGAGGGAATATCAAAGATAAAGTTGTGCTTAAGGCTTATACACATAAATCATTCGGATAAAATCGGTGAATATATGTCAAAGGTTCTCAGGGGAAAACGGGAAATTTCAGCAGATGAAGCCGAGGGCATTGACAGCATTGATGCATTTATAGAGATGCTCCGTGGTACACCTTATTATACTCCGCTGTCGGTTTTTTGCGGAAAGCCAAATTTGCAGGAGCCTTTTTATATGGAAACCGCGCTTGACACGTATTGGGCAAATATAGTTTACAGGTATGCGAAAAAATATTTAACGTCTGATGAGGCAAAGTCGGTTATAAAGGTATACGGGACAGAATTCGATTTACAAAATCTTACGTTTTTATTGAGATGCAAGCGTACCTTTAAGATGACCGACGAGGAGATATATGCAAGTGTTATACCTAAATACTACAGGTTGAAGGGGTCTACAATTTCGAAGATAGTAAAAAGTGCCTCATACAGCGATGCCATTTCAATAATAGCTGACGAAACACCATACGGATTAGCGTTTTCGGAAGAAGACAGGTTTATTGAGAAACGTCAAAGCGAGTATATGGCGGATATGAAGAGGCGTATGAATTATGCCCCCAGGTTTTCGATACAATCCCCGATTTGTTATATACATTTAAGGCGCACAGAAATAGATAATATAGTATCAATTATAGAAGGGATAAGATATCAGCTGGGGAGTGAAAAAATAGCGGAATACCTTATCGGCTACGGAAGAAAAGAGGCGAGAATATGATTTCAAGAATGAAACTTATAAATATTATAGCACCGAAAAGTGCTTTTGAGAGAGTAGTTTCCGAATATGTTATGGATAGCGAAATTGAGCTTGAAAACCCAATGCTCGCCCTCAGGAACAGCGCGGGGTTTGTCCCGAGCACAGAAGGCAATCCCGCAGAGGAGATAATGAAGAAATTCACCGAGGTTTTCGACTTCGCAAATGTTGACTACAGCAAGGTTAAAAGGCATAACGAAAACTTTTCAAAGGAAGAGCTTGTATTGGTAGCAGAGAGCTTTGATACAGAAATTCATTCTCTTAAAGGAAGAATGGAAAAGCTTGAGCAGGAGATACATCATTCTCAGGAAATTATAGATACTCTCACTCCTGTTGTAGCCTCGGATGTGCATCTTGAAAATCTGCAGAAATTAGAATATTTAAAGTTCAGATTTGGAAGAATGCCCATCTCTGCCTACAGCAAGCTCGACACCTACCTTAAGGATCTGCCGTCATACTTTGTCCCGATGACAACTGATAAGGATTTTGTGTGGGGAATATATTTTGTTACAAAGGATAATTCCGAGAATGTTGACCGCGTTTTCGGAACCCTGTATTTCGAGAGATTCTGGATTGAGGGCGGTGAGGAAGGAACCCCCGCTGAAATTATCGAGAAAATGAATTTAAGAAATTCGCAGTACAGGGCGGAGCTTGATGAGTTAAAGTCGCGTATGGATACGACCATAGCGCTTGAGAAAGAGAAACTTCTTAAAGCATACGCTGATATAAAATATGAGTATGAGCTTTATAATATAAGAAAATATACAACCAACAGCAAGAATTCATTCTGCCTGACGGGCTGGGCCACAGAGGAGGAGGCAGATGCCCTGATGGCAAGGGCGGAGAAGGACAGCGAGTGTATGATAATTGCTGACTCTCCTGAAACAGTCTCGCACATTACTCCGCCGACAAGGCTGAAAAACCTTAAAATATTCAAGCCGTTTGAGGAGTTTGTCAGGATGTACGGTGTGCCGAATTATAACGAGATGGACCCGACACCGTTTTTGGCTGTAGTATATACTTTGCTCTTTGGAATTATGTTCGGAGATGTCGGCCATGGCTTGTGCCTTGCTCTTCTAGGCGGTTTAGGGGCGGCGTGCAAAAAGGGCGGATTTTTAGCAAAGCTCCTTATACCAATCGGGCTTTCGGCAACGCTTTTTGGGTTTGTTTACGGCTCGTTCTTCGGACTCGAGGGAGAACACGCAATAGTAAAACCCCTTTGGTTTACCCCGTTTGAGAACAGCACAACAATGATGAGTACGCTTATATATGCAGTGGCAATTGGCGTTGTTCTTATAATGATTTGTATGATATTTAATATTATGAATGGTGTCAAACAGAAAAACTGGCAGAAGATACTGTTTTCTCAAAACGGTATAGCGGGAATGGTTTTTTATGCGCTTGTGCTATACGTAGCCCTCAGTGCCGTCAGCGGAAATTCTCATCCGCTTGGGATTGCAGCAGTATTGATAGCGGTTTCGCTTCTTATGATATTTCTGCAAGAACCCCTCGGCAAGCTCCTCTCGCGCAAAAAGAACTGGATGCCGAAAGAGAAGGGCGGATTTTTAGTCGAAGCATTTTTCGAAACCTTTGAGATATTGCTCAGCTTTGTGACAAACACAGTTTCGTTTTTGCGTGTCGGTGCGTTTGCCTTAAACCACGCGGGAATGATGTCAGTTGTGGTGATGTTTATGTATAAGCTAAGCCTTGGCGGTTCGATTGCAGTTACCGTGTTTGGAAATCTGCTTGTAATCGGGCTTGAGGGACTGATAGTGGGAATTCAGGTTTTGCGCCTCGGATTTTATGAGATGTTCAGCCGTTTTTATGACGGCGACGGCAGAGAGTTTAAGCCGACTACAAATAATAAGTAATAACTATAGTGATAAATATGGAGGAAAAATTATGATTAAGACAATTGCAATGTTTGTTGTGGTAACGCTGGCTGTATCCATTCCGCTTGTTGCAAGGTATGGGTTTAAATTGAGCGGGGGGAAACTCAAAACCGCAGTCGGCATAAACTTGTTTTCGTTTTTCACACTACTGCTGGTGTTTTCGGCTTGTATGATTACAGGGTCATATGAGGCATTTGCAGAGGGTGAGGCCGTGGCAGGTGCATCTGCAGACGGAATGAAGTTCCTCGGTGCTGCACTTTCTACGGGTCTTGCCTGTGTCGGAGCGGGTATCGCGGTTTCGTCATCTGCATCTGCGGCTCTCGGCGCAATATCCGAGGACCCGAAGATAATGGGTAAATCACTTATATTCGTTGCTCTTGCAGAGGGTATTGCACTCTACGGATTGATTATTTCATTATTGATTTTATTCCAGTAGGGAATGGATTTATCCATTCCGATATGTCGGTGTGGTACGGGAATAGACGGAATTCATATATAATTCAAAAAGGGATGAACGGCTGTGAAATTTTATTTGCTCAGTGATAATGTTGATACGAAGACGGGGATGCGCCTCTCTGGGATAGAGGGCGAAATCGTCAGCGGAGAAGAGGAATTCCGCAGAGCCTTTGACGCTGCTATAGCGGATAAGGAAATCGCAATTCTGCTTATTACTGAAAAACTTGTAGACCTTTGCCCCAAGTACATAAGTGAGCAAAAGGTCAACAACAAAACCCCTCTTATTGTTGAGCTTCCTGACAGACACGGGTCGAAGCGGCCTGATGACTATATTTTGAATTATGTAAAGGACGCCATTGGCGTACGACTTTAGACTCTTAACATAGCGAAAGGTGGGAGAGGGAATGCCGAAGGATTCTCTTACGAAATTTGCGAAAACATTATATAATCAGGCTCTTGAGGAAAAGGAAAGAGTCGCGCGGGAGCTTGAGGGCGAGCGCGAGAAAACCCTTTCCCAAAAGGCGGAAGAGCTTGAAAAAAGATTTAGGCTTGAGTTAAATAAACGCCAAGCGGAGCTTGAGGGCGAAACTCGGCTAGCCCTGTCGCGCAGAGAGGCAGAGCTTGCAAAAATGCTGCGCCAAAATCGTTTGAAAGTTGAAAATGAGATTTTTGATGCCGCAAAAGAGGCTCTTCTGGAGTTTGCAAAGGGCGAAAAATATGGGGGGTATCTTAAACGGGAATTTGAGAAGGTTGCCCCCGAATTTTGCAGCGGAACAACCATCTGCACAGCAATGGAGCGCGATTTGGAGCTGATAAAAAATGTCTGCCCGATTAAGAATGTTGAATTTGAAAAATCCCAGGACGAAATAATCGGCGGATTTACCCTCGCCAATGAAATGCTTGGAATTTTTGCTGATTGTACTTTGAGAGAAAAGTTAGAAGAACAAAGAGAAGAATTTTTTAAAACGAGCGGACTGATGATTGACTAAGAGGTGAAGCAAATGCAGAGCAAACAAGCTTTTATATACGGAATTAACGGCCCTGTCCTAACCGTTAGAGATGCACCATGGCTTATGATGAAGGAGATGGTGTATGTCGGCAGTGAAAAGCTCATAGGCGAGGTTATTGCGGTTCACGGAGAATCAACAGTAATTCAGGTATACGAGGAAACCTCGGGGCTAAAAATTGGCGAGCCTGTTGAGGCAAGCGGTGCGCCTATGTCGGTTGCGCTCGCACCGGGGCTTATAGGAAACATATTTGACGGAATAGAGCGACCACTCAAAACCATAAGGGATATGTCAGGCGCGTTTATATCAAGAGGTCTGCGCCCCGACGCCGTTGATATGGAAAGAAAATGGAAGGTAGAGATACTGGCAAAGGTCGGTGATAAGGTAGGTCCCTGCACTGTTATAGGGCAGACCCCCGAAACACCTATGATTATGCATAAAATTATGGTCCCGCCAAATATAAGCGGGGAAATAGAAGAGATTGCACAGAGCGGTGAATATACTTGTGCAGACACAATAGCAAGGGTAAGAACTGACAGTGGAGCGCTTGCTGAGATAAAAATGCTTCAGATGTGGCCCATAAGAAGCCCAAGACCTGCAAGCAAACGTATTCCGATACACAGACCGCTCCTTACAGGGCAAAGAGTTATAGATGTACTCTTTCCGCTTGCAAAGGGAGGAACAGCCGCAATCCCCGGCGGGTTTGGTACTGGCAAAACAATGACACAGCACCAGATAGCAAAGTGGGCGGATGCCGACATCATTATATATATAGGGTGCGGAGAGCGCGGAAATGAGATGACACAAGTTCTCGAGGATTTCAGCTCCCTTACCGACCCCAAGTCGGGACAGCCCTTGATGAACAGAACGATTTTGATAGCAAATACCTCAAATATGCCCGTTGCCGCACGTGAGGCATCGATATATACAGGAGTCACTCTTGCGGAATACTATCGCGATATGGGATATCACGTTGCAATAATGGCTGACTCTACTTCAAGATGGGCAGAGGCCCTGCGCGAGATTTCGGGCAGACTTGAGGAAATGCCCGCAGAAGAGGGCTTTCCTGCATACCTGCCGTCGCGCCTTTCGGAGTTTTATGAAAGGGCGGGATATTTTGAAACCTTCAGCGGCGATGAAGGAAGTGTAACCCTAATCGGGGCAGTATCGCCGCAGGGCGGAGATTTTTCCGAGCCTGTCACGCAGAACACCAAGAGGTTTATCCGCAGCTTTTGGGGTCTTGACAAAAGTCTTGCTTATTCAAGACACTATCCCGCTATAAACTGGCTGACAAGCTACAGCGAATATGTTGATGATGTTGCGCCCTGGTACAGAGAAAACGTCGATAAGGATTTCCTACCATTGCGTGCAAGACTTGTGCGCATATTGCGTGAAGAGAGTTCACTTATGGAGATAGTAAAGCTGATAGGGGCAGATGTTCTCCCAGAGGACCAGAAGCTTACTCTCGAAATTGCACGCACCCTCCGCGTCGGCTTTCTTCAGCAGAATGCATATCACCCAAGTGATACCTATGTTCCGCTTGAAAAACAGATGCTTATGGTAAAGGTCATTTTGCATCTTTATGATAAGTGCTGCGATTTAGTGAATAATCAGGCAATCCCCGTTTCTCTTATCCAGAAGAGCGGAATATTTGATACAGTTATCAAGATAAAGTATGATATAGAAAATGACAAGCTTGAAAAATTTGATGATATATTCAGGCAGATAGACGAAATCACATTCTAAACAGATGGGCGGTGAAGAATATGAGCATACAATATATGGGACTTCGCGATTTGAGCGGGTCGCTCGTCATTCTTGACGGAATAAAGGATGCCGCGTATGATGAGATTGTAGTGGTGCACATCGCGGGCGGCGAAGAGCGCACGGGACGTATAATAGAGCTTACCGAGGAGTATGCAGTGGTTCAGATGTTTGAGGGAACCGCGGGAATATCGCTTACAAATACTAAAACCAAGCTTACGGGCAAACCCCTTATGTTACCACTTGGGAAAGAAATTCTCGGCAGAACCTTTGACGGCGCTGGCAGGCCCATAGACGGACTCGGACCCGTGTATTACGAAAAAAAGGCAGATATAAACGGAAAGCCTATGAACCCTGTTGCAAGAGAATACCCCCGCTCATTTATACAGACGGGAATATCTGCAATAGACGGCCTTGCTACACTTATAAAGGGGCAAAAGCTTCCCATATTTTCGGGAAACGGTATGGCACACGATAACCTTGCTGTCCAAATTGCAACCCAGTCTAAGATTGCGGAGGATAAGGGTCAGAATTTTGCAATAGTTTTCGGTGCGATGGGTGTATCGAGCGACGTCGCCAGCTATTTTATGTCGGCATTTGAGCAGACGGGAGCGCTTGGCAGAAGTGTAATGTTCATCAATACCTCTTCAGATCCCGTTGCAGAGAGAATTCTCACCCCGAGATGTGCACTCACTGCGGCGGAGTATCTTGCTTTCCAGCACGATATGCACGTTCTGGTAATACTTACAGACATTACATCTTATTGTGAGGCACTGCGGGAGATTTCATCATCCAAACAGGAAATTCCGTCAAGAAAGGGATACCCGGGATATCTTTACAGCGACCTTGCCTCGCTCTATGAGAGGGCAGGAATGATAGAAGGAAGCAGGGGTTCTGTCACACAGATACCGATTTTGACTATGCCAAACGATGATATTACTCATCCAATACCCGACCTTACGGGATATATCACAGAGGGGCAGATTGTGCTTGACCGTACTCTGTCACAAAAGGATATATACCCGCCGATTTCGGTGCTCCCGTCGCTCTCCAGATTGATGAAGGACGGAATAGGGGAAGAGTACACAACCGCTGACCATCCCGACGTTTCCAATCAGCTTTTCTCGTCATATGCAAAGGTTCAGGAGGTACGGGCACTTGCATCTGTTATAGGCGAGGATGAACTCTCTGACACAGACAAGAAATATATGAGGTTCGGGCAGGAGTTTGAGATGCATTTTGTAAGGCAGGGCAAGACAGAGAGCCGAAGCATAGCTCAAACGATAGAGCTTGCCTGGGAGCTTTTGAGGCTGCTTCCGAGGGAAGAGCTTGACAGAATTTCCCCCGAATTGCTCGATTTAAAGTATTGAGAGGGGTGAGTTCTTTATGGCTATGGCGCCCACAAAGGGAAATTTAATGACGGCAAAAAATACGCTCGCTCTGTCGCGCACAGGTTATGAATTGCTTGATAAAAAAAGAAATATACTTATCCGCGAAATGATGGATTTGATTGATGCGGCAAAGGCGGTTCAAGGAAAAATAGAAACGACTTTCAAAAATGCCTATTCCGCACTGGAGAGAGCAAATATTGATACGGGGATAGAAACAGTTGAAAAAATAGGTCTTGCCGTAGAGGTTGAGGAGAGCGTCGAAATTAAATTCAGGAGTGTAATGGGGGTTGAAATTCCGATAGTCATATTGGATGAAAAACCGCTTAAACCAAATTACGGTATGAAATATACAACATCGTCGCTTGATGAGGCTGTGAGAAGCTTTGCAGAGGTAAAGTATATGACAAAACAGCTCGCGCAGATAGAAACGTCGATTTACAGATTGGCAGACAGTATAAAAAAGACGCAGAAGCGGGCAAACGCCCTGAAAAATATCGTCATTCCGAGATACGAGGAGGAAATACGAAATATTCAAAACGCCCTTGACGAAAAGGAGAGGGAAGAGTTTTCAAGATTAAAGGTTATAAAAGCAAAAAAGGCTCGGCGATAATTATCCCCGAGCCTTTGATTATCCATAGTCGCGGGAGGGCGCGGAGACCCTCCCCTACTTATTTTACCAAATCCCGTATAACCTCGCCCGCTATAATCAAGCCGACAACTGACGGGACAAAGGCACAGCTTGCGGGTACCCTTTCGCCGTCTTTTGAGGGGGTTACAGGTGGCTCTTTAGAGTATACCACCTTGAGCTTTTTAACGCCCCTCTTTCGCAGTTCATAGCGCATAACCTTTGCAAGCGGACATACAGAGGTTTTGTAAATATCTGCAACCTCAAAGGCGGTGGGGTCAAGCTTGTTACCCGCTCCCATTGAGCTGATAATCGGTATAGATAGGTCTGTTGCCCTTACTGCAAGGTCAAGCTTTGCTGTAACCGTGTCTATCGCGTCTATTATATAATCATATTTTGAAAAATCAAACTCGTGTGCCACCTCTGGCATATAAAATGTCCTGTAGGTGTTGACAGTTGCATTTGGGTTTATGTCTGCAATTCGCACTTTGGCAACATCTACCTTATACTCCCCTACTGTAGAGTGGGTGGCAATTATCTGTCGGTTGATATTGCTTAAGGAAACCTTGTCGTTGTCAATCAAATCAAGCGTGCCGACACCGCTTCTTGCAAGCGCCTCAACTGCATATCCGCCGACCCCGCCTATGCCAAACACTGCAACACGGCTGTTTGCAAGTTTTTCCACAGCCTCGGTGCCGAGCAGTAATTCCGTTCTTGAAAATTGATTATCCATCTATACCCTCCCACAGCACAATTTCGTTCTTTGAAAGAGTAGCCTCCATATCAATCAGGCGTTGATTTGAGGAGCCGCGGAATTTAAGCGAAAGATTTTTTAAAGCCTCATCATATCTGCCGTCTACCAACACGTCAATCAGAGATAAGATATCATCAGTAACCTCGCACCGCGGATGCGAGCCGTCGCTTTGCAGTTCTTCAAGTGTAAAGCCCGAGAACATCCAGATGTTCTTTTGTGGATATTGCTCTGCTACCCTTTGCAAAAAAGGATATAGGGCGCGTTGATTAGACGGCTCAAACGGTTCTCCGCCAAGGACGGTAAGACCGTTTATATAGCCCTTGGCGAGCATATCCAAAATTTTATTTTCGGTTTCTTTTGTGAAAGGGGTCCCGTATTCAAAATCCCATGTCTGCGGCTGAAAGCAGTTCTTACAATGATTGGTACAGCCCGATACAAAAAGGCTTACGCGAACCCCTGGTCCGTTTGCGATGTCACAGTTTTTAATTTCTCCGTAATGAATGATAATCACCTCGTATAATTACAGATGCATAACTCTTTCTTTTATTTCCTGTGTTCTGCCCTGATTCCAGAACTGTGTGCCGATATAACCGCAGGTTCTGCGGGCAACATTCATTGTTTCCTGATCTTGATTTCCGCATTGCGGACAGGTCCATACAAGCTTGCCGTCTGTATCCTTGATTTCAATTTCGCCGTCCCAGCCGCATATCTGACAGTAATCGCTCTTTGTATTTAGCTCTGCATACATAATGTTGTCATAGATAAAACGGATTATCTGCAAAACTGCCTCAAGGTTATTTTGCATATTGGGGACTTCAACGTAGCTGATTGCACCGCCGCTTGAGAGAGCCTGAAACTGAGACTCAAACCTCAATTTTTCAAACGCGTCTATCTCTTCGGTAACGTGAACGTGATAACTGTTGGTTATATAGCTCTTATCGGTTATCCCGTCGATAACGCCAAAGCGGCGCTGCAGGCATTTTGCAAATTTATAGGTGGTGGACTCAAGAGGAGTTCCGTATATACCAAAACCAATGGTGGTTTCTGCCTTCCAACGGTCGCACGCATCGTTCATATATTTCATAACCTCAAGTGCAAACGGAGTTGCAGACGGGTCGGTATGCGATTTGCCTGTCATATACTTTACACATTCATAAAGCCCCGCATAGCCGAGAGAGATTGTTGAATATCCGCCAAAGAGCAGCTTGTCAATCGGCTCACCCTTTTTAAGTCTTGCGCAAGCGCCGTATTGCCAGAGTATCGGTGCGGCGTCAGAGAGAGTTCCCTTTAATCTGTTATGTCGGCACATCAATGCGCGGTAGCAAAGGTCGAGGCGCTCGTCAAAAATCTTCCAGAATTTTTCGAGGTTTCCGCCTGATGACAGGGCTACGTCAACGAGGTTAATCGTAACAACGCCTTGATTAAAACGACCATAGAACTTATACTCGCCATTTTCATTCTTCCAGGGCGAAAGTGCACTTCGGCAACCCATAACTGGGAAGCAGTTACCCTCTTTAAGCTCCATCATTTTTTTCTCGGATATGTAATCGGGAACAAGCCTCTTTGCGGTACACTTTGCCGCAAGGCGTGTCAAATAATAATATTCAGCATTTTCGTATATATTATCCTCTTCAAGCACATAAATAAGCTTAGGGAAAGCGGGTGTAACCCATACGCCCTTTTCGTTCTTTACGCCCTGATGGCGCTGCTCGAGAACCTCTTCGATAATCATTGCAAGGTCGTGCTTTTCCTGCTCGCTCTTTGCCTCATTCAGATACATAAAGACAGTTACAAAGGGTGCCTGACCGTTTGTGGTAAGAAGTGTCACCACCTGATACTGTATGGTCTGTACTCCGCGGCGTATTTCGTCGCGCAGACGGCGCTCTACCATATTGCTGATTTCCTCTTCTGAAAGCTCGACGTTGATTTCGGCAAGCTCTGCTCTTACATCCTTTGTTATCCTGTCACGGCTGACCTGAACAAACGGGGCAAGATGTGCAAGAGAAATAGACTGTCCGCCGTATTGGTTTGATGCAACCTGCGCAATAATCTGTGTCGCAATGTTGCAGGCAGTAGAAAAGCTGTGCGGACGCTCAATCAGGGTGCCTGTAATAACCGTGCCGTTTTGGAGCATATCGTCAAGGTTGACAAGGTCGCAGTTGTGCATATGCTGTGCATAGTAGTCGGTATCGTGAAAATGAATGATGCCCTCGTTATGCGCCTCGACAATGTCCTGCGGAAGAAGTATTCTGTTGCTGATATCGCGGGAAACCTCACCTGCCATATAATCTCTCTGGGTTGAGTTCACAACGGGGTTTTTGTTGGAGTTTTCCTGCTTTGCCTCTTCGTTGTTACACTCTATAAGGCTGAGGATTTTGTCATCTGTTGTGTTTGACTGACGAACGAGGGTACGGGTATAACGATATGTAATATAAACCTTTGCAACCTCAAACGCACCGTGCGCCATAATCTGATGCTCGACCATATCCTGAACCTCTTCGACGCTGGGTGAACGACCAAGGTTTTCGCAGGCAAGAACAACACTTTCAGCGATGCGCTGAATTTGCATAGGGGTCATCCGCGCACCCTCGGGTGTTGCATCATTTGCCTTTGTAATCGCGGTAATAATCTTGGTAATGTCAAAGACAGCCTCGGAGCCGTTTCTTTTAATAATTTTCATAGCCTTCAAGCCCTTCCGTATATAAAATTAAAATTATGGTAAAGTGTGCAAAAACACAAGATGTTGTATTTCGTGTACGTATAACTATAGCATATATAGGATGCAAAGTCAATTAAAATTTTCAAATGTAACACAAAAGTAAAGAAAAATTTCTGCATCCGAGAACTTTGCAAAATAAGTGGTCAGCAGAGGCTTCGGCAGGTAAAAATTTATTTTGACAACTGTTGACATTTTTTAATTGGCGTGATATAATCACAACATAAATAATGGTGTTTTTGTACGCAATATTTTATGCGGATGTAAAGGGAAAGGAATTCATATAATGAAGGCTCTTGAGGACAAGATTATTAAAGAGGGACAAGTTGTATCAGACAGTATTTTAAAGGTTGGCAGTTTTCTAAACCAACAGCTTGACCCTGCCTTTATGCATGAAATGGGGAAGGAAATCAATCGTCTTTTCAAAGATTGCGGTGTGACAAAGGTGCTCACAATAGAGGCGTCGGGCATTGCAATTGCGCTTGCCGCCGCTTATTATATGGGTGTTCCTGCTGTATTTGCAAAAAAGAGTAAGTCAAGCAACGTGGCACACGATGTTTTGACGGCAAACGTTAAATCCTTTACCCGTGGGATAAACTATGAGATTTGCGTTAGCAGCGAGTATATAACAAAGGATGATACAGTCCTGATTGTTGATGATTTTCTTGCATCAGGTAATGCTATTTGCGGACTCATCAGGCTTACAGAGTCAGCGGGCGCAAAGGTTGCAGGCGTGTCTGTTGCCATAGAAAAGGGCTTCCAAAAGGGCGGGGATGATTTGCGCGCCCGTGGAATAAAGCTTGAGTCCTTAGCGATTGTAGATGAGATGTCGGAGAATTCCATCAAGTTCCGAATAAATAATTAATATTGGTGTAAATTTATTTACATAAAATTAAATTGCCGAAAGGCGGGAGGTTTCTTTATTATGAAGAAAATTGTTTCATTATTGATGGCAGCTGTAATGATTATGTCTTGCATTGCTTTGACTGCATGCGGCGGCACAAACGACGCAGCACCTGCAGATGCTGCAAACGTTAAGATTGGTTTTATTTTCCTCCACGATGAAAATTCAACCTACGACAAGAACTTTATGGATGCGGCTACCGCAGCTACAGAGGCTATGGGACTTACTGCAGAGCAGGTTATGTTCAAGACAAACATTCCTGAGTCTAACGAGTGCTACGAAGCTGCAGCTGACCTTGTTGATGCAGGCTGCAACGTTATCTTCGCAGACAGCTTTGGTCACGAGGATTTCATTATTCAGGCAGCTAAAGAATTCCCTGATGTTGTATTCTCGCACGCTACAGGAACAAAGGCTCACACAGAGAACCTTCCGAACTACTATAACGCATTTGCTTCAATCTATGAGGGTCGTTTCCTTGCAGGTGTTGCTGCAGGTATGAAGCTCAACGAAATGATTGAGAGCGGCGAGATTACTGCTGAAGAAGCAAAGATGGGTTATGTTGGTGCATATCCTTACGCAGAGGTTAAGTCAGGTTACACATCTTACTTCCTCGGTGCACGTTATGTTTGCCCGTCAGTTACAATGGACGTTAAGTTCACAAACTCATGGTTTGATATCGCAGCAGAAAAAGAAACAGCTAACGCTTTGATTGCAGACGGTTGCGTACTCATCAGCCAGCATGCTGACTCTGAGGGTGCTCCGAAGGCTTGTGAAGAAGCAGGCGTTCCCAACGTTGCATACAACCTTGACACACGCGAGTGGGGCCCGAACACTGCTTTGATTTCTTCAAAGATAAACTGGCAGCCTTACTTTGAACACCTCATCACAGCTGTAGCAAACGGCACAGAAATTACACAGGATTTCTGCGGCGGTCTTAAAGAGGGCGTTGTTCAGACACTCGGTCTTAACGATGCAGTTGCAGCAGAGGGTACAGAGGCTAAGCTTGCAGAAATTAAGGAAAAGCTTATCGCAGGCGAGATTAAGGTATTCGATACTGCTACATTCACAGTTAAGGGTGCCGCTCTTGACACATACCTTGCAGATGTAGATTCAGATCCTGATTTCGTTAAGGAAACAGAGGTTGTAGCTGACGGCTACTTCCACGAGTCAGAGAAGCGTTCAGCTCCTTACTTTGACATCGACATCGATGGCATTACAATAAAATAATCAAATGTGATTTTGAATCCTCATACAAGGCTTTATGCCTTGTATGAGGTATTTTCGTTTTCAAAAACGCATAAAGACTATACTTTTTTGAAAACGAAAATCATTGTGCTTATCCAGTATTGAAACAGGGAGGGAAGGATATGTCTGCCGTACCGGCAATAGAATTGAGAAATATAACCAAGTCATTCGGCTCGGTTATTGCAAACAAAGATATCTGCATGAAGGTTAATAAGGGTGAGATACTTTCCGTTCTCGGAGAGAACGGAAGCGGTAAAACTACTCTTATGAATATGATTTCGGGCATTTATTTTCCGGATGAGGGACAAATCTTTATTAACGGCGAGGAGGTAGTAATCCGCTCCCCTAAAGATGCCTTTGACCAGAAAATCGGAATGATACATCAGCACTTCAAGCTTGTTGATGTTTTTTCTGCCGCCGAGAATATTGTTCTCGGTCTTGATAACGAAGAAAAATTCGATATAAAAGAAACGAGAAAAAGGGTTAAAGAAATTGCGGACCGCTATGGCTTTATGATTGACCCGAATAAAAAGATATACGAGATGTCAGTTTCGGAAAAGCAGACGGTCGAGATTATCCGCGTTTTATACAGAGGCGCAGATATACTCATTCTTGACGAGCCGACAGCCGTTCTTACCCCTCAGGAAACGAAGAAACTCTTTGCAGTTCTCCGAAATATGAGAGAGGACGGAAAGTCAATTATCATCATTACACATAAGCTAAACGAGGTGCTTGAGATATCCGACAGAGTTTCGGTTCTCCGCAAGGGTGAGTATGCGGGTACTGTCAACACTGCTGAAACAGACGAAAACAAACTGACCGAAATGATGGTCGGCAAGAAGATTTCGCTCAATATTGAGAGGGACGAGCCTAAAGAACCCACAGACAGATTGGTAGTTGAGCATTTGAATTGTATAAACAGAGAAGGCGTAACCCTGCTCAGTGACGTATCTTTTACGGCGCGTTCGGGTGAAATACTCGGTATTGCGGGCATCGCGGGCAGCGGACAGAGAGAACTGCTTGAGGCGATTGCGGGGCTACAGCGCGTAAGCGACGGCGAGATTATCTATAACGACCCCAAGACAGGCGAGGTTGAAAATTTGAGGGATAAGACCCCGATGGAAATTCGCGATATGGGTGTAAGACTATCCTTTGTGCCCGAGGACCGACTTGGAATGGGTCTTGTCGGCAATATGGATATTGTGGACAATATGATGCTGAGAAGCTACCGCAAGGGTAAGTCTGTCTTTCTTGAAAGAAAAGCACCCAAAAATTTGGCAGAGGAAATTATCAGCAGACTCGAGGTTGCAACTCCGAGTGCAAACACCCCTGTCCGCAGACTCTCGGGCGGTAACGTGCAAAAGGTTCTTGTCGGCAGAGAGATTGCGGCATCGCCTACAGTTCTTATGGCGGCGTATCCCGTGCGCGGACTTGATATAAATTCGTCATATACCATATATAACCTTTTGAATGAGCAAAAGAGCAAGGGTGTGGCAGTTATCCTTGTGGGTGAGGATCTTGACGTTCTGCTTGAGCTTTGCGACAGAATAATGGTTATCTGCGGCGGCGCAATAAGCGGCATAGTTGATGCGCGCACTGCCACAAAAGAAGAAATCGGTCTTCTTATGACTAAATCAAAGAAGGAGGGACACGCTGATGAAAACTAACGGGCATCATCTTCACGAACCGAGATTTCAGGTTGTAAAGCGCGCAGATATGGTGTGGTACAAGGCGTGGCTCGTACGATTGATTGCCATTGTGTGTGCCCTTTTCATATGCGGTGCGGTTATTGTGCTCCTTACAGGATATAATCCTATACAGATTTATGTATCGATGTTTAAGGGTACATTCGGAACCGTCAGAAAGATTTGGAATACTACGCAAAGGCTTGCTATGCTCCTTTGCATATCCCTTGCTGTGACCCCTGCTTTTAAAATGAAGTTCTGGAACATAGGGGCAGAGGGACAAACCTTGGTCGGCGGACTTGCGGCTGCTGCGTGTATGATTTATCTTGGCAGTTCCTTAAACGGATTTATTTTATATCCCGTTATGCTGATTACATCAATTCTGGCGGGTATGATATGGGGTATAATACCCGCATATTTCAAGGCGAAGTTTAATACAAACGAAACGCTGTTTACCCTTATGATGAACTATATTGCAATGCAGATTACATCATTTTGCATTGTTTTCTGGGAAAACCCGAAGGACTCAAATACTGTCGGCGTAATTCAGAGCGGGTGGCTCCCTACACTTTTTGGACAGAAGTATCTGCTGAATATTTTAATTGTTGCAGTCATTACTGTCGCAATGTATATCTATCTTCGCTATAGTAAGCACGGATATGAAATATCTGTCGTGGGCGAGAGCGAAAATACTGCAAGATATGTTGGTATAAATGTAAAAAAGGTTATACTTCGGACTATGGCGCTCTCGGGCGCTATCTGCGGAATAGCGGGTCTTTTGCTTGTTGCGGGTACTGACCACAGTATTAACACAAACACAGTCGGCGGTATGGGCTTTACGGCGATAATGGTTTCGTGGCTTGCCAAGTTCAACCCAATCGTTATGACGCTTACCTCGTTTTTAATAGTATTTTTAGAGCGCGGAGCGGGCGAGATTGCAACTGCGTTCCAGCTTAACGAAAGTGTTTCGGATATTTTGACAGGCATTATATTATTCTTTATAATCGGAAGCGAATTTTTTGTTCAGTATAAGATAAACATTCGCTCAAAGCGCAGAGGGGAGGAGTAAAAATGTTTGCGACTATTATAAGCAAGGCAATCGAGCAGGGAATACCGCTCCTTTATGGTTCAACAGGAGAGATTATAACAGAAAAGTCGGGCAATCTTAACCTCGGAATTCCCGGAATAATGTATATGGGCGGAAGTGCAGGCGTAATCGGTGCATATCTCTATGAGCAATCAGTTACTGTGCCTCATCCGTTCTGGTGTATTTTGATACCGCTTTTATCCTCCTTGATTGGATCTGCCTTTGCGGCATTTATCTATAGCTTTTTGACAATAACACTCCGTGCAAATCAAAATGTTACGGGTCTTGCACTTACGACATTTGGCGTGGGCTTTGGCGACTTCTTCGGCGGCTCTCTTACAAAGATTTTTGCAAATGGCGGAAATCTCTCTGTTAAGACAACGGCGGACTATTTCAAGACCGCTTTGCCGTTTGCAGAGGATATGGGCGCAATCGGGACGATATTCTTCTCGTACGGATTTCTGGCTTACCTTGCAGTTATAATCGCTCTTGCGGCATCGTGGTTTTTAAAGCGCACACGTACGGGCCTTCATCTCCGCGCGGTTGGTGAGAGCCCTGCGACTGCTGATGCGGCAGGAATAAATGTAACAAAGTATAAATATATTGCGACAATAGTCGGGGGCGCAATTGCGGGCCTTGGCGGACTCTATTTTATACTTGATTATACGGGCGGCTCGTGGACAAACGGCGGTTTCGGTGACAGAGGATGGCTTGCCATTGCGCTTGTTATATTTGCGCTCTGGAAACCGAATATCAGTATACTCGGGTCCTTTGTGTTCGGCGGCCTTTATATAGCGTATTCGTATATTTCGGGACTCAGCAGAAGTGCGGTTGCGATATTCAATATGCTCCCGTATCTTGTTACAATTTTGGTTCTTATTCTGACGAGTGTCAGAAACAAAAAGGAAAACCAACCGCCTGCATCACTTGGACTTGCGTATTTCAGGGAGGAACGATAAAGGTAGAATAATCACAGATTGAGTATTGACAATTACTCAATCTGTGGGTATAATTACAAGCGTAATAAACTTTTTGAGGAGTAGATAAAATGAAAAAAATATTATCATTAATACTTGTATTTGTTATTGCTTTCAGCTTGTGTGCATGCGCAGAAAAGCATGGCCAGGATGCGAACAACACAAGTACTTCAACAACCAAGCTGATGCTGTTAATAAACCTACAACTGCCAAATATTATCCGAATACAGATGTTCCCGATTATACATATGTTACTGGAATAGAAAAGGAGCGTTCGCCATATTATGCCGACAATAATTGCGTTATATATAGCTATAGAAACACAAAATCAGGGGAATATAGTGAAATGGTAGACTATATAGGATATTTGCTGGAGAATGGCTGGAGTGAGTTCGAAAAAGAAGAAAATACCACCTCAATTACATATTCGTATTTTAAAAATGGCAGTTTGGTTATGGTTAATTATGATGCAGAGCTTGACGAGATTAATGTTGTGGTAGGAGAAGATTAAAAGTTATTCTATATTAAGAGGGCGTAGCAAATAGCTGCGCCCTTTGTTGTTCTTAAGGAAGCTTTGTGGAGTATTATTGTAGGTCTCAGCGAGGAAACAGGAATTTATGCGGACCGTCGAGGACGCCGGTCCCTACAATGTGATACGCAGAACAATCGGTTCGTCTGAAAAAAACCATATCTCATCCGCCTCGTTCCTCGGCACCTTCATCTCAAGGGAAGGCGGTCAGCCCTCGTGAGAACGGCGGATGGGAATTTGAAAAAACGACACCCCGAAACCCGCGTTTTTACGCGGGTTTTCGGCACATAAAAACTTAAAAAATATTATTACTTTTTTTGAAAAAAAGCTTGTGCATTTTAAAGCTTTATGGTACAATATATAGTAGAATTACAGACAATAAGAGAGATAAAAATATAAGCAGAGGAGTACGAAAATGAGGATTTTGTGTGAGCAGGAAATTCTAAATGAGGCTGTTGCAATTGCGTCAAGGGCGGTGCCTAGCAGAAGCAGTCTAAGTGTGCTTGAGGGTATTTGCATAAAGGCAACCGAGGACGGCAAAATCAAGCTTACGGGAAACGATATGGAAATTGGCATAGAGGCTGTTGCAGAGGCAGAGGTTATGCAACCCGGCGAGATTGTTATAAATGCGAAAATGCTCAGCGGGATTATACGCTCACTTGCGCCCGGAAAGGTCAGCCTTGAAACAAATGACAAAAATCAGACCCTTATAAAGAGCGGCGGTGCAAAATTTGAGATTGCGGGAATATCTGCAGACGAATTTCCTGACCTTCCGATTGTAGATGCTGAATATTCTATCAGTATTCCGGCAAAAATCCTGAGGGATATGATTTCAAAGACGGGTTTTGCAGTTGCGGTTTCTGACAACAACCCCATTTTGACAGGCTGTCTGCTTGAAATAGAAAAGAGCGGACTTACAATGGTTGCGCTTGACGGCTACAGAATGGCTGTATGCAAAACCGCGCTTGAGAATGGTTTTGAAGAAAAGTCTATGATTATTCCACAGAAGTCGCTCTCGGAGCTTGCGCGTATAATAAGCGACACTGATGAGGAAATCCGCATCAATGCAACATCGAGAAATGCTATCTTTATGTTTGATAATTTCAAGATGGTAACAAGATTGATAGAGGGCAACTACATAAACTATCACAGCGTTATCCCGAAGGACTATGCAATTGAGGTTGATTGTGCAACAGACCAGCTCCTTGAGTCTATACAAAGAGTTTCTTTGATAATACTCAATGATGTTGTCAAAAGCCCTGTAAGATTTAATATAGGTGACGGAAATATCAATATTTCGTGCTCGACAACAGCTGGAAATGTGGATGATAATATCGCAGTTGATTTGATGGACGCGGCACTTGAAATTGGATTTTATAACAGATATTTGCTTGAGGCAATCAGGGTGATAGACGCCGAAAACGTAAGGCTTAAGTTTAACACTCCTACAAGCCCGCTTGTGATAGAGCCGATAGATGGCAATGACTTCCTTTATCTCATATTACCGCTCAGATTACACGCTGAATAAACAGAATTTCAGGTCGGTATAAAAAGAGAGGGGCGGTCGGGAAATGAAGGCGGTGCATCTGGAGCTTACAAATTTCCGCAATTATGAACAGCAAGAGCTTGATTTCGGTGACGGAGTGAACATTATTTTCGGCGACAATGCCCAAGGAAAGACCAATATACTTGAAGCCGTTTACTTCTTTGCGATGGGCAAGTCAAACAGAGCAAGGCGCGATGTTGAGCTGATACGCCACGGAGAAGATAAGGCAAGAATTTGCCTTAAATTTTCGGATAAATCAAGAGAAAATGTTTTCGAGGCGGAAATATTTCGGGACAAGCGTAAGAGTATAGCGGTAAATGAAATTCCGATAAGACGCAACAGTGAACTTGTGAGGAGATTTAACGTTGTGTATTTCGGACCCGAGTATTTAGGGCTTGTAAAAGAAGGTCCGCGTATGAGAAGGCAGAATTTGGATGTCCTGATTAGCCAGATAAGGCCCGGATATCTTTCAAGCCTGAGTGAGCTGCGTAAGATTGTAGACAGCAAAAATGCGCTTTTGCGTATGGAAAGACCGAATACTACAATGCTTGATATAATGGACGAGAAGCTGGCGGGCATATCGGAGAGTATAATAATGTATCGCTCGCTTTATATAAACAGGATTGAAAAGCTCGCAAAGGATATTCAGTCTGATATATCGGGCGGGAGAGAAAAGCTTGAAATGCGATATAATTCGTGCATAGGCGATGCCTGCGGTCTTGATGCCGATGCAATAGGCAAAGCGGTAAGGCAGAAAATTGCCGAGTCACGCGAGCGGGAGATGCGTCTTTGTGAAACGATTATAGGCCCGCACCGCGAGGATATAGGATTTTTTATAAATGATACAGAGGCAAAGCTCTACGCCTCGCAGGGACAGCAAAAGACTATCGTAATGGCAGAAAAGCTTGCGGAGGTCGAGCTTCTCAAAACTGAAACGGGCGAAAATCCTGTTTTGCTCCTTGACGATATAATGAGTGAGCTTGACAAAACTCGCCGTGAGTATATCCTTGGCAGTATAAAGGACGTTCAAATATTGATTACCTGTACCGACACAGACGGCATATATGTGGGTGATGAGGTAAGCAGGATAAGAGTAGAAAATGGACGGGCGGAGGTGCTCTAATATGTACTTGCACTTAGGCAGGGATACCGTGGTGAACACGGACGATATAGTTGCAATAATGGACCTTGAAAGCTCATCAATGTCTGCAAATACACGGGCATTTCTCAAGGTTGCCACGGATGAGGGCTTTGTGAAAAACGTTTCGGAGGAAATTCCGAGGACTTTTGTTGTGTGTGAGATAGACGGGCAGTCTGTTGTCTATGTTACGAACATATCATCAAAGGCACTCTCTGGCAGAGCAGAGAGGTATAATTGATAAATAATAGTGTAGGGCAAGGGCTTGCTCTTGCCGAAATAAGATAGAATTTCAGACAAACAATCATAGAAAATAGGAGTTGATGAAAGTGGCAGAAGAACATATCACAAGCGTACCTGTGGAAAACGAGTATGACGAAAATCAAATACAGGTGCTGGAAGGACTTGAGGCAGTCCGCAAAAGACCCGGAATGTATATCGGTTCGACATCGGCAAGAGGACTTCACCATCTTGTGTATGAAATCGTTGATAACTCAATTGACGAGGCGCTGGCAGGATATTGTAAAAACATAACTGTAGTTATAGAGAAGGACAACTCCATAACAGTTACGGACGACGGGCGCGGAATTCCTATAGGAATTCATCCCAAAATGGGTATCCCCGCAGTTGAAGTTGTATTTACCATTCTTCACGCAGGCGGAAAGTTTGGCGGCGGCGGATATAAGGTTTCGGGAGGTTTGCACGGCGTTGGTGCGTCTGTTGTTAACGCGCTTTCTGAATATCTTGAGGTTGAAATTTCAAACGGCGAGCATGTTTATTATCAGAAATACGAGCGCGGTGTAAGCTGCGGTGCACTTAAAGAAATCGGCGATACAGACAAGTCGGGTACAAAGGTTCATTTTAAGCCCGATGGCGAGATTTTCGAGGATTTGGTATACGACTTTGAAACCTTGCTTTTAAGACTGCGCGAACAGGCATTTTTGAACGCAGGCGTTCATATAATATTGCGTGACGAGCGCGACGGGGTAGCCGAAGAAAAGCGCGAGGCAAATATGCTCTACGAGGGCGGTATCCGCGAGTTTGTAACTTATATCAACCGCAACAAAGAGGCAATACATCCCGATGTTATCTATGTAAATTCAGTGCGCGAAAACTCTGAGGCAGAGGTTGCCCTTCAGTATAATGACGGTTACTCCGATAACATAATCAGCTTTGCCAATAACATTAATACAACCGAGGGTGGTACCCACGAGGTTGGATTTAAGGCGGCTCTTACTAAGGTTATAAATGATTATGCAAGGAAATATAAGTTCCTTAAGGAAAATGACGAAAACCTAAAGGGCGAGGATGTCCGCGAGGGTCTTTCGTGTATCATAAGTGTCAAGGTAACAGAGGCACAGTTTGAGGGTCAGACCAAGACAAAGCTCGGTAACAGCGAAATGCGTTCTATCGTAGAGAAAATGGTGAACGAAAAGCTGAGTGAGTTCTTTGAAGAAAACCCTGCCGTTGCAAAGATTATAGTTGACAAGTCGCTCACCGCGTCAAGAGCGCGCGAGGCGGCAAGACGTGCAAGAGAAAACACAAGGCGCAAAGGCGCGCTCGAGAGTGCCTCACTTCCCGGTAAGCTTGCAGACTGTTCTGACAGAGATAATACCTATACTGAGCTATATATCGTAGAGGGAGATTCTGCGGGCGGTTCAGCAAAGCAGGGACGCGACAGACGATTTCAGGCAATCCTCCCGCTTTGGGGTAAGATGCTCAATGTTGAAAAAGCGAGAATTGACAAGGTCTACGGCAATGACAAGCTGACACCTGTAATAACGGCTCTCGGCGCAGGCTTTGCCGAGGATTTTGATTTGGAAAAGCTACGCTATGGCAAGATAGTTATAATGGCGGATGCCGATGTCGATGGTGCGCATATACGAACCCTGCTTTTGACATTCTTCTTCAGATTTATGCGCCCGCTCATCGAGGCGGGGCACGTATACATTGCTCAGCCCCCGCTCTATCGCATAACAAAGGGTAAGACTCATAGGTATGCCTACAGCGATGCAGAGCTTCGAAACATTCTCGATGGTATGCAGGATGGAAGACAGCCTTCTATCCAGAGGTATAAGGGTCTTGGTGAGATGGACCCTGAACAGCTTTGGGAAACCACAATGAACCCTGAAACGAGGGTTATGCTCCGTGTTGACCTTGAGGATGCAAGACAGGCAGACGAAACCTTTACAATTCTTATGGGTGACAAGGTAGAGCCAAGACGTAAATTTATCGAGGATTACTCGTCGACAGTTGTAAATCTTGATATTTAAAGGCGGTGTGAGATACTGTGATTAAGATAGAAAAAACATCTGTAATGAATATGGAGGGGGCAATTCGCGGTGCGAGAAATCCCCTCAACAGTTGGGATCGTATGGATAGCTTTTACGATAGCGAAGGGAATTATGTCCTTGGTGAAAACGATTTAAGTCTTGCGAAAAAGCTTTGCAAAGCGGGCAGTGACCATCGAAAGTTTATCCGTCAAATTCTGGTATCTGTTGATATAACAGCACCTCTTTATTGGTGGAAGGAATTTGATACCTACAAGGTTGCAACTGTTGCAAACTCTACGAGTACTATGCATAAGATACACAGCAAGCCGTTTGAGCTTGATGATTTTAGCCACGACCATATGACAGATAGCGCAATAGCGGCTCTTGAGAGACTAATGGAATATTTAGAGGAGTGCAGGTTGAAATTTGTCGAAACAAAGGATAAGTCAAATTGGTATGACATAATCCAGCTGCTTCCTGCGAGCTACAACCAAACGCGTACAGTTACGATGAACTACGAAAATCTGCTTAATATGTACTTTGCCCGCCGCAATCATAAGCTTGATGAGTGGCATACATATTGCGATTGGATTATGACCCTCCCCTATACAAAAGAGCTTTTTTTGCAGGATACTGTCTAAATATCTTGACAAAATAAATATTTTGTATTATTATATAACTGTGATTTGAGAAAGGCGAGGTGAATTTCAATGGCTTATACAATTAATGATGATTGCATTATGTGCGGTGCGTGCGTGGGTGAGTGCCCTGTTTCCTGCATAAGCGAGGGTGACGGCAAGTACGTTATCAATGCTGATGAGTGCATCGATTGCGGCAGCTGTGCAGGTGCTTGTCCTGTAGATGCTCCTCAGGCGTAAGCTTTTGTGAGATAATGTAAGATTAAGCGCGTCATATTGGCGCGCTTTTATCATTTATAAAGTAAGGTGATAAAATTATGAACGAAAAGATTTTCAAAGACGGAATGACTGTCCTTGGTTCAGAGGTGTCAGAAAAACAGGTGGAGCAATTTAACAAATATTCTGCGCTTTTGACAAGCTGGAATGAAAAAATGAATTTAACGGCTGTAACTGACCCTGACGGAATTGCGGTAAAGCATTTCCTTGACAGCGTTTTGCCTCTTTATAATATAGATTTCAGTAACTGCGAAAAAATTGCAGATATCGGAACGGGTGCGGGCTTCCCGGGGATACCGCTTAAGATTATGCGCCCGCATACAGAGCTTTGTTTGATCGACTCTCTCAATAAAAGAATAGGGTTTTTAAACACAGTCGTAGAGGAGCTTGGACTCGATAGTGTTACCTGCATTCACGGACGCGCCGAAGAGCTTGGACATAAGGCAGAACTTCGGGAGAGCTTTGACGCAGTTGTTTCGCGCGCTGTTGCAAATATGACGGTCTTGTGCGAATATTGTCTGCCATTCGTAAAGGTGGGCGGTATGTTTGTTGCACTTAAGGCAGAGGGCGCAGAAGAGGAGCTGACTTTGGCAAAAGCTATGATAGGAAGCCTTGGCGGTGAGGTGGAAGCAGTAATTGATGCGCCTCTCCCTATGAGCGATATAGTAAGAAAGCTTATTGTAATAAGAAAGGTGAGGGCGACTGACAAAAAGTTCCCCCGCCGCGCCGATAAGATAAAAAAATCCATAAAAAAATTGCCGTAGATTATTCTACGGCAATTTTTTGCAGAAATAGGAAAATCGAAAAATTTCATTGCCGCCGAGGCTTGGCAGGCGGAACTATGGGCTTTGGGCAATTAATTAAATAATTTTTCGATTTTCAACGGGCAATTCGTGAATTGCCCCTACCATTTTAAAACAGTCTTTATTCTACGGCAATTATATTTGATATATATACCTTAAAGACAGCGTCATCTATAATCAAGTTCAGGTCCTTGCCCTTGAGATAGGCAATATCATCTATCGTTGTTCCATGCTTGGACTTTTCCCCCTCGACAACAGCCCTTATGGTCGCACGTCCTTTATCAGAGGCATCCGTGAGTGACTCTGTTTGGCACCCCGAAACCTTGCCAAGCTCTGTGCCAAGGTCGCCGTCTGCACAGAGCGCCCCGCTTCTTATATCACGAAGAAGCTCAAGCGATGCCTCGTCACAGACATAGGTAATCTCAAAGACCTGCTCCTCGCCCCCGCCCCATGTCAATCTGTAAAGGAGCGCGGTCAGGCTCAATGCTAAAATTGCAATTATTATTAAGTCAATAATATTAAATTTCCATATTATTTTTCTATCCATAAAACCACCCAATAACAGTATACACTTAAAACTTTCAGATTACAAGAGAAAATTATTCGACAATACGATGAAAAGTGTGTAGCTTGCTGTCTTATTATACTAAAATAGCAGAATTTTTCGCAGTTAGGGTTTGGGAATGTCGCAAATTGCATATGGAAATATTTTGCAATTATACCAAATATTGTGGTATACTATAAGAAAAAATACAATAAAATCGGTTTTTAAAAAGAGAGGAGTAAAAATGTTGTTGGATTACAAAAGAGTAGGAACGGTAAGAGAAATAGAACGCCCAAGACCTGAGGATGAGGCGGTAGCATCTGCAAAGAGCAAAAATTTTACAAGGTTCGGGGAGGTTAGAACCATTCCAATAAAGAATATTATGCCCAACCCAAATCAACCCCGTCGGGAATTTGACAAGGCGGCACTTCAGGATTTGGCAATCTCGATTATGGAATATGGGCTTATGCAACCAATTACAGTCAGACAAACAGGACCCTTTGACTATGAGCTGATAGCGGGCGAACGCCGAATGACAGCCTGCAAGAGCCTCGGTATGACATACATACCCGCAATTGTTATGCGTGCAAATGACACAGATAGCGCAATTTTGGCGCTTGTTGAAAATATTCAGCGCGAGAACTTGAATTATATCGAAGAGGCAGAGGCATTTTGTACATTGATTACAGAGCATGGGCTGACGCAGGAAGAGCTTGCGGACAAGCTTGGAAAGGGGCAATCTACGATTGCGAACAAAATCAGAATTTTGCGCCTCTCCCCTGAAATCCGCGAGATTTTAACAGAAAACTCGCTGACGGAAAGACACGCAAGGGCACTTCTGCGTTTGCCAGAGGAACGCCAACAGCTTCGGATTTTAAAAATAATTGTAGAGAGAGGCTTGAATGTTGCAAAGACAGAAGAGCTTGTAGATAAGCTCCTGAAAGGCCCCGACAGACCTGTGGTTGATACAAAAAATATGCGTGTTTTTAAGGATTTGCGGATATTTACAAATACCATAAAGCAAGCGGTTGATATGATGAAACGTTCAGGAATAGATGCAAAAGCAAAGAAGAGAGAGGACGATAACTACATCGAGTACACAATAGTAATACCGAAATAGAAATTCAAAACCGGTTCGGCAATTTTGCCGAACCGGTTTAATTAGACCATATATACCATATCCGTATATTTTTTCACAGCCTCTGCAGCGGAGGCTGCAAGTTCTTTGCGCTTGAATGCCCCGAAGACAGATGTTCCGCTGCCGCTCATAAGGGACAGCGCGGCACCATTTTCGGTAAAGCAATCCTTTATATCATTTATAATCGGGAAGTGATTTGCCGTTACGCTCTCTAAAATATTGCCGCTGTTCGTGATAATCATATCAAGGTCGCCGCGGCGTATTCCATCTGCGACGGCGGGTACGCGCAGACCATCAGGGCGATTGTTTAAATTAAGGTTTTTAAAAACAAATGCAGTAGATACCGACTCTTTGGGTTTTGCAATAACATAAAAAAGCTTCGGCGGAGTCGGAAGAGGAGTAAGGATATCGCCTATGCCCTCTGCAAATGCACAACCGCCCATTATACAAAATGGAACGTCCGCGCCGAGTGCTGCCCCCAATTTCATAAGGGCATCGGTTGATAAAGGCTCTCCTGTCAATTTGTTCAGCGCCTTTAAAACGCCAGCGGCATCTGCACTTCCGCCTGCCAGACCCGCACCATGCGGAATTCGTTTTATAAGCTCAATATCTGTGCCAAGCTTAAGATTTGTCGCTTTAAAGAACGCAGCAGCGGCGCGATAGGCTATGTTTCCGTCATCGCAGGGCAGGGTTTTATCATCGCAGGAGAGGTGTATCTCCGCATCATCGCGCAGAGATACCGTAACTGTATCGGAAACAGGTATCTCCAAAAAGATAAGCTCCAAATCGTGATATCCGTCTGCACGCCTTCGCACTACATCAAGAGCGAGGTTTATTTTTGCATTACAATTGAGAGTAATGGTATTCATATAAAAATCCTTTCAAAAAACGCCGCTGACAAGCGGCGTTTTAGAGTTATTCTTCGGCATCCTTTTCGGGAACAAAGAGCTTATCAAACTCGTCGCCCTCAATTTTTTCTTTTTCAAGCAACAGCTCTGCAACCTTGGTAAGCTTTTCTTCGTTTTCTTTGAGAATGTCGGTACAACGCTTATAGCAGGAGTCGATAATACTTTTAATTTCATCATCAATCTTTGCTGCGGTGTCCTGACTATAGTCAACTGTGTGACCGTAATCGCGGCCGAGGAAGACCTCCTCATTCTGTCCGCCAAAGGTTCTCGCACCGAGCTTATCGCTCATACCATACTTGGTAACCATAGCTTTTGCAATATTTGTTGCACGCTCAATATCATTTGATGCACCTGTGCTTATATCACCAAGCATAAGCTGCTCTGCCACGCGTCCGCCGAGGAGAGAAACGATTTCTTCAAGCATCTCTGTTTTTGAGTTAAAGAATGTATCCTCTTTCGGAAGTGACATTGTGTATCCGCCCGCTCTTCCGCGCGGAATAATCGAAACCTGATGAACTCTGTCCTGAGTCGGCAGCATCTTTGACACAACTGCGTGCCCTGCCTCATGAAAGGCGGTAAGCTTCTTTTCGCGCTCGGTAACCTTGCGCGATTTCTTTTCAGGTCCTGCTACGACCTTCATTATTGACTCTTCAAGATTTGCCATGGTTATCTCACTGCTGTTCTGACGAGCGGCAAGGATTGCTGCCTCGTTCATAAGGTTTTCTATATCAGCCCCCGAAAAACCAATTGTGGTTTTTGCAAGCACCGAGAGGTCAACATCAGCTGCGAGGGGTTTTCCCTTTGCGTGAACCTTCATAATAGCCTCTCTGCCTATTATATCAGGAGTGTCAACAATAACCTGTCTGTCAAAACGTCCCGGACGCAAAAGTGCGGGGTCGAGTATATCGGGACGGTTGGTTGCCGCAATAATGATAACGCCTTCGTTTACACCAAAGCCGTCCATCTCAACAAGCAATTGGTTCAAGGTCTGCTCGCGCTCGTCATGGCCGCCGCCAAGACCCGCGCCTCTGTGTCTGCCGACAGCGTCAATTTCGTCTATAAATATTATACAGGGCGAGCATTTTTTCGCTGTTTCAAAAAGGTCGCGCACACGCGATGCACCCACGCCGACAAACATCTCTACAAAGTCGGAACCCGAGATAGAGAAGAAGGGCACGCCTGCCTCACCTGCAACAGACTTTGCAAGCAGAGTTTTACCCGTTCCCGGGGGACCCACAAGCAGTACACCCTTTGGAATTCTCGCACCTAATTTGCGGAAACGGTCAGGTGATTTAAGGAAATCAACAATCTCGCGAAGCTCTTCTTTTTCTTCATCTGCGCCCGCAACATCCTCAAAGGTCTTATTGGTCTTTCCATCTGCGGACATTTTGGCTTTACTCTTGCCGAAGTTCATCATACCACGGTTTCCGCCTCCGCCCGCTTGACGCATAAAGGCAAACCAGAAAATGCCGAATATTACAAGCAGACCAATTGTAGGCAGAAATGTCAGCCACCAGGGCGGACTGTAGGGAAGAGGTGTGTCAACCTTAAGCTTGCCCTCGCTTATCTGGTCCTGCATTGCAGGGCCAGCATCCTCGCGCAGTACCCAATATCCGGGAACTTCAACCTCAAGTGTTGAACCGTCCCTGAGAACTGCTACTGCAATATCGTCAACCACGGAAAGCTCTGTGACCTCGCCTTGCTGAATTTTCAGCACAAGGTCAGAATATATATTTTTATCAACATTGCCGGGAGTAGAGGTTAGGGTAAATATTGCAATTATAATTGAAAACAGCAACAGGTAAAAGCCCATCCCTCTTAAATATCGTTTCACTTTGTATCCTCCTAAAAGATATGCTATCAAATTAATAATTCAATATATAAGTATAGCATATTATTCCAAAAAATACAAGATAAAATTCGGAAGATTAACAGAATGTTTATATTTTAAAGGGTATGACTAAATACATCATATTTCCCCTTGACATATAGCTCAATTAGGGATAGAATGATTTTGCAAATTTAAAAGAAAGGACAGATTTTATTATGAAGGGGATTTTCAAAAGAATTGGCATACTGTTGACCGCGGGTATATGCGCTGGTGTCTTTCTCGTCGGTTGCAATGGGGGCGACAGCAATGCAAAATTCAGCACCGAGCCACATAGGGTTATTGTGACAATGGAGAGCGGAGATACATTTACTATACAAACAACGCCGGAGTTTGCACCTGAAACCTGCGCCAACTTTCTCGGTCTTGTTGAAGAGGGTTTTTATGACGGGCTGACATTTCATCGCGTAATAGACGGATTTGTTGCCCAGGGCGGCGACCCCAATGGAGATGGAACAGGGGGAAGTGCAAAAAATGTAAAGGGTGAGTTTGCTGAAAATGGGTTTGAGCAAAACACATTATCTCATACCCGCGGGGTAATATCTATGGCACGCCGAGGCGGAGATATGGACTCTGCAACGAGTCAGTTTTTTATATGCTATGATGATGCGACCTTCCTTGATGGTCAGTATGCCGCATTCGGAAGTGTAACCGAGGGGATGGAAACGGTTGATAAATTCCTTGAAACAGAGCGCGATAGCGCAGGGATGCCATCTGCGCCGATTATAATAAAGGAAATGAAGATAGAAAGATAAAAACAGCACCTCACAAATGTGAGGTGCTGTTATCGCAGTTGCATTTGGAAGAAGTGCAGGTTTTGGCATGCGGACAACCGATACATTTCTGCCCGCGCTGCTTTGCTTTGTATATGTAAAAAACCGCTCCGCCTATAATTCCCGCAAGAATTATAACAAGAATAACATTTACCATAATTTAATTTCCTTTGCTCAATGCATACTCTGCTTTAATTTTTTTATCAGAATTTGCCATCATATATGCAATAATTCCCACCATAACAGCTACCGCGATAAGTCCCGGGAAGAAACCCGCGCCAAATGCGCCTGTTGTAACAAGTGTACCAATCTGATAAACTAAAAATCCTACTGTGTAGCCGGTTGCAAGCTGAAGTCCTATTCCGCCCCAGAGCCACTTTGCGCTCTTCATTTCGGAGTTCATAGCGCCTATTGCCGCAAAGCAGGGGGGAGTATAGAGGTTAAACATAAGGTATGCAAGTGCCGCGATCTTTGTCAGCTCCGGAGCAGCCCCGGGAAGCTCCATCGTAACATCAGTTAAAACATAGCACACAGCTATCGTTGCAACTACATTTTCTTTTGCTATAAAGCCTGTAACCGCTGCGGCTGCAAATTGCCATGCATGATATCCGATAACAGGAATCAGTAAATATGCAAACGGTTTAGAAAGTGACGCCAGAATGGAAACATCCGCCGTTTCTGCAATAGTAAAGCCCCATGTAAATGACTGCATTATCTGTACCGCGGTATTACAAAGAAGAATAATGGTTCCTGCTTTTACTATGTAAGCCCAGCCGCGAGAGCACATTGACTCAAAGGCTCTCCAGAAGCTTGGCGCCTTATATTCAGGAAGCTCAATAATAAAGAATGATTTTCTCGCCTTATACCCTGTAATCTTGTTAACAACAATAGCGCCGATAAAGATGATGAATATACCCGCAAAGTACATCAGGGGACCTACCCAGGAAGCGTCTTCAAAGAAAGCACCTGCAAAAAGGGCGATAACGGGCAGTTTTGCTCCGCAAGGCATAAATGGCGCAAGCATCGCTGTCGCTCTTCTCTCGCGTTCGTTGCGGATTGTACGGCAAGCCATAACGCCGGGAATTGCACAACCGGTACCGATTACAAAAGGAATAACCGACTTGCCGGAGAGCCCGACCTTTTTAAAGATTGGGTCAAGCACAACGGATACGCGTGCCATATATCCGCAATCTTCAAGCAATGCGATAAGGAAGTACATTATCATTACGAGCGGCAAAAATCCAATAACTGCGATGACACCGCCGATAACGCCATCAATTAAGAGCGCATAAAGGAGCGGATTTGCATCGCCTAAAAGCTCGCCTAAAAATTCCTGACCGCCCTCAAGCAAGGCAACGAGCCAGTCGGCTATCCATACACCCGGCCCTGCCTGTGAAATCCAGAAAACTGCATACATAATAACAGCAAAAATCGGAATACCAAGCCATTTATTGGTAAGAACAGCATCAATTTTGTCCTGAGAGTTTTTCTCTCTTGTTAAAACCTTGCGCTTTTCAACATTCTTAACAACGCCGTTGACAAACTCAAACCGTTTGCGGTCTGCTCTCTCGACCTCTGATTTGCTTGTCAAATCAATGTCGCCCTGCACATAAGGCGCTCTTTGTTCCTTATCTGCTGCCTCAATTGCAACCTTTATAACCTCGCTCAAACCGTCTGCCGAGGTTGAAATTGTTTCAACAACAGGTGCCGAGAGCTTTTCGGAAAGCTTTGCAGTGTCAATAACGGTTTCTTTTTTTTGGTTTATATCGCTCTTATTAAGAGCAACAACAACAGGAATGCCAAGCTCTAAAAGTTGAGTTGTGAAGAAAAGGCTACGACTTAGGTTTGTTGCATCAACAATATTGATGATTACATCCGGATTTTCGTTTTTTACATAAGCGCTTGTAATACTCTCTTCAGAGGTAAACGGTGACATAGAGTACGCACCCGGAAGGTCTACCGCAATAATCTCTTGGCCTCTCGTATATTCCCTTTTAATTGCGTGTTCATTTTTCTCAACAGTAACGCCCGCCCAGTTACCGACCTTTTCATTTCTGCCCGTTAAGGCATTATACATTGTCGTCTTACCGGAGTTAGGGTTTCCGGTCAATGCTATTCTCATATATTTTCCTCCTGTTTTTATCCCATATGGATAAAATACGTTTCAATGGTTAGCGATTGCTAACTCTTGAGCAAAAAAGCAATTATATAATAATCGCTTCAGCCAACTGGGTGTCAATATTGTATCTTCCGTCTTTTATGGCGACAACACATCCGCCCTTGTGACGAGATACAACAGTAATAGACTCCCCGCTATAGCATCCAAGAGAAAATAAAAAGGCGTCTAATTCCTCATCATCAGTTTGGATAGCTGAAATGATATATTCCTCTCCCTCGACAGCTTGTGTCAGGTTTCTGCTCATCTTGAACCTTCCTTTCTATTAGTTAGCAAACGCTAACTAAAAACAAAAAAGATAAGGTTAGCCCCCGCTAACTATTTAAAAGTATATCATCTTTTCTAATATTTGTCAATACGATTTTCGTGGTAAAAATGCATAAAATTCTTTAAACTTGATTTTTATATTTATATATGTTATACTTTTATGTAATATTACTATAACCGAGTGCAAGTAACCCGAACCCGCCTGAAACAGCGTAATTTGGGTAGCTTTCGGTTAGGAGGTGTGTATCTGTGAGGGAATCCGGTGAAATGTATCTTGAATCAATTTATGTTTTGTGTAATTCAAAAAGCACTGTCCGCTCTATTGACGTGGCAGAGCATATGAATTACTCCAAGCCAAGTGTAAGTCGCGCCGTCGGACTGCTTAAAAAAGAGGGTTATATTACAGTTGACCGCGAAGGCTATATCTCTCTTACGGATGAGGGCAAAACCGCCGCCAAACAAATATTTGAAAGACATACCATATTGACAAAGCTGCTTGTTTCTCTCGGCGTGGAAGAGGAGGTAGCATCCGAAGACGCCTGCCGTATGGAGCACGTGATAAGTCAGCAGAGCTTCGAGGCTATGAAAAATTATCTGGATAATCACAATAACTAAATATAATAAGGCAAAAAAACACCCCGAGAAATTTCTCGGGGTGTTCGTGTCTAATGAAAATTAATCAACGAGCTCAAGGATTGCCATTTCAGCAGCGTCACCGCGTCTGGGGCCTATCTTGATAACTCTGGTGTAACCACCATTTCTTTCAGCGAATTTAGGTGCAATTTCATCAAACAGCTTCGACACAACATCGCGCTTTGTAATAAAGCTGAGCGCCTGTCTCTTTGTGTGAAGTGTGTTGGCTTTGCCGAGTGTAACCATCTTGTCAGCAAGCTTCTTTACTTCCTTTGCACGAGTAACGGTAGTTATAACTCTGCCGTTTTCCAAAAGGGACGTAGTCATATTTCTAAGCATTGCTCTTCTCTGGTCAGTCGGTCTGCCAAGCTTTCTCTGGTGTGCCATTATTATCACCTCATTTTCTCAAATTCTTTTAATATCGGTCAATTACTCATCCTTTGACAAGGAAAGTTCCATAGCATCAAGCTTTGCTATAACCTCTTCAAGTGACTTGCGTCCGAGGTTTCTGACCTTCATCATATCATTTTCAGTTCTCGCTGTGAGATCCTGAACAGTGTTGATGCCTGCACGCTTTAAGCAATTGTAGGAACGAACTGAAAGGTCAAGCTCTTCGATTGTTGTTTCAAGAACCTTTTCTTTCTTGCTCTCTTCCTTCTCAATCATAATTTCAGCATTCTTGGCATCATCCGATAAATCAACAAATAAGCTCATATGTTCGCTTACTATCTTCGCAGCCAGACTGACAGCCTCCGCGGGAGGAATAGTTCCGTCTGTCCAAACCTCGAGAGATAATTTATCATAGTCCGTAACGTTGCCAACACGTGTATCATCAACCGTGTAGTTAACCTTGCGAACAGGAGTATAAATCGAATCTGTAGCAATTACCCCGATAACAGGCTGAAGCTGCTGCTTGTTGCGGTCAGATGAAACATAACCGCGACCTCTGTCAAGGGTAATCTCCATAAAGAGCTTTGCATCCTCGTTAAGAGTAGCAATGTGCAAATCCTCGTTTATAATTTCAACGTCCGAATCGTGCTTAATATCTCCGGCGCAAATCTCGCCTGCGCCTTCGTGGTTGATATAAACAGTCTTGGGCGCATCAGAATGAAGCTTTACAGCCAAATTCTTAATGTTGAGTATAATTTCGGTAACATCTTCCTTTACGCCGGGTATAGTTGAAAACTCGTGCAACACACCATCAATTTTAACCGATGTAGCTGCAACACCCGGAAGCGAAGAAAGCAACATTCTTCTGAGAGAGTTTCCCAAAGTTGTACCGTAACCTCTCTCCAGAGGCTCAACAACAAACTTGCCGTATTTGTTATCTTCGGATGCTTCAACGCATTCAATTTTTGGCTTTTCTATTTCAATCATTGTCAGCCCTCCTAAATTATTACAAGACCTTTGGGCCTTGCCTGCAGTAATTATTACTTACTGTAGAACTCAACAATCATATGCTCTGCAATCGGCATATCTATATCTTCACGCTCTGCAAGTGCAATTACCTTGCCCTCGAGTGTATCTCTGTTCATATCGAGCCACTTGGGAACAATTCTGCTCTCTGTAGATGCAAGGATTGCATCAAATTTAGCGCTGTGACGGCTCTTCTCGCGAACTGCGATTACATCACCCGGCTTTACAAGGTAGGAAGGAATGTTAATCTTCTTTCCGTTGAGTGTAAAATGTGCGTGTGATACGAGCTGTCTTGCCTCGGGTCTTGATGCTGCAAGACCGAGTCTGTATACAACGTTATCAAGTCTGCTCTCAATGATTGTAAGCAGGTTTTCACCTGTAACGCCTTCTTTTTTAACTGCCATCTCAAAGTAGTGTGCAAACTGACCCTCTAAGATACCATAAGCGCGTCTAACCTTCTGCTTTTCACGGAGCTGAGTTCCGTACTCAGAAAGCTTACGGCGGCTCTGACCATGCTGACCGGGAGCGTATGCACGTCTTCCAACAGCACACTTGTCAGTGTAGCATCTGTCACCCTTTAAGAATAACTTCTGACCTTCACGTCTGCAAATTCTGCAAACAGATTCAGTATATCTTGCCATTTATCTTTCACCTCCGTAATTATACACGTCTTCTCTTCGGCGGTCTGCAACCGTTGTGGGGAATAGGTGTAACGTCTTTAATCATATTTACTTCAAGTCCTGCAACCTGAAGCGCTCTAATTGCAGCCTCACGTCCGGAACCGGGACCCTTAACGTATACTTCAACATACTTTAAGCCGTGCTCCATAGCTGCTTTTGCCGCGGTTTCTGCAGCCATCTGTGCTGCAAAAGGAGTGCTCTTTCTTGAACCTCTGAAACCGAGACCGCCGGCGGATGCCCATGAAATAGCATTTCCGGCTACATCTGTAATAGTAACAATGGTGTTATTAAACGTAGACTTGATATGTGCTGCGCCGCGCTCGATATTCTTTTTCTCTCTGCGACGGCGAGTCTTCTTAACTGCCTTTGCCATTGTATTTTTCACCTCCTGAAAATACGAATATCTGCATAAATATACAGAAAAATCTCAATACTTTTTCAGGCATAGCCTATGCCTGTGGTTTTTCGAATAATAAGCGGTAGTGATGCTTCATAAATTATAAAAATATGAAACAGCTTATTATTTCTTCTTGTTAGCTATCGTCTTTTTAGGACCCTTACGGGTTCTTGCATTCGTCTTTGAACGCTGACCTCTAACAGGCAAGCTCTTTCTGTGACGAAGACCGCGGTAGCAGTTAATTTCCATCAAGCGCTTAATATCAAGAGCGATATCACGTCTTAAGTCACCCTCAACATTGTAGTTATCGATTTCAGCTCTGAGCTTGGAAACATCCTCCTCTGATAAGTCACGAACTCTGATGTCAGGATCGATGCCTGTTGCCGCAAGAATTTTCTTGGAAGTAGAAAGACCGATACCAAAGATATAGGTAAGACCTATCTCTACTCTCTTATCGTTCGGTAAATCTACGCCTGCGATACGTGCCATAAAATTTCACCTCCATTAATTTTGAAAAAACAACGGAGCAGAATTTCACCCGCATTTGCGGAATCAGCTTAAAAGTAATTTTGGTTCATAAGCCTGACCCTGCTCCAAAATGAACCTTGCTTATCCCTGCTTCTGCTTATGACGCGGGTTTTCGCAAATTACCATAACCTTGCCTTTTCTTTTAATAATTTTACACTTCTCACAAATAGGTTTTACTGAAGGCTTTACTTTCATTTCCTCCACCTCCTAAAGTTGACTCGCCCGCTATATACACTACCAGACATAAAGCGAACCATATAATAATATCACAAGTTTGTCAAACTGTCAATACATTTCGCCAAACTTTTGAGTAATATTTTAAAATATTTTTAACGGGATTGTTGACATAGAGTAATAGTTTTATACACGGCGCCCGTCACAGAGGACAATTTTTGGCACTGCCGTAATATCGGGCGGATTTCCTTCCCATATAACTATATCTGCGTCGCATCCAACAGAGAGTTTACCGACTCTGTCATCTATTCCGCATATGTGTGCAGGGACAGATGTCATTGCGCGGAGGCTGTCCGCCCTTGACATTCCGTTTCGCATAGCAATACCCGCACATAGTATGAAGTATTTTTGAGGGGTTTCGGGATGGTCTGTGATAAGTGCGGTTTCGATTCCCGCCTCTGTCAAAATTGCGGGGTTTGCCTCGCACATATTTGCAAGCTCGGGCTTGCTTCTGTCAACCAGAATAGGTCCCGACAGAACGGGAACACCCGCGCTCTTCAATTCCTCGCTTATCAGATGTCCTTCGGTTGCATGAACAAGCACGAGATTTAATTTAAACTCTTTTGCAAGACGGATTGCAGTAAATATATCATCCGCACGATGCGCGTGGGCATAAAGCGGAATTTTGTGTTGAAGGAGCGGGATAAGTGCCTCACACTTTATATCAAAATCAGGCATATCATCCTGCTCTCCAGCTTTATATCTCTCGATTTGTTCAAGATATTCACACGCCTTATACATAGCATCGCGGAATTGTGCCGCTATAGCCATTCTTGTAGTCGGGGTTTGTCCCTTTTCATTATATATAGTCTTGGGATTTTCGCCAAATGCAGCTTTTATACCAAGAGGCTCTTTGATAATCATATTGTCTATGCAGCGGCCCACTGTTTTCATCGCAAGCAGCTGCCCCCCTATGGGATTTGCGCTTCCGGGGCCTGTAACAACAGTGGTTACACCTGCAGCCGCCGCCTCCGAGAACGCCTTGTCCATTGGGTTTACCGCGTCGATTGCGCGGAGCTGAGGCGTAATCGGGTCTGTTTCCTCATTTCCGTCTGCCCCCTCGAAATTCAGGCTGTCCTCCCAAATTCCTATGTGCGAATGTGCGTCCACAAGGCCGGGGGTAACAATCGCGCCCTTTGCATCTATTATTTCGACATCATCGGGCTCGTTTTTAAGAAGTGACATATCGCCTATATCAGAAATTTTGCCGTCCGAAATTATTATATATCCGTTTTCAATATCTCCGCCATTATCCATTGTCATAAGATATCCGTTTTTTATAATTATCATTTTTATCCAATCCTTTCGCATTTAATCTATAATAAGACTACAGCCAAGTCCCTCAGAGAGTGCCATTCCTTTTTCTTCGCCAAGGACAACGCAAGCTGTAGAGATGCAATCTGCAAGAAGGGCAGATTGCGAGGTAACGCTCGCACTTGCAAGTCCGCTATCGGCGGGACGACCGGTTTTTGAGTTCATAATATGATGGTATTTTTCTCCGTCCCACTCAAAATATCTTTGATATGTTCCCGCCGTTACTACGGCACCATCATCTATTAATATGGTTTGCGAATACTCACCATTCTTTTCAAAGGGCTTTTGTATACCGATAAGCCATTTGCCATCCGCTCTTGACGGATTTTTGCCAAATGCGTAAATATTTCCGCCCAAATCAATTATGCCGTACGCAGCCCGATACTCCCGCAAAACATCAACCGCACAGTCTGCTGCATAGCCCTTTGCCGCTCCTCCAAGGTCTATCCTCACATCGTCTGACAGCTTTGTAAGGGTTTGGTTTTCTTCATTAAATATAAGCTTTTCATATCCCACAGAGGAGAGCGCTTTGTCAATCTCTTTTTCGCTTGGCGGTTTATGTGAGCCCCCGCTTATATTCCACAAGTCTTTTATCGGCGCAAGGGTTATGTCAAATGCACCATTTGACAGTTTGCTTACCTCGAGCGACGCCTTAATTATGTTAAAAACATCTTCACTCAGCTCAATCGACACATTTGCGCCTGCTTGATTTATTTTGGATACCTCCGATGTTCCGGAGAAATAGTCTGTCTTTTCCGATATTTCGGCTATTCGCTCAAACACAGCCTTTGCTATCTCCTGCGCGTTGTCACCGCCTATCCTGACGGTGCAGACAGTATCCATTATCAATTCCGACCCACTATATTCGGAAACGGGGTCAATGTTTGCAACACAGCCGCACAACATCACAGCAAAAATAAGTGAAAGACATATTGTGCACCTTTTCATATATTAACTCCTCTGAAAATTAAGTCTTATATATCTAATACCTCTCTATATTTTATCACGAATTCCAATGATTTACAAGTATATTTTAATATTGCATATCCTTTTGCGGACTCGCCTGCAGTGTCAATTCCGCAAAACCCACATATATTGTATATGAACGCTTGCTCCGTACGGCCGTATACGGGGCATAAAATATAAAATTTGCGGTCAGAAAGGCTTGGTAATTATGCTGGCAAACTATGACGCAGTGGCATACATAAACGGGGGCAGCGATTATCCCGACATAATTGGCACTGTCGGTTTTAAAAAAGCAGGCGACGGGACTTGGGTGGATGCAGACATAAAAAACCTCCCCGCTTTTATGGAGGCGACCGAGGACTCACCGCAGATAGGTCCGCACGGGTTTCATATACACGAAAAGGCTTGTGCGGGATATAATTTTGAGGCCGCGGGCGGACACTGGAACAAAAGTAGTGCCCCGCACGGAAACCATACGGGAGATTTGCCGTCCCTCTTTTCAAATGACGGCAAGGCAAAAATGCTTGTATACACAAACAAATTTACCCCCGATGAGATAATCGGTAAATCTGTGGTTATCCATTTATCTCCTGATGATTATATGACTCAGCCCTCAGGAGGCACGGGCGAGAGAATAGCGTGCGGAACAATTGAAAAAGCGGAATAATATTCTGTATTCTTAAAATAAATTACAAAAAATACTTGACAATAAATATTTCTTACATTATAATAATGAGAGAGTTGGGGCGCTCACCGAGGTGGTGTGCGCCTTTTGACATATTAATCAATACCAAGCTTGGAGGTCTGTTTTATGAGTGTTACTTATATCCCCGAGGGTTATAAATCGTCACTTGGTCTTTATGATACCAATTCGGCAATTGAGCTTATAAGAAAGAATTTTGTTACCGCTTTTACAAAGGCTTTAAACTTGCGCAGAGTAACTGCACCTCTCTTTGTGAGTACGGACAGCGGTTTAAACGATGACCTTAACGGATTTGAAAGGGCGGTTTCTTTTGACATCCCCGATGTCGGCAAGGACGCACAGGTTGTCCACTCTCTTGCAAAATGGAAGAGGATGGCTCTTAAGAGATACGACTTCCATGTCGGCAAAGGTCTTTATACTGATATGAATGCCATTCGACGTGACGAAGAGCTTAGCAACATTCACTCTGTCTATGTTGACCAATGGGATTGGTGCAAGGTAATAACAAAGGAACAGCGGAATGTTGAATATCTCAAGGAAACGGTTCGGAGCATCGTTGGTGCACTTTGCGACACCCTTGATGAAGTAAAGAAGGTTTATCCGTCTGTCACAACCGATATATGCAGAGAGGTAACATTTGTAACGACCCAAGAGCTTGAAGATATGTATCCCGACAAGACCTCAAAGGAAAGAGAAAACCTTTTCACTAAAGAACACAAAACCATCTTTATTATGCAGATAGGTGACGTTTTAAAATCGGGGCAAAAGCACGACGGACGCGCACCCGATTATGATGACTGGAAGCTGAACGGTGATATACTTGTCTGGAACGAGGTGCTCGGTGCGGCTCTTGAAATATCCTCTATGGGAATTCGTGTAGACGAAAAATCTCTGGCAGAGCAGCTTGAAAAATCAGGCTGCACAGACAGAGCGGAGCTCCCCTTCCATAAGGCACTTCTGTCGGGAGAGCTCCCCCTTACTATAGGCGGCGGAATAGGTCAGTCAAGAGTTTGTATGCTGCTTCTCGGTAAGGCACATATCGGTGAGGTACAAAGCTCGCTGTGGGACGAGAAAACTCTTGAAATCTGCAAAGCGGCAGGGGTTGAAATTCTGTAGCTCCACACAGGAGGGTTTTAAAAAGTATGAAGGAAAAAATATATACTATTCCTGTAAACGAAGCGTTTGACACCCCTTGCGAATGCCCGTTGTGCGAGCTTAACAAAAAGCTTGACGCCGAAATTCTTGATTACATTCTCGGACCCTCATATATGGAGGAGGATATCCGCGAGGAAACTAACAAAATCGGTTTTTGTAAATATCATTATGATAAAATGTTCAACGCGAGAAATCACCTCGGCGTAGCCCTTATGGTGAGCACTCATTTAAAGAACATAAATAAAGAGCTTGAAGATATTTTAAAGTCCGAGGTTAAGGGCGAGAAGGGGCGCGGGTTTTTGAAAAAATCCCAGGATAAATCCCCTCTTGCAGATTATACAGAGCATATTTCGTCTTCCTGTTATGCCTGCAAAAGAATGGAAAATCGTATGAACAGCTACATAGAAACTATTTTCTATCTCTTAAAGCGGGAGCCTGAATTCAAGCAAAAAATAGCAAACTGCAGAGGCTTTTGTCTGGAGCATTTTTCACAGCTTTTATCCGAGGCACGAAGGCGTATGAACGAAACTGAATTTGCGGAATTTGCGAATATTATAATTCCCCTGCAAAAAGAGAATATGGCGCGCCTTGACGAAGAGCTCGATTGGTTTATCAGAAAATTTGACTACAGATTTCAGGATGAGCCCTGGAAAAATTCAAAAGACGCATTAGAGAGGACTATTCTCAAAATTGCATCTGTTTATGTAAATGAAAATTAATATAAAACGGCGGTTCTTTTGAACCGCCGTTTTGTGTATAGAAAAAGCTCATATTTTGCAAAAAGATTGCATCGTCTACGCCTTGCCCCGTTCCGCTCGCCCAACCCGAGCAGAGTCGTTTTCTGCTTCGCAGAAACGATTGGGGCTTTGCCCCAAACCCCACAGGAGCGGGGATTTAAAGGGGCAGAGCCCCTTTATCCGAGTTTCACGAAGTGAAACGATGGACTGCGTCAGGGTCTGGCTGACGCATAGGCGTTGTCCAAATTTTTAATTTGGGTAACAACACCTATACAGGGCGTCCCAAGAAATCAAGGCAACGCCGCTGATTGATTGGTTGACGCATCGGAACAGGGTTCGGCAATACATATGCAAAGTATTTGCTAAAATAGGCTTTTTTACAGCTTGGCGGCGGCTCTTTTGAACCGCCGTAAATTTTATTCCGTTTCATTTCCCGAAATTTGTATATAATCGTGTGGATTTACTGGCTCTTCATTTACGCTTATCTCAAAATGAAGGTGGGGAGGCTCCGAAACCTCTGCTGCAGCAGTGCTGCCCGTTTTGCCTATAATCGTGCCACCCTTAATATCGTCACCAATACTTACAAGTCCGATATCCGACAAATTGGAATATATCGTACGTACTCCGCCGCTGTGCAGAATTATAACGCTTGTACCCATCATCCCGCTGTCTGTTATTGCCTCAACCGTTCCGTCTGCGGCAGCTAAAACATCTGTTCCGTCCTCTGCGGCAAAATCTATGCCGTTGTGTGTACGCCAGTCCTGCATCGTTTCAGAGAAAACCAGCTCATCGCCCGAATAATCCTTTGTAACCGCTCCTGACACAGGCGGGGTGTAGCTTATATTCCCGTTTTGAACACTTTCGTCAGTCGCAGGTGCCCCATTTTCCTCATTTGTTTCTGTCGGAGTTGTTTCAGTCGCAGTTGCAACAACGTCTTCGCTGTAAACCGCGGTAAGTCCGCTGTCCGTATCATACTCGGCAGCACTTTCGGAAGCCTCTGTCGCCCTGCTGAGCGATGCCTCCCACGCAGGGCTTTCAAATCCCTTTTCCTCTCTTGGCGCAATCAATCGCATCATCACAGCAACAAGGATTACTGCCGCTGCCGTCATACCTATTATTAACAGGTTTTTAGGCTCAAGCGCCGGATTTCTTCTTTTCTTTTTTACACTCACACATATCACCTCAAGGGGTATTATGTGCAATATATGGAATTTTATTCGCAGACTGCCGAAAAAGTCGTTCTACCCCAAGCGGAAATGTAACTTCCTTTTTCAAAATCAAATGCGGCGCATCTTATAGATGCGCCGCATTGATTTTTAAAACAATTTTAGATTTCTGCGAAATACTTAATGGTTCTAACCATCTGGCTTGTGTAGCTGTTCTCGTTATCATACCAAGAAACAACCTGAACTTCGTAAAGGTCATCAGAAATTTTTGCAACCATTGTCTGTGTTGCATCAAAGAGTGAACCATAGGTGATACCAACGATATCAGAAGAAACGATTTCATCCTCGTTGTAACCGAAGGAAGCAGAAGCTGCAGCCTTCATAGCAGCGTTGATGCCTTCCTTTGTAACATCCTTGCCCTTAACAACAGCTGTAAGGATTGTTGTAGAACCTGTGGGAACAGGAACTCTCTGTGCAGCACCGATGAGTTTGCCGTTGAGCTCAGGGATAACAAGGCCGATAGCCTTTGCAGCACCTGTTGAGTTAGGAACGATGTTAACCGCACCTGCTCTTGCACGTCTGAGGTCGCCCTTTCTGTGAGGACCGTCAAGAATCATCTGGTCGCCTGTGTAAGCGTGGATTGTAGCCATAATACCTGACTGAATAGGAGCATAGTCGTTAAGAGTCTTTGCCATAGGAGCCAAGCAGTTTGTGGTACAAGAAGCAGCAGAGATAATAGTATCCTCAGCTGTAAGAGTATCCTCGTTTACGCTGAAAACGATAGTCTTAAGGTCGTTGCCAGCCGGTGCAGAAATAACAACCTTCTTTGCGCCTGCATCGATGTGAGCCTGTGACTTTTCTTTTGAGCAGTAGAAGCCTGTGCACTCAAGTACAACGTCAACGCCGAGAGCGCCCCAGGGACATTCCTTAGCATCCTTAATAGCGTAAATCTTGATTTCCTTACCGTCAACAGTGATGCTGTCTTCGCCGGCAACAACTGTGTGACCGTCATATCTGCCCTGAGATGAGTCATACTTTAAAAGATGAGCGAGCATCTTAGGATCTGTAAGGTCGTTGATTGCAACTACCTCGTAACCCTCTGCACCGAACATCTGACGGAATGCCAAACGGCCGATACGTCCAAAACCATTAATAGCAACTTTTACTGACATAGTAAAAACCTCCTGAAAATATATAGTATAAATAATTTTTTACATATTTTAGTAGCAGGTGAAAATCCTACCAATATATTTTACCTCATATAACAGAATTATACAAGACTTTTTTGCGAAAATTATGTTAAAAATTTAACCCTTTTTTGCCTCAAAAAATGTTACTTATCATTAAGTTTTTGCAAAAATGCACGGGTTCGGGCATTTTTAGGATTTGCGATTACCTCATCGGGTGTGCCTTCTTCTACAACAACACCGTCTGCCATAAAGATAATTCTGTCACTTACGTTTCTTGCAAAGTCAATCTCGTGGGTAACGATAATCATAGTGATATTTTCTGCGGCCAAAGCACGAATAACCTTTAAAATCTCGCCTGTAAGCTCGGGGTCAAGCGCCGAGGTGGGCTCGTCAAAGAAGAGTATTCTCGGCTTTAAGGCAAGGGCTCTTGCGATAGACACTCTCTGCTTTTGCCCGCCTGATAGCTCACACGGGTAGTTTCCGAGCTTGTCCGAGAGTCCTACGCGTGCAAGAATTTCCTCTGCGTTTTGGCGGATTTCTTCATAGATTTCCTTTTTGTTTGCCTTAAAATCAGCCCGCTCTTTAGCCAGAAGCTTTGGAGCAAGCATAACATTATCAATTACATTATATTGAGGAAACAGATTAAAGTCCTGAAACACAAGTCCAAAATTCATCTGTTTTTTTCGAATTTCTGCGGGTTTAAGGCTTTTCTGTGACTCAGCATCATACAAAAGCTCTCCATCGAGATACACGCAGCCGCTGTTTGCCCTCTCAAGAAAGTTTATACAGCGCAAAAGGGTAGTCTTTCCGCTGCCCGAAGAGCCTATGATAGAGATTACCTCGCCCTCGTGCATAGCAAAATTGACGCCCTTTAAAACTTCGGTTTTCCCGAAGCGCTTTTTTAAATTATTAATTTTTAATATCTCCATAGCCTACCCCTTGTAATAATCAAGCTTTTTCTCTATGTAACCAAACAACAACGTAAGAATACCATTGAATAAAAGGAAATATATAGCCGTTGAAAAGAGAGGCCCGATAAGACCTTTTTTTGTAAACCGCTCTGCACACATAATTATTTCGGGGACACTGATTACTCTTGCAAGAGAGGTATCCTTTACAAGTGTAATAACCTCGTTACTTATTGGTGCGACTATTCTCTTGATTACCTGAAACAAAACAACCTTGAAAAATGTCTCTGTTTTTGTCATGCCGAGAACCTGGCAAGCCTCATACTGTCCCTTTGGTATAGACTCGATTCCACCGCGGTATATTTCTGAAAAATATGCCGCATAGTTTATAACAAAGGCAATAAGAACCGCCGTCATACGCGAGCTCACGGGCATATCAAAAAGTATTCCCGGAGCATACATAACAACAAACAGCTGGAGCATCAGGGGCGTACCCCTGATGACCCAGACAAATGTTTTTGTAAGCCATTTTAAAGGTTTGAATTTTGACATAGAGCCAAAAGCAATTATCAGTCCCAGCGGCAAAGCCATGAGCAGGGTCATTACAAATATAAAGCAGTTTGTATAAAACCCTTCAAATAATGACTCAACTATACTTTGAATAGAACTCGACATTTACCTTACCAGCCTTACTTATCTTTTTAAATTATTTTACGAGAAGCAAGTCCTCAAGCTTATACTTTGCAGCGATTGTTGCAAGTGTTCCGTCTGCTGCAAGCTCAGAAATAGCCTCGTTAACCTTTTCTGTGAGGTCGCTGCCCTTTCTGAAGGCAATTCCGTATTCCTCAGCAGCAAAGTCCTCAGCCTCTACAACAACAAAATCTTCGTAGTCTGTACCTTCGCCGATTGAACCGATAGATGTAACATAGTCAACGATAGCGATATCAGCTGTTCCTGCCTTTACTTCCATCAAAGCCTTTGCCATTGAATCTACGCCTGTAAATTCAGCGTTTGCAAAGAATTCATTCTCATTTGCAAGCTCTTCGCCTGCAGAACCAAGCTCTGCAACAACCTTCGCACCTGTTACGTCGGTTATGTAGGCTTCAGCCTTGTCTGCTTTTGCAACCATAACCTGCTTGTTGCCAAGGTAGGGAACAGAAATGCTCATATTAGCTTTTCTTTCCTCTGTGATGGTCATACCGTTCCAGATACAGTCAATGTTCTTTGAGCTAAGTTCGGTTTCTTTTGCATCCCAGTTGATTTCGATGTATTTGGGTGTAAGGCCGAGCTTTTCGCATACTGCGTTACCAAACTCAACCTCAAATCCTGTAAGCTCACCGTTTTCGTCCATATAATCCATGGGTGCAAACAGTGTCATACCGATAATCAATTCGCCCTTCTCAGTAACGTAAGCGAGATCGCTTTCAACCTCAACCTCAGCCGGTTGACCGCAAGCTGTGAGTCCGAGTGCCAATACGGCAACCAACAACAATGCTACTAACTTTTTCATTTTTAAAACATCCTTTCACTTTTGTGTTTTATAATAATTTTATTTTTTTCATTTGATTATCTCAAGTGCCAAATCTCCCTGTTATAATCCTCAATCGTTCTGTCGCTTGAGAAAAATCCTGCCTTTGCAGTATTCATAACGGCGCTGCGAGTCCATGCATCTTTATCAAGATATTTTCTCTTTGCGGCGGCATTGGCGTCCAGATACGACTCAAAATCTGCAAGCAACAGATAGTTGTCGGCAAATCCGCCGCCCCCTATTACAAGAGATTTATACAAATCGTAGTATATATTATCCTGCGCAAAAGTGCCGTCAATCATAGTATCTATAACCCGTTTTATCACAGGGTTTGTGGCATAGATTTCAGAGCTCGGCGATTTACCGCTTGCGTAGATGTTCAGTACATCCTGTGACGAAAGACCAAAGATAAAGATGTTATCATCTCCGACTTGCTCACGGATTTCGACGTTTGCGCCATCCATCGTGCCGATAGTAATTGCGCCGTTTAGCATAAGCTTCATATTGCCCGTGCCCGATGCCTCTTTAGAGGCAGTCGAAATCTGTTCGCTCAAATCCGCTGCCGCAACTATGCGCTCTGCACTTGAAACGCTGTAGTTTTCGATAAAAACGACCTTAAGGATATCTTTTACCCTCGGGTCATTATTCACCTTTGCTGCAACATCGTTTATAAATTTAATTATCAGCTTTGCCATATGGTAGCCGGGAGCCGCCTTTGCACCAAATATAAAGGTGGTTGGCTCCATATTAGCGTTTTCGTCGCCGTCTGTAATCTTCTGATAGCGGTAGATGATGTGCATTGCCTTTAAAAGCTGACGTTTATATTCGTGCAGACGTTTAATCTGTACATCGAACATAGAGTCGGGGTTTACAACTATTCCGTTATGGTCGAGAATATATTTTGCAAGCCGCTCCTTGTTCTCGTGCTTAATCTTCGCAAACTTTTCACAAAATGCCTTATCGTCTGCAAACGGGGTCAGTTTATCGAGCTGTTTGTAGTCCTTAACCCATCCGTCACCTATCGAGTCACAAATGAGGGAAGAAAGCTTTGGATTTGCCTTATACAGCCATCTCCTGAAGGTCACTCCGTTTGTCATATTCTTGAACTTATACGGATAAATGCTGTAATAATCTTTAAAGGTTTCCTTTTTCAGTATCTCTGTGTGGAGGGCTGCAACACCGTTTACGCTATGACAGGCAGTAAGACAAAGGTTTGCCATACTTACCTGACCGCAAGAGATAACTGCCATATATTCAACCTTGCCCGAGTCGCCCGGGAACCTGCTCCACAGATATTCTCTTTGCCTGCGGTCAATCTCGTGAATAATCTGTCCGAGTCTTGGCAGAAGGGAATCCACCATCGCCATAGGCCACTTTTCAAGCGCCTCGCAAAGAATGGTGTGATTTGTGTATGCAAAGGTTTTGCCCACAATATCCCAAGCCTCGTCCCAGCCGAGCCCCTCATCATCCATCAAAATTCGCATAAGCTCAGGGATGGCAATGGTCGGATGAGTATCATTTATGTGAATTTGTATATACTCGGGTATTTGTGCTATGCCTAAATTCTTTTTCTTGTGCTTGTCAAGTATCCACTGTATTGTCGCAGACACAAAGAAATATTGCTGTTTAAGACGAAGAAGCTTGCCCTCGTAATGATTATCCTCAGGGTAGAGTACCTTGGAGATAACCTCTGCAAGTTCTTTGTTCTCGCTTGCCTTGGCGTAATCGCCGCGATTGAATTCGCGCATATCAATTACCTCGGGTGAGCGCGCTTTCCAGAGGCGCAGAGTGTTTACAGTTTCTGTGTTAAAGCCTGTGATTGGCATATCGTAAGGTTCTGCAATTACGGTATTGTAGTCACATAAGCGGAATTTCATTCTGCCGTCTTCATAGTATTCTTCAATTTTGCCACCGAAGTGGACCTCTTTTGTATCCTCGGGGCGTTCTATATCCCATATGTTGCCGCCCTGAAGCCAGGGGTCAGGCATCTCTATCTGATAGCCGTCAACAATTTTCTGACGGAAAAGCCCGTATTCATATCGAATTCCACATCCGAATGCGGGAAGCTCAAGATTTGTAAGAGAATCAAGAAAGCATGCGGCAAGTCTGCCAAGACCGCCGTTGCCAAGACCTGCATCGTTCTCCTGCTCTTCAATCTCGTCGAGCGAAATGTTGAGCTCCGCGAGAGCGTCGCGGTAAAGCTCTGTTTCCGCTATATTCATAAGATTATTTCCCATGGCGCGACCCATAAGGAACTCAAATGACAGGTAATAAAGCTCTTTTTGGGGTTTTTTATCTGCGGTTTCTTTATATTTTATCCATTTCTCCATAATTTCGTCGCGGATAGTGAAGGAAATGGCGTTGTAAATTTCTTTTGCAGTAGCTTGCTCTACAGTTTTTCCAAAGTATCTGCGGATTTTACCCGAGATCTCATTTTTGATAAACTCTTTACGTTTTTTATACTCAGAAGGATTAGCAATAGACTGCTTCATTTATATACCATACCTTTCTTAAAATTATGTGCTGACATCATACCCAAATATATATTCAGACACATTATATAATTTTACCTCATTTTTTGTATTTTAGCAAGTATTTTTTTTATTTTTGGCTAAAATTACAACTATATTTTCCATTTTATATACAGACAAGAGCATTTAAGCCAGTTATGCTAATTTTAGCCGCCGAGGGCAGAGGGCAAAAGTCTGGAAGATAATAGAAAAAATTCTTTACAGCTTGAAAAAATTATGATAAAATACAAAATATAGGAAATCATTCGGAAAGGAATGAATATTATGCAAGAGCTTACAAGAAAATATGGTTTGGCTACAGCAATTTGTATGGTAGTCGGAACGGTAATAGGTTCGGGTGTATTTTTTAAAGCGCAGAATGTACTTAACGCTACGGGCGGCGATATGCCTCTCGGTATTGCGGCATGGGTTATCTCAGGTCTTATTATGATACTCTGCTCTGCTCAGTTTGCTGTTATGGCGACAAAGTACGAAAAGGTAAACGGGGTGGTTGACTATGCAGAGGCAACCTGCGGCAAGGGGTATGCGTACTATATTGCATGGTTTATGCTTCACATTTATTATCCTGGAATGACATCTGTTCTTGCGTGGGTATCGGCAAGATATTTTGGTGTTCTTTTCGGGTGGAATATGACAGGCCCCGAGGTTATGGCTCTCTCAGGATTTTTCCTCATTGCATCATATACGCTGAATGCTCTTTCACCAAAGCTTGCAGGGAAATTTCAGGTAAGTGCTACAGTTATTAAACTTATTCCGATTACATTGATGGCAATTGTGGGAACAATTGTCGGTCTGTATAACGGAACGCTTACTTCCAACTTTACCACGGTAGTGGCGGAGGCAGCAGGCTCTAAAAGCGGCGCACTTTTTGCTGCCGTAGTTGCAACAATATTTGCATATGAGGGATGGATTGTTGCGACCTCAATTAATGCAGAGCTTGAAAATCCAAAGAAAAATCTTCCGCTGGCGCTTGTAATAGGTGCAGTAATTATAGTTATAGCATATGTCCTTTATTACATAGGAGTTGCAGGCGGGGCGAGCAATGCCGTCCTTATGTCAGAGGGTGCGACGACTGCTTTTAATAACATTTTTGGCACAGTAGGCGGTGCGGCATTGAATGTGTGTATTGTAATTTCGTGTCTGGGTACACTAAACGGACTTATGGTCGGAGCTACCCGCGGTATGTATGCGATAGCAGCCAGAAAAGAGGGGCCTGCTCCTCAGATGTTTGCGCAGATAGACAAGGCGACAAATATGACAACAAATTCTGCAATATGGGGTATGTTCGTGTGTGCTCTCTGGCTCTTATATTTCTATGGTGCGAATTTGACTGATGGTTGGTTTGGACTTTTCAATTTTGATTCATCAGAGCTGCCGATTGTCACGATTTATGCTCTTTATATTCCTATGTTCATTGTTTGGATGAAAAAGGAAAAAGACTTGGGTGCATTTAAACGCTTTGTGCTTCCGATTTTGGCAATTCTGGCGTGTGCATTTATGGTATTTGCTGCGGTTTATGCCCACGGAATTACACCATACCTTGCTGCAAAAGCCAACGGAACATTCTCGTTCCCTGTGCTTTTCTATCTCATAGTTTTTGCGGTAATTATGATATTGGGGGCAATGTTCAGAAAATCGAGGAGATAATATTTGAACACTATGCCGCACATCTTATAGGATGTGCGGCATATATTTATTCTATAGTTTTATTAATTGGCTTTAAGAGATATAAAAATCAGATAGGATGATACGAAATGAGAGAAGTGAATAAACTGCACTTGCAAAACTTTGTCGTTCTTTTTATTGCAGGATGTATAAACGCTTTTGGCGTAACTGTGTTTTTGGCTCCCGTGGAGTTATATGACAGCGGCATATCAGGAACGTCAATGTTGCTGTCGCAGATAACGCCGGAGTATTTAAATCTGTCAGTATTTCTGATTATTTTAAATGTTCCGATGTTCTTATATGGATTAAAAAAGCAGGGCGTGGCATTTACAGTTTACTCGCTGTTTACGGTAATTACATATTCGCTTTGTGCATGGCTTATTACGGACATCCTTCCGATAGATGTATCTATAGCATCGCCGCTTGCGGGGGATGATCTGCTCCTGTGCGCCCTGTTCGGCGGAATGATTTCGGGCGTCGGCAGCGGTCTTACAATCCGATTTGGCGGGGCCATTGATGGAATAGAGGTTATGTCGGTAATTTTTGCAAAAAAGCTGGGAATTACGGTTGGCACATTTGTAATGGTATATAATGTCGGTTTATATATTATCTGCGGGTTTATATTAAACAGCTGGATTTTACCTCTATACTCCATTGTTACATATATGGCAGCACTCAAAACAATTGATTTTATTGTAGAGGGATTTGACCGTTCAAAAGGTGTAATGATTGTAACAGACAAGGCAGATGAAGTTACTGAAGCCCTTATAGAACAGTTTGAAACAGGTGCAACAATTTTAAGCGCCAGGGGCGGGTATTCGAAGTCAGAGAAAAATGTAGTTTATTTTATAGTAAACCGTTTTCAAATTTCAAAAATGAGAACACTTGTTCATACTATTGACCCAAAGGCATATATGACTATCTCGGAAGTAGCTGATGTTTTTACACACGCACACGCAAAGAACGATAAATAGGAAAAATTGAGTGGCTATTGAGTCGGCTTCGAGTCCTGCAGGTTAGAGCAAATAAGCAGAAGATAAGAGAAGTTAGGAAGCAATAAAAACAGCGTAAAATCAAGGCTTTGAGGGGTTAAAATCCTTCAAAGCCTTTACTGCGCTCGAATTTCTAGTATTGCCACTTCTAACGCTTTTGGTTCAGAGTTTGCTAGAAAAATGTTAGAAAACTTAAGACACAGAGTTCGAATCTTTTTGGGGCAAATTTCAATCAAACCTTGACAAACTACACCTAAAGGGGTATAATAAAAACAAGAATGGAGATGATAGTTGTGCTTAAGAAAATATATCATGGTTCAAAAGATATTGTTAAAAAACCTGAATTTGGAAAAGGTAAAACATATAATGATTATGGATTAGGGTTTTATTGCACCGATACTATAGAAATGGCAAAAGAATGGGGCGTTGATAAGCTTAGGGACGGATATGCAAACGAATATGAAATTGACACCCAAAATTTAAAAATACTTGACCTGAATGAAGGAAAATATTCTATTCTTCATTGGCTTTCTATATTACTTGAAAATCGTGAGTTCGATATTCCGTCTGCGTTAGCACAGGAAGCTAAGGAATATATTTTAAATAATTTTAAAGTTGATTATAAAAACTATGATATTATTATTGGGTATCGAGCTGATGACAGTTACTTCTCCTTTGCTCAAGATTTTATCAATGGTACCATTTCATTCAGACAGCTTGCCAATGCAATGCATCTTGGAAACCTGGGACAACAATTTGTGCTCAAAAGTAAAAAAGCATTTGACGAGATTAAATTCATAAGATATGAAATTGCAGAAAATAGTGTTTGGTATACAAAGAAAGAAGCACGAGATAAAGCAGCACGACGAGAATATTTTGATGTTGAACGAAATAAAAGGCAACGAGGAGATATTTATATTACTCAGATAATAGATGAGGAGATGAAAGCGGATGATAGGCGCTTACGATAAAAATTATCTTGAAAAAGCACGCACTACCTTGGGTAGAATGTTTGATTTTGCGGTATATGATTTAAAACTCGACATCAAAGAGTTTTTTGATAGGTTCATAATATCAGGTGTTGCAAATGCTTTTGAAAATGGTGATTCAAAAACTATTGCAGGAAAATCCGGTGTTGAGCTTGCCTATGAGGTGCTTGAGAAAACAGGAGAAAATGTAAGGAATATAAAACCCCGTTATACGGCTAATCGAAGTGAAGAATATTGGACTGGTTGGGCACTTGCATATTATCAGTGGAAAACATCAATTCCATTTGCAGAAATTGTTAAGTATATACCAATTAGCGAAATAAAGGCTTTATATTCACCCTATCATGAAATGGATATCAGGCATTTCACAGATAAAATGAATGAGATGTATAATAAGGCAAAGCCTAAAACTAATCTTAAAATTTATAGAAAAAGAGCAGAACTTAGTCAAAAACAACTTGCAGAACTTGCGGATATTCCTGTTCGTATGATTCAGCACTACGAACAAAGGCAGAAGAATATTAACAAGGCACAAACAGAATACCTTGTTAGACTTTCCAGGGTGCTAAATTGCGAGATAGAGGACTTATTGGAATTAGTGGAGAAAGAATAAATTCCTTTATAGACTTATCAAAATTTCTGTGATATGATTGAGTTAATAAAATGGGAAAATTGTACGATTTTCAGCTTCGAGTCCTGTAGGTTAGAGCAAATAAGCGGAAGATAAGTGAAGATAAATAACGATAAAAACTGCGTAAAATCAAGGCTTTGAGGGGTTAAAAACCCTCAAAGCCTTTTGTGCGCTCGAAATTCTTGTATTGCCGCTTTTACACATTTTTCTAACCATTTCTGCTAGAAAAATGTTAGACGAGTTAAAGATTGTTTCTGTGTTATTGAAAATTTAAAGGGAATGTAGTATAATAACAATAATATGATAGCAGTTAGTGAGGGTTGAAAATGAAACTTTATAAATTATTTAAAAGCATATTAGACCAAGACACAGCCTCTGTGGTTGTTTGCGATATGGACGATATCATTGTATATATGAATCCCTCTGCGATAGAGCGTTATCATAAGGATTTGACTGGCAAAAGCATTAAAGACTGCCATCCGCCAAAAGCCAACGAAATGATAGAAAAGGTGCTTGCGTGGTTTAAAGAAAGCCGCGACAACAACATCATTTACACCTATCGCAATGACGAAGAAAATAAAGATGTCTATATGGTAGCTCTTCGTGATGATGACGGCACACTAATCGGCTACTACGAAAAGCACGAGTACAGAGACAAAGAAACAGTCGGACTTTATGAAATGAAAGGATAAATACTGTTTTTAGGGGGGAATATTTTATGTGGTTTGTATTGGCATTACTGTCTGCAATATTTGCAGCACTTACTTCTATACTGGCTAAAATCGGTATAGACGGAGTAAACTCAAATCTTGCAACCGCAATCAGAACAGTTGTAGTTCTGATTATGGCTTGGGGAATGGTGTTTCTTACAAATACTCAAAAAGGTATATCGGGAATCAGTACAAAAAGCTGGATATTTTTGATACTTTCAGGACTTGCAACAGGAGCATCATGGCTTTGTTATTATAAGGCGCTGCAAATAGGGGATGCGAGTAAAGTCGTTCCCATTGATAAAATGAGTGTAGTAATTACGCTTATATTGGCTTTTGTATTTTTGCATGAACACATTACAATCAAATCTGTATTAGGATGTATTATGATTGGAATAGGCACACTGCTTATGGTTATATAAAATAACAAGTACATAAAGAGTCGGACTTTGGGTAGCATTTGAGTTGAAGGTATAAAGAGCGTCAAATTTTGTCGAATAGGAGATGAATAAATGAAAAAAGAATGTTTATCATATTTAGAACTCGAAAAAACCAAACTGAATGAAGAATTTCCAAAGTATGAAACTGTAACGGAAGAATTATTTGTTCAAGTTAGTGATTTTATGAATAATGACTTTGATGACATTTCAGAAAACAAGATATATAGATTTTTTCTTGATAAACTAAAAGATATTACTCGTTATGCTTTTGAAAGCAATGTTTCAAAAGCATATATGAGGAGTTTCTTTAAAAAATTAAACAATAAGAATGTGGTAGAATATCTTGCCAGTATAATGAAAACTAAATCAATTGATATAAGTAATATCATGAAAAGATTTGTGAATTTCTTTGTTTATTGGCAAGATTCAGATAATACAAAAGATAAAAAGCTAGAAGAAATAATAAAACTTGTTGATGGTTGGATGTAAATATAGTTGGATCTAAACCTTATATCCCTTATAAAAGACTGACTTCTCAGTTAAACAAATTCCAATTTAGAGGTGGAAAAATGAAAAAGTTATTTGATTATGCAACTGCATATGCAAAACAAAGCAGTTGGAAAGATTTTGCACTGGTAAAATTTTGTCTGTGTGCAATAGGCATCATTATTGGAGTACTTTTACCCAAAACAGTGACGAAACCTGCTTTGATAATAGCTGGAGCAGTTTTCGTGATTACATATATTCCGCTTATGGTTAAATTTATAAAGGTAATAGTTTGTAAAAAAGAAAGATAAAGAGCATATGACTGCGGAATGGAAAAGAGAGATTAAACAATGGAAAAAATAAATTTCAGATATGCAACAGAAATAGATGTATCACCTATATTAGATTTTATAAAAGGTTTGGCAGAGTATGAAAAAATGCTCGATGAAGTAATCGCCACAGAAGACCTTTTGAAAGAATGGATTTTTGAAAAGAAAAAAGCTGAAGTGATATTCGCTTTGGAAGATGGAAAAGAGGTTGGATTTGCACTCTTTTTCCATAACTTTTCAACATTTCTCGGCCGTGCCGGAATATACTTAGAGGATTTGTTTGTAAAGCTCGAATATCGTGGCAAAGGTTACGGCAAAGGACTTCTTAAAAAGCTTGCCCAGATTGCGGTTGAGCGTGGTTGCGGAAGGCTTGAATGGTGGTGCCTTGACTGGAACAAGCCAAGTATTGATTTTTATTTGTCTTTGGGTGCAGAGCCTATGGATGAGTGGACTACCTATCGCATTGCCGGAGAAACTTTGGACAAACTTGCAGAAGAATGAAATTAAGAGGAATTTAAAATGAATGAAGAATGTTTAATTTGCAAAGCACCGCTTGAATATCTGGAAACAGACGCTATGATGGAATGTGTGATTTGTCATAAAAAAGAAAACAGTAAAACAAGATGCGTAAACGGACATTTCGTTTGCAGTGAGTGTCACACAAGCGGAATGGATGAAATTATAGCTTTGTGCTTAAATGAAAAATCTAAAAACCCTATCGAGAATTTAGAAAAAATGATGTCTATGGACTTTTGTCATATGCACGGTCCTGAGCATCATGTTATGGTAGGAGCATCACTTCTTGCTGCATACAAAAACGCAGGCGGAGATGTTGATTTACCGTCAGCACTTTCTGAAATGTATGCACGAGGAAAACAAGTTCCCGGCGGAGCCTGTGGATTTTGGGGCGCCTGCGGTGCAGGAATCAGCACAGGAATGTATATGTCAATCGCGACCAAGTCCACACCGCTTACAAAAGAAGCCTGGGGGCTATCAAATCAAATGACAGGACGAGCACTCACTGCAATCGGCAAAAACGGTGGACCTCGTTGTTGTAAGAGAGATTCCTACATAGCAATAACAGAGGCGGTCAAATTTACCGCCGAAAAACTTGGCGTACATATGGATCTTGGCGAAATCTTTTGCACTCGTTCAAAGCTAAATAATCAATGTATTGAAGAAAGGTGTCCTTTCCATGTCAAAAACTAAAATAGCCTTTATATGCGTACATAATTCCTGCCGTAGCCAGATGGCAGAGGCATTTGGAAAGGTGTACCTATCAGAGAAATATGACTGCTATTCTGCAGGAACAGAAACAAAACCACAGATAAACCAAGATGCCGTGCGAATTATGAAAGAGCATTTCGGCATTGATATGGCGGGTCAGTATTCAAAGCTGATTTCGGATATTCCTGTACCTGATATAGTTATCACAATGGGATGTAATGTTCAGTGCCCCTATATTCCTTGCAAAGAACGCTCAGATTGGGGACTTGACGATCCAACAGGAAAAAGCGACGAAGAGTTTATAAAAACAGCGAATTTAATTAAAGAGAAAGTTTTGGATTTAATGAGGAAATAGAAATGATAGAAATTACTGCTTGGAAAAATACATTTTTGAATGCTTTAAATGAGCACTTTGGAGACCGTGTATGGTTTGTTGGTCTGCAGGGCAGTTTCGCTCGTGGCGAAGCCACAGAAACAAGCGATATTGATATGGTTGTCATACTTGATGAATTGTCACCATCAGATGTTGTAACCTATAACACGATGTTAGATACCCTACCGCATAGAGAACTGATTTGCGGTTTCCTTTCAGGAAAAAATGAAATCTTAAATTGGGAACCATCTGACCTTTTTCAGTTTTATTATGATACAAAACCGATAAAAGGTAGTCTTGATGAACTCTTGCCATTGATTGATGATA
>JAZNFQ010000044.1:0-1723 GCA_045576075.1 Clostridia bacterium
TTGTAGCAGGCGCAAACATCGCAGGCTTCGTAAAGGTTGCAGAGGCTATGAAGGCTCAGGGCGCAGTATAATTGAATCAAAGGGCTGTGGCATATTGCAACAGCCCTTTTATCTAAGGAGAGATCAAATATGGGATCTGAACATACGGGCTATGTTGTTATCTTTATCGTTTTGCTGATGCTTCTGATCTATAAAACGCAAAGCGATAGAGCCGCAATAAGTAAAAAAATAATAAAAAGAAATAAGACAAAAGGAGATAGAGCCGAAATGGTAGAGCTTGCCAAGAGATTTATAGGTAAGGAATGTTTGATTTATACACTGAATTCTCAGCTTGATGGCACTGTAAAGGAAGTGACAGACGGAGCAGTTCTCGTTGAAAAGAAGGGGATCTGTGAGGCGGTGAATATTGATTTTATTACGAGAATAAGAGAATATCCCAGAAACAAAAATGGCAAAAAGAAGTCTGTAGTGCTTGACTAAAAAGGCAACCGACGGCTTTACCGTCAGAATTATTGCAGACTTTGTGTTATTTTTAACGATTATTACAAAAATATACGCCGAAAATAGTACAAGGTAACAAAATTTAGAAAATTTGTCCAAAACCCTTGCATATTTGACAAAAATGAGTTAAAATATATACTTGAGGACGAGCGTATGCCCAAGCTATGCCCGTTTTCGAAAAATGTCAAAAAATTTTTTATATAATGGAGGATTTTTACAATGTCAGTAAAAGTTGCTATTAACGGCTTTGGCCGTATCGGCCGTCTTGCATTCAGACAGATGTTTGGTGCAGAAGGCTATGAGGTTGTTGCAATCAATGACCTTACCAGGCCCTCAATGCTCGCTCACCTTCTCAAGTACGACACCGCACAGGGTAACTACCTTGCAATGGGTCACACTGTAGAGTCTGACGATGCTGCTGGTACAATCACTGTTGACGGCAAGACCCTCAAGATCTACGCTGAAAAGGACGCTGCAAACTGCCCTTGGGGTGAGCTTGGTGTTGACGTAGTTCTCGAGTGCACAGGCTTCTACTGCTCAAAGGACAAGTCCATGGCTCATATCAAAGGAGGCGCTAAGAAGGTAGTTATCTCCGCTCCCGCAGGCAAGGACCTCAAGACAATCGTATTCAACGTTAACAATGAAATTCTTACAAAGGATGACCAGATCATTTCTGCAGCTTCCTGCACAACAAACTGCCTCGCACCTATGCCTAAGGCTCTTAACGATGCATACCCAATCCAAAGCGGTATCATGACAACTGTTCACGCTTACACAGGTGACCAAATGATCCTCGACGGTCCTCACAGAAAGGGTGACTTAAGAAGAGCAAGAGCAGGCGCACAAAACATCGTTCCTAACTCAACAGGCGCAGCTAAGGCTATCGGTCTTGTTATTCCTGAGCTCAACGGCAAGCTTATCGGTTCTGCACAAAGAGTTCCAACCTGCACAGGTTCAACAACAATCCTCGTTGCAGTTGTTAAGGGCACAGACGTAACAAAGGATTCAATCAACGCAGCTATGAAGGCAGCAGCTTCAGCTTCATACGGCTACAACACAGATGAGATCGTTTCAAGCGACGTTATCGGTATGAGCTACGGCTCACTCTTCGACGCTACACAAACAATGGTAGCTAAGATTGATGACGACACATACCAAGTACAAGTTGTTTCATGGTATGACAACGAAAACTCATACACAAGCCAAATGGTTCGTACAATTA
>JAZNFQ010000045.1:0-7070 GCA_045576075.1 Clostridia bacterium
TAACTTGTTGATTAATTCCTCGGAGCATTATATGATATATTCCGCTATCACTTTTTTGTCTTGGTAATCTTGGCATACCCCATCACCTCAATAAAATTATAGCATATATCACCAATTCTGTCAAGACAATAGAACCGTCCCCCTGTCTTCTATCGTCCTTGTAGGTGTTTTGTGTTACGCTGCCGTTTTTGTCTGTGACTTGTATCAGATGGTCTCTGTTGTCATAGACATTTACCTCGGTATAGCCCATCGGGTCAGTGGTTTTGGTCAGTCTGCCCCTTGTGTCATATTCATAGGTTGTGGTTTTGCCCTGGGGTGTTGATTCTGTAATGCCGGTGGTCATGGTCAGGACATTGCCCAGAGAATCATAGGTATAGCGGGTTTCGCCACCTTCATTACCCCAGACGCGGATGGGTCTGTCCATGGCATCATAGGCTGTGTAGGTGTTGCGGACTGTGGTTGCCTCTCCCGGCTTATTGTCGGTGATGCTTTCGCAAGTCACATTGCCATTGTTGTCATAGGTGTATTGGGTAATGGAAAGACCGCCGTCTATGGTGACGGTTTTTGATGCAACTCTGCCGTCTGCGTTATAGGCATAGAGGGTGTGATTGCCGTTGCCGTCTACTACATCATATTCCTGACCTGCCATGTTCCTGTAGGTCTTGGTTTCATGGTTGTAATAGTCCTTTACCGTTGTAATGGTGCCGTCGCTGTCATCTCCTGCAAGGGTAGTAGAGGAACGAACCATGTCCGAACCGGTTTCTGTTGTACGGAAAATTTCGGATACTGCAGTGCCGGTATAATCGTAGGTATAACGCTTGCTTTCGGTCAATTTTCCTGTGTCGCCCAAGTCCTCACGAACCTTGTTGCCGTGCTTGTCAGTATATACCGCTGTCTTTACTGCATTGGCGCCTGTGCCTGTTGCGGTTGTTGTTTTGGAAGTGTTTGTATCGTAGGCATCCTGGTAGGTGTAACTTTGCTGATAAACGATGGCATTGCTTGCATTGCAGATGGACTGACCGCTCTTTCTGCCCGTAATATCGTATGCATACGAGAGATAAGAGCCGTCAGAAAGGGTCGTTTTCAGAATTCTGCCCATGTTGTCGTAGGTATGTGTTTCATTTACTACACCAAGGGTCAAATCCTTGACATTGCTGATTCTGCCAAAGGAATCATAGTTATACTCGGTTCTTGCACCGTTTTGCAAGGTCTTTGTCACACGGTTAATCATATTGCCAGACGTGTTTTGCAAGAGATATACAAACTGATCTGTGGTATTATCAGGATAGGTTATCTTTGTTTGTCTGCCCAGTTTATCATAGGTATATGACACCGTGTTGCCGTTGGGGTTTGTTTGGGTCAGAACATTCCCGTATATATCATAGGTATAATGGGTGCTCTTACCATTGGTGGTTTCTTTGGTCTTAAAGGTGCGATTTAAATATTCAAAGGTGGTAGTCACACTATCGCCTAAATCTGTGCTTCGATATACCATTTGTGCATTAGGAAATGCAGAGTTTTCGTCATACGAATAATCGGTTTTTGATGTCAGAGCGTTATTGATGTAGGTCTCTGCACGCTGAATGTTTTTATGGTCCTCGGTCGGGGTATATACCTCTTTAACCGTGGTATCTGCATCCTTTTTATAGGTGCTTTGGGTTAGGTAATGGTATTCTGTATCATAGGTGTTTTGAATCAGATACTCATTGTTTGTTTTGTCACCCTCTGCATAGGATGTCCACTGCTTGGTACAATCACCGTACTCGTCATACTCATATTTCTCAATGGTACACAAGGATTGCGTGTTAGATGAATTGTACACATAATTTGTTACAGTTTGGGGATAGGTGCGTTCATAATAGTCCGCATACTCTGTTTTGCTGACATTAACCTGCGTGTCCCCGTTCATATAATAAACACGCTCACTTTTCTTGACTCTTGCCCGGTCGCTTCCCGAAGAGCATTTTGTATAAACATTTTCTGTTGTTAAGCCGTCAGCATTGGTGGAAGTTGTGGTGATTGTTTTTACCCAGTAGGAAAAGTCGGTATCATAAGTAAAGGTTTTTCGGTTGAATTCATTGGCGCCATCGATGTCAACCCGCTCAATCACATGATATCTGTCCCAAGTGTCGCCACAGTCGCAAAGTGCTCCATCGGATTTTTCATAGGTATATTCTGTTCGCAGACCGGTGGGGTGGTTGACTGCAGTCATAGCATAATATGCCTGTCTTCCGTATGGTTTATTCCAGTCATAAATAAACGAAAATTCGGACACATCATCTTCGATATACTCAAAGGAGGTTGTCATTCCCTCTTGATTGGTTTTACTTTCCAGAACCTGAACAAGAGCGCGGCTGGCAGTTGACTGTGGGTGTTTAGAATCGCGGAGCCGATATGTGATAACAGACTGGTCGGGTAGAGTCACCGTCATAGGCTGGATATAAACTTCGTTGCCGGAACTGTCATATTCCGTCAGTTGAGCGGTTTTTTCTATGATGGTAACTTGGTTTAAGGTGTCGGTAATTTCAACCTTGTTATAATGCTGATCAATATAACTTATTTCGCTGCCGTTGGTATAATATCGGTAAGTAATCTTATCTCTGTAGCGGTTTTCGGTTTTCATCAGCTTCCCTTGAGCATCAAAGTATTCTTTTTTTCCGTCTTTGTATTTGGCACAGAACAAGGAGGTTACCCCGTTGTCTGTATAAGAAGAGTCTTTGTAGAGCCTTACATCATAAAGATCCAACTTGCCGTTATAAAGGCGAATTTCTTCTTTGTCTGCATCTTCTACATCACTTTCTTTCATGGAACGGGAAGATCCGTCGCTGCTTACCAAGGTAGAATAAATATCGTCAAAGCCCTCCGTATAATAAAGAATATAACTTGATGTGAAATCCCAACCGGGTGCAAACGAAGCCAAAGGACTATACATAGACTTTAGTGTAGACATATTTTGCAGGATGTTACCTATACCAAATTCTTTAGCAAAAATATGCACATGGGAGGAGGAGTCGGTGTTATATCGGACACCGATGGTTAAATCCAAGCCGTTTTTACCGGGGAGGACCGCTTCTGTTTCCTGATAGCCCACGCCGCCGGTTTGGTCATTGATGAATTCTGTACCGTTTTGATCAAACTCAAAGGGGGCGGTGGGATAGGAGACAGGGTCATGAACGAATTGCTCGCTACTCGCAAATGTGGTAGGAAAATCCCCGGTTTCTGTTAATATGCCGCTGAGATATTCCGTAACCCGCTCCAAAAACTGCTCGTCGGTAAGATTGTTTTGGCCTATATAGGTATTTATGGCAGTTCTCTTTGTCTGAAATAAAGAGGCAATCTCTCCAAGTTCGTCTTCGCCATAGTCCGATGTGTTGCCATAAAATAAGGAAGAATCAGAAATGCTTGTTTCAAGCAGTTCTGCCATGGCCCGTGCTTTTAAGATATCTCCGGCATACATTCCGGAAACTAAATATCCAATGCAAAAGGAATCTGTATTCATGCCGAAGGAGTTATGAGTATAACGATAATTTGCATATAACTTTGCCTGTTGCAGAGCAGTTTCACGATCGCCAAAGTTTTTTGCCATTTCTTCAAACTGTTCGGCGGAAATGTCTATGTTTTGAAATATTTTTGCAAGTTCTACGGATTCGCTGACACGATATCCTGCTTCTTCGCAATCGGTCATAATATCAGGGTTTACCAAATACTCGTCAGCAATCTGAACTTGCTCCGTTTCAGACAGCGAGGAAAAATCTTTTGTTTCTTTAACAATGCTTGCTAATTCTTCGGCTGATAACTTATCGTCAGAGGTATCCTCTAATAAGATAACGGATTCCTTTTCGTTTGACGGGTATGACAATTCGTTGGTGTGCACTGTGTTTTCAGCAAACACAGCAGTCCCGCAGGTTATGTGAAAGACTGTACATATCAGTATGACAATGCTAACGATTCTTTTTGAAACATATTTTTTCATTTGTAGAATACCTCCTCTATTTTATGGTGATTGCAGTATGCTCGGAATAACCGTCTGTTAATTTAAACTTAAACAGATTAAGCACTCCGCTCCATACCTTTCCATCAGGAATATCTTTGTCCGTTATTTGAAACACTATTTTCCCGGGATTATACGAGAGAATCGTTACATGACCCTTTCTTCCGGTTCCGACAGAGTTTTCTACGTATGCGCCCCACAGACTGACAGCCTCCAGTTCTGCAGGATTGTAATTTAATTCAAATTTTCTGTTCTCAAAATCTTTAATATTTCTTGCATAAGCAATTACTTTTACAGTATCATTTTTCTCGCCGATAATTCTGCATCCTACGGAATCTCCAGGCAGATATTTCTCATAACCTTTAATGCTAAGTTCATAGGTTGCATTGGAGAAGACATTGGGAAGCGTTCCCGAGAGGGTTCTGGTTCCGCTTACAGTCATACTTTTATTAATCAAGTTAGTTGCCACGCTTTTGATTTGTACATCGAGTGTAACATCATCTGCTGTGGAGACTGTACCGCTTGCTGAAACCAAAACAATGGAAGAGGAAACCGAGAGTTGTGCGGTCGCTAAGGCTTTTTCATAATCGTTGCAAGTTATGGAAATGGTATAGTCTTTAGCCTGTACCAGACTTGGCAGAGTATAGGAAATCTCGCATGCTCCGTTTGCTGCGACAAAGGTATCATTGGCTACAACGGTATTATCTGTTGTGTTTGTAATATTGATTGTTACACTTTTGCCGATGCCGCATTCAATGACGCCCTCTAGTCTTGGAGTATAATTGCTTATCACAAGATTCAAAGCTCCATCGACGATTTTTCTCGATTGTTTTCCCCCCTGATATGTAAATGTGCCAGTATATGCCGAGACCAACGCATCTGATCCTATTTTATACGGATAGGTTCCAGCGGGGAGAGTATCAGGCAGTGCAAATTCAAAGGTAAAGCTTCCTGATGCATCGCAGGTCTTTTGGTCTATGTAAATTATATCTTCTGCATTTTCAGGATCGCCTGCCAAGAATGTAACCTGTGTCTCTTCGGTCGCATTTGAAATTTGACCCGTAATAACAACATTTTCGCCTGTAACTGTTGCCGTAGTCTCTATTGTTGCATCTGCATAGACCAAAGGTGTATTCCATAGCACTAAAGCAATCGTTATACCAAGAAACAAAGATATGTATTTTCTTATCTTATTCATAATTTCTCCATCCTTTTATCTTTTTTAGTAAACTTTCTTCAATTGACAAATTCTTAGACTGTGTTGATGAAAATAGAATTAGAAATCTATGTAAAACAGGCTGCATAAATTACGGTAAAAAATGGAGTTGTCCCCCATTTTCTTTTCAAATTACCAATGTTATAAAAACAGGTGATTTCGACAAGGCTTTGATACTAACAGGCTATATTCTTCTTTCAGATATGCATTATATAAAAAACCCATATCAAAAAGTAAAAGCAGCAAACATGATATTGAAGAGCAAGTGCGAAGAATATGCAAGAAAGGTGGAAATTTTAACACAAGGATACGCTCTCCTTAGCGGCAGTTGCAACCTTTGCAAGCCTTGTTACAAAAAATTAAATATGCCTTGTAAAAAACCAGAAAAAATGAGATACAGTTTAGAATCAACAGGTATAAATGTATCTTCGTTAGCTTCAAAGTTTTGTAATCATGAATTGCTATGGTATAATAAAGGAGAGGATCTACCCTACACAAGTGTAGTAACCGCTGTTCTGCACAAGGGAGATTTTCCATTTGACCTTTTAACTTCATTCATTAATTCTTCGAAAAAAATATAATAACCCCATAACATTAAGTGAGCACATACCCAATGATTATGGGTAACGCGAAAAGAACAAACCATATTTGTTAGGATATAAGGAAACAAGACAGAGATGGAAAAATTGCAAGTACCTAAAAATGCTATTTGCAAACTACTTTCTTTAGAATACTGAAAAGTTTCAATGTTATGGACTATATTGCGTGATGCAGATTGTTTGCCAACAAATTTACTTACAGGCTAGAAATGAAGGATTAAAATTGCTTAAAAACAAAAAGTATAAAACAATAAGAAAATCCCGATAAATCCTTGTGACATCAAGGATTATCGGGATTATTTTATTAAAGGATAATTATAGCCCAAAAGCCGTGCAATGTACTCCTAAGGGCTAGTTGAGGGTTCGATTCCCCCAAGCGGTGCCATTGAAAAAGCACTTGTCAATTGACAAGTCTTTTTTTCTGGAAAAGCCGAATGGTTTAGATGCCTTGTAATTTTAATGAAGTATTTGCCTTATGGCAAAAATGAAGTAGTGGCAGAGCCACTATGAAGCAAATCTGCTTTGCAGATTTATGAAGCGAAGCGTTCTAAATGTGCCACAAGGCACACTTCATTAGCGAAGTGTCTTCATTGTCGCAGACAACTTAATGTTCCGTCAGGAACGTTTCATTGAAAAAAGACTATTCCGAAGAATAGTCTTTTTTCTGGTACACCTTCGGGGATTCGAACCCCGGACACCCTGATTAAGAGCCAGGTGCTCTAGCCAGCTGAGCTAAAGGTGCAAATTTCAAACGCAAGATTCATTATACTACGGTAAAATGCTTTTGTCAAGCATTTTTTGCAAAAAAAATTAATTTTTTCTATGCAAAAAGCGGACAAGCTGAAGCTTGTCCGCCTTATAAAATCTTTCTTATTGTGAAAAGCACAACAAGGTTCCGGGCACACGACCGCAATCTTTGATTGCGTTGTCGGGTCGGGTTCTTATTTGTTGATGAGGTCTTTAAGAGCTTTACCTGCCTTGAATGTGGGAACCTTAGCTGCAGCAATCTTCATCTCAGCGCCTGTCTGAGGATTTCTGCCTGTTCTTGCAGCTCTCTCTCTTACTTCGAAGCTACCGAAGCCAACCAACTGAACCTTATCACCCTTCTTAAGAGCGCCTTCAACTGCACCAACGAAAGCGCCGAGAGCAGCCTCTGCATCTTTTTTAGAAAGATTAGCCTTTTCAGCAATAGCTGAAATTAATTCTTGTTTGTTCATAATCAAACACTCCTTAATAAAATTTATAAAATTCCTTTGGAATCTAT
>JAZNFQ010000046.1:0-52492 GCA_045576075.1 Clostridia bacterium
CTTACGAGATGATTATCAGAATTATCATTTATAAACAATAGGTCTTTTAAAACGATTATGTTTTCGCCAAATATTTTTATAAACAACGAAAAATCAAATAGATGTGTTGTATCCTCCAAAATATATTTTTGGGCAAAATAATTCTTTCCTATGTAGTACAGGAGTAAATGATATAAATAATTAAACGACCTTTTTATATCATTTTTGTCAACTTTTAAACAAGTTGTGTTATAGTTGGTTTCTGGTAATATGTATTGTTCAAAAGTTGTGTTCTTATTTCCGTCGTGAATAGAGTTGCGCATAGAAACCTTTTTATTATCAAAATACGAATCATAACCCATTGCCACCATCATTTGAACTAATGTAGCATGAAATTCTGTGTATGGTGTCAAATGGAATCCCCTGTAGGCAACTTTAAAATCACATATATGGTTATCATAAATATGTGTAAGTTCATGATATAGTACAGACATCATACCCTGTTGAAATAAGATTGAATTCATTTTACTAACTTGCAATATAGGTGTCTTATTAGCAGGAAATTTTGTTTGAGCAACGGTAGTACCCGCAAACTTGTTGACAATTTCTATTGTTGGCATTGGCAAGCATGATATATTCATAAATGTTTTGTAATCGTTAAAATATTTATGTATCAGTAGTTTAAAATTGATGTCTGATATGTTAACGTTTATTCTTTGGTATAGTACTGCCATAGTGTAAAACTCCTCAAAAAAACAGAAAGGTTGGTTTATGTGTGTAAAAATAAAAATCTAAATGAGATTATGCAAGAAGATGATTTTGATGTTCAGCTTCTATATAAGTATCTTGGAGACCCCACTGTAAGAATTCATCCCCTTAATGAACATGATTGGGCAGTCTTGCAAGTGAAAATAGAAGAGTTTAAACAAACAGTTAATGATATTAAAGAAGTAGACAAACTTCTTTCGGATATATCAAACAATTAAAAATCACTCTTACAATTATTACAATGCCACTGCTTTGTAGTTTTACCCAAAGCAAATATCCCCCATAATGCTACACTACCTGCTTTTGATAATCCTGAGATTTTTTGAGTGTTGGTAGATTGACAATATGGACAGGTTATCGTTGGACTCGATGAAGTTTTCTTTACATTTGTAGAACCCCAATACCCTTGTAGGTTTGGAGATTTTTTGTCATCTATTCTCTTTGAATTTGTGGTGCTGTTTTCGCAATTACAACTCGGACATTGTTTCATATCTGTTGGATATAGAGCACCGCATTTCAAACATCTTATTGTGTTCAAGATTTATCACCTCTATATTGTAGTATATCATAAAAGTGGTAAATTTTCAATAATTTTAGAAAAATATATAAAACAATAGGAATGTTTTTTATATTTTAGGATTGGTATTTAGTAGATTTAATTTATCTCTTAGAGGAACACAAGAAGCTGAAAGAGCGTTGGCGGCTCAGCAAATGATTGCAAATGGCACAATTAAAGACCGTGCCATGTCTATGACTGGTGCAAGTGCTGGTGTGATGAAATATATGGCATCTCTAAACATTACATCAATCTCGGAGATGACATTCGCACAGAGGGTTAAAGCATCTACAATTGCACTTAAAGAACAAGCTTTGGCTTGGCTTGCTACACCGATGGGAATGGCAACAGTTGCCATAACGGGTATATCATTATTAATCTCTGGCATATCTAAATTTAATCAACATATACAAGAAACTCGTCAAGAATTAATGCAAGTTGGTCAGCAGGCGGCTGACACCAACAAACAGCTTTACGACTTAATTTCGCAATATAGTAAACTTGGAAAGGACGGACAAATTGATTTATCTGACCAAGAAACTGCTAAAGGAATTCAAGAACAGATCGTTGAGTTGGTTGGAGACCAAGCAAAAAATATTGACCTCGTTAATGGAAAATACGATGAGGAAATTGAAAAACTACAACAAATAAAAGCTTTAGGTGTTGGCGACTCTTATAACGATATATCTCGTGCAGCTAAATCCGCCGAGGCTAATTTAAGAGATGGTTATACCTCTAAAGGTGTAGGCGGTTCAGATAACACCATCATGGGCGGTTCTTTCCAAACTGCTACCGAGAGTGCTAAAATCAAAGAGGTAATGACTAAAAATGGATTTGGAGATTTCGGCAAGGAATACCATGATGGAACATACAAATTCCAACTCGACACATCCGACCCTGAAAAGATGGTTGAGTCGTACTACAAAGCCGTTGAATTGGCAAGTGTTATCGCTCGTGATTATGGTGAAGACATCGAAAATAGCGAAGGTGCTTTATACGATTTCTATAATCAGTTAAACAAATTCATTGACAACAATAAGGAAGATGTTGAGGCATATAGTGCTGCTATTAAAAATCTTCATACGATGGATGCAAATGCAGATTTAGCAGAATATCTAAAAACAAATGACATTGATAGCCAAGATGCATTCGATAGTTATATTGAAGGGATAAAGAATAGCACAGAATATTCTGACGCATACAAGCAAGTGTTGATAGATGTAGCTAATGATGCGTTCCCTCAATTCTCAAATTCAGCTAAAGATGCTGGCGAAAATGCCAATGAAATGACGGTTTCAATTGGTGATTTAGAAAAAGCATCTGACAAAATCAAAACTCTCGGTTCTGCATTCAAAGAACTTTCGGAAGACGGATACATCACAACTAAAACTCTTGGTGAAATCCAAACGGCAACAGGTTTATCAGGTGATGAATGGGAAGATTATAAAACAAAGCTCTTAAATGCGAAAGTTGGCTCTGCTGAGTTTAATCAAATTATGTCTGATATGACTGTTAAGATATTAGACAATGCTTTTGCTGGGAGAGATTTAACTTCTGTAACAGAAGATGAGATAGAGGCTATCCTTCGTGAAAATGGCGTTGTAAATGCAAGTGCAGTCGCCAAAGAATATAAGGCTAGAGCAACATTACAAGCAAAGCTTGCAGAAGCCGATTATTCTAATGGTATAGATGCTGTTGTATCTGCGTTGGGTAGTGAATGTAAGGCGCTTGGTCTAACAGAGCAAGAAGTTAAAGACTTAGCAACAATGTATGCTTCTGCTCAACAAGCAATGTTAGATGCTGTAGAAACTGGTGCGTCTGCTCGACTTAATATATTGAAGTCCGAGTTAGAAGGCATAACAGGTATTGCGGAAGCCTATGCGTTATTAGGTAGAGGGTATGACGCTGACGGTGATGGTGTAAATAATTATAGCGCCGAAGAAATGGATGATATGTCGGCAGAAGATTTGGAAAAATATCGTGCTGATAGTGCTAAAATTATTGCATATGGCAATGCAGTTGAAGCATTAAAGAAAATCCAAGAAATAGATATTGACGTTCCAAATTATAGTGGTGCCGGAAGTTCGTCTGGAGGTTCAGGCTCCGACAAAAACGAAGCTTTAGATAACTACCTCGATTATGCAGAATCTATCTACAAAGTTCACCAAGACGAAGTAAAATACATCAACGATATTGAGTGGGCTTATCATAATCTTGCAAAGACTATGGAAGAGCAAGCAGAAATTGCAGAGAAAATTGAACAGGCTCGTCGTGATTATGCTGAAAATCGCATCAAAGATTTAGAGCACGAGAATGAGCTTCTTGAACAGGTTGGTGGTACCGAAGAACAACGCATTGCTAATCTCCAAGAAAGCCAACGTATTCGCAAGGAAGAAGCTAATCGCTATCGTGAATGGATGCGTGAGCAACTTCTTGGAATGGGCTACACAGATGAAGCAGAGATATCTAGATTGATTGAGAACTCAGACTTCATTCAGGAACAGCAAAGCGGTTGGTGGAGTGACCAAGAAAAGATTCTTGATATTTACGACACCTTGGCAAACACAATGGTTGATGATATTAATCATCAAATTGAGCTGAATACCAATAATTATGGTGAAGATTTTGATAACACCTCCTACTATAAGCAAATCCAAGATATCGCTCATGCCGAAGCTGAACGTCTTCGTGCTTTAGACCCTGAAAAGTATAAAGAGCAAATTCAAGAATGGCAGAATGTTTGGTGGGATGCCGAAAAGTCAATGCTGGACTTCAACGAGAGCATTCTTGACGATTTCTTTAGCCAGCTAAATGAAAGACTTGATAAAGAGTATGATATCAGAATTAGTCGATTAGAATCTGAGTCTTCGCTACTCTCAACTCATTTTGATTTAGTCAATACTATCGCCGAAGAGCAACACAATCTCAACAAGGAACTTCTTGAAGCAGAAACTATTGGTGCTCGAATGAACGAGCAAGAGCGTGCAACACTGTTTACCAAAGAAGAGCACACTCGTTTGTCTGGCAAACTCAATGATATCATGCTTGATATCACAGACCTACAAAGCGATTATCAGCACGACCTTGCTACTGCAACTGAAGACACGATTGAAGAAATTACCAACAACTATGAGCGTCAGTATGAACTCAAGATGAAAGAGTACGAGATTGTACGGGCAGAGTTGGACTTGATGAAAAAGAAACAAGTTCTTGAAAATGTTGAAAATGAGAAGTCTGTTAGAACTTGGAGTGGGTCAGGGTGGATATATACGTCCGTTCTTCAAGACGTTTTAGACGCTCAAGAAGAAGTTGCAAATGCAGAGTACGAACTTGCCAAGGCAAAGACCGAAGAAGCTCAACAAAACGCTATTAACGCTCTTGATGCCGATGCGGATGCTTTGCAGACAGAAAAGAATAAGTTGGTGACTGCTATTGATGAGTTGGCTGAAAAAATGACCGGCTCGGGCACGGAAATTACTGATGCTTTAGAAACTATTGCCAAAACTGATCTGCCAGCATTTGATGCGATTATCCGTAGTTGCGGAGATGTTTTAAAGGATACGTTTGGGGTGTCCGACGACACTCTTAGGTCATATCGTGACTCTGGCGAATATAGTCTTCTCGATGAAATGCAAGAAAACTCTGCTAAATGGCATGACGAAAGCGAAGATGAGAGAAGAGATTTAGAGGCGGATAATCGTCGTATCGCTGACATTCTCGGTCTCGACTACGACGAGTCTACCGGACGTTGGAAAAAGCCTGATGGCACTTATGCCTATGCAAATGGTACGAAGAACGCTCATAAAGGTCTTGGCTTGTTTGACGAAGAAGGATTGGGTTCTGAATTTATCTTAACCAAAGACGGTGTGTTGGCGCAGTTCCAAGGTGGTGAAAGGGTGTTCTCGCCTGAAATGGCTCAACAGAATTATAGCTTTGCTCCTGTTATTAGTCAGCCTGATTTTGGCAGGTTGATACCTATTGAAGACAAAATCAGCAACGCTATCAGTAATATCAGCAATGCATTCGGTGACACCTATATGATTAAGGATGTACAATTAAACGAATCGGAAGGAGGCACATTAAAGGGATTTATGGACTTCTTGAAAAAGAAGATATAATGTTTTGGAGGAGGGCGTTGCACCCTCCTCTTCCCTTTCTACTAAAATATGAACAATATGAATGAAATGGATTATGAGCAACTTGTCGGTTTGCTTAATAAACTTATTGAAAACAAGGTTTATGATATCTTAAATAATCTTGGTGTTGAAACAACTTCTTTCGGAAAAATTGTAGCTTTAGATAAGACAAAGAGTGACACAGATGGCATAGTAACTGCTGTGACAAGGGCAAGTGTAGAACTACCAGATGGAAATGTTGTGTCTAATCTTTTAAACGCGAGTGGAGAGGTTTTAAATATCGGAGACAATGTGAAGATATATGGTTCAAGAACAAATATGTCAAATAGATATATAGGAATAAAATACGAAAGCGAGGTGGTATAGTTATGATAAACAAACCAATTAACCCTTATCCTTATAATTGCTGTGTTGATATTAACAATGACTTAAACATTAAGTATGAGATTCCTAACAACGAAAAGATTGATGGCAGATATATATCTATAAATAGCCTTGAAACTGGAGAGTGCGTGTTAGAGAGCTATGAAAATGTAAGTGAACCAACAAGTAAAGTTGAATGGTGTGTGGGAGATTCGCTTTCACAATATGGAGATAGCGAATATAGTTGGAGTTCTTTTTATTGGCAAACTCCAACAAAAGAACCAGATAAAACATGGACTGTTTCAAACATTAACACTCAAACTGGAGATATATCTCTCAAAGCGCATGGAGATATATCGAGAATTTTGACTCTCGAAGCTACTAAAAATACAAAATGGGACTCTTATAAAGCTTGCAGTTATATGATAGGACATAACGAAAAAACATATAGTTCTATATTATTTCATCAAGCACACGAAGACGACGATGACACATCCTCTATGTGTTTTGCTGGTGTATTGCAAGATTATTATGGATACCCTTGTATTGAGGTGCAAGACGACATTCTTTCATGTGTTAAAGAAATGGGTATCGGTAAATGTGTAATCGACATTTATGATGAAGAAAACATATTAGTAGCTCGAACACGATGTTTGGCATATCAGACAGTAAATACTAATTATACTGAAACTCTATTTCCATGTTATCTTATTATTGACAATAAAAATTTTGGAGACAATCTTAGAAATAAGTTTGAAGAGGTCAAGCTTATAGAGACGGAATATACAAACAGCATAACGTATTATAAGCAAAAAATCCTTCTATACCATCATGTAAACTTATATAACATCGAAGACTTAAATAACCAAGAAGACCTTTCTGGTATGCTAAACCATGAAGATTTATATTGCAATATAAGAGATTATAGTTATTCTACTCACGAATATGTCATATCTACTCAACCCGTTATAACGGATAAAATTCAAATTGGAGACACATTTAATATGTGGGCGCGGAATAGTAACGGGGCTAACTTTAACACGAGTCCAGCATATTACTTTCGTTATAAACCTGCACCACAAATAACTGTTAATCATTTTTCTCAACTCCAGACCGAAGATGATATAAATATTCTGAAAGATGTTAAATGTAGATTTGGAATATCCTATAGTTCTTCAAAATGTAAACTGAATTATTTCTATTTGTATTTATATGCTTTTAATTCACAAACTAATAACTGGGAATTGCAAGAAAGAACTCCAATGTTACACACCCTTGACGCCACATATGATTTTATCGGACTTTATCATGGTCAAAAATACAAGGTATTTGCTGTTTGCACAGACAAAGACGGAGATGAGTGGTCTTCCGAAGAGTTGCAGTTTACTATAAACAATCCTGCTATACCAGCATATTTTATTCCTGCATATGATATTCAAGTTGTATTTAATCGGGTATCGACAACCATTGATGTGTCCTTAGAAAAATACCTTACCTACTACAAGAATGTAACCATTGAGTTTTATAAAATCACAAGGAATGACGTTGATAATAGTTTAAAAAAAAAGCTTGAATATGCAGGTGGTGGAGTGCCTAAGATAGAAGGCGCCATCGTTTTTACTCGGTGGAGCGACTATAATATTTGTAATGATACATATTATGATTACTTTCTTCGTGTTGATTATCAAAAATACGATGGTACTTCAGGGTTAGAATGGCTTTGGGTTGCAAACAATGTACACACAGAATTTTGTGGCACCTCTATTTTAGGCTTAGAAAAAGTTAATGGTACTCAACTTGAAATTGTAAATAGTTTTAACATTCTCTATCAGTTGGACAAAAATATGGGCGAGCTAAATAACGAATTGAGTCGTGAGTATATGAACTCCTTTAGCAAATACCCAAAAGAACTGAAGGGTCATCAAAATTATATATCCAGTTCATTTTCTGGATTATTGGGTGATGAACGCAAAGGAATTTATGTAGAACCAAGGGGTATACGCAAAGCGTGGAACAAGTTTGTTGACGACGATACCATTAAACTATACAGAGGGTTTGATGGAGAGACTATGATTATTAGTATCGACACAAACAGAGTAAAACCATTTTATTATCCTAATGTTGGTATAGTAAACGAGGTTTCTATTACTTTTAAAGAGATTGCATCTGCGGGTCGATACGCTATCTTTTCAACGACGGGTGGTTAATATGGTATACGTAAACTTTACAGATAAAAACAACAATACTGTCATAGACAGAATAGGATATGAGTTTCTTGTCAGAGACTCAGTAACAAGGATAGTTAGAACGTTAACCTTAAATGAAATCAAGGATTTGGTTAACGACAATGCAATGAGGTGTACCTTCTATCTGTATGCCTTATATGATGATGAAACCGTCAAAGAAGATTTGAGCGGATATGTTTTAGATGGCGGAACGTTAGCAATCAATTACAACAGTGGCATTAGACGAAATCTCTCTATTAGCATTTTTAACGAAAATAATTGGGCTCCACATCCCTTTAAGGGATTTCTTTGGAAAGGGTCAAAATTCAAATTAGAGGTTGGCATTAAAACAGCGTCCGTTGAGTATGTGTATTCGGCGGGCGTTTTCATTTTGAAGGATTTTGAATTACCCCATCAATACGTTAGAAATGAAATTAAGTTAGATATGGTGGATAAGTTTGGCGGTCTTGATGGTACTGTTGGTGGGAAAATCGTTGATGAGATTTACATACCAAGAGGTTCCAATATTATACAAGTTGTAAAGGGTCTTTTAAAAACAGAAAGAATTGAAGGTGTTCCGTTTGACACAAAAACACCACTATTTCCATCGTGGGCTTATTCTAAAACCACCCCACACACTATAACAGAGTCTTCTGGCTCTAATATCGGAGCGTTGATTATCAAACTGCTTTTAATCATAAATTTAGATGTATTTTATGATGAACATGGACGCTTATGCACAGAGGAGATACGTGAAAATATAGTTGTTGATTCCCTGCCTTCTCTATGGAAATTTAGTAGTGGAGATAATTTTTATGTATCTCATATGCTTAAGATAGACCTTCAAGCAGTAGAGAATGTTGTAGTTGTCGAGGGGGCTAATATTAATGGAGATATTGTCAGTGCAAAAGCAGAGAATAATAATCCAAAATCCCCAACGAATGTTAGCGTTTTTGAACCTACAATTTGCAAAATTGTTGATGAAAATATTGCAAGCGATAGTTCGGCGTTGGTGCGGGCAAGATATGAACTGTTCAAAAAATCTTTAATTCCCATGTCAGAAAACTTTTCTACTGTGCTAATTCCATCATTAAACGTCAACAATGCTATCACCATTGATGATACATATTGCGGTTTTGTTAATACTAAATTCTTAATTGTTTCCATAAACATTCCAATTACAGGATTTGCAAAAATGGATATTACAATAAATAACTTAGAGGAGGTGGCTTTGAGTGGCTAATTCATATAAAAGTAAATATACTGGTGAGCAGATAGACGCTATTCTAGACATCGCACTGCATGGCGCCTTATATGCGTTTGTAAAAGAATTTACTATATCAGATTGGGAAGACAACAAAATCCATATTAGACAGGGCGAGCATTGTGTATCTGCTCCCACCCCTTCGTTATTCATGCTGAATAATGATTTATACGAAGAGGTTGTTGGTGGTATAGCAATCGATTCAGAAAACGCAGTTATTATACAATCCGATTTGCCATTTGCCGGCAAAATAATAATTAAAAATGCTGAGAAAACAGACAGTTCGTTATTTGACTTTTATATATGTGACACGAATGACAAAAAGCTTTATTTTGTTGCAGAGAAAGGTATGACTTGGGAACAATTTATTGATAGTGAATATAACACAGGAACGACACTTATCAAAAAATATTCGATTGGTAGCTCGACATATCTTACTATAAACAATAGTAATACCTATGCAATCGGTACACGATTAATTGGGTCTACAACATTAGAGAGAGGAGTCAATTTGACGGATATAATTGTCGAGCCTAATGATATACGAGAATATTATTTATACCCCACACCATCGTGTCTTGTTGCTGGTACTCAAATTTTAGTTTCTCTTAATGGTGACACAAAATCAATTGAAGAATTAGCGAGCGGTGATACAATAGTTTCGTATAACATCAAGACAGGGGAAAATTATTTGGCTAAGGTTACACGCGTTGTTATAAATGAGAATTCGGTTAATATGACTAAAGTTACTTTCGCTAATGGCGTTATGCTTAATATGACTACGATTCACCCTGTGCTTACCCGAAATGGTTTTTGTGCTGTTTGTGCTTGGGCGGATTATTCTGAGTTGGCTGTTGGGGACGAAGCCAAAACTGTCGATGGTTGGAGTGCCGTAACTAAAATTGAGCAATACACTCTTGATGACCCTGTTCGCACATATACGCTTGGTGTTGTGGATTACAACGAAAATCCTGATGTCGATATATACGACAATTTCTATGCAAATGGTATTGTTGTTCATAACAAGTTTAGTTAAAGTATTTAATAAGAGAAAAATTTTAAGATTTGGTTTAGAAAGATAAAATAAATAAATTTTAACAAGAGTCCTTTGTTAAAGGCTCTTTTTTTATGCAATAAAGGAGGTCAATAAAATATGGCTTTTATAGCAAAGAATCCTCTGAGTGTGCCTGTGATTAAAAACACCCCCTCTACCCCTTTGGGTACGAGGGGGCTTTTTGCTAAAGAAGATGGTTGGTATGATATCGGCGCTGATGGCAAAGTTAAATCACTCCAATTTTCAGAAAATTCGGTAGGGGAAAAAACAGATGATGGTGGAGAGATATTTAACGATTATAAAGGCAATAAAGCGCTCGGACATTACACAAAAGCATCGGGATATAATACGATAGCAGGCGTTACAGGCTACTATTTTGTAAGACTTGATATTGATGCCACGAATACAACGGGCACCTTCTATCTTAGTGACACTCAAACAGATACCGAACTGGCTCTTGATGAGATATTAAGTCTTTCAAGAGACTTTGCGATTAATTATGCTGTGGGCGATGTTGTTTCATATGTATCCGGAAGCAAATTTTTGGATATAGGGAAGATAACAGCGATAGACACAATAAACAAGTCAGTAACCGTAACTGCTACAACCGAAGGTACTCTTAAAAAGGGAAATTATGATACAAGTGTAGACGACCAAATTTTTTATGTATTTGCAAAGCCCACTAATGGCGTCGCAAATTTTGGACATTATGCTGTAGCTGAGGGCGAAGAGTGTGTGGCTATTGAACGCTCATCTCACGCTGAAGGGAGAGGCACAATAGGTCGCGGGCAGTATTCTCACGCTGAGGGAAGACAAACAACGGCTGGTTATGCAGCTCACTCTGAGGGATATAAGAGTAAAGCAACAGCAAATTATGCACACGCTGAAGGATTTGAGACGGGGGCGTCTGCTCCCCAAGCTCATGCGGAGGGTTCTTATTCTAAAGCAACGGCTGATAGTGCTCATGCAGAAGGAAACAATGCCAAAGCAACCGCACAGGCGGCTCACGCTGAAGGAATTGGCTCACAGGCAAATGAACAGGGCTCCCATTCGGAAGGTCGTGCAACTAAAGCTAACGGAATTTATGCTCATGCTGAAGGAGACTCTAATGAGGCGAATGGACAGGCGACTCACGCAGAAGGTTATCGTAACATTGTAGATGGTCTGCGTGCTCATGGCGAAGGTAGCGAAAACAAAGTAAGTGGTACAAGTTCCCATGCTGAGGGTAGAAGTAATGAGGTAAGTGGAAACTACGCTCATAGTGAGGGTGGTGAAAACAAAGTAAGCGGCGAATATTCTCATGGCGAGGGCTATCAGAATGAGGTAAATGGCGCACATGCTCACGTTGAGGGTCAGGAAGTAAAGGTGTATGCAGATTACGCTCATGGCGAAGGGCAGTCTAATACTATCTCGTCTGAAGGAAAAAGCTCTCATGTTGAAGGTAGCAATAATACGGTAGAAGGGGTAAACGCTCATGCGGAGGGTGAGTATGTTGTCGTAAAGGGTGCGCATGCTCATGGTGAAGGGCATGTTAATACAGTAACAGGTATGTCTTCTCATGTTGAAGGTAGCAACAATGAGATTGTGAGTAACTCTTCTCATGCTGAAAACTCATATAATAAGGTTTATGCTGATGAGTGTCACGCTGAAGGTAGGAATAACAACATATACGTTAGGTGCGGTCATGTCGAGGGAGCTTTGAATGTTGTTAGGGGGAGTACTCCGTCAAATGTTGCGCCCAATGCTAACCATGTTGAAGGCAAGGCTAATGAAACAGGCATTAATTCGTATGTGTGCCACGTTGAAGGTTTCAAGAATTTGGTTGATGGGCAGTACGTTCACGTTGAAGGTATGCAGAATACTGTAGCATCTGGGGTTGCAAACGCTCACGTTGAGGGTAAAGGTCATAACGCTTACGTTGATGAGGTACATATTCAGGGAAAGTTTAGTCTTAATGATACGGAGAAAAAATATTTGCACATCACAGGTAATGGTAAGAGCGATACAAAGCGTTCAAATGCTCATACTGTAGATTGGGATGGTAATGCTTGGTATTCTAGAAATGTTACAATAGTAGGTACTTATAATTCAGCGGGAGCGGACTATGCGGAGCTTTTTGAATGGCTTGATGGCAACCCTGATAACGAAGATAGGCGAGGTAGATTTGTTACGCTCGATGGCGAGAAAATTCGTTTTGCAACACCTGATGATGATTACATCTTAGGAATTATTTCGGCAGCACCTTGTTTGGTAGGTGATAGCTTTAGTGATTGGCAAGGAAAGTATTTGACTGATGTGTTTGGCAAGAAACTTACTCAAACTGTTCATTATGATGCCGAATACGAGGAAATTGAAAGCGTTGTTCCCGAAACGGGCGAAAAGACAACAGAGAAAGTATTAGTACACGATGCGTATGACGCAGAAGAATGGATTTTAAATCCCGATTATAACGCAGATGAAGAATATATTCCTAGAGAGAGCAGACCCGAATGGGCTTATGTTGGCTTTATGGGTAAACTCGTTGTCGAAGATGACGGAAGTTGCATAGTTAACGGTTATTGTAAGGTTGGCGAAAACGGCATTGCAACCAATTCTACTGAGAAGAGTGGCTACAGAGTAATGGCACGTCTTGACGACGCACATGTCAAGGTATTAGTGCGTTAATAATACAAATTTTAAGGAGTGACTTTTATGAATGGAACGGGTGCACTTCTCTCTCCTATAAAAATGAGAGATTATGATTTTTACGCAGCTTGCGGAGCGAGCAACATAGAACTCCCCGATGAGTTTGAGCTTCCGATTGATAAGTATTGCACAGTTAAAGACCAAGGCTCTGTTGGGGCTTGTGTCGCTTATGCTTTATCTACTGTACAAGAATACCATCATAATGAGGAGTTAAATGATGGTATAGTTTGGTCAGAGGGCAACACCTATGGCAGTGATGAGTGCAGACAAGGTTATACTGGCTATGGAATGTGGCTCGACACAGCCGCTGAGGGCTTGATGAAAATAGGTTTTGTAAATAAGATTTATTTTGATATATGTGTTGAAGTCCCCGAAATTATAAATATAATCAGGGAGAGAAAAGACCTTCTTGAACTCGGAGAGCCTGAGCGTATAAAGGGGTTTACAAGAATAGCATATGCACTTGAGTCTAAAAGAACAGAGGCGATAATGCGAGCTATTTATATGTATAGGCTTCCCATTATTGCTGCATCAGCAGAATTCTTTAGAGGCGGTTCACACTGCATCGTTCTTTATGGATGGAAGAAAAAAGGTAATAAGGTAGAATTCCTTTTCAGAAACTCTTGGGGTAAAAGCTATAAAAACGGCGGAAACTGGGTTATCCCTGCTTCTTATATAAACCAAGCAGTTCCGATAACATTTGCAGACTACAGTATACCTTTTGTCGATGTAAAGGAAGCTGATTGGTATTACAAGGATGTCAAAGCTGCCGTGCTTACTGGTCTTGTGAATGGCGTATCGGAAACAGAGTTTAAGCCTGACGAGTATATTATAAGAGGCGATATGGCTCTTATTGTTTCAAGAACGCTTAATAAGCTTCAGGACAGTTTTAATGCATTTATTAAGACACTAAACCAAAAAAAGATTTCTGCAACACCGATTACATTAAAATTAGGAAGTAGATCATTTGCCGATGTGTCCCCCGAATCCTATTATGTAGATGGAATAAGCTTTGTTTGCTCTAATGGAATAATGGAAGGCAAAACAGAAAATACATTTGACCCCGAGGCTTATATTACAAGAGCTGAAATATCTGCTATCCTTGTTAGAACCATTAACTTTGCAGTAGACCTTTTGAACAATGCCGTCCTATCAAAGAAATTTGCGGTTAATATGGTAAACTCGAATATGAGTTTTGCTGATATGACTACGGATGAATGGTATACAGAGTATGTCAATGATGCAGTTGCGTTAGGATTTATGAAGGGTTACGATGACGGTACATTCAAACCCGATGCAAATATTTCAAGGGCAGAGGCAGCGACTGTATTTAACCGCTTTTTTGACAAGATTGACGAGTTAATAAACACTATGAAGTAGGTGATAATTTAATGGTTATAGGAATTAATTGTGGGCATACTGTTAGCGGTCAGCCGGGTTGTGGAGCAACTGGTTATCTTAATGAAAGTGACGAAACACGGGCTGTTGGTTATGCATTAATAGATATGTTCAAGAGAACTGGGCACACAGTAATAGATTGTACTAACGACTACGCTGCATCAACAAAGGAAAACCTTAGACAGATATGCACGCTTGCGAATAGCATTTCTCTTGATTTGTTTATTTCAATTCATTTTAATGCTGGTGGTGGTAAGGGTTGTGAGGCTTACACACTTGGAGGTAAAAATATTGCCTACGCTTCAAATATCTGTGAGCATTTAGAAAACCTCGGTCTTATTAATCGAGGGATTAAAGATGGTTCAAATTTGTATGTCTTGAAAAACACAAAAGTCCCATCTGTGCTTGTAGAGGTGTGTTTTGTAGATACTGCATCGGACGCAGATTTGTATAATAAAATAGGTGCAAAAAATGTAGCGAAAGCCATATGTGAAGCAGTTATGGGTAATATAGAAGGCAAAGGAGAGCTAACAATGACACAATATGAAGAACTAAAAAATATGATTGAAGCCATAGCTAATCCTATGGTATACAATTATATTGATGATAATATGCCCGATTGGGCAAAGCCAACTATTCAAAAATTGGTTGATAAAGGTGTTTTGAAAGGTGACGAAAATGGATTAAATCTTACCGAAGGTTTGATTAGAATGTTAGTTATAAATGACCGTGCTGGAATTTATGATTAAAATAAAAAAACACCTACCTTATAAGTAGATGGCAAACAATTTTTAGGGAATGGAATTTGATCTCTGTTCCCTATTTTTTACGATTTAACTAACAATAAAATGAATTAAATTATCATTGGCACAGCACTTCTCTGTTGGTCAAAATTGGTCAAATGCCTTACAAACCCCGTAAAAACGCACTTGTTACAGCATTGGAAATGCTGTGTACGTTAATAGCGTACCGTGGGTTCGAATCCCATCCTCTCCTCCATAAAAAACGGTATGCCATACGGCATAGCGTGTTTTCTATTTGTTAATCTTCAAGGCTTTTAATATATTCATTCATATCTATGGTAACGTTCTTTTTTCTTGCCTCTTCTGCTGCAAAACAAATTAAATGACTCATACAAGAAGCAGAAATGTCCGAAATTGATTCCGAGGGATTATCGTTTGCAATATATTCATACAAATCCTGCATAATTCCTACATCACCGCCGCCGTGTCCACCTGCAATGCTGGCGTCAACTGCAGGATCGTAGGTATAAACATTTGTAGTTTCTCTTGTTGCAAAATCATAGAAATTCATAATTTGCATTTCTCTATCAAGATAAAGCTCTCCCTTGGTTCCCATAATAATCGAAGTTCTTCCGCCCTTATTAAATCCTGACATAGTAAGGGTTAAAAGCTTATCTTCACCAAACTGTACATTTACAATCTGATGGTCAACAACATCGTTGTCGCACTGATAAACACATCTACCGTACGGCGATGTCTTGAGCACCTCATCTACTTCCTCATCTGTTGGGTCAAACTTATTTGCAACAATTGCTCTGAAGTGTTGAACCTCTGTGCTATCTGTCTTGTAAAGACTGGGAGCATAATAAAAGCAAGTATCCTTATGCGGACATCCGTCAAGACAACGCTTTGGCGCCCCTTCAGGCTTATTTTTCTCCGTAAAATACGAGCACATACCTATAGACTGTACCTTTGTGCATCTTTCTCCTATTATCCACTGGAAAAGGTCTGCGTCATGACAGCATTTTGCGAGAATCATCGGAGCAGCTTCATCTTCTCTTCTCCAATTGCCCCTTACGAAACTATGGCTCATATGTAAATTACCTACGGCCTCGGTATGAACAACATTCATAATCTCGCCAAGATTTCCTTCACTGATAAATTTCTTTACAGCTCTATAGAATGGGCCATATCTGATTACATGGCAAACTAAAACCTTTACCCCGTTTGCTTTTGCGCTCTGTGAAATTTTATAACATTCCTGCGGAGTTGGTGCAATTGGTTTTTCCAAAAGAATGTCATACTTCTTCTCGATAGCCTTCATCGCGGGTTCAAAGTGCATCTTATCCTGTGTGCAAATCATTGCAATATCCGCAATCTTTGGCAATTCCAAAAGTTCTTCCCAACTCTCAAAGCACATCTCTTCAGGCACATTGTACTTTGCAGCAAGATATTCTCTCTTCTCTTTGACCGGTTCTGCCAATGCAACAAGCTTAAATTTCTCTGAATCTATATCCAGAAACTTTAAATAGCTGCTGCCTCTGTCTCCCCCGCCCATTAATACTAATGATAATTGCTTCATACTACCTTTCCTTTCTCCTTTTATGTATGCAATCATAGTTTTCCAATATAAAGACTACCCTAACATACTATCATACATCCCCGCAAATTGCAATACCCTTTTTGCTCCTATGGGCGGATTTTTTCTATAATATTTGACAAATATATTTAAATGTGATAAAATTTACGGATAGTATACAGCAGATATTTGAATGTCAAAAAAGCATTTATAGTACAACAAAGCTTTCACGGAGGATAGTTAAAATGCAGTTTATAATGAATGGTCTGAATGTCGGCAATAACGGCACTTTGCAACTTGGCGGATGTGATTTAAAAAAGGTTGCTGAAGAATTCGGCACGCCTGCATATGTGATGGACGAAACCACTATACGCAACAATTGCAGGGCGTATAAAACTTCTATAGATAAATATTACGCAGGACACGGTCTGGCACTTTATGCGAGCAAGGCGCTCTCGTGTAAATATTTATATAAAATTGCAAATGAAGAGGGTATGGGTGTCGACGTTGTATCGGGCGGCGAACTTCATACTGCAATTTCTGCGGGCTTCCCTCCCTCGAAAATATATTTCCACGGCAATAATAAAACAAAGTCTGAACTTAAATACGCCCTGGAGTGTGGAATTGGCAGAATTGTAGTAGATAACCCTTATGAGCTTTCTATCCTTAATAATATCGCAAAAGATATGGGAAAATGCGCTGACATAATGTTCAGAATAAAGCCCGGCGTAGATGCTCACACTCACGATTTCATAAAGACAGGACAGATAGACTGTAAATTCGGTTCAGCAATAGAAAACGGCGAGGCAGACGAAATTGTGGCCCTTGCACTTTCACTTGAAAACATAAACCTTGTCGGTTTTCATTGTCATATAGGTTCTCAAATTTTTGACCTTGAACCATTTGAACACACAGCAGAGGTTATGCTCAGGTTTATTGCAGACATAAAGACAAAATATGGCTTTGAGGCAAAAGAACTTAACCTTGGCGGTGGTTTTGGGTCTAAATATACAGACGCTGACACCCCCATTGATTACAGCGAATATATGCGTGCTGTGTCAGATGTTGTAAAGCGCTGTTGCGCAGAGCTTGATTTAAGCCTCCCGTTTATTATTGTAGAACCGGGGCGTTCTATCGTTGCAGAGGCAGGTCTTACTCTCTACACAGTAGGGGCAATAAAAGAAATCCCAAATGTACGTACCTATGTATCCGTAGACGGCGGTATGGGTGATAATCCGCGCTATATTCTCTATGGTGCCGAATATACTGCAGTTTCGGTAGAAAATCCTACTGCGCCCTATGATAAGACGGTTACAATTGCAGGTAAGTGCTGCGAATCAGGTGACCTTATCGGCGAGAATATGAAAATTCAGGATGTTTCATCAGGTGATATTCTGGCAATACTGTCAACAGGTGCTTACAACTACTCTATGTCGAGTAATTATAACAGAATACCAAGACCGCCAGTAATCATGATAAAGGATGGCAAGCCTATTGTCGCAGTAAAACGCGAAACTTATGAAGATTTAGTCAGAAACGATTTATAAAGAGGTGCTATAATTATGGTTTTGGACATATTCAGAAATACAGGTCTGCCATTTTCTGTAAGACTGCTTCATGCCTTGATAATGATATTTTGTGTTTTTCTTTCCCTATCGGTTCACGAGGCATGCCATGGTCTTGTAGCATATTGGGGCGGGGACGAAACTGCAAAATATTCAGGCAGGATATCTATAAATCCATTTCATCATTTAGACCTGTTTGGCACACTTTCTCTGTTATTATTCGGATTTGGATGGGCAAAGCCTGTTCCTGTAAATCCGTGGAACTTTAAAAACAAAAAGCTTGGTATGGTTCTTACGGCTCTTGGCGGGCCTCTTTCAAACATAATTCTCGGCTTTATCGGATATATAGGATGGACATTCATAAGCCCAGGCGGGGTACTCTCTCTCATCTGTTACTATCTTGTAATTTACAATATAGGTCTTGGGATATTTAACCTTATTCCAATTCCTCCGCTTGATGGTTCGAAAATCCTCAACGCGATACTGCCGCGACGTTACTATTTTAAGCTTATGCAGTACGAGAGATACGGCTTTATTGCGCTGATAATATTGATAAACCTGCCATTTTTCAATTCGCTTTTATACCTTTTGAGGAGCGGGGTTCTGAGTTTCTATGATATGATAATTCAATTATTTATTTAGGGTGTTTATATGGAGCAGTTAAAATTTAAATTGGATAGCTTTGAGGGTCCTCTTGACCTTCTTCTTATGCTAATCCGAAAAAACAAGGTAAGCATTTACGATATCCCCATCTCGCTGATACTTGAGCAGTATCTCGCGGTTATGGCAGAAATGAAGGATATGGACCTTGAAATATCAAGTGAATTTTTAGTTCTTGCCGCTACGCTTTTACAAATTAAATCAAAGATGCTCCTGCCCAAACAAGAGGACGAAGCAGACGACGACGTTGACCCGCGCGAAGAGCTTGTAAGACGTCTTACCGAATACAAGAAGATTAAAGAGTCTGTTGAATTTTTTAAATCACACGAAAACATAGGTGCGTCTATGTTTTTTAAGGCTCCTGATGCTATTGAAAGACCGCCTGCCGAGCTTAACTTAGCGCTTCTCACGCCTGAAAATCTTAATCTTGCATACAAGCGCGCTTTTCAGAGGCTTGAACGTAAAACCCCGCCTCCAAAGCACTCATTTCAAGGAATTGTTGGGCACGAGAAGGTTTCTGTCCGCTCTCGTGTTTCAGGGATTTGGAAACAGCTTATGAAGAAAGGCCAATCTTTTTTCAAGGAGCTTTTCAGGGGTTCAAAAACTCGCTCCGAGGTTGTCGCCTCTTTCCTTGCCATTCTTGAGCTGATTAAAATCAAGAAAATACGGGTAGAATATGAAGAAAATAACATTTCAAACCCAAAAGTTTATCGGCTTGATGATTCGGAATTTGATTTAAATATAATTGACGATTAGGAGTTTTAACGATGGATATACGAGAAATTCAGGCAATACTCGAAGGTGTCCTATTTGCCGCAGGAGATGCGGTAGAGCTTGAACGCCTCGCAGATATTGTGGACGTTGATAAAAAGTCATTACGAGAAATCCTTAATAAAATGATTGAAGACTATAACTATTCCCGCCGCGGAATACATATCATTCGTATGGATAACAGCTACCAAATGTGCACCAGGGGCGAATACTTCGAATATATCTCAAGGCTCGCAGAGCCGCCGAGAAAGCAAAACTTATCAAATGCCGCGCTTGAAGTTCTGTCAATTGTTGCATATAAACAACCTGTTACAAGGGCTTCTATCGAGCATATCCGTGGTGTAAATTGCGATTACATCGTAAATCGTCTGATAGAACGCAACTTTATTGAAGAAAAAGGACGCCTTGATGCGCCCGGCAGACCGATCTTATTTGGAACCACACAACACTTTTTACGCTCGTTCGGAATATCTGATTTAGAGGAAATCCCTGAATTTGACTCTCTCGGTCAAACAGTCGAAGAGGGCGAGCAAATCGAGATGGATGGCGTAATCGAATACAAACAAGAGTGAATGCTAAATACGGAAGATTTATAACAGAGTATAGAGGTGAGCAAAACTATGATTTATGTTATTTTAATACTTCTAATCATTGTATCTGTTTTGCTTACATTGACTATCTCTTATGTAACTATTGACATTCACCTGAAAAATCAGCTTTTGCTTATATCTGTCGGGAACAAGCTATACAGAAAAAAATTTGAAATTGATTTTTTGAAAAGGGAACCTGCGCCAAGCAAAAATGACGATAAGTCATCGGAAAAACAGGAATCGCCATTTGGGCTTGCCACTATAAAGGACAGGATATACAGCGCTGAAAATGGTTTTAATTTTGATGAAATAAAAAATATAAAAACAGAAATATCCGAAACATATTCTGATATAATTGCTGTTATAAAAAAGCTTTTTGGACATTTAAGATATAAGGTCCAAATTCCGGTTGTCAGAGTTAAAATGGAGTATGGGACAGGAGATGCCGCGGCAACGGGTATGCTTTATGGCTCAATATGGGGTGCTGTCAGTGCTCTTTATCCCGTCGCTTGCAGATGGGCACACCTCTCTTATCCAATACTTGACATTACTCCCGACTTTTACGGAAAACGCTTTAACCTTGAAGCCCAGAGTATAATTAAGGTAAGGCCGGCACATATTATAAGTGCATTGTTTACTGCATTGCGTATGCCAAACTTTACCTATTTAAAAGATAAATTAAAAAAAGGACGTGGAAAAAATGGCAGATAAACATCCAATTGAAGGAATTATGTACACCGCACTCCAGGGTCTTAAAGAAATGATTGATGTAAACACAATCGTGGGAGACCCAATTACATCGCCTGATGGCTCGGTTATTATACCTATCTCAAAGGTAGCAATCGGCTTTGGCGTTGGCGGAAGTGAATTTGAAAAGTTTAAATCAAAAGGCAATGATAATTCCGAACCTAAAAACCTCTTCGGCGGCGGAACAGGCGGCGGTATATCTCTTACACCCGAGGCATTTCTTGTCGTTGGAAACGGAAAGATACGTATGATTTCCGTTACCCCTCAAAATACAATATACGACAGACTTCTTGATTTTGCCCCCGTGGCAATCGATAAAGTTTCGGAAATGTTTAAGCCAAAGGCAGAAAAAGATGAACCCACAATTATTACTACAGAGCGCGCGGAACCCGCTGACGCAGAGTAAAAATTCAATTATCAGAAACAGGACGAAAATTCGTCCTGTTTTTTTGCGGTTTATACAGAAATAATTTTAAAAAATACTTGACAAAATATACCTTCCGTGGTATCCTATCAATATAAGTTTTAGCACTCTATCCCAGTGAGTGCTAACAATCGAAAGGAGTTGTTTGCGTTGGCATTAGATGACAGAAAAAAGCGTATTCTTCGTGCAATTGTTGAAGGCTATATTCAGAATGCCGAGCCTGTCGGGTCGCGCAGTATTGCAAAAAATACAAACTTGAACCTCAGTGCAGCAACAATCCGAAACGAGATGGGTGATTTAGAGGATCTTGGATATCTTACACAGCCCCATACCTCTGCGGGCAGAATTCCGTCAGGGTTGGGTTTTAGATTTTATGTAGATTCTCTTATGGAAAAATATCTTATGACAGCCACCGAGATTGAGCAGCTCAAAAGTGCTACACTTAACAAAATGAGAGAGCTTGACAAAATCGTAAAGGATGTATCCTCCGCCTTCTCAAGAGTTACATCGCTCCCAACCTTTGGAATGCTTCCGAGTATTGAGCGCGGTGTGATTAAAAGTATTAAAATTGTAGGAATTGACGCAAATACGATTATGGTTATCGTCGCAGACAATTCAGGTATTATCAAAAATAAGCTTTTGCGTCTGCGTGAGGGCATTTCCGATGATGTAATTAATAAATTGAATGAGGTTTTCAATGAAAACCTTACAGGACTGACTGCATCTAATATAAATATAGGCAATATAATAGAGGTGCAAAACGCTGTTGGAGTAAATGTGGAAATTTTGACCTCTGTTTTAGAGCTTGTTTACGAAACTATTTCTGAAATAGATAAGCGCGAGGTCTATATGGAAGGTTCTACCAACATTCTGCGCTTTCCCGAGTATAACAATGTTGATAAAATCCGCGAAATCCTTGGTTTCTTTGAAAATAAGGACTCACTTGACAAAATGGTTCGTGCTCTTCCTGCCGTTAAGAGCGGTGAGGTTTCCGTATTTATCGGCGATGAAAATCCCGTTGATGAGCTTAAAAATAATTCCGTCGTTTTAACAACATATAATGTAGGCGAAAATATGACGGGTATAATTGGGGTTGTCGGTCCAATGCGTATGGACTACTCGAGAATTGTAACAGGCGTTGATTTCTTTGCGAAACAGCTTGAGGCTATGCTTGGCGAGAGATTTAATATGCTTCCGCCTGATAATAAATAATTAAGGAGATTTACACAAATGTCTGACAAAGAAAAAGTTACTAAAGAAGAAACCTACGAAGTTGTTGAAGATGTTAAGACAGACGATGCCGAACAAACCGAGGAGAACACACCCGAAACTGCCGAAAAGAGCGAGCTTGACGCGGCAAATGAAAAAATAGCGGGACTCTCTGATAAGCTTATGCGTACCGCGGCAGAGTTTGACAACTACAAAAAGCGTACAGCAAGAGAAAAAGAAGACTTTTACAAGATGGCAGTATGCGAAACAATTGCCCCTCTTCTTCCTGTGGTTGACAATCTTGAGCGTGCCGTATCAGCTGCTGAAAATTCAGGAGATGACGGCAGCGTTTTAGAGGGAATAAAAATGATAAAGAAACAGTTTGACGATGCACTCTCCTCAATAGGTGTAGAGCCCATCGCCGCTGTTGGAAACGAATTTGACCCCGAGCGACATAACGCCGTTATGACAGAGGACAGTGACGAGGCTGAAAATACTGTCATCGAAGAATTCCAAAGGGGATATATATATAAGGACAAGGTAATCAGACACTCTATGGTAAAGGTTTCAAATTAATTATTATACAAAACATAACTTTGTATTATTATAAGAAAGGATATGATATATTATGGGAAAGATTATAGGTATTGATTTAGGTACAACGAATTCGTGTGTTGCTGTAATGGAGGGCGGAGAGCCTACCGTTATAACCAACCCCGAGGGCGCGAGAACTACTCCTTCTGTTGTTGCCTTCACAAAGACGGGTGAAAGACTCGTAGGTCAGGTTGCAAAGCGTCAGGCAATTACCAACCCTGACCGCACTATTGCATCTATAAAGAGAGATATGGGAACAGACAGAAAGGTTGCTATAGACGACAAAAACTATTCACCGCAAGAGGTTTCTGCGATGATTTTGCAAAAACTCAAAGCAGACGCAGAGAGCTATCTTGGTGAAACTATTTCTCAGGCGGTAATTACTGTTCCTGCTTACTTCTCTGATGCACAACGTCAGGCTACAAAGGATGCAGGTAAAATTGCAGGCCTTGAGGTTCTTAGAATTATAAACGAGCCGACAGCCGCTGCACTTGCTTACGGTCTTGACAAGGACACAGACCAGAAGATAATGGTATACGACCTCGGCGGCGGTACGTTTGACGTATCTATTCTTGAAATTGGCGATGGCGTATTCGAGGTTCTCGCAACAAGCGGTAATAACTGCCTTGGCGGTGATGACTTTGACGATAAGGTTATGAACTACCTTGCAGACGAATTCAAAAAGGAAAACGGCATAGATTTGCGTGCCGACAAGATGGCTCTTCAAAGACTTAAAGAGGCAGCCGAGAAAGCAAAGATTGAGTTATCAGGCGTAACCAGCACTAACATCAACCTTCCGTTCATAACTGCGGATGCTACAGGTCCCAAACACCTTGATATTACTCTTACACGCGCTCAATTTGACTCTCTCACAGCTGACCTTGTTGAAAAAACAATGGAGCCTACAAGAAACGCTCTTCGTGATGCAGGTCTTGCTGCAAATGAAATTGATAAGGTGCTTTTAGTTGGCGGTTCTTCAAGAATTCCCGCTGTTCAGGAGGCTGTTCAAAAGCTTATCGGTCAGGAGCCGCACAAGGGCATCAATCCCGATGAGTGTGTTGCAATCGGTGCATCAATTCAGGCAGGTGTCCTCTCGGGCGATGTTGAGGATTTGGTTCTTCTTGACGTTACTCCTCTCTCACTCGGTATAGAAACTATGGGCGGCGTATTTACAAAACTTATAGAGCGCAACACCACAATCCCGACTAAAAAGAGTCAGATTTTCTCTACCGCTGCTGATAACCAAACAAGCGTAGAGGTTCACGTTCTCCAGGGTGAGCGCGAAATGGCTGCATACAACAAAACACTCGGCAGATTTAGCCTGAGCAACATTCCGCCCGCACCAAGAGGAGTTCCGCAGATTGAGGTTACATTTGACATTGACGCAAACGGTATTGTAAATGTTTCGGCAAAAGACCTTGGAACAGGTTCAGAACAGAACATCACCATTACCTCAAGCACGAACCTCTCTGACGAGGATATCGACAAGGCAGTTAAAGAGGCTGAAAAGTTTGCGGCTGAGGATAAGAAGAAAAAAGAAGAAGTTGATGTACGCAATACCGCTGACAGCCTTGTATACCAGACCGAGAAGACTCTTGGCGAGCTTGGTGATAAAATTTCTGCTGATGAAAAGTCATCGATAGAGAGCGAGGTTTCAAAGCTTAAAGAAATGCTGGGCGCCTCCTCCTTTGACACAGAGGCTGTTAAAGCACAGACAGAGAATGTTCAAAAGGCTTTCTACGCAATATCCGAAAAGCTTTACGCACAAGCGCAGGCTGCTGCAGGCGCACAGGGCGATGCGCAGGGTCCAACTGATGACAATGTTGTTGACGCAGAATATACAGAGGTTGATGACAATAAATAGAATTAAATAGGCATAAGGGTTTTCCCTTATGCCTATGTTTGAGAGGCTTATTAATATGGCAGATAAAAGAGATTATTATGAAGTGCTTGGTGTAAACAAAAGCTCTTCTCCTGACGAAATAAAAAAAGCTTACAGAAAGCTTGCAAAGAAATATCATCCTGACCTCAATCCCGACGACAAAGAGGGCGCAGAGGCAAAATTTAAAGAGGCAACAGAGGCTTACGAGGTACTTAGCGACCCCGAAAAGAAACAGAGATATGACCAGTTCGGTCACGCCGCATTTGACCAGACCGCAGGCGGCGGTTACGGCGGCGGCTTTGGAGGTTTTGACGGCTTCGATATGGGTGACATATTCAGCAGTTTCTTTGGCGGGGGATTTGGCGGACAGCGTCAAAACCCAAATGCACCAAGACGTGGCAGAGATTTAACATATAACATAGATTTATCCTTTGAGGAAGCGTGCTTTGGCACAGAGCGTGAGATAACAATTAATCACCTTGAAAAGTGTGAAAAATGTCATGGTTCAGGCTCTGCCGAGGGCAGTTCGCCGACAACCTGTCCAACCTGTCAGGGTTCAGGTCAGGTCAAGACCGTACAACGCACACCTCTAGGAAATTTCCAGAGCGTACGCCCATGTGATACTTGCGGCGGCAAGGGTAAGATTATTAAAAATCCTTGTCCATCTTGCGGTGGCAGCGGCAATGCCCGCAAGAACAAAAAGGTAAGGGTTAAAATTCCCGCAGGAATTGATAATGGCCAGCAGGTATATATCAGAAACGAGGGTGATGCGGGTGCAAACGGCGGTCCAAACGGTGACCTTATTTTGAGTGTAAGAGTTCGCAACCACAAGCTGTTTATAAGGCAGGGTTATGACATTCTATGTGACTATCCCATTTCCTTTGTTCAGGCAACTCTCGGGGCAGAGGTTCAGGTTCCGACAATTGACGGAAAGGTATCCTATAACATACCCGAGGGCACCCAGAGCGGCACAGTATTTCGTCTTAAGGGCAAGGGTGTAACGAAGCTTCATTCTACCCAGCGCGGCGACCAATATGTCACAATAAAGGTTGAAATTCCAAAGGGGCTTTCCGACGCCCAAAAGAATATACTCCGTCAATTTGACGATACGGTTGACCCATCTAAATATAAACAAAGAAAGTCCTTCTTCGATAAGATGAAAGAGCTGTTTAACAATTAGTAACAAATCAAAAGCGCAGTTTTTATCTGCGCTTTTCGGCATATATTTTGAAATTGAGGTATAAAAATGGAATGGATTAAAACAACAATTACAACTACCGCCGAGGGTATTGACCCCGTCAGCGGACGGCTTTTAGAGCTTGGCATAAACGGAATAGAAATTGCCGACAAAGATGACTTTAAAGAATTCCTTGAAACCAACAGAAAATATTGGGATTATGTAGACGAAGAGCTTGAACGTTTAAAGGAAGCAGATACGCAAATTACATTTTACCTGCTCTGCGGGGCATCGGGCATTGAACAGCTTGGTGCGGTAAAGACATCAATGGCAGCTCTTAAAGAGTTGGATACAGAGAACGCCTTTGGCACACTTGAGATTACAACCGACAATGTAAAAGATGAGGACTGGTCGGAAATCTGGAAGCAGTACTTCCACCCCATCCCTGTCGGAGAAAAAATACTTATTTGCCCTGCCTGGGAAGAGCCAAAAGACACAGACGGACGTGTTGTTTTCACAGTAAATCCTGGAATGAGCTTTGGAACAGGCTCGCACCCGAGCACGAGATTTTGTCTTGAGGAGATAGAAAAAAATCTCAAAAGCGGGGATAGCGTTCTTGATTTGGGCTGTGGCTCGGGCATACTTTCGATTACCGCCCTTCTTCTTGGAGCATCCTCCTCTGTTGCGGTAGATATTGACCCCAATGCCACAGATGTTGCATACACAAATCTTGAGCTAAATAAACTGCCAACAGATAATTATAAAACATATACGGGCGATATCACAATCGACGAGGACTTGCGCGGAAAGCTTGGCACTCATAACATTGTTCTTGCAAACATAGTTGCAGATGTGATAATTGCCATCGCTCCGTTTATTCGCGGATTTATGAAAGAAAATGCCACCTTTATCTGTTCGGGAATTATTCTGGAGAGGCTTGATGAGGTAAAGCTTGCACTTACCCAAAACGGTCTTGAAATTACAAACATAAAAACAGATAATGACTGGGCGGCAATCACCGCAAAATAATTTATGATTTGAGGGATTTATGTGAGAAGATTTTTTACCGAGCCTCAAAATATCAGCGAGAATATCGTCACGATATACGAGGACGCGACACATATAACAAAGGTTCTTCGTATGAAATCAGGTGACCAAATACTTGTATTTGACGGGACGGGCTATGAATACATATGCGAACTGCTCTCTGTCAACAAAGACAAATGTGAAGCAAAAATTTTGTCTTCAAAATTTTCAGAGCAAGAGCCTAAAACACGTGTGACTATATATCAAGGTATCCCGAAATCGGGAAAGATGGAGGGCATAATCCAAAAATCGGTTGAGCTTGGCGTACATTCGATTGTTCCCGTTGCTATGGACAGATGTGTTTCAAAGCTTGAAGCAGGGAAAAAGCAGGATGATAAAATCAGCAGATGGAACAAGGTCGCAGTAGAGGCAGCAAAGCAATGCGGACGCGGCATTATACCGACAGTTGAGGCACCTGTAAATTTCGCAGACGCCATTGACAAAATGAGTAAAACGCAACTTTCGGTTATGCCTTACGAAATTCTGGCAGGCTCGGAAACTTCAAATTTAAAGACAGTTTTGTCCGAAAATTCTGCAACTGAAATCAGCGTAATCATAGGTCCCGAGGGCGGTTTTTCGGAAAGCGAGGCAGCCCTTGCAGAAAAATCGGGCATAAAGCTTGTCGGTCTCGGTCCGAGAATTCTACGCACTGAAACAGTCAGTAGCGCTATTCTTGCAATAATAATGTACGAAAATAATGAAATGTAATATTAATTGGGGGCAGTTCATCTTGAACTGCCCCCAATTTTATCACTTATACTTCTTCGCAATAAGCGCAATGTCACCCACATTTATAATCTCGTTCTCATATGCAGGCACTACACTTTCACAAGCTTCAGAATTGCATACAATCATAGGGGTTGCAACAGAGAATCCTTCCTTTTTAATTCCGTCAATATCGAATTCCGCAAGCAAATCTCCGCGCTTTACCTTATCTCCTTTTTTTACTTTTACATTAAAATACTTGCCCCTGAGCTTAACCGTATCAATCCCCATATGCAATAAAATATCAAGCCCGTCATTTGACATAATTCCCATAGCGTGACCCGTATCAAAAACGTTGTCTACTACTCCATCTATCGGTGCATACAGCTTGCCCTCTGTAGGTTGGATTGCAATTCCTGCGCCAAGTACGCCTTTGGAGAATGCCTCATCCTCCACTTTCTCTAACGGAAGCGCACTCCCTTTAAGGGGAGAGAAAATTCTGATTTCCTCAGTTTCTGCAGATTTTACGGATAGTTTATCCTCTGTTTTGACAGCTTTAATGCTCTCGATTTTGTCAGACTCAGGAGATGCAAGAAAATCGTCAAGCTCCGATTTAACAATGGTTACGCTTGGGCCGTATATGACCTGAACTCCGTTTCCTTTTCGTATTACTCCCGCGGCTCCGCTTGATTTCAGGATTGACTCATCTACCAAGTCACCATTTTTTACAGTTACTCGAAGACGTGTTGCACAACAATCAACATCAGTTATATTCTCCTTACCACCAAGCCCTACTGTAATCATAGCAGACCTCTCGGCTAATTTTTTTCTGCTGTCTGCCCTCTCGTTCACATCCGCCCTCGTATATAGCTTTGTTTCCTCTGTATCTTCCTCTCTCCCGGGTGTCCTGAAATCAAATTTCTTTATCAGGAACTTAAACAAGAAGTAATATACTACAAAATATCCGATACCGATTATTACTATATTTATCCAGTCAGTTTTCGCATTTCCCTGCAGAACTCCGAATAAAAACAAGTCAATAAGTCCACCTGAGAATGTCATACCAACGCCCACGTTAAATATATGCGTCAGCATATAGGAAAGCCCTGCTAAAACGCAGTGTATCACATATAAAACGGGTGCTACAAACAAGAAGGTAAACTCAATAGGCTCTGTTATACCCGTAAGCATCGAGGTAAGAGCGGCAGACAAAAGAAGTCCGCCCGCCACCTTTTTCTTTTTCGTCTTTGCCGAGTGGTACATAGCAAGCGCCGCACCCGGAAGCCCGAATATCATAAATGGGAATTTACCCGACATAAATCTCGTTGCAGAAACCGCAAAATGCTCAACCGATGGGTCAGAAAGCTGGGCAAAAAAGATATTTTGCGCGCCTTCCCATGTTCTGCCCATAATTTCCATAGTTCCGCCAACATTTGTTTGCCAGAACGGCAGATAAAAAACGTGGTGCAGACCAAATGGTATAAGCGCACGCTCTGTTATACCATAAATCCATGTTCCTATATAGCCAGAATCCTGCACAAGTCGTCCTATATACGTAATACCTGTTTGAATTGGCGGCCATATAAAGAACATCAAAATTCCCACTACCAGATAAACTGCGGCTGAAATTATAGGCACAAATCTCGTCCCGCCAAAGAATGATAATACCTGCGGAAGCTTTATTTTATAGAAACGATTATGAAGTGCCGCAACACCTATCCCGACTATAATACCCCCGAAAACACCCATCTGCAGAGAACGTATTCCAAGCACCGACCCCATTGACCCGCTTGCAATATGCTCGGCTACGCCTGCCTCTCCGTATGAATTAAGAGCCATAGCCCCAATTGCCGCGTGCATAACAAAGAAGGCTATCGCACCCGCGAGGGCTGCAACTTCCTTTTCTCTCTTTGCCATACCAATTGCAATACCTATCGCAAAAATTAATGGAAGGTTTGCAAACACAATGTCACCGCAACTGCTCAGCACTCGCAAGACTGCATTTATAGGCGTACCCGGTCCCATAATTCCCATAAGGTTATACGCCTTTAGCATTGTTTCGTTTGTAAACGCCCCGCCGATACCTAAAAATAACCCCGCAACGGGCAGTATGGCAATCGGCAACATAAATGAGCGACCAACCCTTTGAAGAACTCCAAAAATTTTATCCTTCATAACTTTTTCCTCTCTATCCGTAATATATAAAATTTGATAATTATAGTCTTACCAAAATTTAAAATAATAATCATCCGCACATAAAAAAACAAAGGCAACCACATAGGTTGCCTTTGTTTTATCTCCTTAGGTTTACAAAATTATACATATAAGCCCACCGCTGCCCTCATTAATAATTTTCTGGAGGGTTTCTTGTATCTTCATCCTCGCATCCTCGGGCATACGATAAAGCTTGTTGTGAAGCCCCTCGTTTACCAATTCGTGTAGGGATTTCCCGAATATATTTGATTTCCAAATCTCCTTTGGGTCGCTCTCAAACTCATTTAAGAGATAATGGACAAGCTCCTCCGACTGCCTCTCTGTTCCGACAATGGGATTTACCTCTGTTTCAATATCCGCCCTTATCATATGTATAGACGGAGCACTTGCCCTTAAACGCACTCCGAAACGGCTGCCCTGCTTCACTATCTCAGGCTCTTCTAATGTTAGCTCCTCAAGCGATGGCGAAACTATTCCATACCCTGTTTGATTTACTTGTCGCAGTGCCGCCTCTACCTTTTCGTAATTATGCTTTATCTCTGACAAATTGAGCAACAGATTAAGAAGTTCACTCTCGTCTTTTATAGAAAAGCCCGTCTGCTCCTCTAGAGTATTGTAGAACAACCTGTCATCTACAAGAATTTTTATTTCGACTGCGCCCTCGCCCGGAAGAACCGAATCAACAGACGCGGAGTCAATAAAATCGTACTTCATTAATCGTTCAGGAAGTGACATCACATCTGATATTTTACATACTCCGTCAAAGCTTTCAAATACAGCACTGTGCATATCATCCTTAAGCTTGCTTCCATCGCCGAGCTCGTTTATCCACTCGGGCATATAAAATCCTACCTCACGAATTGGAAACTCATATAGAATTTTTTGCATAATTTCATCAATATCTTCTTTTTCAAGCGCCATACAATTCATAGGGATAACTGTTGCGTTATATTTTTCTTCAAGTGTCGCTTTGCACATTTTTGCCTTGTCTGATTTTGGATTTGTAGAATTGAGTATAATTACAAACGGCTTGTTTATCGCCTTGAGCTCTGATATAACCCTCTCTTCGGCTGGTGCATAGTCCTCGCACTCAAGCTCTCCTATGCTTCCGTCCGTTGTAACAACTATACCTACTGTAGAGTGGTCTGCAATAACCTTATGCGTACCTATCTCTGCCGCGGTTTCAAAGGGAATCGGTTCTTCTACCCAAGGACTTACAACCATTCTTGGGAGGTCATCCTCGATATGCCCAAGCGCCCCGTCCACAATATAGCCCACGCAATCTATCATTCTGACATTAAAGCGGGCACTGTCATCGAGCACAATCTCTATCGCCTCATTCGGTATAAACTTGGGCTCCGTTGTCATTATGGTTCTTCCGCCCGCGCTTTGGGGCAGTTCATCAAGCGCCCGAGAGCGTTTATACTCATTTTCAATATTTGGCAGGACCAACAATTCCATAAATTTCTTTATAAAAGTTGATTTTCCCGTTCTTACAGGTCCCACCACTCCGATGTATACATCCCCTTGGGTCCTCTCGGCAATATCCCGATATACGTTATATTCGACCATTAAAAATTCCTCCATATTTGTACTTTAATGCGGGTACACTTATTCTGTACGGCCATTTTTAATACATTGTATGAAGGAATTTTTATTAATATGACAACTTGTATATTAGTTTATAGGTTCAAAATCCGATGCTCCGTGTTTACAAAGCGGACAGATAAAATCTTCAGGCAGAGTATCGCCCTCATATACATATCCGCAAATCTTACATACATATCCCTTTTTGCCCTCTGTCTTAGGCTTTGGCTTTACATTATTCTGATAATAGGTGTATGTCATTGTTCTTGCATCGGAAATAACCCTTGACTCTGTTATACTGCAGATAAACATACCGTGAGTATCTAGGTCAACATACTGCTCTACCTTAAGCGACATAAATGAATTAATATATCTTGGCAAAAATGCAAGACCATTATCAGAGCGAAGTGGCTCAATATTTGTAAACTTATCCGTATTTCTCCCGCTTGCAAATCCAAAGGTTTCAAAAATCGAAAATGGCGCATCTTCGGATAAACAATTTATATTCATAATACCTGATTGTTTTATAGTATGATGGGAGTAACTATCCTTATTTATAGTAACAGCAATGCGATTAGGCGTATTGGTAACTTGGGTTACAGTATTGACAATCAAGCCGTTATCCTTTTTGCCGTCGTTTGATGTTACAACATAGAGCCCGTAACCAATGTTAAACAGTGCCGTTAAATCATTCTTGTTGGCAGTTTCGCTATCCTGCGCGATATAATCGCGGCAAAGCTCATCGGCGAGTGCATCAAGCTGTGCTGTGCTGTCTTCATCAAGTGCCGACATAACCGTAACTGTTGTATCGGCAAAATTTATATTTTTGCTGTTTTCAAACATTTTTCGCATAACCTTTGCCGCGAGCGGTGCCCACGAGCCATTTTCGATAAAGGCAACTGTTCTGTTTTGGAAATTGCGTTCAGTAAGGCCATCGATAAACTGCCTCATAAACGGAAAGATTTCGGCGTTATACGTTGTGGTAGCCAATACAAGCTTTCCATAGCGGAATGCATCCTCTACAGCCTCTGCCATATCGCAGCGCGCCAAATCGTTTAGGACAACCTTGGGACAGCCTTTTGCCTTCAGCTTTTCCGCAAGGAGTTCTACCGCCTTCTTTGTATTGCCGTATACTGAGGTGTATGCAATTACTATCCCTTCAGATTCAACTGAATATGACGACCAGGTATTATAAAGATTTATATAATATCCGAGATTTTCTGTCAAAACAGGTCCATGAAGCGGACAGATTATTTCTATATCAAGCCCTGCAGCCTTTTTAAGCAGACTTTGAACCTGCGCACCATATTTTCCGACAATTCCTATAAAATAACGTCTTGCCTCGCACGCCCAATCCTCTTCTACATCGAGAGCACCAAATTTTCCAAACCCATCGGCAGAAAATAAAACTTTATCTGTGCTGTCGTATGTAACCATAACCTCGGGCCAATGAACCATAGGTGCAGCTACAAACGCAAGATTATGTTTGCCAAGAGAAAGGGTGTCCCCCTCTTTGATAACAATTCGTCTATCCTCATAATCTGTGCCAAAAAATTGCTTCATCATTTTAAAGGCTTTATCGGAGGCAACAACTGTTGTTTCTTTATTAAGGTTCATAAAGTTCGCAATGTTTGCCGAATGGTCAGGCTCCATATGCTGAATTATAAGATAATCAATTTTTCTGCCGCCGCTTGCCTCTTCAATATTGTCAAGCCACTCGTGTGTAAATTTTGCATCAACAGTATCAAGTACGGCTATCTTTTCATCAATAATGAGATATGAATTATACGACATCCCATTTGGAACAACATACTGCCCCTCAAACAAATCAATATTATGGTCATTTACACCAATGTATTTAATATCCTTGGTAATATTCATATTCTTCTCCTGTTCTATGTGTAATATATTTATAAATCTTTTATTACAACCTCGCCAATCTCAAGTGATTTTTTCATATCTATTATTCTCTGGTTCTTGCTACCCCTGAACTTGAGCATCAAACTCTTTTCAGAGAGCACAAACTTTCCGTCTATTAAAATATCTATGTTTTCCATAAGTTCCAAAATTTCAGGTTTGGTCTTTGATAGCTCAAGCAGTTCCTCAAAAGTATATCCGCTGTAAGAAACAACGTTTTTGTTCAAGTTATGTACCTCTCTTGCAAGTTCTGAGAGAGGCGAGGGTTGACAAAATGGTTCTCCGCCCGAAAATGTCACACCTGACAAAAGCGGGTTTTCTTTAATCTGCGAGAGGATTATATTGGTTTCTTCGTCCCTCCCGCCCGAAAAATCGTGGGTCTGCGGGTTATGGCATCCCTCACATCTATGGGGGCAGCCTTGGGTAAAGACCACATATCTTATCCCGGGACCATCCACAATAGACTCTTTTATTATTCCTGAAATCCTCAAAACAGCCATCTTAATCCCTCATATTCTTTTATCTAAAACCCTATTTCCCTAGCAAGCCCTTTAAGCTTATCAGCGCTTTCCCTAAGCCCGCGAAGTTCTTCATCAGAAAAATCTATCTCGATAATTCTCTCCGCACCGCCCGACCCGACAACTGTCGGGACAGAAAGGCATATATCTGAAATCCCATACTCCCCGCCAAGAAGGCTTGAAACGGTCAGTATAGAATTTTCGTCACCTATTATACTCTCTGCTATCCGCTTTACGGCAAGTGCAACTGCATAATAGGTAGAACCCTTTTTCTTAATTATCTCATATGCGGCATTTTTTGTTTTGTTATATAGCTCTTCTTCGCAAATATCAGACGATTTGCAATCTCCGCCTCCACATCCGCAAAAATCACGAAGCTGCATACCTGCAACATTTGTAACGCTCCACGCCGCAACTTCAGAGTCACCGTGCTCTCCTATTATATAGGTATGCACGTTTCGTGTATCCACCTTGACCTTTTCGCTTATTAAATACTTAAGTCTTGAGGTATCAAGCACCGTTCCCGAACCAATAACATTGTTTTTTGAAAATCCTGATATTTTACAGGTTATATAAGTCAGTATATCAACGGGGTTCGTAACTACCATCAATATTGTGTCGTCGTGGCAATACTTGAGTATATTTCCTATGATATCCTTAAAGATATCTGCGTTTCTGCGGAGCAAATCTGTACGCTTTTCACCTTCGCGCTGACTTGCGCCTGCAGTAATTATTACCATATCACTGCCCTTTATCTCAGAATAATCTCCCGAGGTTATTCGAACAGGAGTTACAAAGCTGACCCCGTGGTTCATATCAATTGCATCGCCCTCAGCCTTATCCTTGTTTATATCGAGTAAAACAATTTCCGACACCAGTCCGCTCATCATAAGCGTGTATGCAACGGTTGAGCCAACATTTCCTGCACCTACAACTGTTATTTTACCTTTAAACATATAGCAACACCTCATCTTTCGTTGTTATATATTTTCTCGCATCGTTATAATTTTATTCGGTATTAGTTGTTTTTATAGAATTCTCTGTACGCTTTATATGTCATAAAAATATCGAATTTACTTGCAATCTCGTATGGAGAGTGCATAGATAAAAGCGCAACACCTGCATCGATTACATCCATATCAAGATTTGCAACGAATTGAGCAATAGTGCCGCCACCGCCGCCATCTACCTTTCCAAGCTCACCGATTTGCCATTTTACGCCATTTTCGTTAAATATTTTGCGCATTTTTGCAACAAGCTCGGCAGATGCATCACTCGCGCCGCCTTTACCGCGCGAGCCTGTATACTTTGTAAGAGTAATTCCTCCTCCAAAAATAGGTGCGTTCCTTTTCTCGCTGACCTCGGGATAATTGGGATCAAACGCCGCACCTACATCAGCCGACAAACAGGTTGAATTGCTGAGAGTATCTCTAAGCACTATATCATTATACTCGCTTTTCATAAGTGAGCATATCTTTGCCATTACGTTTTCAAAATTGCGTGACTGCATACCCGTTGCACCCATTGAGCCTACCTCTTCTTTATCCACAAGCAAGCAAACCGCTGTTTTCTGCGGCTTTTTGATATCTGTTATTGCACGAATGGCAGCATATGCACAAACACGGTCATCCTGACCATATCCGCCAATCATACTACGGTCAAAGCCAATGTCACGTGCAGGGAAGGCAGGCACAACCTCTATTTCACTGCTGACCAAATCTTCTTCACATATATCATATTTTTCGTTTAAGATTTTTAAAACATTTAGCTTTATCCCTTCTTTTGCCTCGTCATCACAGCTTATATTACCGAGAATAACATTGAGGCTCTCGCCCGAAATAGCCTCGTGCATTTTCTTCATCATTTGCTCTGTCCCAAGATGAGGCAAAAGGTCCGAAATACAAAAAACAGGGTCATCCTCACTCTCGCCAATCGAAATTTTTATCTGGGTGCCGTCAGTAAGTGCCGCAACCCCGTGAATAGAGAGAGGTATTGCTGTCCATTGATATTTCTTTATTCCGCCATAATAATGGGTTTTAAAGAAAGCCATACCGCCATCCTCATATAGCGGATTGGGTTTTAAGTCAAGTCTTGGGGAGTCCATATGCGCTCCGACAAGGCTTATTCCGTTTCTTATATCTTCAGTTCCTATAACCGCGGCAATCACGCCCTTGCCCCTGTTGACGGTATACACTTTATCTCCCGCCTTGAGAGAGGTTTTCTCCTCAAGCGGAATAAAACCTGCACGCGCAAGCTCACGGCAAGTACTCTCGCAAAATTCCCTTTCTGTTTTTGCTTCTGTTATAAATTTACGATATTCCTCACAGAAATCGAAAATTTCTTTTCTTTCTTTTTCATTAGTTGCTGAGAACGCATTTTTGTTCTCATAACACAGCTTTTCGGTAAGTTCATTATTCTTTGCCATAATTATACCTTTTCCTTTCAGGTTTATTCTCTGTCCTCGTATATCGATTTATACATCTCTCTTGCCTCGTTTACTCTTACAACATAGTTTTTCGTTTCCCTGAATGGTATGTTCACAAGAGTTCCGCCTCCATCGACACAGTTTGGGTCTAAAAGCCACTTGTCAACATTTCCGGGACCGCCGTTGTATGCCGCAAGTGCGTTGTTTACATTATCGTATTTATCAAGCAAGCCCTTTAAATAATAGCATCCTATTTCAATATTTATTTCAGGGTCAAAAAGTGCATCGTCTGAATATCGGCTTATATCAAGGCGCCTTGCGCAATCTTTTCCTGTTTCGTCCGTAATCTGCATAAGTCCTTTTGCGCCCGCATTTGATACGGCATATTTATCAAACCTGCTCTCTGTACGCATTACCGCGTAAACAAGGTACTTGTCAAGCCCGTATTCGTCGGAATACTTTTCGACAAAATGCTCGTATTTTATAGGGTATTGGGTCCTTTTAATTTTATCCGAAATATCCGAGTCAAAATATGCTCTGCCTAAAAAATAGGCTGCCAAAACAACAATTGCGAGAAAAAGTATAAACCTGATAATTCCCGCTGTGCAGCCGGCGCGACGCCTGCGCCTGCTTTTTCTGCCGGACTCTCTCATATATATCTCCGTTCTAAATCATAATTTTAAAAGCTTGCTATAAATATCGGTAACCTGAAGTTCCAAAGACTTCGCGTCCCCGTCATTATTGATAACAACATCTGCTAACGCCGAAAACTCTTCATCCTTAAGTTGTTTTTCCATACGCGAGAGAACTTGCTCTCTTAAAGCCCCGTCACGCACCATCACGCGTGCTATTTTGATATCTCTCGGAGCGATTACTGCGATTTTCATATCAAGGTCTATTGGACATTCGGTGGTAAAAAGCAATGGAATTTCAAGGCAAACTACTTCTGCCTCTGATTTCTCAATGCGTTTTTCAATTTCAGAATAAATGCGTGAGTGCATTATTTTATTTAGCTTATTTAGCTTATCATTGTCGGCAAACACAATATCACCGAGCATTTTTCTGTTTATGCTTTTATCAGGAAAGAGTATTTCTTCTCCGAATTCTTTTATAACCTCATTATATGCGCTGCCGCCCGGCATCATAATCTCGTGCGAAACTTTGTCTGCGTCCAAAACATATGCTCCAAGCTTTTTAAACTCTTTGGAAACAACGCTTTTTCCCGCTCCAATTCCGCCCGTAACAGCGATAAGCTTCATAATTTACCACCCGCTTTGAATTACTTGCTCATTTCCTCCGCTCTGTCAACACAAGCACGCACCGCGCTTTGCACAACCGCACGAAATCCGTTTTCCTCCAAATCACACACAGCCGCAATGGTTGTACCACCCGGAGAGCAAACATTATCCTTAAGTTTCTCTGGATGAATTCCCGTAACCTGCACCATTTTTGCACTACCCTCTACAGCCTTTGCGGCAAGCTTTAATGCCTGTTCTTTGGAAAGCCCGTAGCTAACACCAGCATCAGCGAGAGCATCAATGAACATATATACATATGCGGGGCTGCTGCCATGAAGTGCCGTTGCAACACTCATAAATTTTTCGGGCATAACCGCCGTTTCGCCAATTCCCGAAAAGATTTCTTCAATGCTTTTAATCTCTGTCTCTGTCAAGTTGGAATTCGGGGTAATAACCGTCATACCACAACCGACTTGAGCAGGTGTATTTGGCATAGTGCGCACGATCTTCATATTTTTGCCGAGAATACCCTCTAAAAATGCTATGCTTACCCCCGCAGCAATAGAGAGATATATCTTATCCTTATATCCCTTCATCTCGCGAAGAACCATTTCGATTACGTTTGGCTTTACGGCAAATATAATCAAGTCGGCTATGTTCTCTGCCTCTTTTGCATCCTCTGCAACACAAACTCCTTTTGCTTTCCACACTGCACATTTTTCAGAGTTTGTATCAAAGAGGCAAATATCAGATGCCGCATACCCTGAATTTATAAGCCCACCGATTAAGGCAGACGCCATATTGCCGCCGCCGATAAATCCTACCTTCATTCTTTATCCATCCCCAACTATTGTTTATCTCTAAAATCCGCCATTTAAATATTTCTCTATTCTGTCAAGACCTGTCTTTATTACCTCCATAGAGGTTGCATATGACAATCTCACATATCCGTCAATACCAAACCCCTCACTTGGAACAAGGGCTACAAGTGCGCGCTCTAACATATCCTCACAGAGCTCCTGTGCTGTGTTTATAACCTTGCCATAATGCTCTTTTCCAAGAACATCTCTTACGTTCATAAAGATATAGAATGCTCCGTTTGGATTTAAACAGCTTATACCATCTATATTGTTTATGCGCTCAACCATATAATTTCTGCGCTCTATATAAGTCGCCTTCATATCATCGATAAAGCTCTGGTCACCACAAAGCGCCTCAACTGCCGCCGCCTGTGCAACAGAGTTCGGGTTTGATGTCGCGTGGCTCTGAATGTTTGCCATTGCCTTTGCGATTCTTTCGTGTGCCGCAATATAACCTATTCTCCAACCTGTCATTGCATAGGTCTTTGCCATTCCGTTTACAATTATGGTAAGGTCGCGTATCTCATCACCGAGAGTTGCAATATTTACGTGTTCACCCTCATAAACAAGCTTTTCATATATTTCATCAAATACAACATAAATATTATTCTCTACCGCAACTTCAGCGATAGCCATCATTTCCTCGCGGGTATAAATCATACCTGTCGGATTGCTCGGAGAATTGAGAACAAGAGCTCTTGTTTTAGGTGTGATTGCCGCCTTTAACTGCTCAATTGTAAATTTGAAGTTTGACTCCTCACTGGTATTGATATATACGGGCACAGCGTCTGCCATCTTTATCATTTCGGGATAGCTAACCCAATACGGAGCCGGCAAAATTACCTCGTCCCCGGGGTCACATATAGCCATAAATGTATTTGTAAGAGAATGCTTTCCGCCGTTGCTGATTACAATATTAGATATGTTATATTCAAGTCCTGTATCTCTCTTTATTTTATCACAAACAGCAGCTTTAAGCTCAACCGTTCCTGATGCGGGTGTGTATCTTGTTATATTTTCCTCAATCGCCTTTATGCCCGCCCTCTTTACATTTTCGGGGGTGTTAAAATCAGGCTCGCCCGCGCCAAAGCCTACTACAGGAACTCCATCCTTTTTCATCTGTTTAAATTTTGAGTCAATAGCAAGTGTAGGTGATGGACTTACCGCTGACGCCTTCTTTGAAATTCTCAAGTTCATTATCTGTAACCTCCAAAAAATATTAATATTACTTAACTTATTATTTTAATACAAATTCTCGAAAAATGCAATAAAAACAAGTAAATTTCTTTAAAACATTATTGCACCTTCAATATGCCGTATTTCAAAAAGTTCAGGCACCCCGCCGTTTATAGCTGCAAATACTTCAACAACATCAAACCTGACCTCCCCGTCAAAAGGATGGCTCTCATAATATCTCTCTGCTGCATACCTCATATGCTCGGCTTTCTTTCTGTCAACCGCCTCTGCAGGATGCCCGAATTTATCGGTTTTGCGTGTCTTTACCTCAACAAAAACAAGGGTGTCTTTATCCACACATATAATGTCTATTTCTCCGCCCCTGACATAAAAATTACGCTCGATTATCCTATAGCCCTTTTCCTCGAGGTAGCTCTCTGCCATATCCTCGCCGAAATCGCCGAGGTTCTTATTATATCTACTCATACCCCTATACCTAAAACCTTATCTGTAATAAAAGAGCGTCTGTGTATAGGCGTCAAGCCCTTTTCCCTTATACCAAGCATATGTGCCTTTGTTCCATATCCCTTATTTTTGGCAAAATCATACCCGGGATACACGCCGTCCATTTCCTTCATATATCGGTCACGGGTTACCTTTGCAACTATTGATGCGGCGGCGATACACTCAAACTTAGCATCACCCTTTACTATGTAATCACAATCAACATCATTGAACGGGATTTTGTCGTTACCGTCAACAAGCAGAAAATCGGGCTTTATGATAAGCTCATCGACTGCCCTCTGCATTGCAAGGTGAGTCGCCTGCCTTATGTTTATCTCGTCAATTATTTGCGGTTCAACAAACACAGCAGCCCACGCAACTGCCTTTTCGATAATTATGTCATAGAGTGCCTCTCGTTTTTTCTCGCTTAATTTTTTTGAGTCATCCACGCCCTCTATAACCAAATCCTTTGGGAGTATTACTGCCGCGGCACACACGGGTCCCGCAAGAGGGCCTCTGCCTACCTCGTCAACTCCCGCTATATAACTATAACCCTTTTCATAATACTCTTTTGCGGTTTCAGGCATTTTAGTCACCTTTCCTTTATTCCAAACAGTTATTTAATATTTAAAGTATCCTTTAACTGAGATACCCTTGACGGTCCTATAATCTCAAAGACATCAAAATTGCTTTGCTCACGGAGCATTTTGAGAGCTGTATAAGAAATAGTCCATTCCTCTTTTTCGGCGCGCTCCTTAATTTTATTAAATGTACTCACAGACTCCTCGTTGAGGTATCTCTCCTTTGCTTTTCCTGACAGCTCACCTGTCGCATACTTTTCAAAAAAGCCCTTTGCCTGAGAGGAAAATGCAAATACGGGTATTGACCCTGTATCATACTTTTCCTTCTCCTCGTCGATATACGCAAGCTTGAAATCCCAAACTTTTGAGCGTGTAGCCAAATTATAGAGCGCCTGACTTGCGCAAAATCCGACTTGAGCGGTTTCTTTGGCATATTCGTTTGCCTCAATTATTCTGTCATACGACCAGTTTGACGCCCCGAAATGCCTTATTTTCCCGCACTTTACCAAAGAATTAAGGGTATCAATTATGGGGCCGACAGGCCTTTCTGCATCATCACGATGGAGCCACAAAATATCTATATAATCAGTCCCAAGGGCTCTAAGACTCTTTTCAACATCATCCTCGATTTCTTCCCTGCTGAGCCTTATGTGCGATAAATCACTAAGAGTCAGGGGATGTGCGCATTTTGTGGAAATATAGAGCTTGTCCCTGATGCCTTTTATAAATTCTCCTACAATCTCCTCGCTTTTGCCTGCGCAATACAGCCTCGCTGTATCGATGATATTACCGCCGTTTTCGAGGTAAACCTCCATCAGCTCAAAAGCGGTTTTTTTATCTATACGTTCGGAATAGCCCTCTGTACCAAGCACTATTTGTGATAAGTTCATATCCTTTAGCATTGTGTATTCCATTTTACGTCACATCCGTTTCTTTATTTTATATTATTCAGGCAGTTCAAGTGTAATTCTGCCCATTTTTGCACTGCGAAATTCGTCAAGTATAAGCGAAGAGGTACGGAAGGTATCAACCTCACCGCCTGAAATGATGCATCCGCGTTTTCTGCCGATTATTTCTACCAAATCCCAGCTTTCACGCTCTGTGTCAGCCTCGGTTAGATTATACCTGTTTGAGAGGTTATCAGGGTAATTTTCTTTGAGATAGCCAATCAGATAAAAGGCAAGCTCTTCTATATCCATTATTTCGTCCTTTATGCCGCCCGTAAACGCAATGCGCCTTGCAACATCAACACTCTCAAACTTTGGCCAGAGAATTCCGGGGGTATCAAGTAGCTCATACTTACCCGCAATTCTAATCCATTGTTTCGCAGTTGTGATACCGGGGCGATCACCCGTCTTTGCGGCACTTCTTGAAGACAATCGGTTTATAAAAGAGGATTTTCCAACATTTGGTATACCTACAATCATCATCTTTACGCTGTGCCTTTGTATTCCGCGCGCCCTGTCGTGCTCAAATTTCTCTTTTAATGCACTGTCAATAGCGGGCGAGAGCGCGGAAAAGCCGTATCCCGACCTGCAATCTGCCAAAAATGCCGATATCCCCTTGTTTTTAAAATATTCTATCCACAAATTATTAGCATCAGGGTCTGCGATATCGCATTTATTTAAAACAACAATTCTCGGCTTTTTGCCGACAATAGCATCTATTTCAGGATTGCGCGATGAGAGCGGCAATCTTGCATCGACAAGCTCTATCACTATATCGACAAGCTTAAGATTATCCGAAATCAGACGCCTTGTTTTCGCCATATGCCCCGGAAACCATTGTAATTCCATAGCAACCTCCAATCTGCCGCCCGATGCGACAACTTTTTATCTGTTTATTGCTTAAAAGCCCCGTCACAACGTTTGTGCGGCGGGGCTGACTTTTATTTACTCTGCATCTCTATGAACGGAACCTGCATCACTCAGTGGCCAGAAGCGGAATACAGCGCCGCCCATAACCTCATCAATCGGCACAGGGCCTAAATGGCGGCTGTCCTTGCTGTTGTTACGATTATCACCCATAACAAATATATATCCGGGCTGAATAACAATTGGACTTGTTCTTCCATACTCTGCGTTTCTTATAAGCTCTGTAATATAAGAGCCCATCTCTCTGGTTTCATCCTTTATATAATCCTCTTCTATGACCTCGTCATTGACATAAACATCGCCCGTCTTAAAATCTATATAAACCGTATCGCCCTCTGTCGCAATTACACGTTTTACATAGGGACGGTTGGGGTCAGTTGCAGGCTCAAATATAACCACATCGCCCTTTTCAGGTGTGTAGAAAAATCTGTTTACATAAAGTCTGTCATTATTGTGAAGGCTAGGCTCCATTGACTGTCCCTGAACCTTAACGAGAGTGAAAACATACTCTCTTACAAAAAAAGCAATAAATACAGCAAGCAAAATTGCGACAACCCAATCGCGTAATTCCTTCAGCCAATTTATCTTTTCGGCAGAGTTTTCGGTTATTTGTGTTTCATTATTTATTTCTGTATCATTTATGTTGTTGTCGAAATTTTCTGAATTCATAATATCACCAAGCCTCTTAAACATTTAATTGTTTGAACAAAAATTAACAAAAAGTGGTGATTATAAATATAACCACCACTATCCTTTTGCTATTAAAGCTTCTCTTTAACCTTTGCTGCCTTACCAACTCTATCGCGCAGATAGTAGAGTTTAGCACGACGTACGCGACCATGTCTTACAACATCTATGTGGTCAATCTTCGGAGAGTTAACAGGGAAGGTTCTCTCAACACCTACGCCATAAGACACACGTCTTACAGTAAATGTTTCCTGAATACCACCATGGTTCTTCTTGATGATGGTACCTTCAAACATCTGAATTCTCTCTCTGCTGCCCTCTGTAACCTTTACGTAAACACGTACAGTGTCACCGATTTTAAGCTCGGGCAAGTCTGTTCTGATTTGTTCTTGAGTAATTTGCTGTAAAATATCCATTTTTACATTTTCCTTTCTTCTTTAGATATTCATACCAAAATTGGCAGAGGACTACCCATATTCAACTTAAGTATTGTATCACAAATTTTTCAGGATTGCAAGCCTTTTTTGAAAATTTTTCAATTTTTTACTGTTCATCTTCCATATCGACAATTCCGCGCACAAATTCTGCCGCATCAAACAGCTCTATATCGTCTATTCCCTCGCCGACACCGACAAGCTTTACAGGAATATCATATTCGTTCTTTATCGCAAAGGTAATGCCACCCTTGGCAGTCCCGTCAAGCTTTGTGAGTATAATGCCCGTTATATCTGCAGCCTCTTTAAACTCCTTCGCTTGCTGTACCGCATTTTGACCCGTTGTAGCATCAAGGACCAGTAATACCTCTCTTCCACTGTTTGGAAGCTCTCTCTCTAAAATTCTGTAAATCTTTTTAAGCTCCTCCATAAGATTTTTCTTATTATGAAGTCTGCCTGCAGTATCACAGAGCAGTACATCTACATATTTGCCCTTGCAGGCGTTTATCGCATCGAATACAACAGCCGCAGGATCAGAGCCTTCCTGTTGTTTTATGAGGCGTACATCTGCACGCTCTGCCCAGACCTCAAGCTGTTCTATCGCCGCAGCCCTGAATGTATCAGCCGCCGCAATAACAACATTTTTACCTTGCTTTTTATACATATTTGCAAGCTTTCCGATAGAGGTAGTCTTTCCGACACCGTTTACGCCTATAACCATTATTACGGCGGGCAGCCCGTGAACATTCATCGTTCCCGAGGCACCTTCTGTTAAAATTTCCTCTAAAATAGCCGCAAGCTCTGCTTTAAGCTCGGTGCTGTCAGTAATATGCTTTTCATCTGCGGCATCGCGAAGCCTCTCTATTATATCCATAGATGTTTTTACGCCAAGGTCGGCAGTAATCAAAGCCTCTTCAAGCTCCTCAAAAAGCTCTTCGTCCACCTTGGCAAAGCCCTTTATCACGCTTTCAATTTTTTCGTTAATCGAGTCCTTTGTCTTACTTAGACTCTCCCTGAGCTTACTAAAAAATGCCATATCTTTATTGTCCTTTCCTGATTATTCCTTTACCTCGTCTATGTTGAGAGAAAGCAATTTTGAAATACCTCTCTCCTGCATTGTTACACCATATAGAATGTTTGCAGCCTCCATAGTTCCCCTTCTGTGCGTAACAACAATGAACTGTGTTTTTTTGCTGTAACGCTTTAGGTAATCTGCGTATCTGTAGACATTGACATCATCAAGCGCCGCCTCTATCTCATCAAGGATACAAAACGGAGTCGGTCTTACGTCTAAAATTGCAAACAAAAGTGCAATTGCAGTAAACGCCTTCTCGCCGCCCGAGAGCAAGGATAGGCTCTGTAGCTTCTTGCCAGGGGGCTGCGCCTCTATCTCAATGCCGCTTTCTAAAACATTGTCAGGTTCTGTAAGCGAAAGGGTTGCAACGCCACCGCCGAAAAGCTCTGCAAAGACTCTTGAGAAATTTGCATTTATAATCTTAAATTGCTCTGCAAACCTTGTCTGCATTATGCCCATCATTTCTTCTATTACAGAGTCAAGTTCCTTCTTCGCTTTCTCAAGGTCCTGCGTCTGTTCGGTTAGGAAATCGAATCTCTCTTTTACATTTTTATACTCTTCAATAGAGTCTATATTGATGTTTCCGAGATTTTTTATACTCTCTTTAAGCTCGCGAATTCTCGCAGATGCAGTTTTAAAATCAAAATCCTTATCGGTACACAATTCTACCGCCTCGCTGTAGGTGACCTCGTAATCCTCCCACATACGAGTAATAATCGCTTCCCTCTCACTTGAGAGTCTTTCCCTCTTTGCTTCAATTTTATCAGCGCGCTGGGTAAGTGCGAATTTCTTTTCCTGTGTATCCTTAACCTCTTCCTGACGTGCTCTTATCTCGTTTTCAGTATTTTGTCTATCTGCCCGAAGTTCTTCGGCTCTTTCACGGGATGCATGTAGCGCATCCCTCATTCTCTCGCAAGCATCTTGAAGATTAACGATTTCCTCTTCAATAGACTGATTTCTGCTCTTGAGGGTTTCAATACCTCCGCGCTTTACATTTACAGATTCTATCTGCTCGCCCTTATTATCGGTAATAGCGCTTATTCTTTCATTTTCAAGCTCTATATCCTTTAGGATTGTAGTTCTCTTAATATTAAGCTCTGTAAGGCGCACAGACAATCTCTCGTTCTCACCCGCGAGGCGGCTGTATTCCTCCTGAATTTTTACAGCCTCTTCTTCAAGGTCGGCGCGAAGTTTGGTCTGTTCTTCAATTTTTGAATTCTTTTCTTCTGCGTCCCGCTCGATTTCAGATAGTCTTTCAACAATCTCATTAAGCTCTCGCTGTAGCTGATTATCGGAGCTGTCAAGGTTTTCAACCAAAGCCGTCAATCTTTCGCAATTTGCTACCTCGCGTGCAAGCTCTGCACGAATTTCCTGAATTTCAGCCCCCGCGCTTTCTGCCCTCTTCTCAATATCTGCTATATTGTCAGACAGCTTTAAAAGCATCTTTTCTTCACTCTCTGCAAGAGCTTTAAGCTTTTCTATCTCAACCGCAAGTGTATCAATTTCACCCGCACGCGAAAGAGAGCCTGTAGTTTTCACAGCGCTTCCGCCCGTCATCGCACCGCCCGCAGCAACAATATCGCCGCCGAGGGTAACAATGCGGAATTTGTGTCCGCATTCTCTTGCCATCGCAACCGCGTTATCTATATCATCACAAACAACCGTTGTACCAAGGAAGCTGCTTACAATATCATTATATCTTTCCTCACATTCTATAAGGTCAGCCGCAACCGCAATATAGCCCTTGCACTTCTTCGCAGAATTCGGATCAAAGCCTTTAGCTTTTATCGCTGTTATTGGAAGAAACGTAGCTCGTCCGAGGTGGTTTTCTTTGAGATATGCGATAGCGCGCTTTGCGTCATCCTCTGATTTTGTAACTATATTTTGGGAGGCAGCCCCAAGCGCAGTTTCAATCGCGGTTATATATTTCTTTTCTGTCTTTACGAGCTGTGCAAGCGGACCATAGATTTCGGATTTTCCGAGCTTTCCTTCGTTATATGCACTCATAACGCACTTTACGCCCTTGGCATAGCCTTCAAGCTCTCTTTCCATATCCATAAGCATTGTGCGTCTTGAACGCTTTTGCCCAAGTTCAATCTTATGCTTTGCTGACTCTTCACTAAGGCGTTTGCTCTCATCTCGCTTAGTTTTAAGCTCCGCTTCATCATTCCGCAAGTTATTTTCTGCCTCTGTTACTTTAGTTTTAAGGTCATTCTCACGATTTTTGGCAACCTCTAATTGGCCCGAAAGTTCTGCTATGTCACTTTTCTTGCTATCAATTTCTGCTTGAATATCACCGCGTCTTTGCGAAAAACTGTCGCTTAAAATCTTGAAGTTTTCAACCGAGCCTTTTAGGGAATTGAGCTGTGATGTAATCTCTATTATTCGGCTCTTCACTTCTTCAAGGGCTTCGCTTTTCTCGTCTACGTTTTCGCCTGATTTGGAACGGATAAGTGTAATCTCATCTATTTCTGCCAGGTTTTGTGCGCTCTCACTATTGAGCTCTGCAAGCTTTTCCTTATGTGTCAAAAGCTCAGCATCAGAAAGGGCTACTCCCTCAAGTATATGTTCTATCTCGATGCCAAGCCTTTCAATATTGACCATATTGTGCTCGATATCATTTTTATAAATTCCAATATTTTTCTCTGTTTCGCTTATCTTAAGTGAGATGCCGCGTTCGCTTTCCGAAATTGATGCCATCTCCTCGTCACAGCTGCGGATATCATCGTACATCTTCGATACAACGGCATCTGTTTTTGAAAGCTCATCAGCAAGCTCCTTTATCTGTGTGCTGAGTATATCAAAATCCCCGCCAAGGACCACAAGCTCTGATTTGATTCTTTCAATGTTTATTACCGATGCATTTATATCAAGTCCGCGCAGTTCATCACGGAGCACAAGATATTTCTTTGCCTTTTCTGATTGCCTTGAAAGCGGCTCGAGCTGACCGCCAAGCTCAGTTAAAATATCCTGAACCCGAGTGAGATTTTCAACAGTCTGCACAAGCTTGCGCTCTGCCTCGATTTTGCGATATTTATATTTTGAAATTCCTGCGGCCTCTTCGAAAATCTGACGTCTGTCCTCGGATTTGGTGCTGAGTATAGAGTCTATTTTTCCCTGCCCTATTATAGAATATCCGTCGCGTCCAAGACCCGTATCCATAAACAGCTCGTGGATATCTTTAAGTCTGCAAAGGGTTTTGTTTATGTAATATTCACCCTCACCGCTGCGGTACACGCGTCTTGTAACAGTAACCTCAGAAAAGTCAAGCGGAAAATATCCGTCTGTGTTATCAAGAGTCAATGTAACCTCTGCAAAACCGAGAGCCTTTCGAGCCTCTGTTCCCGCAAATATTACATCCTCCATTTTGCTTCCGCGCAAGGATTTGATGCTCTGCTCACCCATAACCCAGCGTATTGCATCGGAAATATTGCTCTTGCCCGAGCCGTTAGGCCCGACAATAGCAGTTATTCCCGAATTAAAATCAAGATAAATTTTATCCGCAAAGGATTTAAACCCTTGCATTTCGATACTTTTAAGACGCATATTTCTTCCCTTTTCTATATGTTTTTCCAATCCTTTTAATTATACCAAACGGATTTAATTTTGTCACGCATTTTTTATCATTTTTCGCAAAATATGAGGCTCTCTCTGACATGCGCCAAAGAGAGCCTGATTTTATATTTTTAAATCACATATAAAAGCACCACTAAAAAGTGAAGTACGCTTCCTATTACACAAAAAATATGAAAAACCGAATGCATCCATTTACGGTTTTTTCCTATTCCGTAAAAGAGTGCCCCTACAGTATACGCAATCCCGCCTGATAAAAGGAGCCAAAAGGCACCAAGTCCAAGCAACTCGATAATCAGTCCTATTCTTACGATAATACACCAACCCATTACCAGATAGCATATCATTGAAAAAATATTATACTTTTTCAAATCTATTGAGTTAAGCGTTATTCCAAGAGCCGCCATACCCCAGATTATCCCGAACAACACCCATCCTTCAGCCGTATTATGCTCGCGCAGGGTACAAAGTGCAATTGGTGTATAAGTACCCGCAATAAGTATGAAAATGGAGCAATGGTCTATGACCTGAAAGACTTTCTTAGCCATTGTTTCAGGCTTGAGTCCGTGATAGATGCTGGACATCGCATATAATACAAGCATTGTCACACCGAATATAACACCCGATACAACCCCATATACATTTCTGTCCAGCGCCGCAAATATACTGCATAGGGTTATAGCGCAAATACCTATTGCGCCGCCAACTATATGTGAAACCATATTAAAAATATCTTCACCCTTGGTATATTGAGGGAGAATTCTGTCTGCAAGCTTTGTCCTTTTCAATGCTGTCGCCTCTCAATCCTGTAATTTAGAATATAAAGTAATTATATTATACAGGAAAATTTATGTCAAGAATTATTTGTCTTAGTTGAGGATAACTATTCCAATATTCAGATATAGTGCAAATGCGCACCATAGCAGATATGGCACAAGCAAAAACCCTGCCGTTTTGCTTGCTTTGCCAAAATAAAAAATATTCAAGGCTATAAGTACTATCAGGGCGAGGAGCCATATTGCCGCAAAAAGATACCACCTGAAATTAAAGAAAACTATACTCCACAGAAAATTAAAAAAAAGTTGGGCAGCAAACGTCAAGTATCCATTGCGTTTAAGTTCTGGGCCAGCCTTGCTGTCCCTTACCAAATAGAACGATATTCCCATTAAAACATAAAGAACCGTCCATACAATCGGGAAGATAATCCCTGGGGGAGATAACGGCGGAGTATTAATTTCAGCATAAATATTCATAGAATTCCGAGTCAAGAATCCTGCCAAGCCCCCCACCGCAACGGGTATCAATACACTTGTCAGAAGCTTTCTTAAATTTAATGCGTGTAACATAAAAAACCACCCCTTTACTTAAAGGTATTCAAGGGGTGGAAATGATATTCTGTTTTAGTTATGTTAAAGATTCAACCGCTGTGCCAAGCCCTGCAAAAAGCGCCTCCAAAAACTCATCCGAATTTCCGCCTATCTTCCACGCACTTCCGCTCTTGGTCATTACCACATCGAGTGTTTTAGTAACCTTTTCGCCATCCGCTTCGTCAATTGCCTCTATCATTTTTTCTGTCATAAGCGTTTCATATTCCTCGTCATTCATAGAAGAAATTCTAGAGCGATATTCACGGCTCTCCACAAGCTCTGTCACTTTGTCAATATAGCTATCCACGATTTGAGAAAAGTCAACAGTTTTAATATCGACATTCAGCCGTACAGCCGAGGAACTTACCCTCTCTGCCGAGTTCACCTTATATTCCATTTCAGAAAGGGTAGAAATTACAGCATTGCGTAATTTCTCACCGCTGGTATTGTCAACAAAGCTTGCTATCTCGGTAAATCCATAAACCTCGTCTATCGCTTTCTCGTCGCAGGTTTTAAAGGTATCCATTATATTACGAAAGGTGTTTTGCGCCTCTGCTGTTCCGCCATCGCAGGAAGAGAGTATCAAAGCCGCAGAAATCAACAAAACAAACATAGAGATAATTTTGAATTTTTTATTCAAGGTAACCCCTCCTAATCATCGCACAGCATTACCAAAAGAGTGCCGCTTTTAAAATCAATTTCTGCCTTTTCACAATCCGAAAACTCATTACTCGACGCCTGAACCTTGTCACATTCAAGACGGATGTTATCAGCCGAGTATTTTAATCCCCTGACCGAAAATCCCTCTACTACCCCGCCGAAGGGAAAGAAAGAAACATACTTTTTATCCCCTCTGCAAAGCGTAAACGGCTTATTTTCCATCCAAATTTCATTATGCCCGTCTGTCAGCCTTATTCTCGCGCCCTTTGATAATCCATAGGCAAGCAAACAATAATGCGAAAACTCATGGTCGGCTCGCCCGCCCATACCGCCTATTATTTCAATATTTTTATACCCGCGTTCAACCAGATAGTCAATACAAAAGTTGGTATCTGTAAAATCTTTTTCCGTCGGGAGTTTAATTACCTCTGCACACTCGGGATATTCGCCTTGCCACGAATCATTGTCGCCTATTATAACATCCGCCGAAATTCCAAGCTCGCCCAGATGCTTTAAGCCTCCGTCTGCACATATAATAAGCTTTCCCTGAAAGTCCGTAGCCTTTAGATAATCATATGAGTCAATGGGTCCTCCGCAAAAAATAACTGCGCTATTCATACACTATCCCTCATAATAAGCATTGCTTGATGCCTCTGCAATTTCTCTGAGCCTTAAAACTGCCTCGGAAGCATTTTCTGCCCCAAACACAGCAGAACCCGCAACAAAAATATTTGCCCCGTTTTCCGCCGCCATATGTATAGTATTATCACTTATACCGCCGTCAACCTCAACCTCAAGCCCGTGATATTTACTGTCAGCAAGTTCTGAGGCACGTCTGATTTTTGAATTCATATCTGCCATATACGATTGCCCGCCAAATCCAGGCTCAACCGTCATTATCAAAATCATATCAAATGCATCAAGCAGACCCTCTACAGCCTCAATAGGAGTTTTAGGCTTAATCGATATTCCCGCCCGCGCTCCGCGTCTGTGGATTTTGTCTGCCAGTTCTCTTATTTTAGCCTCATCTTCCACCGCCTCATAATGAAACGTAATCATATCAGCCCCCGCATCAATAAATGAGTCCATATATTTCTCGGGGTCACTAATCATAAGATGGACATCGAAAAACATATTACTAATAGGCCTAAGAGCCTTTACCAAATCTGCAGAATAGCTTAAATTGGGCACAAAATGTCCATCCATAATATCAAGATGCAGCCATTCTGCACCCGCCTTTTCAACCTTTGCGGTGTCATCGGCAAGTCTTGCAGGATTTGCTGCTAAAATCGATGGTGCAATTCTTATATCTCTCATCTTCGTTATCTCCCTGATTTTTGATTACTATTTTGCGCACTCCTGACCTCTTCGGCAAGCCTTAGATAATTTTTATGCCTTGACTCTGATATGTCGCCGCGCTCAACTGCGCCCAAAACCGCGCATCCTCTCTCGACAGTATGACTGCAATCCCTGAATTTGCAGGCGTTTGTATAAGGTTCAAACTCCCTGAAAAGTTCGGCGCAATTGTTCGGATTTAAAAGCGAAAAATCAAACGATCCAAACCCGGGAGTATCTATTATATACCCCCCGCATTTAAGCGGCACAAGTTCGCTGTGTCTTGTCGAAGTCGGATCGTAGCCAT
>JAZNFQ010000047.1:0-2192 GCA_045576075.1 Clostridia bacterium
AGTTCGTTGGTGGAGGAGTTGCCCCTATGCACACGCTTCACGATGACGGCAGAAAGCTTGTAGGACGTGCCGTGACCTGTACCTATGCCCCCACACGACCCGACTTGCACGAGGTTCAGTTCAATCGCGGTGCGCAGGACGGGCTCAAAGGCAACTATAACCAATGGGTCATCGACTCGCTCGTTGAGCGCGACGTAGTCGTTTGCGATATGTACGATAAGATCTACAAGGGTACGTTTCTTGGCGGAAATCTTACTACCGCGTTACATAACAGAACGAAAACGGGTGGAGCTGTTATCTGGGGCGGTATTCGAGACGTTGAGCAGATGAAAAAAGTTCCCGACGTACAAGTTTATTACAGAGGAATTGATCCTACGCCTATACGTGAGTTCGTTATGAAGGACTGGAATGACATCACGAATTTCGGCGGAGCGGTGTGTCTGCCCGGTGACGTTGTGTTCGGTGCAGGGGGCGGGGTTCTCTTTATCCCCAGCCACCTTGTTGTCGACGTAGTGGAGGGCGCTGCAAAGACCCACGTAAAGGACGATTTCGGCTTTGAGATGATCTGTCAGGGCAAGTTCACCACGGCTCAAATAGACAGAAACACTTGGTCGGAGGAGATGCTCGATATGCTCCTCGATTGGATAAAGAACGATCCGCGCGGCGAGGAATACCGCGATCTTGATTGGTCGAAGGAATACGATTTGGCGCGCAACGGCGACCCGAACGACACGCAGACTGCATTATAAGCATTTTTTGATTGTAGTACAATTATAATCAATGGATGTGATACATATGTTATCATCTCAGCGGTTTTCACAAAGCTACAAAACAACCTCACAACATAGCAATTAACATTATTGATTTTTATGGTATAATATGTATCTTGAATTTTTAAGTTAGACAGACTACTCCATTATAAGTATAGCCTGTCTAACTTAATCTTATACAAACAAAATATAATCGTAAGTGCCACCGATAGTTGAGTAAATCCGTTTTATATACGCTTAGCACGAGCGCCACGAGGTCTTTAGACCCATACTTTTACATGCATAAAGGTCACAGAGGTCCCCTTTTTAAGCGGACTTTGCCGTTCGCTTTTTGGTATTTTCCTCTGTAACCTATATGTAAAAGTATGGGTCTTTTTTTGTTTTCTTAACGCGCTTCGTGCCAAGATGGTGCGAGGTCGACTTCGCTTCAGCGTAAGCCGAAGTGAGAAGTTATCACCCGAAAATGTTACTGGCTACGCTCAAGTGCGTTTTAGATTGGCCTGCCAGCCATGCATCTGTTACTTACTTCCCATAAATGGGTCCCGTGGGTCGAACATTGCCAACTGGTCGCTCTCTTTATCTTGTTTTAATTGGTCTGCTATGTACTCCTTTATTGCTTTCGTGTTCTTCCCCACGGTATCAACGTAATATCCCTTGCACCAAAACTCGCGGTTTCGGTACGCAAATTTCATATTACCCCACTTTTGAAAAATCAAAAGTGCGCTTTTTCCTTTGAGATAACCCATAAACCCCGAAACGCTCATTTTGGGCGGGATGCTTACCAGCATATGTATATGGTCTGGGCATACCTCACCTTCAATTATTTCTACGCCTTTCCATTGGCATAATTTTCGCAATATTTCTCTTATCTCCAACCGTTTTTCTTCGAAAAACACCTTGCGTCTGTACTTTGGCGCAAAGACAATGTGGTACTTGCAATTCCACGATGTATGTGCTAAAATATTACTGTCTATGGCCTCTTTTTTCATAGATAATCCTCCGTTTGTGTTTTTAGTTTCGACTGGCAGGTCAATTCTAATTATATCACAAACGGAGGATTTTTTCTCATCGGTTAACCTCCAATGAACCACGCGACTATCGCGTGGTTTTCGCTATACAAAAAGAGTCGGACACTTAAAGTATCCGACTCAGTATCTCAACACTTAACCGAAAAGAGCTTCTATTCTGTTTGCTGCGCGTTCAAGGTAAGCTGCTGGGCATCCAGCGTCATCTGTTGTGCGTCCAGCGTGGTTTGCTGGGCAGAAAGCAGCGCGCTCTTTTCATCCAGCTCCGCCGTCTTGGTTTCCAGCATCAGAAAATACTGATACACGCTGTAGCACAGGACGAGCACAAACAAAAGCAGCAGAGCGGCCATCATGTCCGAGTAGCTGATCCACGCTGCGCCGCTGTCTGTGCGTCCGC
>JAZNFQ010000048.1:0-36302 GCA_045576075.1 Clostridia bacterium
GGTTTGTATATATACGAGTAATTTTTAGGCAAAAAGGGTTCTTGGGGCAAAGAAAATCCCAAAAGCCGCACCAATACTGCATTAAACCCCACTTACTAAGGATGGCGGACTACATCTAAATGGGGTTAAAAGATAGGCCCAAAAATGGGCCATTTTTATTACACTTTTTGAAACGGGGTAAGCCATGAAGAAAACAAAATTACAAATCGAGTACGTTAAGCCCAGTACGCTTAAAGAGTACAAGAACAACGCAAGGGAACACCACGAGGCAGATGTTAACGCCATCGCGGCAAGTATTACGGAATTTGGTTTTAATGATCCTATAGGCATCTGGCATGATGAGATTGTTGAGGGCCATGGCCGCTTGCTTGCGGCTATACAGCTCGGCCTTAAGGAAGTGCCAATAATAAGGCTTGATACACTGACAGATGAACAGCGCAAGGCGTATGCACTTGCCCATAACAAAACTGCAGAGCTATCCAAGTGGAATTTTGATTTACTGGAATCCGAGCTTGCAGAGCTTGGCGATATTGATATGAGCCAGTTTGGTTTTGATGAGGATGCTTTTACCGAGCCAGAAAAAGAGCGCAAGGATAAAAGTGGCGATATTACTGAACAATGGCAGGTTATCATTGATTGCGCAGATGAGCAGGAACAGGCTGAGCTATTTAATAGGCTTACGGGGGAAGGGTTGCAGTGCAGAGCTTTGACATTGTAAGGCAGATTAAACCTAAAAACAGTTTTAGGGTATCGGCCATCGTATCAAATTTTGATTTAGATCTTGACCACCTGCAGGAGCATTTTGTGGGGGGGGTGGCAACTTCCAGATGATTGGCAGGTAGGGCTTATAGTCGGTGGTTCTGGTACAGGCAAAACCACGATTGCAAAAGAGTGTTTTAAAAATGCTTACTTTTGCGGCTATGAGTATACAGATGATGCTGTGATAGATCAGATGAACACTAAGGCATCAATCAAGGATATTGAGAAAACATTTACCGCAGTGGGCTTTAGTTCGCCGCCGAGTTGGCTTAAGCCATACGCAGTATTATCCAATGGCGAAAAGATGCGCGTGGATTTGGCAAGGTGCTTACTGGATGATAAGGATTTGATTGTTTTTGATGAGTTCACAAGCGTAGTTAACAGGGAGTGCGCCAAAACCACAAGCCTTGCAATCCAAAAGGCGGTGCGTAAGAGCGGTAAGCAGTTTATTGCTGTATCCTGCCATGATGATGTTATCGAGTGGTTAATGCCAGATTGGATATATGACACCGACCAACAGCGTTTTTTCTCACAAAGGGAAAGTACAACCGCCCAGAAATCAAAATTGAAATATACAGGGTTGACAATGCAGTTAAAGACGAGATTTGGAACGTATTTAGAAAGTATCACTATCTGAACACTGATTTGCACAAAGGGGCCGCGCAGTATGTTGGTATCCTTAATGGGCGGCTTGTATGCCATACAGGCATAATACAATTTCCCCTGCGCAAGGGTAAAAAGAGGGTGCACAGGCTAGTGGTATTGCCAGATTATCAAGGCATAGGCATAGGCACGGCCTTTATTAAGGCCATCGGTGATATTGTCGAGGCACAAGGCTATGAGCTTAATCTTACGACTACCACACCAAGCCTTTTATATGGCTTGCTTAAGGATAAGCACTGGATACTGGCAAGATATGGCAGAGAAAAAAGCGGCATGAACGGGTACCAGAGATATGGCGAGCAGATGGCCCACTTAAAGAAAACTGTTTCATGCAACCGCGTTACTTATAGCTTTTGGTACAGAGGTAATGCATGAAAAAGGCAGGGTATAAAAAGAAAATCATAAAAATGTGCCAAGAGGCAGGCACTTATGCGCCATATTTTGATATGACGATTGATAAGCTTGCATATATCCTTGAGGTTATAGATGATGCCACAAGGCAGTACAAGGCAAGCGGTGGCCATCCTGTAATAGCACACGTTAACAGGGCAAAAGAAAAGAATCTTGTTAAGAATCCTGCACTGGTAGTTATAAACGAGCTATCAGCCACAGCTTTATCATATTGGCGCGATTTAGGACTAACACCCAAGGGCCTTAAGAACCTTGGCGAGAGCATAACGAAAGAGGATGCCGATGGGCTAGAGAATTTCTTGAGTAATCTGGGAGTTTAATACATGAGGGGTAAACAGTTCAAGGAAGTAGCAATTAAATACGCTAACGATGTTATCAAGGGCGATATTATTGCTTCTGACGATGTAATCAACGCTTGCAACAGATTCTTAAGCGACCTTAAGCGTGATGATCTTGAACTGCGATGCACGCAACCAGATGCCGCGATATCAATTATCGAGGGTATGTTTGTACATAGGCAAGGCGAAAGCGTAGAGGGCGTACCACTTATGGGTACGCCTTTTAAATTACAGCCATGGCAGATATTTATTATCTATAACCTGCTAGGGTTCTGGTATAAGGGCACTGAGGAAAGGCGCTTTAAACAATGTCTGATTTTTTGCGCAAGAAAAAATGGGAAAACGAGCTTTATCGCAGGGCTATCCATGGCCGTTGCCATCATACAGCGCAAATCTGGATCCAGAATATATGTTGTTGCGGCGGCACTTAAACAGGCCCTAGAAAGCTTTAACTTTATCCTGTTTAGCCTTAGATACAATAGGCTTATCGATAAATTCGATGTTAAGGATAGCTATGTTGAGCATAGCATCAAGTACACTTTTACAAAGGGCGGCAAGCCAGATGGCAGTATAGAGATACAGATACTTGCAAGCAATCCAGATGCGCAGGATTCCTTTAACTGCAATTTTGCTATAGCTGATGAGTTGGCGGCCTATAAAAAGCCTGCACAGTACAACAGGTTTAAAGAGGCCATGAAAGCTTATACCAATAAGCTCATGGTAGGTATTACTACTGCAGGTGATAACATGAACAGCTTTGGCTATGACCATATGCAGTATGCAGTAAAAGTTGCCGCAGGCCTTGTGCAGGATGATAGCTTTTTTAGCTTTGTATGTAGGGCTGATGTTGATGATAAAGGCAACTGCGATTATACCAACCCAATACAGCATCAAAAGGCCAACCCAAATTACGGGGTAACGATAAGGCCGCAAGAGATTATGAACGATGCCTTGCAGGCACAAAATGATCCAAGGATGCGCAAAGACTTTTTAAGCCGTAGCCTTAACGTATATACAGCGGCCATGCGTGCGTGGTTTGATATCGAGGAATTTAGGGCAAGCGATAAAAAGTACAATTGGAGCTTGCAAGAGCTTGCAAAGCTTGGCATTAACTGGTATGGCGGTGCTGATTTATCAAGGTTGCACGATTTAACGGCGGCGGCGCTCTTTGGTACCTACAATGGCGTAGATATCATCATAACCCATGCATTTTGCCCTGTAGTTATGGCGGTACACAAAGCTGATGAAGATAACATACCGCTTTACGGATGGCAGGATGATGGTTGGCTTACAATGAGCAATACGCCAACGGTCAATGTATCCGATATCGTTAATTGGTTTAAGCAAATGAGGGCCATGGGGTTCAAAATAAGGCAGGTTGGCCACGATAGAAAGTTTGCAGGGGAAGAGTATTTCCCACTGATGAGGGGCGCAGGCTTTAACATCATAGACCAACCGCAGTATTACTATCTCAAATCACAGGGCTTTAGGCACATAGAAAAGGCGGCCAAGGATGGCACGTTATATTATCTGCATTCAACCGCATACGAATACTGCGTAAGTAATGTGGCGGCGGTAGAGAAAACGGATGATGCAGTGCAATACGAGAAAGTTGAACAGACACAGCGAATTGATTTATTCGATGCGTCTGTTTTTGCTTGTATACGTTCAATCGCAGACGGCGAGAAGTCGAAAGCGGCAAAATCTTGGTGGGGCGAATAAATGAGCAAAAAGAACAAAAACAGGAATATCCAACAGAAAAGAGATAACACAACGCCGAACCCTATAGCGGTATGGCTTTCAGATGGTGATACGCTTGCCTGCACAGGGTACACAAACCTTGCAGATAATCCAGAGATTATGACGGCTTGCCACAAGATTGCCGAGCTTATAGGCTCTTTAACAATTCATCTGATGGCCAACACAGAAAAGGGCGATCAAAGGATAATTAACGAGCTATCACGCAAGATTGATATTGACCCAGAAATGCATATGACACGTACCACATGGATGCAGGCAATTGTTATGAATCTGCTCTTATACGGCAAAGGTAACAGCATCGTGGTACCACACACATATAACGGGTACCTGCAGAATCTAGAGCCGATAAGTGCCGATAGGGTGAGTTTTAAATACATTGGGTACAGGGATTACAAAGTAATGGTTGACGGCAAAGAGCGTAGCCCAGATAACCTTTTACACTTTGTATTTAACCCAAATAAAACTTACCTGTGGAAGGGTAAAGGCCTTACGGTATGCCTTAAGGATCTTGCCGACAATCTTAAGCAGGCGGCAAAGACCGAAAAAGGGTTCATGGAATCCAAATGGAAACCAAGCGTAATTGTTAAAGTCGATGCCTTAACAGAAGAGTTTTCAGACCCTACAGGGCGGCAAAAGCTACTGGATAGCTACGTAAAAAGTGCAAATGTTGGTGAGCCGTGGCTTATACCTGCACAGCAATTTGATGTAGAGCAGGTAAAACCGCTTTCACTGGCAGATTTGGCCATATCGGATACAGTTGAGATTAACAAAAGGACGGTTGCGGCAATACTTGGCGTACCGCCCTTTTTGCTTGGCGTAGGCGAGTACAACAAAGAGGCTTGGAACAACTTTATCCAGAACACTATTAAGCCCATATGCATATCAATACAGCAGGAGCTTACAAAAAAGCTGATTGTAAGCGAAAAGATGTACTTAAAGTTCAACGTACTATCACTGCTTGATTGGGATATCAAGAGCATTTACGAGGTATTTGGCGGCCTTGCTGATAAGGGCATAGTTACACCAAACGAGGTGCGCGATAGGGTTGGCATGACACAGCTTGAGGGCCTTGATACGTTGCGTATCTTGGAGAACTACATACCTGTAGATGATATTGGCAACCAAAAGAAATTAAATAACGGGGGTGGCACAGATGAGTGATGTTAGACAGCTTACCAATGTGATGCGCACAGCATCAACAAAATTTAATACAAGGGATGAGGACGGCAAATTATCAATCGAGGGATATTTTGCCGTTTTTGATAGCGTTTATCAGATTGCCCCAGATATGAGCGAATCAATCGCTGTGGGGGCTTTTGATAATACATTATCTGGCGATATAAGGGCGCTTATCAACCACGATACTACTTTGGTACTGGGAAGAACCAAGGCAAACACTTTGCAGTTACGCACAGATAGTCACGGCTTATGGGGGCACATCGATATCAATCCGAACGATAGCGATGCCATGAACCTGTATAACCGCGTACAGCGTGGCGATGTAGACCAGTGTAGCTTTGGCTTTGACATCCTAAACGAGGAAACCGACTTCCGCGAGGATGGCAGTGTTCATTGGACTATCAAAGAGGTAAGGCTTTATGAGGTATCGCCGTGTACATTTCCTGCCTACGAGGAAACGCATATAGCCGCAAGGGCTAAAGAGCGCGATGAGCTTGTTAAGCGTAAGAGCGAGGCATGGAGAGAAAAGATGCTTAAAAAGCTGAAAGGAGAAAACGAGAATGCTTAAGGTACTTTTACTTAGGAAAAAGCTTGATATTGCCAAAAAGGCCCTTGAAGCACTGAGGGCAAAAGATGCCGAGTTTGCAAAGCGTGAGGCTGAGCTTGAGCAGGCAATCAATGAGGCGGCTGATGCCGAGGGCGAGGGCGCCGAAGAGGCGCAGAAAGTCGTTGAGGAAGAGGCTGAGAAGTTCGATGCCGAGAAAACAGAGCATGAGGCGGCTAAGAAAACTCTTTCAGACGAGATTGCCGAGATGGAAACAGAGCTTGCTAAGCAGGAAGGCGAGCAGGATACAACACAGCCTGCAGAGCCTACAAAAGAAACCGAGGAAAGGAAGGATACAAAAATGCCAGTTATTTCTAAGAGAAACAGATTTTTTGGCCGTATGGATGCGCAGGAGCGCACAAACCTGTTTGCGCAGGATGATGTTAAGAATTTCCTTGCAAACGTAAGATCATGCATCGCTAACAAGCGTGCCGTTGAAAACGTTGGGCTTTTGATCCCAGAGCGTTTCATTGGCCTTATCAAGGAAAACGTTGAGAACTACTCAAAGCTGTACAAGCACATCAACGTTGTTGCTATCTCTGGTAAGGGCCGTGAGGTAGTGCAGGGCACAATTCCAGAGGCCATCTGGACAGAGTGTTGTGCAAACCTTAACGAGCTTGCACTTGCTTTCAATGATGTAGAGGTTGATTGCTTTAAGGTTGCGGGATACTTCAAGGTATGCAACGCAGTTCTTGAGGATTCCGATATTGATCTTGCAAGCGCGCTTTTGGATGCCCTTTCACAGGCAATCGGCCTTGCAGTTGATAAGGCTATTCTTTACGGCCGCAACAGCGCAGGCGCACAGAAGATGCCTCTTGGTATCGTATCAAGACTTGCGCAGACAAGCGAACCTGCAAATTACCCTGCTACAGCAAGACCTTGGGTAGATTTGCATACTACCAATATTATCACTATTCCCGCAGGGCTTACAGGTGCGGCACTCTTCAAGCAGATCGTGCTTGCATCTGGCAAGGCTAAGAGCAACTACAGCCGCGGCCCTAAAGTTTGGGTTATGAACGAGAATACTTACACTAAGCTGATGGCTGAAACAGTAAGCGTTGATGCGCAGGGCAACATTGTTACAGGTGTTGCAGGCACAATGCCTGTTATCGGCGGTGTTATCGAGGTTCTTAACTTCATACCAGATAACACAATCATCGGCGGATTCTTTGATCTGTACCTGCTTGCAGAGCGTGCAGGTGCTAAGTTCGCTGAATCTGAGCACGTATTCTTCCTGCAGGATAACACTGTATTTAAGGGTAGCGCACGCTATGACGGACAGCCTGTTATTCCAGAGGGCTTCATTGTTATCGGCCTTGAGAATACTACACCAGATGCAACAAGCGTTGCATTTGCACCAGATGAGGCCAACATTGTTAAGGCCATCGCTCTTTCAACAAATGCAGTAACAGTTGAGGTTGATGGCACTGCAACAGTTGAGGCAGTTACAATGCCATTCGATGCACCTGTTACATGGGCATCCTCTGACGAAACCAAGGCTACAGTAGTAGACGGCGTTATTACTGGTGTGGCTTCTGGTAGCGCAACAATTACTGCAGTTAGCGGTTCTGCAAGCGCAAGCGTAACAGTAACAGTTACAGCTTGATGCAGTACAGAGTAATCAAGTATTTTATTGACCGCGACACCCTCAAAGAGTACAACGCAGGGGATATTTTCCCCTGCGAAAGTACCGAGCGTGCAAGTGAGCTTATCTACAAAGGCTATATTGAGCGTATGCAGGATAAAGAGCCTGCAAGCGTAGAAAAGCCTGTAGAAGAGAGCGCAGAGCCTACAAAAACCGCAAAGGCTAAAAGCACAGCCAAAAAAGCGGCCAGTAAAAAGAAAGCGTGAAGATAATGACAGATGCGCAGATAACAAGCATTTTAAAGAGTCTAAAAGTTGATATTGGCATACTAAGCACTACTGCCTATGATGAGCGCTTAACAGAGATCATTAAGAGCAGTTACCAGATGATTGTACGCGAGGGCGCGGCAACTCTTGATGCGGATGTTTTGGAAGATGCGCAACTCATTGTCATGTATAGCGCATGGACTTGGCGCAAGCGTGATAGTGGCGAGGGTATGCCACGTATGTTACGTTGGGCGCTTAACAATCGGATCATGAGCGAGAAGGCCAATGGATGATACTTTATTCTTACTCCAAACTACATACGAGAAAGACAAGTACGGGCAGGATATAGCCGTAAATACTAAGCGTGAAGTGTTTTGCCAGAGGCAGAGCATAAGCCGTAACGAGTTCTTTAATGCAGGGCGTAACGGGTTTAATCCGCAGTATATGTTTACTGTGTTTAAGGGCGAGTATAACGGCGAGAGCAAATGCGAGTATAACGGGCTTACCTACGCTATATATCGTACCTACGAAACGGACAACGATTATATAGAGCTTTATGTTGAGCGCAAAGGCGGTACCAATGGCGAAGAAAGTAACGGTTGACAATCTGGATACAGAGATTAAAAAGATTCTGGATCAGTATGCGGGGGATATCGAAAACAACCTTGACAGCATTACTAAGCAGATTGGCCAAAAAGGCGCGGCGGCACTTAGGAACCAAAGTAAAAGCACTTTCCCAGATGGAAAGACCTACGCAAGCGGATGGACGGCATCAACCGAGAAAACAAGGCTATATACCGTAGTTACGATACACAACAAAAAGCAGGCAGGGCTTGCACATCTTTTGGAATTTGGCCACGTATCTTCAAATGGTACAGGCCGTAATTATCAAACAGAGGATGCCCCTGTAAAGGGCCGCGAGCATATCGCCACTATAGAGCAAGAGCTTATCTTGCAATACGAAAGAGAGGTAAAAGCCGCATTATGAGCATGACACGTGAAGAGGTTTACCAGATGGTGCAATCAATAGGCCTGCCATGTGCGTATTTTGAGTTTACAGAGGATACTGCACAGGCACCGCCGTTTGTAGTTTGGTTTTTTGCATCGGATACCGATGTAAAAGCAGATAATTGCAATTACTGCGATAAAGAAGTATTGGCCATCGAGCTTTATACAAAAATAAGGGATTTTGAACAGGAAAAAGCCATTGAGGATATATTAACCGCCAATGGCTTTTGCTATTCAAAAGAGCCTAATTTTATTGATTCTGAAAAGATGTGGCAAATAGCTTACGAAAGCGAGGTAATTATCAATGGCTAACAACAAGGTTAAGTACGGCTTAAAGAACGTATTTTATGCCAAAGCAAACATTGACGAACTTACCAACACAGCAACCTACGACACCCCCAAGCCTTGGAAGGGTGCCGTAAATCTTTCACAGGAACAGCAGGGCGAAACTACCAAGTTCCGTGCAGATAACATTGATTACTGGGTTGGTACGTCAAATAACGGATATAGCGGCGATTTTGAATCTGCGCTTATCCCAGAGGACTTCAAGCGCGATATCCTTGGCGATATCGAGGATTCCAACGGCGTATTGGTAGAGGATGCAGGTGCCAAGACAGTACACTTTGCTCTTATGTTCCAGTTTGAGGGCGATGTTAAGGCTACAAGGCACGTACTGTACAACTGTACAGCTACAAGGCCCACTATTAGTGGAGCTACTACAGAGGAAACCATTGAGCCGCAGACAGAAACAGTAACCATTACAGGTGTTGCAATCCACAATGCGGCACTTGATAAGGATCTTGTTAAGGCACGTTGCCCAGAGGACAACGACCAGTACGCTACATTCTTTGATAGCGTATATCAGCCTAGCGGCGTTGCTACATACGCAACAGTATCCTTTGATACTGATGGCGGCACAGCAATTGCAGATCAGACCGTAAGAGTAGGCGCAAAGGCAGAAAAGCCTGCAGATCCTACAAAGAGTGGTTACACATTTGCAGGATGGTACAAAGAGAATACATTCACCACAGTATTTGATTTTGACGATGCCATTACAGCGGATACCACTGTATATGCTAAGTTCGATGCTTGATGAGAAAAGGGGGCCATGAATGACTAAGGAAATAACAATTGGGGGTAAACAGATCACTTTTACCGCGAACGCGGCAACGCCTATTTACTATAAGCAGTTTTTTAAAAAAGACCTTATGAAGTACACAGGTGTTAACGAGCAGGAAGCCGCCATGGAGCTAGTTGACGGCGATATTAACGAGCTTGCGTTTATCATGGCCAAGCAGGCAGATAAGGCAGATATGCTTAAGCTTACATTTGCCAATTATCTGGAATGGCTTGAGTGCTTTAATGCACTTGATTTAACCATGAAAGCAAACGAGATTTACATGGTTTATGTGGCAGATTCCGTACCCATGGATGAACCCAAAAAAAAAGGACGCGGAAAAGCGAAAGAATAACCACCACTGCATTGTACCTGCTTAGATGCTTTCAAAACGGCATATCATTTGACGATTTGGAGCATTTAAGCATAGGCACAGTGCTAGATATCTTTACAGAGGCAGATAACGATACATACGACTATAAACAGCTTGCCACGCAGGCTGATTTTGATAAATATTAAGGGTATTTACTATGGCTGATAGGATTAAGGGTTTAAAAATTGTACTGGGCGCAGATACAACAGAGCTTACGCAATCACTTTATGCCGTAAACAATGCTATTAAGAATACACAGGCCAATTTGCGCGATATCAACAGGGCACTTAAATTTGATCCTAAAAACACAGAGCTTTTAAAGGATAAGCAAAACGAGCTTACCAGAGCCATAGACGATACAAAGCAAAAGATTGCTGATGAGGAAAAAGCCCTGCAGGCACTTAAGGATGCAGGCGTTGACGAAACATCGCAGGAATTTAGAGATTTAAAAACCCAGATTGATTTGGATAATTCAAGCCTTAAAGGCTTTGAAGATCAGTTAAAATCATTTGGCAGTGTAGGTTCACAGGTAATGCAGGCCGTGGGCAAAGAAATTAAGGCCGTAGGCGATAAGATGCAGGAGATTGGCGGCAAGATTGCCGATGTGGGCACAAACCTTACTACAAAGGTAACTGTACCGATTGTTGCCGCAGGTACCGCCATGGTATCTAAGTATGCCGAGGTAGATAAAACAATGGCCCTTGCCAATAAGACAATGGGCAATTCTACAGAGCAGGCTGATTTACTTAATAAAGCCATGGAACAGGCCGCAAGCAATAGTACCTTTGGCATGAACGATGCGGCGCAGGCATCGCTTAATTTTGCGAGGGCAGGCCTTACGGCTGAGCAGGCCGCCGCCGCACTGGCACCTGCTATGAATCTTGCCGCAGGTGAGGCAGGCGAGCTAGACACGGTTAGTAGCGGCCTTGTAGCTACAATCAATGGCTTTGGCGATGATTTTTCAAAGGCAGGCGATTATGCGGATGTATTTGCGGCCGCTTGTAATAACAGTGCCCTTGATGTAAATACACTTGCCCAGAGCATGAGCGTAGCCGCACCTATTTTTAATACTGCAGGTAAGAGCGTTGAGGATGCCGCACTTATGCTTGGCGTTATGGCCAATGCAGGTATTGATGCTAATGTTGCGGCTAACAGCCTTAAAACAGGCATGGCAAGGCTTGCAGAACCTACAAAGCAGGCTAGAGAGGCCATGGAAAAATATGGTATTTCGATGGATTCTATCTGGAATGCAGATGGATCTATGAAAGATATGACAGTTATACAAAAGAATCTTAATGCGGCTTTTTCTGAACTATCAGAGCAAGAGCAGATGGCGGCCGCAGGTGCTATTTTTGGCAAAAACCAAATGAGCGCATGGCTTGCTGTAATAAATACTGCACCTGCAGATGTGGATAAGCTTAATAATAGTATCCAGAACGCAAAAGGCACAACGGATGAAATGAGTGCGGCTATGATGGAAGGCTTTGGCGGTTCAATCGAAAAGCTTAAATCAAGCTTTGATGTGCTTATGACTTCCCTTGGCAAGATCATAGCAGAGTACCTAACACCTGTTATTGAGAAAGTACAGGCGGTTGTAGATGCCTTTATGGCCCTAGATGATGAAACAAAACAACATATCGTGCAGATAGCAGGTATTATTGCCGCTGTAGGCCCTGTGCTTTTAATCGTGGGCAAGGTAATCGTTGGCATCGGCTCAGTAGTATCTGCAGTTGGTACCATAACAACAGCTATAGGCGCGGCAATCCCTGTTATCACAGGTATTGCAACACTGCTTACAGGCACCGTTATACCTGCCATAGCGGCGGTGGTAGTGCCGATACTGCCAATAGTTGCCGCAATAGCGGCCGTAATTGCTATTATCGTGGTATGCGTAAAGCACTGGGATCAGATAAAAGAGGCGGCGGCCAATGCCGTTAACTTTATCTCCGAGAAGTGGACGGCCTTTAAAGAAAAAATGGGCCAGACTTGGGATAGCATCAAGGAAAAGACAAGCGAAACCGTGCAAAACATGAGCGATAAGTGGAAGAGCTATAAAGAGGATGTTGGCCAGAAGTGGGAACAGCTTTCGAGTAATATCAAAACAGTTGCCGTAGCCATCGCGAGTGTTGCCATAAACAAATTTATGGAGATCCGCACCAATGTAACAAACAGGGTTAACGAGCTTAAGAATAATGCCATAAATGCTTTTAATAACCTTAAATCTGGTATTGCAAGCGTTATCGGTAATATTTACAGCACAATCGTTAATGGATTCCAGAACGCAATTAACTTTATTACATCCCTGCCAAGCCGTGCGCTTGGATGGGGCCGCGATATCATCAACGGCGTAATAAATGGTATCCGTAATGCAATAGGCGGCCTTGTATCGGCTATGTCTGATGTGGCCAACACTATTGCAAGCTTTATACACTTCTCTGAACCAGATGAGGGGCCGCTTAGCAATTTCCATACCTATATGCCAGATATGATGCGCCAGATCGCGCAGGGCATCCGTAACGGCATACCGCAGGTAGAAAATGCCATGAACAGCATGGCACAAAGCATGGTGCCATCTATGGGCGGCGCACGGGCAGCAGGCACGACTAATAACAATACAAGCAACTCTGTGAGCATCAATGTATACGGCGCACAGGGGCAGGATGTTGGCGAGCTTGCCGATATCATCGAAGAGAGAATAACCAATAACGTAGTTAGACGTGGGGTAGCATTTGCATGAACACAATGCATTTTTTAACATTTGCAGGGAAAAGTTCATTAGATTTTGGCATACGCATAAGCGGTGAGGGCACTTTTAACAGGCCAAAAAGAAAATATAGCACACATGATGTGCAGGGCCGCAACGGTGCCCTTATAATCGATGAAAACAGCTTTGATAACATCGAGGTTAAATATCCAAGCTTTATCATTGATGATATGCCAGAGCGTATTGAGAATTTTGCAAACTATATGGGTAGCTTTGCAGGGTATCAGCGCATAGAGGATACTTATGCCCCAGATATCTTTAGGCTTGGCCAGTTTAAAACAGAGATATCCATGGATCCAAAAGGTTACATGAACAGGCAGGGCGAGTTTGATATTGTCTTTAACTGCAAGCCACAGAGATTTTTAAAGTCTGGGGAAATCGCCATAACATTTGAAAACGCAGGTAATATTTGGAACCGCACAAACTTTGAGGCACAACCCCTTATACGTGTTTATGGTACGGGGGCGGGCACTGTAGGCATTGGCCCTTATCTTATCACGATATCAGAAATTGATGATTATGTTGATATTGATTGTGAGCTTATGGATGCTTACAAGGGGCTTGTAAATTGCAATAAAAATGTTGCGTTTAATGCAGACTCTTTTAAGATTCCTACGGGTGTGAACGGCGTAAACTTCACTGGATTGATAACAAGTGTAATTGTAACACCAAGATATTTTATTATTTGAGGTTTTATATGATACCGATTCTATACGAGGGAACTGAACAGGCGTTTTTAAATAATGGCCTTGGCAGGCTATCAGATGCGATTACCTGCAAGGTAACGGAAGAGCGTAACGGCACCTTTGAGCTTGAAATGACATACCCAATTACGGGCGTGCATTATGCCGATATCGCAGAAAATCGTATTATCTTTGTAAAAACTGAGGATGGCGGCAACAACCAAGCCTTTATTATCTACAAGGTATCACGGCCCCTTAACGGTATCGTAACAATAAATGCACAGCACATATCTTACCTGCTTAATGGCTTTGTTGTAATGCCATTTACTGCAGTATCATGTGCTGATGCCATGAATAAGATTGCGGCCAACACTGTAATCAATACGCCTTTTGTATACCATACGGACGTAGAAAGCACTGTATCATTTAGGCTTGATACACCAAGGAGTGTAAGAGGCCTTTTGGGCGGTGAGCAGGGTTCTATACTCGATACCTATGGCGGCTATGATTATAAGTTTGATAATTTTAACGTATATCTGTACCAGAACCGCGGCACAGATAATGGCGTATCAATCAGATATGGCAAGAACCTTACAGGGCTTAAAAACGTAATCGATGCAACAAATATCTATACTGGCATTGTGCCTTACTGGGCTGATAGCGAGGGCAACGCGGTATATCTTCCAGAGAGGGTTGTGCTTTCAGATCATGCGAGCGATTACCCTTATAAGATTTTAAAAAGCGTTGATTTTAGCGGCGATTTTGAAACACAGCCAACAGAGGCACAGCTTAGAGCAAAAGCCGAAAGCTATGTGGCAAGTAGCAGTGCATGGAAACTCAAAAACAGCATCGATGTATCATTTATTAACCTTGGCCAAACAGAAGAGTATAAAGATTTTATGGCCCTTGAGAGGGTTAAGCTATGCGATTACGTCACAGTTATTTACGATAAGCTTGGCGTAAATGTAAAAACTAAGGTAATCAAGACCGTATATAACGTGCTTACAGAGCGCTATGATACGATAAGCCTTGGCGATACCACTTATACGCTTGCGCAGGCCATACAGGGGGCAATTGATACCCCTACAATGACCGAAGTAACAACCAAGATGCAGAGCGCCATAGCAAGGGCAACCAAGCTAATCCAAGGCGGCCTTGGCGGCCATGTTGTATTTAATACTAACGGCGATGGCGAGCCAGAAGAAATATTGATAATGGATACTGACGATGTAACAACCGCAGTTAACGTTATCAGAATGAACCTTGGCGGTATCGGATTCTCACATAATGGCTATGAGGGGCCATTCACTACAGCATGGACTATTGATGGCGGTTTTAATGCCAGTTTTATCACTGCAGGCACCATCAACGGTAATCTGATAGCGGCCAACACCATAAGCGCGAGTGCACTTACTGCAGAGGCCATAGAAGAGATTGCGGCCGTGCATGATTATATAAGTACAGCTATCTTTGATGATATTACACTTTGGGAATATGGCGCAGTAGCCCCAACATATGAGTATATCGATGGGGTAAAGTATATCGTGCTTGATGGCACTAGTATAAGTGCATTTAACACTAATTACTATATCCGTATTCCAACCAATGCAAGGGGCGATATCAATTTTACTGTGCATTTTAAGTATCACATCGATAGAGAGATAACGCTTGCCGAGCGGCAAAGATTGCCATTTGTGCATTATATAAACACAAGCGGCGAGGGCTACACTACATGGAAGTGGCTACCTGCGCAAACAATACCTGCAGATACAGATTTTGTTTGGGATAGCAATTTTGTTATATCCGATGTAAACACTGATAAAGGCACAAAAGTAGGCCTTTACTTTATCCCTAACTGCAAAATCTATCTGGAAGAGTTTACAGTGCGATCTACTGTAGACGTATACGCCAAAGCGGGCATGGATTTTAATGCCAGAGGCATTACACTAGCATTTGCTGAGATTGATAAAGAATTTTCGCATAATTATCTGCCATACGATGCTTTTACAAATATAAACAGGTGGGAAACATCATGGGTATGGGGCGCAACCTTAAGATTTGAAACCATTACAGTAGGTACACAATCAAAAGTTGCACTTGTAATAGATGGCACAAACGCGCCATCGGTTAACCACGCCTATATCGGCACAGATGTAACTGCATCGCCTAAAATACACGTATCTTTTAAGTATAAGTATGTAAATACTGTAACTGTAACAGAAACAACCCTTTTGCATTTTAGCGGGTATCCACGCGATTCAGTTTATAGCGCGGGCGAAGCGATTGTAACCCTTAATGCAGGTGATACGCTTATAGGTGGGCAAGAGTATTCAGTTGATAAAGATTATACCTTCACGCACGATTACGATCCTTATCGATCTGAGGATTATATGAAACCGCAGTTTATTTTTATGATCGAGCCAAGTGAGGTTATATATATTTATGACCTTGAAATTACAGGAGAAGAGGATAATTATAAAAATGCGGTGCTTAGCTTTACGGCTGATGGCCTTAACTCTGTAGTACAAAATGGCTCGGTTATATCCAGTATCAATCAGAGCGCAGAGCAGGTAAGTATTAAAGCCAGTAAGATTGACCTTACAGGCAATTTATCGCTTAAAGGCCAATTTCAAGCGTTTGATGCCAACGATACAAGCAATTACATTGATATGACGGATGGCGCTATATCTGTTTATAACCAAAATATCAATGTATTTACCGTATCATGCACTGAACTTTTGCAATCTGCAGGAGCAGGAGTGTTCTTTGGCGATGCAGAGGATCCTAGTACGTTATCACGATACACTGTTATAACAGGGCAACAGGTTAGAACACCTTACCTGTACATAAGGGCCAATGGAGATCATGACAGCGGCGGCCAACCACCTAGCGGCGTATATCTTAACTGCGAAGGTTATGCAGAATTTCATGAAGAGGTATCTGTTAAGAAAATCACTACCCCAGTGCAGATGCAGGCAGGTGATTATAATTCAATTTATAACAATACTTTCTTTTACGGAAATGTATATAACAGCAACGGTGGCCTTGTATTTACATCTGACAGGCGCAAAAAGAAGAGCATTAAAGACTTAGCAATTAGCAAGGCTAAGTCTTTTTTGATGGCTTTAACGCCCAGAATCTTTAAATACAAAGAGGGCACAAGTGGCCGTTATCACCATGGCTTTATTGCGCAGGAAGTTAAAAAGGCTATGGGCACAGATGATTGGGGCATCTATGTAAGCGATAAGGAAACCGACTTTATAGGCCTTAGATACGATGAGATAATCGCAGACCTTGTAAAGGTTGTACAGGATCAAGAAAAGCGGCTTGATGCGCTAGAAAGGAAAATGAATGACCACACAGGAATTTAACCTTGATTTAATACCTAATGGCATAGCGCCGATAGTGCACGTAAGCCAGTATGACGAGGGGCAAACGTGGGTATTTAACATCGTAAAAGAGAATCAGCTTTACGAGATACCTACAGGAAGTTCTATCACTGTACAGGGCACCAAGCAGGATGATACAGGCTTTCAGTATCCATGCACCTATAGCGGTTCGCAGGTTAGCGTTGTTGAAACACAGCAAATGACAATCTTTGCAGGTGATGTAAAGGCAGAGCTTGTTATTGTAAATGGTGATAACCGCATAGCAACTCTTAACTTTATCATCCGCATAGAGCGTGCACCGCTTAACGAGCATACAACCATAAGCGAAACAGATTTGCCGCTTATTGAAGAGGCGGCTGAGCTTGCACAGCACGTAGGCGAGGTTAAGGGATATATGGAAATGGCAGAGGCCTACGCCGCAGGCACCATAAACGGCGAGGCGGTACCAAGCGACAACCCTGCATACGAGAACAACGCAAAATACTACGCAGAGCATTTTGTTGGTTATGTAACAGATAGCCAGTATACGGCTATTAGTAATCTATTAAGCTAAAACGAAAGGGGATAAAGAGCATGATTACACTGGATAAGAGCGATGTTAACGAGCCTTTGAGCTTCAAGGGGTTATCTACGGACACAAAGCCTACTGAAAACTACGGTAGCCTTAAGATCCTAAACGGTTCGTCCTTTTTTGAAATGGATACACAGGAAGTTTACTTCTATGATGGCGCAACAGATTCTTGGCTTGAACAGCCATAAGAAAGGGGCAAACTATGACAGATGTTGAAATCATTGGCGCACTTAAAACCTACATAGCCAAAACACTTGTGGGCATGGGTGCCCTTAAAGGCGCTAGTTGTCGCATAAAAGACATAGTTAAGGTTGATAACCTTAATACTGTTACATTTATCTGGACAGATACAGACGGTACAAGTAAAGAGAGTACCATGCTTGTGTATGACGGGGCAAAAGGCGATACGGGCGCTACAGGTGCCACAGGCCCTGCGGGCGCAGATGGCTATAGCCCTACTATCACAGTAAAAACAAGCACTGCAGATACCTACATTCTTACTATCACTGATGCCAATGGCAGTTATGATACGCCTAACCTTAAAGGCGGTGGCAGTTCTGGATCAAGTACACTGGCAGGGCTTACCGATGTCGATTTAAACGACCTTGCCGCAGGCAACGTGCTTATTTATGATGCCGAGAACTTTAAATGGGTTAACACGGCTCTTAAGGTAAGCAACCTTGCAGATATGGCGTTTACCGACCTTGCAGATGAAAACATGATTTACTATGATGCCACGGCCCAGAAATGGAAAAATGTTGAGGCGGGGGCTGTATCAGATGCCTCATATGATGCGATAAGCGCATTATTGCAGAGCTAAGAAGGGAGAGTTAAAAGATGAAAAGTATAGTACAGGTAGTACAAAACCTTATACAGCCTTACATTGATAACCACGATAAGGCTAATGCAAACCTTATCGCACCTATAGAGGTTAGCCCTGCAGAGGCGGTGCACAGCGCAGGCACACAGCTTATTTACAATGATAAGCTTTATGATGTTACTGCGCCCATCGCTGTAGGCGATGTACTTGCTACAACAGGCGCAGGGGCTAATATCAGCTTATCAAATGATATAAGCACACTGCTTAAGAATATCAAGGCTGATTACGTGGGCCTTTATGGTGAGGTTGAGATTAACAGCGCAACCGACCTTAACACCATGCAGACTATTGGTAACTACTATAAGACCGCCACAAACTTTGCTGTAACAAACGCGCCTACGGGCATTGCGGATGATATACAGGCAAGGTTTAGGCTTACTGTAGAAAAAGTGCTTGATTCTGCAGATAGTATCATTTTGCAGATACTTACAGCCATTACAGGCGAAAGCTATTACCGTATCTATGGCGGTGTATCATGGGGTAATTGGGAAGAGATCACAACGGCCAGTGCGATGGCAGATGCTATTGCCGCACAGGCGCAGGCCATCTTTAGTGTTATGGGGCAGATGGGGGCTAAGAACTTACTGCCAATATCATTGGATTATTTAAAATCCATTAATACTGATGGTACATGGAACGATAACGCCTACACTATAGATGGTGTTACTTATACCGTCAATACAGACCCACAAGGGCATATTACAAACATTACAACAAGCGGAACAGCAAACGTTAATTCTGCTATGAACATCTGGGGCACTGCCACATCCTATGGTGAAAATAATTTTGGTGAGATGATCTTGAACGGGTGCCCTAGTGGCGGTGGCACGGCAGGTACCGATTATAGAATGGTAGCATTTATTGGTAATAACCAAGATGGTACAGGCCACACCACCGTTAATGACACTGGGAATGGCGTTACGCTTACAAATGCTAGTTATTTGAGGATTTATTTGCGTATTCCAAATGGTTATTCTAGTTCGCTTACATTTAAGCCTATGATAAGGCTTGCGGCCGATATCGATAGTACATATCAGCCATACGCCAAGACTAACCAACAGCTTACTGCAGAGATAAACGAACTTGAAAAGGCAGTTGATGGCCTTGTATACGGATTCCAGATTAACGGTAGCGAGTCGGATCCTGCGGCGGCCGTAACATATCTTGAGGATGCCGTTGGCATGACGCCTGCGCATATGGATTTTAGCACAGGCAAGTTTGATTACGGATCATGGGAAAATGCTTTCTTTATGCCGCGCCCCTGTATGCTTAAGAGCGATGGCACAGTAGATTACTACTTAAACCCAGATAACTACGCCTTAAAAGAGGATGGCACTGCATCTGATATTGCCAACACAGCTTATGCCGGCAATGCCATGATGGAGTGGGGCAGAAACGGGCACAAGATTTGGCTTAAGATCCTGCCTACTGGTGATGGTTCAAGCGCAAAGGTTTACATATCAAATCACAGGGCTGATAGCAAGTTCTTTGATTACCCGTTCCATAACTGCAAGGGCGAGAGTGCCGAGCACTTCTATACACCTATTTACAATGGTTCAGTTATCAGTAGCACAATGCGCTCACTATCTGGCCAGACGGTATCTAAGACACTTGCAGGTACAGCTGAAATAACAGCCGCAAAAGCCAATAATCCAAGTACAGATGAGCTTTGGAATATTGAGTGCTTTGCTGATAGGTTGCTTATCAATATGCTACTTATCCTTATGGGTAAGAGCCTTAATACGCAGGCCGTATTTGGCCAAGGCCTTAATAGCGGCGGTAGTGAGGCTATAAATAATGGCTTTACTACAGGCGTACATAACACCAAGGGCCTTTTCTACGGCACAAATGATGGCACAGCAAACACATATACCAATGCTGTAAAAATCTTTGGTATGGAAAACTATTACGGATTCCAGTGGCGGCGTACCAACGGCCTTATCCTTAATAATGGTGCTACTAAGTATAAGCTTACTTATGGCACTGAGGATGGCAGTAGCGCTACAGGCTACAACACCGATGGCACAGATTACAAGGATGCAGGCGTAACACCTAGCGGCACAAGTGGCGGTTATATCAGTAAGGCTAAGTTTACTGATGATGGTATGTTTAGTGATACCATGAGCGGTAGTGCATCAACATACTACTGTGATGGTACTTGGTTTAATAACGCCGCAGTAACTTTTGCGCTCTTCGGCGGCCCTTCGGACGCTGGCGCTAAAGTTGGCGCGTTCTATCTGGGTCTGAACAATGCCGTTTCGGCTGCGAGCTGGGCCCGTGGCGCGGCGCTTTCTTGCAAGCCACTTGCTTGAGAGGGTGAATTATGAGCGAAGCGAATAAGAGGGAGAACCTTCTCCCTCTTTTAGACAAACAACAGGAAATAATTGAAAGCCTTACACAGCTTTGCAAGGTGCTTTTAAATCTGCTATCACAGCACGTAAGCGTGGCAGATTATGAGCATATGCTTACAAAGATAACGCAGGGCGATGATGTAGCTATTGATTGAGTTTACAGGGTTTAAGTGTACGACGTTTTCACGCTTTTGCGCTATTCGGCGGCAATTCGAACAATGACGCTAAAGTTGGCGCGTTCTATCTGAATCTGAACAATGCCGTTTCGAATGCGAACTGGAACAATGGCGCGGCGCATTCTTATCTGTACCATGGGAAGATAACTAAATGTACGCTTTAATCCTTACCACTTGGTAAAAATTAACTCGTTAGCAAGCAACTGCAAGTAGCTTATCGAAAGCGGTTGAGAGGATAAGAAAATTGAAATCCTATAACCATTTATGGGAACAGTTTTGTAGTAAAGACAATGTAAAACTTGCTGTGCATAACGCTTCACTTGGCAAGCGTGAGCGCAAATCAGTAAAGAGGCGGCTTGATAATCCAGATTATGAGGCCGTTATTACAGAGTATGCCACAAACTTTAAGAATAAACCTCATAAGCCTAAAGAGATATACGATGGCATACAGCGTAAGAAAAGAACAATTATAGTACCGAGCTTTGATGAGCAGGTAGTGCACCACATGGCTGTAAATGTGCTTAAGCCAATATTTTTACGTGGTATGTATGAGCATTCTTATGGATCTATACCAAAACGCGGTTCCCATAAGGGTAAAAAGGCGGTTGAAAGATGGATACGAAAGGGCGGTAAAAATTGCAAATACTGCCTTAAGATGGATATACGCAAGTATTTTGACAGCATACCGCACGATTTACTTATCAAGAATCTGCGCAGGATAATCCATGATGAGAGGTTTATGGCCCTGCTTAAAGAAATTATATCCGCAACTGATAAGGGCATTCCACTTGGCTTTTATACATCGCAGTGGATAGCTAACTGGTACCTGCAGGGGCTAGATCATTATATCAAAGAGGATTTAAAAGCAGTTTATTATATCCGCTACATGGATGATATGGTGATATTTGGTCCAAACAAAAGAGAACTGCACAAGATGCGCATACGCATAGCTGAGTATCTTAAAACTCTTGGATTAGAGCTTAACCCTAAATGGCAGGTGTTTAGATTTGATTATAACGGTCGCTACAGGATGCTTGATTTTATGGGTTTTAGATTTTACCGCAACCGCACCACCCTGCGGCGCAATATCATGCATAAGGCTACAAGAAAGGCCAAGCGGATATTTAAAGCCAAGCGTGTTACGGTATACAGTGCAAGGCAGATGCTTAGCTATCTTGGGTGGATAAAGCACACAGATACTTACAAGATGTATCTTAAATGGGTACTGCCTTACGTGAGCTTTCAAAAGCTTAAGCGCAAGATCAGAGGTTATGACAAGAATTTAAACAGGAGGAAGAGTGATGGAATTTTACAAAACAGAATCATTAACGAGGCCGCTTGAAGTCGATACAGAAAGTTCTGCGCATTACAACTACGTAAGGCAGAATATCGAAGAGGTTGAGAGAGAGGAAAACGGCCAGAGCATTACTGTGTACGTCTATGATGAATGTAAGATACCTAAGGAATCATGGGCACTATATCTAACCACAGTACAGAACACGGCCGATATTGAGTACATCGCCGCTATGACCGATGTTGATTTGGAGGGTTAAGGCATGAGTAAAAACTTTAAAAAGGTTCAGACATATTACAATAACTACCTTAACGGCTATAAGCCTGCATGGGATAAGCAGAGGGTTTATAACGTGGTAGGCAAATGGATTACAGCGGAAGAGTACGAGCTTATCACAGGCGAGCCATACGAGGCTTAATCGTGGTATAATTAACTTGTGAAGAGCTCCTAAATAGTTTGCTGTTGCATACCTAGATCTAAGCAAAAGGCTTTGCCAGATGGCAGGGCCTTTTGTATTGCAAAATTTTCTTATGAGTACATGGGCGTATGTACGCCTATACGGGGTAGTGTATGAATTTTATCAAAGATATATTAACGATTATCTTATCTATCATAAGCCTGTGTGCATCCTGCTATGCGTGCTATAAGTTCTTATCAAAGCCGCATGATTCGCTTGAGGGCCGTGTGAGGAATTTGGAAAAAGATATTGGCGATATCAAGCAATCCCTTAAAGAGGGCAACGATAAATTTAGGGCACAGGATAAGCTAAACGCAACCTTTAAGGCGGTGAACCTTGCATTTATTGATTTTGAGATAGCTTATTGCCAAGCAACGGGCTATAAGGATACTGCGGATCTTAAAAAAGCCAAGCGCATAATGCAAAAGTGCCTTGCGGGGTATGATGATTATGAGGATGATGAGGAATAAAAAGCCAAAAAAGAGGCTTAACGGCCTTGATAAGTATGTTATTTATTGCATCGTGTTCTTTACTCTGTACGTTGTGGCAGAGCTATCTGTATCGGCCGTAACAGGCAGTGTAAATGATACCCTTACAAATGCAGTTAAGTGGTTTTGCGGCGGCGAGGTGTTCTTGTGTGCCATGATTAAGCGGCACAAGCTGATAGATGCCAAAAAGGCCGCAGATGAGTTAAAAGAAAGCGAGGGCTTATATTATGACGATTGAGCTATTTATTTTCATGCTTACCATTGGGGCGCTTATAGCATCCCTGTTAACGCAGGCCGTTAAAAAGGCTTTCCCAAGTGTATCCAGTAACATACTGGCACTTGTAGATGCCTTTGTGATAGGTACTATAGGCATGGCAATTGCCTATGTGCTTATGGGTATACCGTTTACCCTGCCTAATATCATGTGTATTGTTTTAATGGGTGTATGCATCTGGGTAGGTTCTATGATCGGATATGATAAGGTGGTACAGACAATCGAGCAGATAAAAAAGGGGTGGTAGCATGGCAGAACTGCAGGGCGTTGATGTAAGCCATTATCAAAAGCGAATTGATTGGGCAAAGGTGGCAAAAGCAGGCAAAAAGTTTGCTATACTCAAATGCCAGTACGAGGCCCAGAGTCATCGCATAGATGAAACTTTTGAGTATAACTACGAGCAGGCGGGCAAATTTGGCCTTGCAAGGGGCGTATATATCTTTATAGCATCTGCATCCATGGCAGATATGGAAGGGGATGCCAAGAGCCTCTTAAACCACCTTAAGGGCCGTAAGCTTGAATATGGCATATGGATTGATTTAGAGGCTGATATTGTACGCAAAAGAGGTAAGGCATACATAAGGGGCCTTGTAGATACATATGCGCGTATATTCCGCGCCGCAGGATACTATACAGGTATCTATTGTAATCGTGATTGGTACCTAAACGTTATCCATGATGATCTTAAGGCAAGCTATGATTTTTGGATCGCCAGATATCCAAGAAATGATACAGGCGTATATAACCCTTATAGTAGCCTTAAGCCATCCTACAAGATAGCCGTGGCGTGGCAGTATTCAAGTAAGGGCCATGTTGACGGGATTCCTACGGCCGTGGATCTTGATGTGGATTATGATGGCATTATTAATCTGGCAAGCCCAGAGCGTAAGACAAATGCCCAGATAGCCGCAGAGGTTTTAGAGGACAAATGGGGCACAAAAAACACAAGGCCTACGCGCAAGCAACTGCTTACGGCCGCAGGCTATGATTATGAGGCTATACAGTACCTTGTAAACAAGATGAAAAAATAACGGGTTTTCATGGTCATTTTCTCCCAGTAAAGGCGGTTTTATCCTGTATGGATAGGCCGCCTTTATTTATTTGCCCAAAACCGCGCAAGTCTTACGCAACTTATGCGCAAGTGATACGCATTGACTTTTGAAATTTTTTAAAAAAAGTTGTTGACATATTATAAGTGTACACTTATAATAATAAGTGTAAGGCAAACAGATACAAAACAAGTGAGGTACAGGAAATGAACGAACTTAGCACAGCAACAATACATGAGATTCTTAAGAGCATGGCCGCCAAAGCGGCACTTGTAAATATGGCAAAGCGTGATGGCCAGTATGCAGATAACATACGTGAGTGCCCTTGGCACAGCGAGCTTTACGGTATGGAGCATATGCTTAAGCTTATGGGCATCGAGTTTGATTTTTATTATGACGATACAGTGCAGTACATTACTGGCATACAGATAAATGATGAGTTTATAGAGGTTGGGGCTTAAGCCCTAACCCCAGAAAGGATAAAGTAATGATAAAATTTGAAGTAGGTAAGGAATATACACACGGTTGGATAGGTGATAGCGAGCTTGAAACCACTTGGAAGGTTATAAAGCGCACCGCTAAAACAGTAACAATACAGCACTGCAAGGAAGTTAAAACCTGCAGAGTAATCCAGAAATTATCTGAGTGGGAAGGGGCTGAGTGCTTGCACCCATACGGCCAATATTCAATGGCCCCAACACTTAGAGCAAACAGATAAACCGCAGGGCTTTAAGCCCTGCCTAAGAAAGGATAAGACGATGAAAACAGTATCACAGGAAATAATGATTGGTTATCTGCAGAGCATGATGGATAATTTTAAAGCACAGGAAGAGCGTTACGGCATGAGCGATTACCTAGAGCATAAGCTTGATGCTATGATAGCTTGTAAAGAAATGGTTGAGGCACTTATTGGTGAGCCTGTTAATTTACAGCTTGATGGTAAAGTGACTATAGGACTTGATTAAATATCTGGGGCTTTTGCTCCAGATCAGAGAGGATAAAAGGATATGACAGTTGAACAGATTACGGCCCAGATACCTAGTTGGGGCAAGTATGTTATAGAATCTTATTGGTTTAGCGGGGTGACATATCACAAAAGCGAGGTACTGGATAAGCATGTAAAAATGATTATTGCAGAGAACAATATTATTAAGATTTACATTGATTAAGGGGGGTGAGGATATGCAACACAGGTACACGGTATTATTTACAGATGGCACTATTGATTACATCTTAGCAACGGATAAGTGCGAGGCTTATGAGCTTGCAATTGATAAGTTTATCAAAACTGTTGCGGATATTTGGCTTGATTGAGAGGTAGTAAAAATGGCAAAGGCAAGGTACACTTATAAATACAACGGCATCGTATGCAGGAACAGCAATAAGTTATATAAGTATGGGTTGGTAAACCATGAAGATGTTGTGATAGCTTGTAGCGGCACTAAAGAGGGGGCGTTAAAGAATAAAACTTGGCGCATAAATCTTGAAAATAAAAGCCTTGTAAAGTGCTTATATGACAAAAGATACGACCACGCAGAATACCATGCGGAAAATCTTAAGATGCTTAAGATGTGGCATATTGTAGAGCTTGAAGTTATTGAAAATTAAGGCAGGTGATTATATGGCAAAGAGCTATAAGGTAACTTTGAATGATGGCCAGTTAGAATTTTTGCAAAAACTGGCCAAGTATGACGGCATGAGCGTACAAGCAGAGGTACAAGCCCTGCTTGATCTGCAGATAAACGAAACGCAGGATACTATGCAAGAGTTCTGGGGAAAGGATAACGATGGCGAGTGATGCAGTAAAGAGGGCCGTGGCCAAGTATGATGCGGCCAACACGGTGCAGTTTAAGATAAAACTAAATAAGGTAACGGATGCGGCTATTATTGAGCATCTTAAGGGGCTAGATAACAAGCAGGGATATATAAAAGAATTGATTCTGCAGGATATGGCAAAGGCTAAGGGCGATGCATGATGCACCGCCCTTTTTGCGTGTTTCTTGTGAGAAGGAATTGATTTTTGATTCTGGGGGAATACAAAAACCTGCTAAAGATATTATACAAAATTTCGTGCACCGCAACAACTTTTTTAGCCTATTGTTTTTAGGGTTCAAACCCTTACTACAATACACTGAAAAAATAAAATGAATTACACTTTTGTGGCCTTAAAAGTATAATTCATTTCAAATATACGTAAGTATATACCTAAGTATACAAAAGTAATTACTATTTGCATTACTTGCCTTGCAATTTCATGGCAAAACCACGGCAAAATCATGGCAATTACATTTAACACATTTTATGGTATAATATTTAGCCTTATTCAAAGCGCCAGTATATTTCAACGGCATCGCCATTTAGCACAATCTTTTTTATAAGGCTTTGCAGGATTACGCGCTGTTGCGGTATGTTGCCGCCATCTGTAAAGATCCGTTTAGCATCCTCAAAGATTCTTTTGGCATCCTCAAAACTAAGTTCTGGCTGTTGCGGCTTATCGTTTTTAAAGGCTAATAGCTTTTCTGATATGGCATTTATACGCACTTGCAACTCTTCAAGTTCAATACCACCCACGCTATACAAATCTATCAGCCTTGATTTTTGATTTTCTAATGCCTTTATAGCCTTTTTATGGTTAACTTCCTTACGGGGCTTAATTAGGGCTTTAATTGCGTTTTCGTCATATGCCAGTTTTAATACTTCGTCCGTGATAAGCTTATCCAGAATCTTGGTATTATAATTTGGCGTACTGCACTTACTCTTTTTACGGGATCTTGGGTCGGCTGTGTTCTTATGGCATCCGTAATAGCTATATTTATGGGTACCAACACAGGATACACGGCCGCCGCATTCGCCGCAGTATGTAAAGCCTGTAAGCAGATGCTTGGCAACAAAAGGATGCTTTAGTGCATCGTCAAAGTGTTCCGATCTTGCCGCCAGAAGGGCCTGCACTTTATCAAAAGTGGCTTTATCAATGATTGGCTCATGTTCACCCTTATGAGGCACGCCATCGGCCCTACTGGGCAACATACCAATGTATAAAGGATTGCGCAGGGTGGTGCTAACTGCAGATGCTTGTGCCCAAGAGCTATAGCGGTTAGTGTAATTTTCATGCATATAATGCCTTATCCTGTTTATCGTCCACCCCTCAAGATATAGCTCAAATATCTTACGGATCTGCACGGCCTCATCCTCACGTATTACCAAATGGCCATCTATGTAATCATATCCCGTAGGCACGTTGGAACCTGCGCGCCATAAGCCTTTTTGTGTACGGCCACGGCGGCCAAGGGCCATACGCTCTTTAATATTCTCGCGTTCAAGCTGAGCAAACACAGATAAGATACCGAGCATGGCCATACCAAGTGGCGTACTGGTATCAAAATTTTCCTGTATCGATGCAAATTTTACTTCGTGTTCTGCGAACAAATCCACAAGGGCAAGTGTATCTCTTTGGCTACGTGACAATCTATCAAGCTTGTATACAAGCACCAAATCATAGCAATCAAGATGCTCAATAAGATCCTGCAGGGCGGGGCGGTCAGTGTTGGCACCTGTAAAGCCGCCATCCACATAAATCTTTACCAGATTCCATTCTTTTATTTTGCAATAATTTTCAATGATATCCTTTTGCTGTGGGATGCTGTAGCCATCTAATTGCCCCTCTGATGATACGCGGGCATAACCTGCTATATTCATTCTTTGCTTTTACCCTTCTTGTTTTTTACCTGCGCTAAAAGAGCCGTGGGCACACGGCTATCAGTAAACCCCATTAAATAATCGAGGCTTACCCCGTAATAGATAGCAAGATATCCTGCATAGCGTACAGATGGTACAACTTTCCCATTTTCCCAACGTGATAAATGTGATTTTGTTATTTCCACGTTGTATTTTTGTTTCATGTCGTAAACAACCATATCAAGCGAAAGCTCTTTTTCTTTGCGTAAATCCTTAATTCTCTGTGAAAACACATCCATAACAGTTTACCCCCTTGCAATAACAGATTATACCATGTCAAGCAACAAAATTATAAAGTTTTGGTTGAATATATTAAACGTTTGTAATATGCTTATTAATGAATTGAAAATATACAACGAAAGAGAGGAAATATTGTAATGCCCGAATTAGTTTTTAAAGGGTGGATGGCAACAAATAAAGTAACACAGCGCGAGCTTGCAAAGCTTCTGGGGGTTAGTTACCAGACCATCAACAAAAAGGTTAATGGCAAAGAGGATTTTACAATGCCACAGGCTCGCGCCATCATTAAGCACTATGGTTGTAGTGCAGATGTATTTTTGCCAAGTGTATAAGAATCACAATTATAACGGTGAATATTTTCAATGAGGGGGATATACAAAGTGAAAAAACCAAAAGTGGTACATATACTGGCAAATGGCAAGCGTGTTAAAAGTATCGAGGGCCATGTGGTACCTGCAGATAATCCAGTATATGAGGTGATGCTTAGAGCATCAAAGGGAGTTAAGGTATGAATAAAGTGGGAACAATAGGGGTAATCTTATTTATTCTGGGCATCTGCATAGCAGATTCTAAAAGCATAATCCCATCTATCATTTTAATTTGTATCGGCTTTATGGCGTTCATAGGCAGCAGGCCATGCGGAAAGCGTTTTTAACGGCTTTTGTGGCCATATTGTTATGGGCGCAGGTGTTAACCGCATACGCAAGTTATGATCCTGTAAAGGCATCGCCAGAGATTGAGGCGGCCGCTTTTAATTACGGTGAGGAATATGACATTAGCCCGTACTTGTTACTGGCAATAATGCGCTATGAAAGCACATATACCCTTACAGCCAATAACGGCGATTGCAAGGGGCTTATGCAGGTTAACGAGCCATACCACCTTGATAGGATGGATAGGCTTGGCGTTACTGATCTGTACGACCTTGATGGCAACGTGCACGTTGGTGCTGATTATCTGGCTGAGCTTTACGGCACTTATAAAGATTGGGGCATAGTGCTTGGCCTGTACCACGGCGAGAGCAAGGCAATTATTAAGGGCCGTAAGGGCATTTACTCACGTTACACATTAAAGATTCTGGATAAAGCCGCAGAGCTTGAAGAGGATTCTGCAGATGAAAGATAACGAGAAAGTATGCAAGAACTGCGCTTATGCCGCAGTAAGAACCGATACAAAGCGTTTTGGGTGGTGTAAGTATCTATGCACAAGGCCTGCAGATGATCCTGCAAGGCATATTGCCTACAAGTATGAGAATGACACCTGTGAACACTTTTTACCTACTCAAAAAATAACTAAATGAGTCCAATAAATTGGATACTAGAAAGGATGTATATGGTAAGCAGTAATAATGGCCAGATTGAACTGGCAGGCAGTGGCAAAGAGATCCTAAGTGATACGTTGGCTATTTTGTATTCAGCAAAGGAAGTATTTAAAGAGCATGAGGATTTTATATTAAATCTGGAATTTAACATATTAAAAATCCTTGAGGGCGATTTTGATGATAACGTGAAGTTCTTTGGCAGGTTCGAAAGCGCAGAGGATGCCAAAGAGTTTTTAAAGAGCGTAAAAGATAAAACATCAAAGGATGCAGGCGACAGTACCGCCGAGAGTATCATGCGCGATATCCTTGGCGATAAATAAGCTCCTAACGGTGGGGAATATATCACAGCGTAACTATAGATGGTGTTGTGTGAGCGGTGGCACATGGCCGCCGCAGGAAGGGGTTCACAACGCATAATGTATCAATGACCTTGCCTTTTGAGCCTGTGCCCAAAGGCAGGCCACGCTTTAAGGTAATGTGCAATCATGTACAGGCTTTTACGCCGCCTAAAACTAAAGCTTTTGAAAATTCTGTAGGTTATTACTACAAGGGGGCATCAAATAGCTATATGTTTGAGCAGGGCGTGCCTATTACGGTATCTATTGAGTTTGGCATGGCGGTACCTGCAAGCTATTCCAAAAAGCGCAGGGGTGAAATGCTTGATGGCGTGATACTGCATACAGTTAAGCCAGACGTAGACAACCTTGTTAAGGCGATACTTGATGGCCTTAATGGCATAGCTTGGCATGATGATGCACAGATAACGGCCCTGCACGTATCTAAGAGGTACGTACAAAGCCCACATATCACAATAAATATACACGAAACTCTATAAAAATCAATGGGGGTAATCCTAAAAATGACCAACGTTAAGTGGATCAAGATTGCAACAGATATTTTCGATGATGAAAAGATTCTGTTAATTGAGAGCCTGCCAAGTGCGGATGAAATTATAGTTATCTGGTTTAAGCTCCTATGCCTTGCAGGCAAAAATAATAATGATGGCATCTTTATGATGAACGACCGTATCGCTTATACAGATGAAATGCTTGCTACAATCTTTAGGCGAAATGTGAACACGGTAAAGCTTGCGCTTAAGACTTTTGAAGATTTTGGGATGATAGAAACTCTTAATGGCGTGATATCAATACCGAACTGGAATAAGCACCAAGATTTGCAAAAACTCAAAGAACACAATAAGTATATGCGCAACTACATGGCCAACCGCAGAGCCGCACAAAAAGCCTTAACCACAAGCAAAACCGAGGAAATTAAAAGTACATTAAACACAGATGTTAATAAGGGTGTTAATACACCTGTTAATGTTAACAACAATATTAACAATGATATTAACGTTAATGCTAACGTTAACACTAATGTTAATACAGATGTTAATATTAACAACCCTATTAACACGGATGTTAACGTTAATAAACAGTTAAATGATGTGTTAAACGATTGTAAACAGGGCTGTAAATTAACTGTTAATGCCCTAGAAGAAGAGAAGAATAAGATTAATATTAATACTTCTAAGTCTAAAGCCTTAGAAGTATCGTCCGACAACAAAAAAATCTTGTCGGACTTGCCGCCAGAATCAGAACCAGATTTAGAACCTGTTACATCTGGTACCACAAAACAGTTTGACCAAATAGCAGAGCAGTGGAACGTGCTTAAGCATTATGGCATTACTCCTGTACGGATCATTGGCCCTAATACTGAGCGCGGCAAAATGTTACGAGCAAGACTGCGACAATATGGCTTTGAATCCTTTGCAGAGGTTGTTGAGCAGATAAAGCACAGTGAGTTCCTGCAGGGCAAAAACGGCAAAGCATGGCAGGTAACTTTTGATTGGGTTGTGCATCCAAGCAATTATGCCAAGGTACTTGAGGGTAACTATGCCGTGAGCCGCAAAGAGCCGCAACAAAATAGCAGGGTACGTAACTTTGTTGATTTTCCAAGCTCATATGCAGGCGAGGATTTTAAAGCACTTGAGGAACGGCTTTTAGATAACTAGGGGGGGTAAACATGGCTAAATTAGCACCAGAACGCGATTTAACATTAGCGATACCGTTCAACGATACGCTTGGCTGTTCTTGCCCAGTATGTAATAGCGTGGCCATCGGCCTTAAGCTAAAAGCAAATATGCGCTTTTGCCCTTACTGCGGCCAAAAACTAAAAATGGTATCCGTGGATGATGGCAGTTGGGCAAAACTACTGGCAGACGTTAAGAAAATCCAAGATGTGACAGAAACCAATATTGTTATTGCCAAGTGGGCGGGGCATGAGGAAAAGCATATTGAGGGCGTGTACATGGATAGGTTTAAGGCTTATAACGATGACCATGCCCAGATAGAGGGGCAATTAAGTTTATTTTAAAAACCAAAAGAGGGTAAAAATGGACGATGAGCGAGTTGATAAGATCTTACAGCGTGGCGAAATGATTTTTGAGTTTATGGGGGCGTGTGCAATTATCCTGCTAATACTTGATTGCGTTTTCTAAGGGGGGTGCGATATGCAAGATTACACGGATATTGCAAGAAAAATGGCTAATGGCGGCATCTGTAAGGCCGTTGTTGGCGATTACGTGATTTACAAGCGCAAATGGCTATACGAGCATTTAGATCAAGAGATTATCTTGGCCCAAAGTGCCAAAATGGCCAAAGAACTTACGCAGGCGGATTTTGACGAACTAAGAGCCAAGAGGCAGGAGCTTATAAAGTACCTGCGAGGGCAAAACGGGGATACATGAAGGTGTTTTATTTAATCGGCGTGCTTTTGCTTATCTGGGCATACGCTTGGATATCAAAGCAAGAGCGCAAATAGGGGGGCAAAATGGAGATACCAGAGGTTATGCGTTATGTGGGCCACATTGTGCAGGTGGTGCTTAAAAATGGCGATTACCACATTGGCTTTTTAGATTATCACGAGGCACAGCAAAAGATATGGGGCATATCACCTGCATTTTTTAGCATTGGCAAGGCAAGATTTGCGGCAAAAGACGTAAAGCACGTATTTATCAGCATAGGGGGTGATTATACATGATAACTGTTTTGATTATCTTGGCGTATCTGGTGATAGGTTCGCTTATGGTTGCGGTGATGAGGTGGGCCGACAGGAATTGCGTAGATGAGGTGCCATGGTTTGATAAACAAATTGACAATATCGAGATTGGCATGGTTGTTTTGCTGTGGCCATTATTCTTGGCCCTGTTTTTGTTCATTGCCATAATCAAGTTGCCAAGTTTGTTTTATAAAGGGCTTATGATCCTGTTAACCACGATTGTGTATGTGATAAAGGCACTTGTAGGAAAGGGGGATAGTGATGGTAGCACCTAAAACAGCGCAGATAATTATTGATTTCATGTTTTTGATTATACTGGTGTGCCATATCATCAAGATAGACCACCTAATTAGCGAGAATAGGCGCTTGTGGCGTATAATATCTGACCTTTACAAGGATAGCAAGTTTATACATACTGCAGTGATTAACAACCAAAAGCACATAGCAAAACTGCAGGATCTTGTAAAAGGCTTATTTAATAAAATCAAATCTTGACTTTAGGGGGCTTTATTTGGCCGCAGAGGCAGCAGGCGTGTGGGAATTATTGATTACTGGGGTATATAAGGGGGTATACCATGGTAAACGAAAGGCAAAAACAGATGCTTTGCGAGGAAATTGAGAATAACGCAAAGTATCCGAAGCTGAAAGAGGTTAAGCAGTTTTTTAAAGACATACGCAAAGAGCAGGCAGAAATACAGGAACTTAAAAACTTGATACAGGAAAAAGAGCTAGAGCTTATGCCAAGGGCCATACGGTATGATGGCGTAAAAGTGCAGGTTAGCCCAGATGATACGACAAGCCGCATATGCGCGGTTATATCGGATCTTGAAATGGAGCTTGGCCGCCAAATACTGATTCTGGCAAAGCACCAGATTGTTGCCGAGAACAAGATAAAAAAGCTTGATGATCCCAACGAACGGCGGGTAATGCGCTTTTATTATCTCACAACGATAGAGGGGCAACTGCCTACATGGAATCAAGTGGCAATACGCATGAATTACTATGAATCGTACGTAAAAAAGGTGCATGGCAGGGCTTTAATCAACCTAGCAAAGAAAGAGGCAGGAAATGACTAACGAAGAGGCTAAAAACATTATTGATGCGAGTGATTATTTTTGGCTACGGCCAACGGATGAGGAAAAAGAGGCGCTTAATATTGCGAGCGATCATTTGGCGAGCAAAACAATGGAGTGGATTCCTGTAAAGCTTGTGGAGCTGACCGAGGAAGAAAAAGCAAAAATAATGCTAGAGGATACAGGCGTTGTTTATGATGATCTTGATTACCGCTACGCTTGCCCTTTGCCAGATGATGGGGATAGCGTGCTTATAAGCACAGATTACGGCGTGAGGTTTGCAGATTTTGTAAATGACGGTGATTGGTGCGGCTTTGATGGGTACGATATACAGGAAGTTTATGCATGGATGCCGTTGCCAGATGTATTTAAAGTGGGGTGATGGTATGGCAAATGGCTTTGATGCACTGCAGAGGCTTTACAAGTGCGATTACACCAAAAACACAAAATGCGATAAAAGGCGTTGCCAGAGTGAGTGCACAATGACAACTAATCCTGCTTTTAGAGCGAATGATAACGAGTATGTGTGCATAAATGGCAATTTTGTGCAGGTAAGGGATGAAAATAACACGCTTAAGTGCAAATAAGGCCTTAAGCGTGAATGATGGGGGCAAGATGATCCAGATTGATGATTATGATTTGCCAATTACAGCGGCGCAAAAGATTATAACGGGAACACGGCCAAGTACGGCAAGCGAGCTTGCAAAAACTGTAGCAAAGTGCTTTACGGGCATTGATGGCGCAGGCGATACTGAGGATATGTTCACGCTTGATGAGATAAGCGAGATTGCGGATTATTTACATGTTTACTGCGATACGCACAAAAATGGAGATTGAAAGGGGCATAAGGAAATGGCGATATTGGTGATAATAGGCATATTACAGCTTGCCACAATGGTAATCATGCTTAACAGGATAGAGGCAAGTGTTGATGATTGCTATATAGCACTGGAAGAGCAAAAAGATATTTTAAACAATTGTTTGCAAAAGCTTAAAAGCATCGAAACCATGAAACCCATGGAAAGTACGGGATATGGTACGGATGATGCACAGAAAGCCCTTGAGGCTACAGAGAATGCAAGCACTGTGGCAGACGAGATAGCAAGGCGCCTTGACCGCTTTAATAAAAACTATATGGCGCCAAGCTAAAAGGGGCTTGATTACGTTTCGCTTATTTGCCCATACTACGAACCAAGAGAAGATGCAGAAAATACGGGCATTTTGAAATTGGGTACGAAATGATACTTTTAAGTGTGATAATATGGCATTGGTTAAAAGATTGGTTTACCCCTATTGTTTAACCTATGCCATTCGTGGCAGGAAAGCCCCAAAAAGACAAAAGGGCGTATTAACATGGATTGTTGGTGCGCTTTTTCTTTTTGGGGCAAATAGGGGCGAAATTTTAACAAATGAGCCTATATCGAAAATACGATTACCGGATGTTCGTTATATGGCGCATAAATAGGGGTAAAGCATATGGATGAAGTAAAATGGCATGATGGATGGCCAAAAAAAGAAGGGTGGTACAGGTGCCTTTTAGATGGCGAGCAGGAAATGATACTTAAGTATTACACCTGCACGGTATCCATGAAAAAACACTGGGTAGATAGCCATGGCGATTACATCGAAACGATGGCACACGTACAATACAGTGATGAGCCTGTAAAAGGCATGAGCCGATGAAACACCGTGAGGCACAGTTCTACAAAACAAATAAATGGGTTGCACTGCGTAACACAGCCCTAATACGTGACAAGTATATGTGCCAGTGCTGTATGGCAAATAATAAACAGGTTAATGCAACCTGCGTGCATCATGTATTCCCTATAGAGCGATATCCGCAATACAGCTATGAACTATGGAATCTTATGAGCCTGTGTGATAAGTGCCATGATGAAATGCATAACCATTACACGGGTGAGCTGAGTAAAAAGGGTATGCTGTTCCTAAGAGCCATAGCCGCAGTAAAAGGCATCCAGATATCATGCAAGGATGAAACCATATTAGTGGTTGGCCTGCGTGGATCTGGAAAGACAACATACGTACGCAATAACCTTGATGAGTACAGCTTGGCATATGACCTAGATGTAATAGCAAAGGCCTTTAGATTAAACATACCGCATGAGGATTACTTTAAACCTGCGAGGCGTATGGCTAATGATTTCCTAAAGGGCTTTATAATAAAAGCGCATGAGTATGCAAACAAGGTTTATATCATACGCACTGCGCCGACAATAAAAGAGCTTGAGGATATAAACCCAGACAGAGTTGTGCTATGTACAAAGCAGTATCAGTTTAAAGAGATGGATGATAGACAAGCGGCCATTAAAAGACTTGATGAGCTTGAAAGATTTTGCGCAGGCAAGGGCATAGTGGTCGAAAAAATGTAGATAGCCCCGCCCCTGTAAACGTAATTACGTCACTACTGGGGAA
>JAZNFQ010000049.1:0-2755 GCA_045576075.1 Clostridia bacterium
GTAAGGAGGCTTTCGCCGCCCCCCATTGGCGGACCTTAAAGAACAAGCCTCGTACCTTGAAGATACGGGGCTTTTGCTTTATTAGCGTGGCGGGATTCGAACACACGACACCCGCAGGGTGGAGTGGGCGGCGAATGCCGGTGGCATGAGCCGACCCTGCGCCGGGCAGACACCTCTGCCCGGGAAGCCCGACAGGGCCGCAGGGGGCGGGTAGAATCCCATCGTCCACCCTTCGCGGGCGTTATTTCGATAAGAGATAACTCCCGCGATTTTTATTTGTAACCTGCTTAATTTTCACCACTTAACGAGCACTCCGTTGTATGCGTTGTTACGTGTTTTCGGATGATTTGACGTTATAGTAGGCATGTCCCTACAGCCTCAGGCACTCCCCCGCACTCTGCACTTCGAGACACCCATTCTATCTACATAAAGGGGCTCGAACTCATTGCACTCGTTGATACTCAATAATCATTTAGCCATTGCAACATCTTCTCAGGATGAACTACATCAAACATTTTTCAACAAAACGCAAAATATGTTTAACATAAGACTTTAGTGAGGTTACTAGGACAAGATGTCAACAATATATAACAAAATGAAGAACTAATATATTACAAATCTTTCTAGGCTCTAATATTTACCTTCTTATACTTTTAGACGCCTCGCAGAGACATTTATTTTAATTATCTTGAGCGAGACAATTGCTAAATGAAGTAAAAGTTTTGTACTACTAATCAGACAATTTCTCCATTTCGCACACCTCGCTTCGCTTCATATAACCCGTAATTTCTGCACAATCCACTTCATTCTTGACAATAAAACAAAATTTCTGTACTAACTACGTCGTTATGAAAATGGGGTGCTTGTATCGAAACATTAAGAAAACTGTGAAAGAATTTTTTTATTCTTTCCCAGGGAAGTGCTGTATAGTCTTTTTGGTGGTAAGTTATTATATATACGTAGAGTTTGTGTGGGAGTATCCTAGCACATCTTTTGAGATAAGGAATGATCAGCCAGGTTCTACTTTCTATTTGAAATCTGTTGATGGTATTTATTTCTACGGAAGTAATGAAAAGCTCTTATATACTGAAGCTGTCCCGAGAGCATATCCTTGGTCAGGAGAAAGTGAACATCCTACACATGATTTAACTATCGCATTGCCAGTACAGGTAGTCTGGGGAACATCTCCAGATGAAAGTAGTTTTAAGGTTACAAAAGTACATAAAATATCAAACGTAAGCGATTTATCGAAAATCAAAGAAAAAAACGGGAAGGTTTTATTGTTGTTTCGAGATAACGGCTTTGAGTTACAATGGATACCCAAATCTTAATTTATTCACCCGTTTATGGATTGATAGCCGTTCTAACTCTTGATAATGCTAATTACGGCTTAACTCAGCAATTTATCAAGCAATGCCTTATCTATGAGCGCTTTAAGATATATAATTTCTTTCGACTCCCATTGACGACCCTTGAAGAAAAAGCCCCGTACCTGACAAGGTGGGTCAAGCCCAATTTTGAGCGTACCGTGGGAAACAGGACGCAGGGGCAGCCCGGATTCGGTGCGAGCCGGGGGCTGCACCATGAAACGATTGTTGCTGTCTTCGTGGGTGGATATAGAAATGGTAGGCATAATACATTTCCGAAGTGCCAAATTATAAGCTGTTCAGACTTGAATAGAAGGCTATTGCCATATGATAGACTCCTCACGCTTTTCCGCCGACATGCCGCATGGCGGGTGTCTATGTGCACCGTCAGCGGGAAGTAAGCCAGTCCTTACCGCTGATGGTAACGTAGCCGCAAGGGTACGGAACAGCAGCTAACCATGGCTGGTGGAAATGTAACTCATGAACTATCGAATCATGATAGAGCTGATAATGCTCATTTTACAGGTAATCCTGTTTGTGATGAATTTCATCTGATGAGCATGTAAGGCTCCGCACGGCGGGCGGCCACCTGCCGTGCGCTATCTGCTTTTCAGAACGAGTTAAATGCAAAAAGAGTTGACAAAACGCTCTAATATGCTAGTATAGCTTCATCAGGAACGAAGATTCTGATAATGTTTTTCCAAAGACCTCCCGAGTGGCCGCTCTGGGAGGTCTTCTTTTTACCTTGACTGAATCCGCGCAAGGCTATAATAGCGTTGTCATGCAACGGTAGTTCATGCATGTTTTTTCTTCTGTAACGAGCCCCCGCCTGGTCACCGGGGGCGTTTCTATTTCTGCTTGACGTTTGCTACGGGTTTCTCTATACTGCAAGCATCAGGATGAAGATTATCAGCTGGAATGCCCAAGGGAAGTTCCGCGAGAAGTTTCCGGAAATCCGAAAGCTTGTCGCCGATGGGTGAATTGCAAGTTCAAATGCAACACTCTTTGAAAAAAATGCTCTCTTAGTGCTTTGCATCCCCAAAATTCAGGTCGAGAGCTTTCACCATCTCATTTGCGGACTTACCATCGAAGAGCTTTCGAGGGATTTTATTCATCCAACGCGCCAGCCGTTGAACTACTTTCTGACTTAACTCATCAAAGGTACTTCCTTTAGGTAGGAAGCGTCGGATGAGCCTGTTTGCGTTCTCATTACTGCCGCGTTCAAACGAGGAATAAGGATGTGCAAAATACACCTTTGTACGTTTCTTTTTCTTGCTGTAAACGGATTGTTCTATCCCTTTAAAATCCTGAAACTCTACCCCATTATCACATGTTATACTTTTAAAAAGAGTGGTGAAGGTGTCTTTTCCCAGTTTTCTTTCCAGGCG
>JAZNFQ010000050.1:0-49484 GCA_045576075.1 Clostridia bacterium
ATTGATACACCAAAGCTTGTTGAGAACTGTGTAAAGGAATTAAAGGCTATGCCGCAAATTCCAAAAGCAAGACTTATTTCTAAAACTGCTGATATTGATATTCAGAACGCAGGTGTCAACTATGTTGAAACAGAGTTCAGAACAACCGACTTGGAAGATACATATACATCACTTCCTTATATTCTCGGTATTATCAGCGAAGAAACTCTGATTAAGAAATCAACTGTTGCTGAAATTATTATGAAAAGCGGCAGAGCACAAGACTTCTTAAACAATCCGCAGAGCTTTATGGAACAATGCTTGAAGATTATCAAAAACACCCGCCACGCACTTGCAATAGACGGAATTAAATATGTGAAGCTTGACGGAAAAGAATATTATGCACAAGAAATCTTTGATTCAAGTGAGCTTGTAGCAAACCTTGATAAGAACGCAGTTAAGGTTGACCACAGTGTCTATGACCATATTATCTACGACAGTTCTACCATAGAAAAACCGTTTGCACTTGCGCTCGACAATGATCCTGATGTGAAGATGTTCTTTAAGATTCCGGACAGATTTAAGATTGATACTCCAATCGGAACATACAATCCTGACTGGGCCGTACTTTGGGAAAAGAATGGCGAACAAAAACTTTATTTCATTCTTGAAACCAAAGGCTCCACAAGTCTGTTTGATTTAAGAACACCGGAACAGCTTAAAATCCATTGCGGCATGGAGCACTTCAAGGCCCTCGATAATGGCGTCGAAATGCATGTTGCGAAAGATTGGGAGAAATTTAAGATTAATGGGTGAAAGGTGTAAATGTTATGAACAAAAATAACTTAAATGCAATATTCAAAAAGTACATAGATAACTTCGAAGTGCTTAACAATGAGAAAAATGATGAGACATACAAATGGGAAATAGCTGCAGAGTTTCAAAAGTTTGATGTTGACACAGAAGACTTTGCTGAAATGTTAAATCATATGTGGAGAGCCACAGATAATTTGATTGACAGTTCACAACAACTTCCGTTTTATGCTTTGGTGGACTATGCTCGTAAGGAACCTGAAACAGTTCGTGAAATGTTTAGAAAACTTTATGCTAAAGAACATATGGATACTGATGCAAAGCAGCAGCTTATTGATGATTTTATTGCATCGAGTGAAGAATTAAGAAAGAAATATAATCCGGACAGTCGACTCTATGTAAATAATCAGCGTTCTGTAATGATGTATCTTTTCTTGCGTTATCCCAATAGTAACTTTGCATATAAAGCGAGTCAGGCAAAAAGTTTTGCAGACTGCGTAGAGTTCTATGATGATTGGGGTCCTATGACGGATTTCAATCTTGACGCTTTTTACCGTATGTGCGATCAACTCGTTGAGGAAATAAAAGCAGATGATGCTCTTATGAAAACACACAGAAGCAGATTTGAAAACACAACAAGGAATTTGCATTCTGATGAAAATTTGCACATTTTAGCATTTGATATTATATTCTCATCACAGGCATATAACTTCTATGAAGGAATGACATTTGAGACAATTAACGCACAATCAAGAAGATTATATTTCGAGAGAGTTGCAAAGGCAAAAGATCTGTCAGAAACATTGGGAAGAGCAAAAGAAGAGAAGAAATTGCTTGATGAAGCAAGAGAGTATATTTCAAAAGCACTTGCTCCAGGAATGGCAGTGAAGCACAAGACATTTGGAGAAGGAACAATAGAAGAATGCTCAGGAACAATTATTTCTGTTAATTTCCCGAAAATAAACGAAACAAAGAAGCTTGGTATAATCGTTGCAATTGGTAATGGAATACTCAAATTATCATCTGACGAAACAACACAGAAGATTAAGGAATATGCTCCAATCTTAAGTAACGAGTCTAAAATAAAAACAACAATTTCAAAAACTGAAGAAGCATTACAGGAGTATTTGGAATTTATAGAATAACATTTATAAGGTTACAGATAGAAGGTGAAAGAGTGAGCAGCAACTACGATGATGTAATAAAGGCGCATGAACATAGCTTCAACAATATGGAAGTTTTAAAGCATTCACAGAGATGTGGTTGTTTCTATTGCCTTTCGATTTTTCAGTCAGACGAGATACAGGAGTATATAGATGATAAACCGTATGGCACTGCTCTCTGTCCGCATTGTGAGATTGACTCTGTAATTGGTGAAAGCTATGGATATCCTATCACAGAAGAGTTTTTGAACAAGATGAAAGAATATTGGTTCTAAGGTGAAAAGGGTGATGATATGGAACTACTTACAGGAAAAGAAGAATTTAATCTGAATGGAAAATCTGTCGGCTTTAATATGCTTGATTTCTGGCAATTTGCCTTTTCAAGCATCTATGATATTCAGGGAGAAATTGCGGAGTTTGTTGTAGCGAGCGCATTGGGAATTGATGTGCCTCACAATAAAGAATTGTGGACTCTTTATGATATAGACTATCGTGGTGTTCGTATAGAAGTCAAGGAAACATCATATTATCATCCGTGGAATGAAGATGGAAAGGTGTCGCAAAGCAGAAAGTTCGGAATAACTATGGCAAACAGTGCTTACGAAGATAAAGATAAACCAAACCGTTATGAAAGACAGAATGATATATATGTTTTCTGTGTTGTAAATGGTGATACAAGAGCAACATCAAATCCGCTTGTACTTGACAATTGGGATTTCTATATTGTGCCGACTTCTGTAATAAATGAAAAGTGTAAGACAAACAAAAGCATAAGTTTAAAGAGAATACAGCAACTTGGGTTTGAGCCGCAAAGTTATGATAAAATCAAAGTAGAAGTCGATAGAATTATTGATGTTATGTAAGGAAAAAGAGGTGAGCAGACAATGTCAAAGGATGCGAGTATTTACAATAAAGTGAATGGAACAGAAGCTTTCCTTTCCGGACTTGTTGAAGCGTACACGGAGATTATTCTTAGCGATGCTCTCGGCAAAATTTCAAGGGCAGGATTTTGTATTTCTCTTATTTCTGATGTATATGCCGCAGGTGAAAATAACGAAATTACAATTCAACAAGCAATAAAGAAAAGAATAAATGAAAAATGCTTTGATACGATGTTTGATAATGGAGATGTTGATGAAGATATAATCGACAGGTCGATAAACAGCCTGAAAATAGTGAAGCTTAGCCCAGATATCAACAAGGAAATAGAAGAACTAATAAAGGTGGGAACAAGCAATGCTTCTGAAATGAGAGCTGATATTGAGCAATATACAAAATCGCTTGAATGGTATCTTGGGAAGCCGATGAACATATATCAAGTCTGTGATAGAAACGGATTATTCGATGCCTACATCTATATTCCCTTTGGAATAATCATAATTGAATACGAAGAATTCTATTTAATGATTGGTATCGGCACAGACGATTAAGTGAGGCAATGTGATGAATGGAAACACAACTATATTAAACAATGGAAAAGATAAAATCGAATTAACCTTGTTAGATAAACCAATGGAGCAAGGTCTTGTTGGTATGGTTTCGTCAGAACTGTTTGCGGAGAATATCGCAATTGTTGTTGAGGATAATCCCCAAACAGTTGAATATGACTTTGCTTGTCTTGGTTATACAAAAGCAGGTACTGCACCACGAGTTATGATGAAAAAAGAGTTTTATGAGGACCTAAAAAAAGGAACACAAGAAGCAAAAAGCATTTTGTTCCACGAAATTGGACATTATGCCAATGGTGACATATTGACAAACACCTTCAATGAAGATGATGAAAGAGAGAGGCTTGTTTCGCAAAACAAGGTAAGCGATAAAGAAGTCAAAGCAGATGCCTTTGCGGTGCAATATCTCGGCACAGATTGTGTTGCAAAAGGTCTTACAGACCTGAAGAAAAGAATACTTACAGAGTATGCAGATTATGACGAAGAGAGCCTTAATATAACAATAAAGGAATTGGATATTAGGATAAGTACTATCTTGGGTTAAAGGAGTGATGATAATATGGTTAGACGAGACATTGTAAGAAGATGGCTTTTGCTCCTTCTGCCCTTGATTATGCTCCTTATGCAAGGACTGTACAGAAATGTTCAATGTGCAATTGCAGTAGTTTTTGCATCCGTTTTGATTTGGAATTTCAAAATATCAATTAAACAATCCATTGGCGTTCTGCTTCTGGTTGCAGGACTTATCATGTCGGATGTATTTGTCGGCCATTCGATAAACTTCCTGTATGAAGGATTAAAGATTGCCCTTTTATTCGCCGGAATATCCGTCTCAGAATCAAAGGACAAGAAAACATTAATTAGCGGATTTTACGTTGGTATTTCAATTGCATCGTTTATAGGTATTGTTGCTTACATATTTGGCATAGATGGATATGAACTTATAAATTCAATTGATGGTGCAAGAGTATTGCAAGGCGTATTTGGATATGCCAATACAATGGCGTTGTTTAGCGGTATAGGTATCATTTTATCTGTTCATTACAGAATGCTTAACAAAGATTACAAATTTATTCATGAATGCATATTGATAGTAAATGCAATTGCACTTTTATTGACAAAATCTCTTTTCGGACTTGCCGCCTTGATATTTGCAATTCTGGTGACTTTATTTATAAGATTTAAGAAAAGCAGAAAATATATTTTCATATCTGTAGAAGCAGTTGCAATAATTGTACTTGGTATATTCCTGACAGGCAATGAAGAAGTCTTGCTTCGTTCGACAGTTGCAAGCCGCTTGATTTACTGGCATGATGCTCTAAAAGTGATAATAAAGCATCCACTTGGAATAGGAGTACATAATTGGGAGAACATTCAATATGGAGTGCAGACAGCCGATTATTCTGTGAAGTATGTACACAACGGTTTCATCCAATTACTGCTCGATGGCGGCATACTTGCATTCGCAGGACTTACTCTGTTGATCGTATATGGCTATATCGGACTCATAAAGAAATACGTAGAACAGAAAAATGACTTGTATCTCTGTTTGATAGCAATACTCACATTTATAGTTACACATTCGTTTGTTGATATTAATTTTGCATACGGAATCGTGTGGTTTATACTTGGATTTATATTATCTTTTTCAAGAACAGAAGAGGTTGTGAAGAGCAAACTGGTGATTCCAATAATTTTAATCGCTATATCAATGATTGCAATCATAGTTCCTGAAAAGGAATATGTGAATCCGTACCCGATTGAATATCAGAAAGCATATGAGAACAATGATTTAGAAAAAATGAATAGAATATCTGCTGAGTGGATAGAGAATGCGCCAAGACAACAGGCAGCTTATGATGCAAGATATTATGTTTTAGATAAACTAAAAGACAACAAGGGATTGATTGAACTGCAATCCCTAAAGGAAGAAGTGAACAAGACAATGAATGGATTATGTAAATACTTAACCAGACATAGAGAAATAGTATTGCCGGAGGTGACAGAAGAATGAAAACAATAATTTCAAAAGTTATGATAATACTACTCATGCTCAATCTAATAGCACCGTTTTCTGCGTTTGCTTCAAATGAAATTGTATTATACAACTGCGGAGAAAAAGTACGACTTACTAATGGATTGTACGAATCTAATGGTAAGATATATGTACATGAGAAGGATTTAGACAGAATTAATTTATATTATGACTCTAATGTAATTTCAAATTCAGAAGATACAACTATTATGGAATTGTATCCGGGAAGTAGTATTGTTATAGTCAATGGCACATCTATCACATATCCAAAATCGACTGTAAAGAGCGGAGATTATATCTATGTTTGCCTTGACTTAATAGCTATGTTTTTTTCTGAGCAGTATGATATAACTGATACAAGCATAAATCTCTGGATTTCAGATAGTAACACTGATTTCGTTCGTGGTCTTATTTCTTTACCACCCGGCAATGTTGCACCTGCAGGCGGAATAGAAGTAGAAGTTTTTGCCGCAGAGGTTCCTAATGGAACGATGTCAGGTGGTTATGGGAGTACGAGTTCAAGTGTTTATTATTCAGAAATAGGGAGTCCCGGATATAAGGATGGCGAATATAAACCTATGTATGAAACGGGAATAAATAAAAGTAATAATTTCTTAGAATATAATAGAATTGTAACTAACACTGTGTTTATTCCTGAAGGTGCAAGCCAAGTCGAATATACAATGTCAGCATATGGTGATGATTTATATAAGTGCATTATAGGGTATTATACTGAAGTAAACGGCAGAATATATTACGATAAACAAACCTATAAAGGGAATGAGCGGTTGTATAATTTCGAGATAGCAGAAGCTAAGACCTCTATTTCCGGAACAATTTCCATACCGGAGATTACAGATGAAGATGTTAAATTCAGAGTAATTGCACATAGCAGCAAACGTGAATTTACATATGACGGAGTAATATTACAGGGAGAAAAAACATCAACATATAACATTGAGGTTGATAGGAATTCGAGCTATTCTATCGAAGTAATATTCATTGAAGGGGAGTATCTGAGAACTACTTCAGATGAAAAAGTGATTGTTGAAGCATCTTCCGTATATGGAATCGATATTACTGCTGAAGCGGCTAATAAATATATTGCTAATATATCGTTGCCATCGGATTACATCTTTGATGGAAATTCATTTAATGTAAAGGTTTATTTACAGATGGCATCAAGTCCTTACTATGTTTTGGATGTCGAAACAATAACCTTTGATGAAAATGATAGAAATGCCAGCGTTGAATTATTCAACGATATGAGCAGAAGAAAAGTAATCTGTTATTATGTTCTATCAGGTGAATATAATGGATTGTTCCAATTCGGACACTATTGTGAAGATGGAACTTCATTTGATATTGACAACGCTGAGGTTTTAACAGTAACAGATTCGTCGATTGATATTGAACTTCTTAAGTCGAAAGAAATTAGTGTGAATTTTAATTTGCCAGATGGAGAAGTGGCTGAGGAAGATATAAGAATATCTGCTATGCCAACGTTTACTCAATCACCTCTTTCTACTGGAATGGCGGTTGTTACTTCGCCAACAGTAAGGGTTGATGATGAAGATGCGAAAGATGTTGAATATATTACAGGTGAAAACGAAACTATAATAGATTATCCTGTTGGTGGAAATGGTATTATAAATGGAGATTCAACAATATTACCAGGAGATATTATTACCTATAATCCAAATATTGGTGCTGATAAAATAACATTATTATCAGTTGATTCGCAGGCTTCCAGCGGTTCATCGGCAGGAGGTTCACCCGGCGGAGGTGGTGGCAGCTCTATTGCACCACCTGTTAGTCTTACTCCTCCAACTATCAAAAAAGGTGAATGCACAGGAGGGGAAAGTATAGTAATTCCTGATGAGGATGGTTATAGATACATAGTGCGAATGAATGTAAGTGGTGGTAACGATAAGTATTATAACAAAATTTACTATAATACTCTTACTACAACTTCCCTTGTAAAAAGAGCATCAACGATTACAAATGAAACTGATAGTATAGATGTTGAACTGATAAAACAATATTATATTTCAGGTATTATTGATGCGGTTGGATTTGAAGATTCACACAATAGAATCACAGTTGCATCGCAAACATCAGAAACAATAATAGAAGATATATATGACTGTGATTTTTCAGTTTATACCGAGATATACGGAAGTGGAAATTATGGTTTATATGTGCCGGCTGAATTTGAAAAGTACATCTTAAGACTGAATTCATTTGCAAATGGCAGAGAGATATATTACAGACCTGATGAATGTACAGATTATCTCAAAGAAGCAAAAGTTTTGACAATAAATAGTGACATAGAAAATGTTGATTTTGTATATAGCGGATATAATCCGCCGACACCGCTTGTTATTAAAGTAACGCGTGGTGTTGCAAACAACGATAAGTGGACCGTTAGTTTAAGAAATGTAGGAGATTTTGATACAGAAAACATTGACATATTTATCAGTTTTTATAATGATAAAGGTGCTATGACAAATCTTTTAAAAGAAGATGCAGGAGTTGTTGAGGCAAGAACAACAGTGGATATCCCTGTTTCTGTTCCATTAGATTATAAAGTAAATGCTGAAACAATCAAAGTTATGGCATGGCATGAAATGAAGCCGATGGCTCATGTTGTAGAGCTGACCAATACATACATAGACGAAAGTATGATTGCTACATCCTTTATGCAAGCAGATGATCCTACTGTTTATCAATATGGAGAAGAATATCAAGTGGATGTTGCTCCTATAATGTGTGATGGTGTGTTATACGCACCTGTGAGAGCAATTGCTGAAACATTAGGATGGACTGTTAACAGGGTTCAGGGTGATGCATTAACCATTCGTTTAATAGGTCCTAATAATAGTGATATAGTTTTGACGGAAAATGAATTCGATGCATATGTAGACGGTGTCTATGTATCATTGATAAATACTCCAATGGTTATTGACGGGCGAATGATGATTCCTTTCGCTAATATTGCAGGTTATATGGGATATGAGTCTGTACAAAACGATGAAGCCGGAACAGTAGCCGTATACGATAGTATTGACTGGAAAGTGAAATATGCCATTGAAAAATATTTAATGTCAAATGAACTTAGGGATAACAAAGTGACGGATAATCTAACAAGACATGAGCTGGCATCACTAATTGTTAATATGTATGAAAGTGTAACAGGTGAGGTAATTAACATTACTCGAAAGCCATTTAATGACTGTGAGGATGAAAATGTCCTTAAAGCTTGTTCGTTGGAAATAATAAGCGGAAAGAGTGATAATGAATTTGATCCGGACTCATCATTAACTCGTGCTGAATATAGCAAGGTGATGTATTCGTTATTATCCCTGCTTGGATTAGATGTTCCTTATGGTAAAGAAAATGCTGATGAATTTTCAGATGTTACAGATTCACATTGGGTAAGTGGATATGTATACGGATTAAAGGAAATTGGAATTTTTGATGGGATATATGAAACGGAATTCGAACCGGAACGTAATATCACTATAAGAGAGGCTCTGGCAATAATCGGAAATGGATACATGGAAGTTTCTCAATCTGAATATGCTGATATTCCAAATACGCATCCGTATATATTGGCAATTACTAATGTTTCAAACAAAGGGATTATGGTTGGTTATGAAGACGGAACCTTTATGCCAGACCGTTGTATGATGAGATCAGAATTCACTGCATTAATTACACGTATGGATGGAGAGGATGTAAGGCAGAGTCAAACATTCAGCTGCTTGGATGTTCCACAAGATCATTGGGCAAGTGGATGTATCGAATATTGTATTAACAAGGGAATAATGCAATTGGAAAATAATGAATTCAGACCAGATAATGAAATTACGATCGGTGAAACGATTGACGCTTTAATGAATTATCTTGGTTTTTCGCCTACATTGGATATACAAGAAAAGCTGATACAGGCCGAGAAAATAGGACTTCTTGATAATATCACAGAAGAGCTTTTATTGGATGTTCCTTGTCTAAGAGGTATGATGGCACAGTTGATTGATAATACACTTAGTATAGATCTTAACAATCAGTAGAAAATTGCGGCAAAGGAATTGAATGAATATGAAAACTCGAAAACAAATTGAAGAGGGACAACCAATAGCCATATTGCATTTTGATAAAAAGGGTAAAGTAATATCCGAGGAGACATATAATTTGGAAAACATCTCTCTTTCTGAATATCAGACAGAACAGTTAGCAAGAGCAACTTATGAAGCATGTAAAAGATTTTATGCTGATCCCGAAAATGTAAGACGATTTGAAGAGTGGAAGGCAAATAAAGAAAATGGTGTCGTAGAGTAGATAATATTGATTCCTTCGTAGACTTACGCCATCTTCTGTGGTATGTTTGTGTTGCCGAAAGGTAAATACAAATTTAGGAGATGGAATTTTATGAAGAAGAAAGTATTATGTACGGCAATGGCAGTAGGCTTACTGCTAACACAAACAGCATCGGCGGCACCTTGGCAATGGCAACGGAATGAACTAATATACGATAGCGAAATTGGATTCATAGGAAATGTAACCTTGCAATTCGCATCGGACGGGGGTAGCTTTATCAGGCCAATAACCAAAAGATACGGCGAAAGCATCAGCCTCGAAAGTTACATACCTACAAAATATGGTTACACATTTAAAGGATGGTTCACTGATCCGAGAACAAAGCATAATCAGATAACAACATTCAAATTTACAAAGCCTGATGTTCTCTATGCAAAATGGGAAAAGAATCCTGAAGAACCCATAAATCCCAAAGACGAAATTATGGCAAAGGACACCTGCTACCTCACGGATGAGGAAACTGCAAAAAGAAACGAAATCATAGAAGAGAAAAACAAAGCCTACATCGAAGGCTTTGGCTATGTAGCACCAAGCAAAACCAAAACCATCATCGTAGACTCGGACGGCGACATAAACAAAATGGTCGGCACAATGGAATAGGGCAAATTAACCGAATAGAACAAAGCAATAACGCAGGTGGGGAGTTAACCCACCTGCATTTTTTATCGACAAAATAACGGCTTTTTGAGGGGGGGTAATGGCAAAGAAAAAGAGCCAACAGATACTATATCTATTGGCTCACTGGCGGAGATGAGACGATTTGAACGCCCGCGCCGGCAGGACCGACCTTTCGGATTTCGAATCCGACCCCTTCAACCACTTGGGTACATCTCCAAATTTATATAAACTTCCTTTGAAGTTTACAACAAATATTAAATTTTATTAGAAATCTCATTAGAAAAGATTTTTTGTTTTGTCAGCACCGATTGCTGAAAACCGCACTGTTACAGGGTTTACGAGGATTAGCGTTCCAACAAGTTCAAAATTACTAAAAAGATTTCGAGTCGGTTCGATATTACCTATTCGATACCTATACATATATTTTAATGCATATTTTGTGCCAAAAGTCATTAGACATTTGATTGTTCCCAAACCTGTGGGATGAAACGCTGGATGTGTCATCGTTTTCTGTATTAGCAAATTCAACTTGAGTATACTGCCTATCCGCTTCAAATTATGCAACGATAAGAGTATAGCACAGATTGCCTTTAATTTCAAGTGTTTTATTCAAAATTTTAAACTATTGACAAAAAATTATAAGTTGCATAATGTATAAATGCATCAGCTACGTAATTATGGGAAGGGTTATACTTACCTCAGTAAAATTTCCCTTTTCAGAGCGGATTGATAGGCCGTAAGCATCGCCGAATATCATTGTAATACGGCGATGAATATTTTTTAAACCTATGTGTACCCGACCATTTTTGTTGGTGTTGCCCTCCTCGGAAAAAGTTTCTAAAATACGGGAAATTTCGGTTTCGTTCATACCCTTGCCGTTATCATAAACCCTTATTATGATATTATCAGGTTTTTTTTCTATTTTAATTTTTAGTTCTGCAGATTTTTCACAATCGAAGCTTTCGTTAAGACCGTGCATAATTGCGTTTTCAATTATGGGTTGAATAAGCATGCCCGGAATACGCATATTTTTTGTCGCTTCATCTATCTCGATAGAGCTTTTTATTTGGTTCCTGTAGCGAAGCTGCATAAGGGACAGATAATCTTCTATATTTTTAATCTCGGTTTCGACGGTAATAAGATTTATTCCCTGAACAATTGTGTTACGCAGGAAACGGCCGAGGATTAAAAGCATCTTATCTATATTATGCTGCTTGTTCATAATGGCTTCCATTCGAATAGCGGCAAGCGTGTTATATAAAAAGTGCGGATTCATTTGTCCCTGAAGCATTAATATATCAGAATCCTTGCGCTTTTGTTCTTCTGTGCGTACGCGGATTAGGAGATTTTTAATAGTGTCAAGCATTTTATTAAATTGCCTGCTGATGAGCCCAAACTCATCTTTTGATGATACCTTTAACCGAACGTCGAGGTTTTCGTTGCCCTCGACTTCCTTCATTGCATGGGCTATCTCGCGCATAGGCAGAGTGATTTTTCGTACAATAAGATAATTTATTGCGCACCACAGAATAAATATTACAATAAGACAAAGAATTATGCCGTAGGCTATGTAGTTGAACATATCATCATATAGCTTGGCAGGGACTACTCGTATATATTTGTAGCCTGTCGGGACAGATGTGTAGAAAAAGGCCGTATAATGCACATTGTTGAGCATAACCTCTACTGTACCTTCTTCTGAACTATAGATTTTCTCGGCTTCATTTATTGGTATGCGAGAGAGAAGATTTCCAATATTTTCAGAACCTACAGAGTAAATCATCTCTGCACCGCCGCCTTTATATACATAAATCATTTCCTCGACTACTTCCACTTGTGCAGAAATGATGTCGGACTCAGACTCCAGGGCGGAGCTAAAGGTTGATGAGCCCTCATCACTATTGAAAAGGTCGTCGGAAAAAACGAGGTATATGCTTGCAAGGTATTCCTGGTCTTTGAGGTAGGCATTATCCCGAAGCATTGTTCCCGCAACAATTTTCTTTTCATTTGTATGGTTGGGAGAGTTTGATTTTATACCTTGCCATGAAATTACCCCTGCCTGTTCTGAAATACGCCCATATTCGGTTATAAATCTTGCGGGGGATATATTTCCGAGAGATTTTCCGCTTATATGCAATCCGCCACCGGCAGAAAACAACACAATCGTTTCGAGTTTTCTCTCTACCCGAAATATTTTTTCAAGACTACTATCTATTTTAAAGTCGTTGTCGGCATCATCAGAGCCCAATTCCCTCAACATTTTTTGGAAGTCTGAGTCGTTAAACAAAATATCAGCTGCGTTTTGCAGGCTCGAGGTTTGGTCGGTTATGCGGCGCTCTATCCGCTCTAAAATATTTCTGGACTCATTGTTGAGCCTCTCTGCAGAGTTTTTTGCTGCATTATGATAGTAGAGGCTGCCCGTAAAAATCATAGGTATAACACCAATCAATATAATATAAACAAGGATTTTCTTTTGCAGGGTGGTTCTCATATCAAAACATCTCCTATAGCATAACCCGAACCCTCCTGAAACAAAGTAATTCGGGTGCCTTCCAGTTTGCCATTTTTGCAAGGCTATTTATTAGTAAACGATTTTGGTGAGCTTCCCGTCACCTTTTTAAACATTCGACTGAATTGCTCTGAACTTGTGTAGCCAACAGCCCTTGCAATTTCATATATTTTCATATTGGAGTTGCGCAAAAGCTCTGTTGCAATATCCATACGGGTTTTTTGAAGATATTCTGTAAAGCTCTCATTCTGCATTTTGCGAAATAGCCTGCTAAGGTGGCTTTCGCTTACTTGAAGCATCTTTGCGACAGAGGCAAGGGTAATCTGCTCCATATAATGTGCTTTGATATATGACTTTGCCTTTATAATTATATGCTCGCCTGCCATTATGGTAGCGATGGTAGAGAGGGCGCGGGTCAGCCATTTGTTCATCTCAAGCAGACTGTTTTGAAGCTTTGCGTTTTTGTATTCAAGAAGAATGTCAGATAGCTCTTCCTTTATATTTTCTGTTTCGGCAAAGCTGTTGATTTCGCTGTAGTATAAATAGAAGAGATTTTTTACATCGTCAATTTGATTGATGCCGACAGAGGAGGCATCAATTCGCAGTTCTTCGGCAGTCTCGCGCAGTATCGTTGCATTCATTGAGCTGAGAGCGGCCTTGAGGCGTGATGCCAGATTTACGGGGTTTAGTGCCTCATTTGTCTTTTTAATGGCATTGTAATATGTAAGGCCATGTCCGCCGACAACAAAGTTATACGCACAAGCGGAGAGGGCATCGGTGTACAGCTTTTTAAGAGTTGCAAAGCCGTCACCTGTGTCGCTTGCACCGCCATGGCAAGAAAGTGCAAAACATTTGGAAAGGGCAGATTTCATTTCCTCAAAAAGCAGGTTGCAGGAGTTTGCATCAGGGGTGTTTGAAAGCACCGCATATTCGTTTGAGTGGTTGCAAAACACATAGCATCCGCCAAAGGCCTGGCATACCTCTTCAAGAACATTTAATATTGCGTATTTAAAGAGCTCGTGTTCACCATACCATTCGTTTTCTTCTTTTTCAAAATAACCGTCAAGTGTGAGAACTAAAATGCGAAGAGAGTTTTCCTCGAGCGATATACCATAGCTCTTCATTCTTGCACAAAGTTCGGGAGAACTCTGGCTCCAGATTAGCTCCCGTAGGAGCTTTTCGCGGATAATATAGTGAGAAGAGTTAATAATTTTTTCAAGCCCCCGAAGGCGTAAGAGTTCCTCTGCTTTCTCAAGCTGTTCTGCCTTTTGCTTGCGTTCGGAGATTACCTCATCGGCAAGTGCCAAAAGCTTGCCGAGAATTACATCTGGCTCCATTTCAAATTTAAGAAAATAGTCTTTTGCGCCAAGGGTATATGCCTCTCTTACCAGATTGAAGTCGTCATAGCCGCTGACCACAAGAAATTTTATCTCGGGGAATTCGGCGATGGCGGCGGCAATAAGCTCTGTGCCCGACATAATGGGCATTTTCAGGTCAGTAATAACGATATCAGCCCCCTTGTCTTTAATCATTTCAAGGGCTTCACGGCCATCTCTGGCATAGCCAATAACCGAAAAGCCGTTTTTATCAAGATTGAGAAGCGAGGAGTAAGCATTTCGCATCATTGGCTCGTCGTCAACTATTAAAATCTTTATCTCTTCCATATTGATGAACTTCCTTTCGGTTAAAGCAAATCTACTCTGTTTCTCACCTCTCCGCACTTAAATGCCCTGATATTTTCGGCGACCTCGCTTATGCATCGACGCCTTGACTCTAAAGCGCCCCATGCCATATGCGGAGTAAGACATACGTTGGGTAAATGCATTATTTCGCTAAATGGGTGGTCGATGTCAAACGGCTCCTTGGAATAGACATCGGTTCCAAAAGCTCCGATTTTGCCGTTCTCTATTGCCTCGCATATTGCTGCCTCATCGGTTACGGCTCCGCGCGCGGCATTTACAAGGATAACATCATTTTTCATAAGTGCGAGAATATCTCTGTTTATCATCCCTTTAGTTGCATCGTTTAAAGGGGTGTGTATAGTTATAATATCCGAAGCCTTGCACAACTCTTTAAGAGAAACACACTCAATTCCGTCTTGGGGTGTTTGCTTATTTACGATAACTCTGCAGCCGAGCGCGGCTGCAACATTGGCAACTTTGCGCCCGATGTTGCCATAACCGATAATTCCCCATACCCTTCCGCAAAGCTCGTGATATGCGGGGGTCAAGCGGTTTGCTATACCGCTTTTGGTATAGGCGCCGCTCATCACAAAATCATTGTACTGGCGCATATTGACCGAGAGAGAAAGGACCATAGCCAACGTGACCTGCGCCACGCTGTTTGAGGAGTATCCGACAACGTTGCATACGGCAATTCCGTTTTTGCGGCAATAGTCAATGTCTATATTATCATAGCCTGTCGCGGTTACACATATCAGCTTTAAACGTTTTGCTTTTGAAAGGATTTCTTCGGTCAGCTTTAGTTTGTTGAGAATAACAGCGTCTGCGTATTCTATTCTTTTTTCTGTGTCATCCGCAGAGGTGTTTTCGTAGATGGTGCAATCGCCGCAGGCGTGTATTTCATCGAGCGGAATATCGTTTCCTAAAGTTTGGGCGTCAAGTATAACTATATTCATATAAAAAACTCCGTTCTGTAGAATTGCCGCAAAAGGACTCTCGTTTTAAGTTTATAATATCATATTGCGCCATATATTGCAATAATTTTATCGTCGGATATGGTGGATGGAAGGGCTCTCGCACGGCGGAATAATATAACCTGACAGGAAGTTTGGATAATAGAGAGATATTGTTAATAGCAATTTTGAACAAAATAATTAATAAATTTAAATAAAACCCTTGATTTTTTATAAAAAGTAGTTTAAAATTATAAAGACTGTAATATAAATTTAATATACCTATATTAAATTTACGGAGGGAAACCAATGAATTACAGTCAAAAGACAACTGCAAAAGGGTGTAAAACTCTTGCAGGAGGGATATTGAAGGCGCTTTTTGTGATTGGTATTGCGTTTTGGTTTTGCAGCAGTACAGGCCGTATGGGACAAGTTGAGGAGAACGCTGTTTTGGTTGCGGCACAGCCGTATACACAGCCTGCCCTCCCCGATGACATTACAGAGGATGAAGGGGCGAAACCTGATGGATTTGTTAACCCAACGGATGGGGTTTTGACCTCGGCGTTTGGGATGCGTGACGGCAGAAATCACAACGGGATTGATATCGGCGCCGAAAGAGGCAAAGATATTTATGCCGTGCAGGATGGTAAGGTAGTGCTTGCAGAGGTCGTAAGCGGATATGGAAACTACATTATAATTGAACATAAAAATGGGATTGAAACTGCGTATGCACATTGCGATTCAATTCTGGTCAGCGCGGGCGAAGAGGTTGTAGCCGGACAGCTGATTGCTTATGTTGGCAGTACGGGAAACAGTACGGGACCGCATCTACATTTTGAAGTAAAAGTAGACGGAAGGTTTTGCGACCCTCTTGATTATGTGGTCTACTAATTTTATACCAAAGGGGTAATAATTATGGGTAAAAAGATACTCGTTGTCGATGATGAGAAAAACATTGTAGATATTTTAAAGCTCAATCTTCAGAAAGAGGGCTATACCGTTTTCGAGGCGTATGACGGCGAGGAGGCTTTAAGTAAGGCTCTTCCTGCCAATCCGGAGGACAAGCCTGATTTGATATTGCTTGATGTTATGCTTCCGGAACTTAATGGATTTGAGGTTTGTAAAAAAGTAAGGGAGTCATCATCTGTACCGATACTTATGATTACCGCCCGCGAGGAAGAGGTAGACAAGGTTTTGGGTCTTGAAATAGGTGCTGATGACTATGTCACAAAGCCATTCAGTATGAGAGAGCTACTCGCCCGTGTGCGCGCAAATATGCGCCGCAGCGAGGTAGAGCCTGTAAAGGCTGATGATACTGAAATCATCGAGGTTGGAGAGTTTAAGCTTGACTGTAACCGTTATGAGCTTTATAAGAGAGATACACTTATAGACTTAACAGTACGCGAGTTTGAACTGATAAAGTTCCTTTCAGCGCAACCAAACAAGATATACTCAAGAAAAAATCTTCTTGAATATGTATGGGATTATGAATATTACGGCGATGTTCGTACAGTTGACGTAACGGTTCGCCGTGTGAGAGAAAAGATAGAGGATGACCCGTCCCAGCCTAAACATATTATGACCAAGCGCGGTGTCGGATACTATTTTGCACTTTAATAGAATAATTAAAAAATCGGGCGTTTGCCCGATTTTTTTAAAGGAGAGTATATGCTTAGTATAACAGTTATTGCTGTCGGCAAAATTAAAGAAAAGTATTTTACAGATGCAATAGGCGAGTATTCAAAACGCCTTGGCCGTTACTGCAAGCTTAATATAACAGAGGTTAAGGACGAGCCGACCCCTGACAATCCGAGCGATAAAGAGCGCGATGCGGTTCTCGCAAAAGAGGGGGAGCGGGTTTTAGATAAAATCCCCAAGGGTGCATTTGTTATCCCGCTCTGTATAGAGGGGAAGGGGCAAAGCTCGACCCAGTTTTCAAACCTTATCTCACACGTGTCTGATACACACAGCGAAATCGTTTTTATAATAGGCGGTTCGATGGGGCTGTGTGAGGAGATAAAGCGAAGAGCAGATTATAGGCTCAGTTTTTCTGAAATGACCTTTCCGCATCAGCTGATGCGTGTAATACTTCTTGAACAGATATACCGCGCTTTTAATATTTCAGGCGGGGGAAAATATCATAAGTAGAAACTAAAGGACTCGCTATTGCGAGTCCTTTTTATTAGGAGCGAGTAATAAGTATATAGCATAACATATTACTATGTATATCAGGAAGAATAGCTTTGACGGGCGTGGAAGAGGAATGCTCATCCAAGGCTTTGAAAAGACGGAGGCAACCACATTCGTAAGATAAAGGGCGGGGTTTATTAGTATATTTCCCATAAGGAATGCTGCAAATCTGGAGATTGCGCCAAGAGCGCAGTTGATATATCCGCAGATAAAGGCGGCGGCAACAAGAGGGAAGACAATTATATTTGCAAATATGCTGCCCCATTGCAAACGTCCAAAAAAGTATGCCATAAAGTATGCAAGACCGATTGTTGCAGAAAGTGACAGAGATATTGATGTAACTGTATAGTTGCTGAGCTTATATGGTGCGCGGTTTAACAAATTGACGATTTTTGATTTATTCGGATTTTTGACAGGGACCTTTAAAAGCGCTTTGCTGAAAAGCTTTTGCATCAGAGGCTGATATATTAAAATACCGAGGGTTGCGCTAAAGGAAAGTAGCGCACTGCAGCTCTCGAGGCAATAAGGATTATCTATAAGCAATATAAGTCCCGCCACAGATAGCGAGGTTATTCCGTCATTTCTCCTCCTGAAAATTCCCGAGAGCAAAAACACGCTCATCATTATTGCGGCTCGGCAAACAGACGGGGTAAAGAGAGAGGCGGAGGCAAATAAAATTACAATTGGAATTGAAACAAGGCATACAAGCCTTTTTGGAGATTTAAACATTCCTAAAATTATTGATATTGCAAGAAAGAGGTAAGATGTGTGCATACCCGAAACGGATGCGACGTGTATAAGTCCCGATGCAGAATATTTAGCATACAGCTCGTCTGAAAAGTCGTTAGTTTCGCCGACAAGAATTCCTTTAAGGAGCTGTTTTTCATCATCTGCATAGCTGTAATAATCAGCGGAGTTTAAGATATGTTTCCTCAATTTTAACCCTAAACGTTCAAACGATGGGATAACTCCTCGGCGCGGGGTCAGAGGGTCAATAAACTCAGCCTCCTTTGAATAGCCTGCATATACAATCTTGTCCTGCAGGAGATAACGCCCAAAATCAAACCCGCCTGTAAATGCAGCATCACTTAAAAGATTGTAGGATATATTTAATTTGACAGAATTTCCGATTTCAGGTGTTTTTGGAAAGGCTTCTTTTGATACATACGCTCGAATTATGCAACTTTTTTCAAATGAAACGGTTTCCGTTTCAGAGGCGGCATCATATACATCAAAGTCAAAAAGATAGCTCTTCCCTGAGTCATTCAGTGTTGGATCGCTTTTAATTATGCCTGTAACTGTTCTGTGATTATCAAGAGTGGTCCGCTTTTCAATACAGCTTCGGGTATAAAAATAAGGATGTGAAAAGGCGGAAATAAAAATAAGCACCGAGATAAGCACCGCGAATATAAGGGCGGTTACCTCGCGCTTTTTTCGAAAAGCAAAATATAAAAGCAAAGCTATGAAAGACAAAAATCCTACGAAAATACCCGAAAAGGTTATAAACATTTTCGGGGCAATCGTACTTAAGTTTTTGAAATTTAATCCTGCGTATGTGCCGATAACATACACCAATACGCCAAGGGAGAGATAGCGCTTGTTAAAGGCAAACGATTTTTCTTCTGTGACTTGCATAGTGGTTGTGGTCAATCTTCTTTTTCTGGCATTGCGTGGTCAAGAGCGTATCTGCAACATTGCAGAACGAGATGGTTAAAAGAGATATCATTTTTCGAAGCAAATTCATGCAAATCGTTGAAAAGCTTCTCCGAAAATCTTATTGTCCTTGGAATATCAGGCTTTTTAAATTCGTTATCTATCTTAAACATTGTTACACCTCTTGCGCAATAATCGCGGTTAATCTTCTTTTAATATCTTATATGGTTCTATATCGAGTGCATCTGCTATACGGAAGAGGGTTTCAAAAGAAATCCCTACGACAGTCGATGGCGACTCTATGCGCGCAATGAATTGCCAGCTTCTACCTATAAGATCGGCAAGGTTTTCTTGTGTATATCCCTTGAGTTTTCGATAGTATTGTATCTTCAGCCCCATTTTGATATATTTGTCACCATATCTTGTGTCCATAAAGCTCACCTCATAAAGAGTTTATCATTATATGAAGTAAAATATTATGGCATACAAAGTATATTTTATACACTTGTAGGTATAGTTAGTTTGGTAAAAATAAAAAACGAATTAAAATTTTCATTGCACAACAAAGGCCCCCTTGCCTAAAGGGGGCTGTCAGCGTAGCTGACTGGGGGATTCAATCAAAAATTTTAATTCGTTTGCGGGAGGGCACGGAGACCCTCCCCTACAAAACATTTCATTTCCCGCGTCCATACGGGCAAACACGCATACAAATTCCGCAGACCGCTCCGCGCCCTATATGCTGAAAGGCGCGTTTCATATAATCACTGCACGCCTTCGCATCTATAATTTCAGTGTTTTCTTCGCCCGCTGCCCATTCTTTGCCTGTAATCGCCATTGCGGGACAGCTTTGGGTGCATAGGTTACAATCCTTGCAAATGCTCGTTGGCTCAACTGCCTGCACATCAAACTCACAATCTGTAAGAATTGTTCCAAGCCGCACACGAGGACCGTTTATATGGGATATAAAAAGACTGCTCTTGCCTATGGTTCCAAGCCCCGCGTCCACTGCGGCACGCTTGTGAGAATATATCCCCTGCATACCCTCAACCGATTGAGAGGCGGGGATGGGGACATAGTTATAACCTGCACGCGCAAGCATAATTCCGCAGCGCAGAGAGAGGTGGTCTATAAGGGCGTTAACGCTTCTGTAATGATGGAAATATGTATGTGTCGGAGCGGTATCAATTCCATCGACAATTGCATCAGAGAGAGCAACTGTGTATGATATTGCAAAGGGTAGCGAGAAAGGGTTTTCCGCAGCCTTGCAAAAGCCGACCGATGCGGCGCCGTGCGATAATAGAAATTCACGAATTTTGTTTTGCATTTTTTAAATCTCCGTATCAGTTCAAAGAAGTGACTTTTCTTAAATAGTCTAAAGTTTTAAATTTTCGCTCGAGCAGAATTTCGATACAATGCTCACCGAGTGTACTTAAATATTTCGTAGAAGATGTGGACATATTAAATGAAAATATTTTCTTATCCTCTGCAAGTGATATGTATGCGATTGCGGCAAGAATACTGTCGTTTATTGCGGTTGAGTCGATGTGCGGACTATGACATTTTTCACAGTATACCGCCCCGCTTTGAGCGCTGATATAGTATAGTCCATTTTCTGCCCCGCAATCTCCGCAAGCACTGAGGTCGGGGATAAGACCCGCTATTGTCAGGGTCCGAAATTCAAATACAGCCTTTATTTTTTCAAGGTCTGCCCCGTCTTTGCACAGCATATAGAGTGACCTAAGTAACAGCTCTGTTTGCTCTGTTTCGGGCATATCCTCCTGCACAACAGAGTTTGTCACATCGCAAAAGTATGAGGCAAAAGCCATACCCTCAAGTGAACCGCGAAGAGCGGCAAAAGAGGTTATCAGCTCGCCCTCGTTCAGCTTATATAAAGACGACGAGCCGCTTTTAAAAAGAGTAAAGCGGCTGTGGCTGAAAAGGCTTGTCGCGCTAAGGAGCCCTGACTTGCCCTTGCGGACATTTCCGGCAAGAACTGAAATCTTGCCGAGCTCTTTTGTGACTACTGTCAGAATTCTGGAGGTGTCGCCATATTTAGTTTCTTTTGTTACTATGCCTTCGGCATCAATAATAGCCAATAGGTTCACCATCCCTGATGTGTTCTGAAGACGGGCTAACTTCATCGTACTCGTCTGATAAATCATACTCACTATAGCCGATACCTTTGTATCTTAAGTATGAGAGTATGCTGCCCGTTCTCTCAAAATCCGTCCATTCATTATCAGCGTTTCTGTTTCTCAAATCGTCAGTATCTATAGGGTACATATTCTCAAACCTCCGTATCAATAATTGTTGAATTTATTATATGATACGCAGGTTTTTATATACTGTTAATATCTGGCGGACATCATTCAAATCCTATATCGGTAATAAAGCTTTCCCTGTTTCTCCAATCGTCCTTTACACGAACCCAAAGCTCTAAATAAACCTTTGTGCCGAGAAAACGCTCTATATCCGCTCTTGCCTGGCTTCCGATTTGCTTCAGCTTTTCTCCGCCCTTGCCGATGATAATTCCCTTGTGACTTTGTCTTTCACAGTAAATTGCCGCAAGAATTTCGTATGTGCCATTGTTTTTTTGCTGCATTTTTTCTATTTCTACGGCAATGCCGTGCGGAATTTCCTTGTTTAAAAGTCGAAGAGCCTTCTCGCGAATGAATTCCGATACTATCTGCCTCTCGGGTTGGTCGGTTATGGTATCATCGGGGAAGAATTTCGGCCCCTCGGGCAGAAAATCCTTGAGACGCTCAAAGAGTGCATCAAGGTTATGACCCTTTTGTGCAGATATAGGAACAATATCTGAAAAGTCGTACAGCTCTTTAAGTTTATCAAGCACGGGCAAAAGCTGAAGGCGGGGAATAGTGTCGATTTTATTCACCGCAAGAACTACGGGGATGTCCGCAGTTTTTAGCCCAGAGAGTGCCTCGCGCTCAAGCTCAATCTCGCTGTCCTTTATATTACAGTCAATTACATATATAAGGGCGTCTATATCCTGAGTCGCAGTATATATATACTTTTCCATACGCTTGCCAAGCTTGTTGTGGGGTTTGTGAATTCCGGGGGTATCAATCAGGACAAGCTGATAATCCTCTCCCGTTTTAACGCCTAAAATTTTCGTTCTTGTTGTCTGCGGTTTTGAGGATACAATTGCAACCTTCTCGCCGACTATGTGGTTAAGAAGTGTTGATTTTCCTGCATTTGGTCTGCCCGTAATTGCTATAAAGCCTGATTTCATAATTATCTCACCAATCCTATTTCATCGAGTATCTCGCGTTGATATCCAAACATTTCCTCTTCGTCCTCGGGCGTCATATGGTCATAGCCCAAAAGATGAAGCATAGAATGTACTGTCAAAAATCCGATTTCGCGCTCGGGAGAGTGACCGTACTCCTCGGCTTGCTCGTGCGCGCGCTCAAGCGATATGACGATATCGCCAAGGCAAAGCTCGCCCATTTCGTTGAACTCGGCATAGTCTTCGATTATTTCACCGTCCTCATCATATTCAAACATAGGAAAGGACAAAACGTCTGTGGCTTTGTCAATGCCTCTGTGCATAGAGTTGAGGGTTCGGATGCCATCGTTATCGGTAAGGACAACGCTGATTTCGACATCGGTTCTAAAGCCCATATATTTGAGTGTAGCGAGCGAGCATTTTTTGATTAAATCCTTAAAATCCTTGCCGACCTTATATTTGCTTTGTTGATTTAAATAACTTATCTTCATAATTATCTGTTACCTGTCTTTTTCGCTTTTTCGCGCTCTAATGTCTTTCTCTCATACGCCTTTACTATTCTTTGAACAAGGGGGTGGCGCACGACATCGCGTTCATCAAGATATACAAACTCAATCCCCTCAACGTTTTTGAGCACAATTTCGGCGTCGCGCAGACCCGATTTTTTATCGCGAGGCAAATCTATCTGTGTAACGTCGCCCGTTACGACAATTTTTGACGAAAAGCCCATTCTGGTCAAAAACATCTTCATTTGCTCTGCTGTGGTGTTCTGCGCTTCATCAAGTATGATAAATGCGTTGTCGAGGGTTCGTCCTCTCATATATGCAAGAGGGGCAACCTCTATAATTCCGCGCTCTAAATTTTTATGAAAGCTCTCGTAGCCAAGCATCTCGCCGAGGGCGTCATACAAAGGGCGCAGATAGGGGTCAACCTTGTCCTGCATATCTCCGGGCAGAAAGCCGAGGCTCTCGCCTGCCTCTATAGCGGGTCTTGTGAGGATAATCCTCTCAACCTCTTTATTTTTAAAGGCATTCACCGCGGTGGCAACTGCAAGATATGTCTTACCTGTTCCCGCAGGACCGATGCCAAAAACAATGGAATTATTTTTTATGGTTTTTAAATATGTCTTTTGCCCGAGGGTCTTTGCCTTTATTGGCACCCCGCGGGAGCTTATACATATTACGTCCTTTCCAAGCTCTTCGAGCTGTTCTTCATTGCCGCTCTCTACCTGCGACATAACGTAGCGAACCTCTTGCTCTCCGATTTGCTCGCCTCTGCTTGCAATAGAGAGGAGCGCGTTTATTGCAGAGATTGCGCGGTCAACATTTTCGGGCTCTCCGCCGATTTTGATATCGGAACCGCGATTGATTATTGCGACATCAAGCTCCTTTTCAATAAGGCGGACATTCTGGTCAAAACTCCCGAAAAGATTTATAACGAGCTCTATTTTTTCTGCATCAATGTGTCTTTCCATAAATTACCCCTTAAAATCTAGTATAATCTTATGTTAGTATATCATATATAGCCATTAAATATCATAATCTATCCGCCCCTATTTGTCAATTGCGAATTGCGACAAATAGGGGGCAAAAGGCTAAAAAATATACACAATTTTCCAAAAAAACAGATTATGTAAAAAAATTTTTAAAATTTTTTAAAAAATTTCAAAAAAACACTTGCGTTTTTCATATAAATAGATTAAAATATTAACAAGGTGGGGCAAAGTGGAGAGAAATACATCAAAATGGATTAAAATTTTTGTCCTGAACTAAAATGTATTTTTGAAAGGGGGCGGCAGAATGCTCGTCGGAAGATATGAACAAACAATCGATGCAAAGGGCAGGGTTAATATCCCGTCAAAGTTCCGTTCGGCACTTGGCGAGGCTTTTGTTGCCGCCGTCGGAGATGAAGAATGTGTATGCATCTATCCTATGGAAGAATGGAATGCATTTATGGACAGGGTAAGGGCTGTCCCCACTGAAGAACGTGCTATGCTTATGAGATACATTCAGGAAAATTCTGCCGAGTGTGATATGGATAGTCAGGGCAGAGTTGTTATCCCTGCAGAAATCCGCAAGTATGCTCAGCTTACAAAAGAGATTGTGGTTATCGGTGAACATACAAAGGTTGAAATCTGGAGTATGGATAACTGGAGCCATTATAAAGAACAGAAATTTGATATGGATAAGATTACCGATATTATGAAGCAAATCGGGATTTAAGAGGGGTCATATGGAGTTTAATCATATATCAGTGCTCCTTAAAGAGAGCATAGAGATGCTCAAGGTCAAGCAGGGCGGCGTATATGCAGACGGAACGCTCGGCGGAGGCGGACATTCATCTTTGATATGTTCGCTTCTTTCAAAAGACGGTACTCTTGTTGGAATTGACCGCGATGAAACTGCACTCCTTGCGGCATCGGAGAGGTTGTCCGGATACGAATGTAAAAAAATTCTGTGTCACGACAACTTTTTTAATATTAAAAAGGTGCTTGAAAAATCGGGGATAGACGGACTTGACGGGGCAATACTTGACCTTGGGGTGTCCTCGCCGCAGCTTGACACAGCCGAGCGTGGCTTCAGCTATAATATGTGCGGCGCTCTTGATATGCGTATGGATAAAACGGCAGGGCTTGATGCCTATACTGTTGTAAACACATATGATGAAAAAGCGCTTGCCGATATAATTTTCAAATATGGTGAGGAAAAGTATGCCCGCAAGATTGCAAGTGCAATATGCAAACACCGCGAGGCAAAGCCGATTGAAACTACGACAGAACTGTCTGATATTATAAAAGAGGCGTTTCCGCCGTCGGCGAGATATGCGGACAAGCATCCTGCAAAGAGAACCTTTCAGGCGATAAGGATTGAGGTAAATCAAGAGCTTGAGGGTTTAGATAAGGCAGTACGCGATTTTGCAGAAAGCTTAAAGCGCGGAGGAAGACTTGCGATAATAACCTTCCATTCACTTGAGGACAGGATTGTAAAAAACACCTTCTCGGATATGGCAAGGGGCTGTGAATGCCCAAAGGATTTCCCCGTGTGTGTATGCGGGAAGAAACCGACGGTCAGGATTGTGACAAAGAAACCGATAATTGCCGGCGATGCGGAGCTTGAAAATAATTTTCGGGCACACAGCGCCAAGCTTAGAGTTATTGAGAAATTATAGGGCGTTTTAATATATAGAAAACTATAGAAAGGATGACGGGCTGTGCCGACTTCGACAAAGTACAGAGAAAAAAGCAATACGTATGTGACACACAATTTCTATGACAGCAGGACCTACAGCGGAAGAAGGCAGTATCAAAATACCAGCTCGGCATACGACTATCCGACGTTTTATCCTGAAAGAATGGCGCCTGTGCAGACAAAACCCAAAGTGGCTGTGCCCGCGCGCGAAAGGGCGGCAAGGGCAGATGCCCGCGTGCGTGCCAGCGCAATCAAAGCTTGTGCTATTGCGGTGCTCACGTTTATCCTGTGCTTTTCGGTGATATACAGGTATTCGCTTATATTAGAGAGCAATCAGGAAATAAAAGCACTTGAGAAGCAGTATGAAGGGATTTTATCCGAAAACCAAATACTGCAAGGCAAGATAGACAGATATCTCGAAATGGGAGAGGTTGAAAAAATAGCTCGGCAGCAGCTTGGAATGATGAAGCCTGAAACCTATCAGATTTTTTACATAGATATAAAAATGGATGATTTGGGCGGAAATGGCAGTACGGCCTCAAATGAGGGTGTAGGTGCTATTGCGGGGACTCCTGGTGCACTTGTAAATGCATTTAGAGTGTATCACTCGTACTCAAGATAAGTTTTAAAACAGTGCTGTATTGAATATACTGAATATAACGATAAAAGGTGCCGTCCGACCTCATGAATTCGGGCGGCACATTTGAATTGAAATAAATAATCCGCAGATGCGGATTGGAGGTGGGGGGATAAATATGGCTGACAAAAACAGAAAGTCGCCGCTTGACGAATTTTTAGGCGGAAGCAGACCCGTCCAGAGAAGAAGAATAGTTATTGTTGCCGCAGTTGCCACCATACTGTTTGTGGGATTGATTTTTAGAACAGCGTGGCACCAGATAGTGCGCGGAGAGTATTTGTCAAGGCAGGCGCTTGAACAGCAGACGAGCGATAATACAGTAAGTGCAAAGCGCGGAAAAATTTACGACCGTAATTATAAGGTTCTTGCAAGTAATGTAACGGTAGAAACCATAAGCATAACGCCTGAAAATGTGAGGAAATCTGTAGCTGACAGAGGACTGTCGATAGATGGTGTGGCAGAGGATATAGGCGAAATTCTCGGGGCAAAGCCCGAGGATATAGAAACGAAAATTAATAAAAAGAGCGGATTTGAGTATCTTAAGAAAAAGGTTGAAAAAGAAGTTGCCGACGAGCTGCGAGGTTATATTGAGGCAGAGGGGATTTCAGGTGTCAGCTTTGTTGAGGACGTAAAGAGATATTATCCGTATAATAACCTTGCTTCACATATAATAGGCTTTGTTGGCGAGGATAATCAGGGGCTTGAGGGAATAGAGAGCATTTATGACGAAAGTCTAAGCGGAATTCCCGGCAGAGTTGTTACAACCCGTGATACTGCGGGAATAGAGTCGGGCACGAGCTATGAGAGCTATATAGAGGCGCAGGACGGCTACAGCGTAGTACTGACAATAGATGAGGTTATCCAGAGCTATGTTGAAAAGCACCTTGAAAACGCAAGAATTGCAAACAGACTTGAAGAGGGCGCGGCGGCAATTGTTATGGATGTAAATACCGCTGAAATTCTGGCGATGGCAACAAAGCCCGACTATGACCTTAACAATCCGTTTGAGATTACCGAGGCGATAGAGGAAAAATATCCTAATGCGAAAGAAGAACTCAAGGCGCTTGAGGGGACGGAATATATCAACAGGTTTAACGAGATAATACAGGTTGTGCGCCGTAATAAAGCGGTGGTTGACTCGTATGAGCCGGGTTCAACGTTCAAATCGGTTGTTGCCTCAATGGCAATAGAAACAGGTGCTTGTACCCTTGAGGATGTCTTTAACTGCGGCGGGTCAATAAAGGTTTTAACAGAAAAAATACATTGTGCACACAGAGAAGGACACGGCTCGCAAACATTTGCAGAGGCGGTGCAGAATTCCTGCAACCCCGCGTTTATAAATATCGGTCAGAAAATCGGCAAGGACAGATTTTTAAAGGGCCTGCGGGCATTCGGCTTTTTTGAGGAAACAGGGATAGAGCTTCCGGGTGAAACGGCAGGTGTTGGATTTACAGAGGGGTTCTTCACAGATGTTGACCTTGCAACCTCGTCGTTTGGACAGTCTGTAACCGTAACCCCGCTACAGATGATTACAGCGGTAAGTGCGATTGCAAACGGTGGTACGTTATACAAGCCTCACCTCATACGCGAGATTGTAAATTCAGATAATATAGTTATAGAGAGTAAGGAACCCGAAATTGTACGTCAGGTTATCTCGGAAGAAACCAGCAACACGATGTGCTCAATTCTAGAGTCGGTTGTATCAAAGGGCGGCGGTAAAAACGCTTATCTTGCAGGCTACAGAATTGCGGGTAAGACGGGAACATCGGAGAAAATACCGAGAGGTAATTCAAAGTACATAGCGTCGTTTATCGCTTTTGCGCCCGCGGATAACCCAAGGGTTGCGTGTCTTGTAATACTTGACCAGCCTGAAATAGGGATGCCATACTACGGCGGAACGATTGCGGCGCCTGTGGTAAAGAGTATTTTGGAAGAAACTCTGCAATATCTTGATATTGAGCCACAGTACAGCGAGGCAGAAAAGAGCTATGCCGAGATAGATGTCCCTGATGTTTCGGGTAAGACCGCGGCAGAGGCGGAGAAAATTCTGCGTGAGGCAGGATTTTATATAAGGATAAAGGGAAACGGCGGCGTTGTTGTTGACCAAATTCCAAAGGCACACACAAAGCTTTCGGCCGATTCGACAGTGGTTATTTATATGGAGGGTAGCAATGCGAGCAGAAGTATTGCGGTGCCCAAGGTAATAGGAATGGGTGCGTCAGAGGCGTCGTCTACACTTACAAACTCAGGGCTGAATGCACGGATAAAAGGTGTTTCGGGTATGGGCGAGGCGATATGTGCGACTCAATCACCCGAGGCAGGAACTATAGTGGAACCGGGGACGGTTGTAACAATTGATTTCAGATATTCGGGCGTTGCTGATTAAAATGAGATAAAGGAGGATTTAAAATGAAGCTTGCAGAGCTGCTGCGGGATGTTGAGGTAAAGCAAATAATAGGAAGCGAGCACCTGAATATATCAGGGATTGCGTTTAACTCGCGCGAGGTCAAGGCGGGCAATATATTTGTATGCATAAGCGGTTTTAAAACCGATGGTCATACCTATGCCGCAGACGCAGTAGAGAGAGGCGCAATTGCCGTTATGGCAGAGCGTGACCTCAGCGAGCTTGGCGTAACTTGCATAATTTGCGACAATACAAGGCTTGCGCTCTCTAGGGCAGCGGCGACATTTTATGATCATCCTGAAAATAAGTTTAAGCTTATAGGCGTTACGGGTACTAACGGAAAGACGACAACAACATATCTTATTAAGTCTGTTTTAGAGTCGCTCGGCAAAAAGGTGGGCTTAATTGGTACAAATCAGAATATGATAGGAACAGAGGTTATTCCCTCTAAACACACAACCCCTGACTCGCTTGAGCTTATGCAGCTTTTCTCGCTTATGGCAGAAAAAGGGGCAGAATATGTTGTTATGGAGGTTTCGTCGCACTCTCTTTCTCTTGACAGAGTTACGGCGTGCACCTTTGATGTGGGGGCATTTACCAATATAACTCAAGACCATTTGGACTTCCACGGAACAATGGAAAAATATCTTGAGGCAAAAGGGATACTTTATACCATCGCAAAATCAGGCGTGGTAAATTGTGACGACGATGGTGCTGATTATCTTTTGAAAAATTCCAAATGCGAGGATATGCTCACCTATGGCATAGATAATGAATGTGACTTGCGCGCAAAGAATGTGGAACTTTCAGAGACAGGAGTTTCGTTTGATGTTGAGTTTGAGGGTGAGATTTATCCTGTTGCACTCGGCATACCGGGTAAGTTTTCTGTATATAATGCCCTGACGGCTCTCGGCTGTCTTGCGGCAGCAGGAATACCGATGGCAGAGGCAGTTTCGGGATTATCTTCTGCACGCGGTGTAAAGGGCAGAGTAGAGGTAGTGGAAACAGGCAGGGATTTCAGTGTAATAATCGATTATGCGCATACCCCTGACGGACTATATAATGTGATAAAAACCATTCGAGGGTTTTGCAGAGGCAGAATAATCACGCTCTTCGGCTGCGGCGGTGACAGAGATGCGACTAAACGCCCCAAGATGGGAAAGATTGCGGGAGTGCTCTCTGATTACTGCGTTGTCACAAGCGACAACCCAAGAACAGAGGACCCTGTGAAAATTATCGAGCAAGTGGTAGAGGGCGTAGCGGAAACCGATTGTGAATATAAAGTGGTTGTAAATCGCTTTGAGGCGATTGAGTATGCCCTTGATTTTGCAAAAGCGGGTGACATTGTACTGCTTGCGGGCAAGGGTCACGAAACCTATCAAATACTTGCCGACAGAACGATTGATTTTGACGAGCGCGAAATCGTCAAAAAGCTTTTGGTTGACAGATTGTAATGAGAAGAGGGGATTAAATATATGGAATGTATATTTAGTGTCAAAATGGCGGCGCAGGCAGTAGGCGGCGAAATGATAAATTGTGCCTCTTGTGAGTCTGTGATGATAAGCTCTGTATCTACCGATACGAGAACTATCGAAGATGGCGCAGTGTTTATAGCTCTGCGCGGAGAGAACTCAGACGGTCACAATTATTTGAAAATGGCAACTGAGAAGGGCGCCGTATGCTGCATTGCAGACAGAAATGCTGACTTGCCAAGCGGTATACCGCTTATTCTTGTTGAAGATACGGGTCAGGCATTGCTTGACCTCTCGGCGGCTTACAGGCGGGAGTTTGATATCCCTGTTATTGCGGTTACGGGAAGTGTTGGAAAAACCTCGACGCGTGCAATGCTGGCAGGCGTGCTTTCGCAAAAGTATAAGGTTCTTTGCACAGACGGAAATCTAAACAATGAGATTGGTGTACCCCATACGCTTTTCAGACTCAGCCGTGAGCATCAAATTGCGGTGATAGAGATGGGGATGAACCACTTTGGCGAGCTTTCGAGAATAACGGCGGCGGCAAAGCCGAGCGCAGCGGTTATAACGAATGTAGGGGAAGCCCATATAGAAAATCTCGGAAGCCGCGAGGGAATTTTAAAAGCAAAGCTTGAAGTTCTTGAGGGTATGGCTCACGGAGGGAACGTTATATTAAACGGCGATAATGATATGCTTTGGGGCATCAATGGTACGCTTGATTATGAAACGATGTATTTTGGTATGCAAAATCCCAAATGCGATATCGTGGCAGAAAACGTGAAAACATATCCCGAGAGCAGCGAGTTTACATTTAAGGCAGACGGTGAGGAGCGTCGCGTAATTATCGGAACCCCGGGGGCACATCATATTTACAATGCACTGACAGCAATATTGGTTGGGATGCAGTATAACGTCCCGATAGATGACATAATTTGCGGAATACGCGAGTTTGTGCCCGTCGGTATGCGTCAGGCTACAGTAAGACTTGGTGGATGCACTTTGATAAAGGATTGCTATAATGCAAATCCCACATCAATGAGGTCAGGACTTGATGTTTTGTCGCTCAAGGCTGATGCGAAAAGAAGAGTTGCATGCCTTGGAGATATGATGGAGCTTGGCACTATTTCTGAAAAAGCACACAGAGAGATAGGCAGACTTGTTCCGCAATTTAATGTAGATTGCCTTATAACCGTAGGCGAGAGGGCAAAGCTGATTGCAGAGGGCGCAAGAGATGCGGGTATGAGCATAGAAAATATACATTCTTTTGAAAATAACAGTCAGCTATGTGATAACATTATGGATATATTAGAGGATGGAGATGTTATGCTGCTCAAGGCGTCAAGAAGTATGAAGCTTGAAGAGATAGCGGAATTTCTGGAGAAAAAGTTGACAAACAGATAAAATTGAAAGGCTGTGGGGCATATGTATCAAACAATAATAGGCGGAGCGGGAGCATTGGTATTGGCTCTGATTTTAGGCAAATTGCTTATACCTGTTTTGCGAAGACTTAAATTCGGTCAGGAAATTCGCGAAGAAGGTCCGAAGTGGCACGCAAAAAAATCAGGGACACCAACGATGGGCGGTTTGATTTTTATTATCGCCGCCATAGTGATGTGTGCGGTTTGTTATACAGTAGGAGTTCTTGCGGGTATTGATGTCCCCGCAGGTTCGGAAATTCTTATGCTTTTGGCGGTATCCGTTGCCTTTGGAGTAATAGGCTTTATTGATGATTATATCAAAGTAATATTAAAAAGAAATTTGGGTCTTACGGCAAAACAAAAATTTTTACTTCAGCTTGTTGCGGCTGTCGCTTTTATGTGCTGGGCGGTCTATGGCGAGGATATAAGTACTGTAGTCAAAATACCGTTTACGGGGATTGAGGCGGACTTTGGTATGTTTTTCATACCATTTGCGGTCTTTGTTATACTCGGGACGGTTAATAGTGTAAATTTGACCGATGGCCTTGATGGTCTTGCGACCTCAATTACAATAATAGTGGCATTGTTCTTTGTGGTGTTTGCGCACTTTGGAACATTCCCCAATGAAGCAGTAGCGCTTTTTGCGGCAATTCTGGCGGGCGGACTTATAGGATTCTTGTTTTATAACAAATATCCCGCCAAGGTTTTTATGGGCGATACGGGTTCGCTCTTCCTTGGAGGGGCGGTATGCTCTATGGCTATACTTATGGAACAACCGCTTGCTCTTTTAATAGTGGGTCTTGTATATGTTGTAGAAACATTGTCGGTTATTTTGCAGGTTATATCCTTTAAGACAACGGGCAAAAGGTTGTTTAAAATGAGCCCCATTCATCACCATTTTGAGATGTGCGGATGGAGCGAGAGAAAAATAGTGGCAGTGTTTACATCGGTAACAGCAGTGCTTTGTGCACTTATGTACTTTTGGGGGTAGGTATGGATAACAGAAGTCGGTACAATAGAATAGACAGACCCGCACCGCGCAGGCGCAGACCTGTTTCTAAAACAGAGGCAATCATTAATTGGTTCAAGCCCGTGAAGGGCGCGCCCGATTATATGTTTCTTGCGGTAGTGGTTCTTTTGCTTACATACGGAATTATTATGCTTTTCAGTGCGGGTGCCTCAAGGGCGTATGCGAATTTCGGCGATAGCTTTTGGTATATGAAAAACCAGCTTGGCGGCGTGGCGCTTGGTGCTGTCGCTATGTATGTGTGCTCAAAATTTGACTATCACCGCTACGGCGGAAAGATAGCAGGTATGCTCTATATTTTTTGCGGAATATTGCTTGTCCTTGTTATTGCGGGGCTTGGTACAACCGTAAACGGCGCTACAAGGTGGCTTTTTGGGTTCCAACCGTCCGAGATTGCAAAGATTGCAATTATCATACTTTTTTCATATAATCTCTCTCAACCGTCGGGACAGAGAGATTTAAAGAGCTTTAAACAGGGCTTTTTGCCATACATAATAATGCTTGGTATTTATGTGGGATTGCTTATCCTGCAGCCGCACTTTTCCTGTATAGTGCTGATAGGCGCAACGGCAATGATTTTGCTTTTTGTTGCTGGTGCACCGATGAAGCACTTTGTTATGATAGGAATGGTCGCAGTAGTGCTCTTGGCTGCTATGATAATAAAAGAGCCATATCGTATGGCGAGAATTACGAGCTTTTTAGACCCGTTTGCAGATAAGCAAGGCAGCGGTTGGCAGATAGTACAATCCCTGTATGCCATAGGCTCGGGCGGAATATTCGGTGTAGGGCTTGGAAAGAGCAGACAAAAGTTTCAGTCCCTCCCAGAGCCGCACAACGACTTTATATTTTCGGTTCTGTGCGAGGAGCTTGGACTGGTCGGTGCAATATTACTTATTACGCTTTTCATACTCTTGCTCTACAGAGGTATAAAAATTGCGGCAAAGGCACCCGATTTGTTCGGAACCTTGCTTGTGGTCGGGATAGTCGGAATTGTTGTTCTTCAGGCGCTTGTAAACATTGCGGTTGTAACAGCGTCAATTCCCGTAACAGGTATGCCGCTTCCGTTTTTCAGTTATGGAAGTACGGCACTTACAATAACTATGGCAGAGATGGGAATAGTCTTGAATGTTTCACGGCAGTCAAAACTGCCGATATAATCACACCCGATTTTGTATCAGGGAGGGGTTTCTTTGAAAATCTTATTTGCAGGCGGCGGCACGGCGGGACATATAAACCCCGCACTTGCGATTGCCAATCACTTAAGAGAGCGGGGCGGAAATGTCGGGGCGCGCTTTGTCGGCACGACAGAAGGGCTTGAGGTAAGCCTTGTTCCGCACAGCGGATATGAGCTTGATACTATAAAGGTTCACGGGTTTGAGAGAAAGCTCAGCCCCCGTACAATAAAGACAATGCTTGAGATACCTGCCGCTATTGCGGCATCTCGGCGTATAATAAAGAGGTTTAAGCCCGATGCAGTCGTAGGCACAGGCGGATATGTATGCGGTCCTGTTCTTTATGCTGCAGCAAAAATGGGGCTTCCAACCCTTATACACGAGTCTAACGCATTCCCGGGGATAACCACAAAAATATTATCGGGCTATGTGGATGTTGTTGCAGTGGGGGTAGAGGCGGCAAAAAAATATATCCCAAAAGCAAAAAAACTTGAGCTTACAGGAAATCCGATAAGACCGTCAATTTTATCGGTCGATTCTTTTTCGGCAAGACGTAAAATGGGGCTTGATGAAAGACCCTTTATTTTGATTTTTGGCGGAAGCCTCGGTGCGCGCGATTTTAACGCACATATAGCGGATTGGATTTGTGGCATTGCAAAAAGCGGCAAATATCAGATACTTATGGGAACTGGAAAGTTAAATCAGTTTGATGCTGTTATGGAACGCTTTTCTAAAAACGGAATTGATATAGAAAACGATTCCGACATAAAAATTTGCGAGTATATATATGATATGGATATAGCGATGAACGCGGCGGACCTTGTAATATCAAGGGCGGGTGCAAGCACTCTTGCAGAGCTGACCGCGATAGGGAAACCTGCAATTTTAGTTCCGTCGCCATATGTGACGGACAATCATCAGGAGCACAATGCCCGCGCGGTAGAGAGCGAGGGCGGAGCAATCGTTATAACAGAGGCTGAAATGAATGCAGACCGAATTGACGAGGCGGTAGCTAAAATAACGGGTGAGCCCGAGAGGTTGGCTGCGATGCGAAAAGCTTCGGCGAAAATGGGTGTGCCGAATGCAGCCGATTTGATTTGTGAGAAGATAGAGGGACTAATTAAAAGATAATAACATTCACACAAATCCGAAAGTGTCATATATCAATAGTACAGGTGTTTGTATATTGGTAAAATGATGCGAAACGGAGGGAGTTGTGTGAGTAAGCTTGTGATAAATGGCGGGAGGCAGCTTGGCGGAAGAATTTGTGTGCAAGGGAGTAAAAACGCCTCTCTTCCGATTTTGGCTGCATCACTCTTGACAGATGAAAGATGCGTTATACATAATTGTCCTGATATATCGGATACAAGGACGGCAATTGATATTTTAAGGGGCTTTGGAGCCGACGCAGAGCGGAGCGGGGATTGTATTTCGGTCTGTGCCGCAAATATGAGCGGAAGAATAATAGACCCTGACCTGATGCAGAAAATGCGTTCCTCAGTAATGTTTACGGGCGCTGTTCTCGGAAGGTGCGGGGAGGCAATAATATGCCCGCCGGGCGGATGCAGACTCGGGGAGCGGCCTATTGATATGCATATAAGCTCTCTCTCTAAACTCGGAGCAAATATAGAGATAATAGGAGAGTGTATAGCCTGCAGGCTTAAAGAGGTTTATGCAGACGATATATTTTTACTTTATCCAAGCGTTGGGACCACTGAAAACATTATGCTTATGTGCGCAGCCTCAGGCAAAGAGGTGCGGATTTTCAATCCTGCACGCGAGCCAGAGATTGTGGATTTGCAAAACTTTTTAAATCTTATGGGCGCCGATATAAAGGGCGCGGGGAGCGATTTAATAAGAATATGCCCCGCTGGCAGACTTCACGGCTGTGAATATAGTGTTATGCCCGACAGAATTGCGGTGTCTACTATTGCCTGTGCGACAGCGACGTGCGGCGGCGATGTTTTTATAGAAGGGGCAGAGGCTGACCATATACAGCTTGTAACGACAGTTTTAAAGGAAATTGGCTGTGATATCAGGCGAGATGGCGGCGGAATAGGAATAAGGTCAAATGGCAAGCTTAAAGCTATAAATATGATTAAGACCTTGCCGTATCCCGGATTTCCGACAGATGTCCAACCCCTGCTTGGAGCCGTTCTTGTGCGGGCAGACGGGGTATCGCGGATGTGTGAAACCATATTTGATAACAGATTTGGATATTTAAAAGAGCTTGAAAAAATGGGTGCACATATATCTGTGTCAGGGAGTAATGCGGAAATTTGCGGAAGGGAAGAACTATACGGAGCAGAAGTTGCGGCAGGTGATTTGCGCGGAGGAGCGGCGCTTGTTGTGGCAGGGCTTGGTGCCCTTGGCACGACTGTCATCTCGGGGCTTGAATATATTGACAGAGGGTATGAGAAAATAGAGGATACATTTAAAAAACTCGGGGCGGATATATCAAGGATATAGGACGCAGGAAACAAAGGAGGAGCATAAATGGAAAACAGAAGACGCAAAGCTAAAGAAAAGCAACGGGTAAAAGGTACGCCTTCTTCGTTTCGAATAGGTGTGCTGATAGTTGTACTTATATTCATTGTGGCCTCTGCAGGAGTCCTTATGTTTCCCGCACTTGATATAACCGAGGTATATTGTGAGGGCTGTGTAAATACAAATCCTGCAGATATTATAACGTCTGCAAATATAGAAACAGGCGGCAACATCCTGCTTGCAAACACAGGCAGGGCGAGAAGAACGATTGCTGAAAACCCCCTGATAGAGGAAGTGAAGGTTCGGCGCGTTTTTCCAAATAAAATTTGTATTTCAGTAAGAGAGCGCATCCCTGCGGCTTATGTGATGAGCGGTGCCGCAGAGTGTGCAATAATCAATCAAGAGGGTATAGTTCTTGAAATAATAAATGATGACAGGGTAAGAAAAATTGTTGAGAGAAGTACCCCGCCTGATTTTGAGGGAAAACAACACGAGGAGAAAACGGATGCAGATGATGAGAGTGCCGCTGAAGAAGAAGCGGTGCCTAAGGAAGAGAGTGTTGAAACCCCTGGTATAACAGAGACCCAAGAGAAGCTGTACTCTGTTCCGCTTGTTGCGGGAGTGGAGCTTAAGAATATTAAAGAGGGCAAGACCGCAAAGAACACAGATGAGGAGAAAATGGAAAGTGTATTGAGGTTCTGCCGTGCCCTCGGGGATGCGGGCATCTTAAATCGGGCAAGCTATATAGATGTAACCGACGGGGCGGATATAAGGCTCGTGATAGAAAACCGTCTTGATGTACGGATTGGCACTGATGAAAATATAGAGTACCGTGCGAAATTTCTTGCAGAGGTCATAAACACCAAAATATCAGCATACGAAAAGGCAATTCTTGATTATCGCGGGGATGATATATATGTGCGTCCGCCCGAGGACGGAGGCGACAGGACAGTTATAGAAAAGGAAACCCCGGTGGAAGAAGACGATACTGAAGAAGATGCTGAAGATGATACAGCCGAAGAATAATTACCTAAAAGGGATTTCGATACCTTGTGTAACATAACTGTAATAAAATTTTAAAAAGTTTGAAAAAGTGTCTTTACAAAATAAAAATATATGGTATAATAGAGTGTGATATAATATCATAATAGTTTTTGTTATGTATTGTCATTTTTGGCTACAGTAAGCCTGTGGCAGCAACATATTATGCGGTTTCGGACAAGCTTTTGCGCTTTGGGCCGACATATCATAGTTAGGAGGAAAAAACAGTGTTCCAGTTTGACACAGAAAACACGAATCCTGCACAGATTAAGGTTATTGGTGTAGGTGGCGGCGGTAATAATGCCGTAAACAGAATGATTGAGGCAGAAGTAAAAAGCGTTGAGTTTATAGCGGTAAATACAGATAAACAGGACTTGACATTGTCCGCGGCATCTCAGAAAATACAGATAGGTGAGAAAATCACAAAGGGCCTTGGTGCAGGTGCGCAGCCCGAAATCGGCAAAAAAGCCGCAGAGGAAAGCCGCGAAGAGATTGCGCAGGCAATCAAGGGCGCAGATATGGTATTTGTTACTGCCGGAATGGGCGGTGGTACAGGTACGGGTGCAGCCCCCATTGTTGCCGAGGTTGCAAAAGAGATGGGCGTTTTGACAGTAGGTATCGTTACAAAGCCCTTCTGGTTTGAGGGTAAGGTGCGTCAGCGCAACAGCGACGAAGGTATCAAAAACCTTATGGGCGCTGTAGATACACTTGTTGTTATCCCGAACGATAAGCTTTTAGAGATTGCAGAGAACAGAACTCCGCTTATGGAGTCTTTCCGTATGGCGGATGATATATTAAGACAAGGCGTGCAGGGCATATCCGACCTTATTTCACGTCCCGGTCTTATCAGCCTTGACTTTGCTGATATCAAGACTATTATGAAGGATACGGGCTTTGCTCATATGGGTATAGGAAGCGCGACAGGTGAAAATCGTGCTGAAGAGGCGGCAAAGAAGGCTATACATAGTCCTTTGCTTGAAACCACAATTGAAGGCGCAAAGGGCGTTATTCTTAATGTTACAGGTGGCAGCGACCTCGGTATCTTGGAGGTTAAGACTGCAGCAGAGCTTGTTGAAGAGGCTGCAGATTCCGATGCAAACATCATCATCGGTGCTATTGTTGACGAAAGCCTTGGAGATGAAATTCAGGTTACTGTTATTGCTACAGGCTTTAAGGGTAATGCGCCGACCGCTAATGCTGATGCAACGTCATTTGACAGTTTCTTAAGCAGATTTGGAAACGGCGGTGCCGCAGCGAAGGCTGGCGCGGGTGCTACAGCTCGCCCCGTGGAGAAGGTTCAGCCGAGCCAGAGCCTGTTCAGCAAATTTGGCGAGGACGATGGTATAGATGTACCCGTGTTCCTGCGCAAGAACAAATAAGATTTAAGTATGATATACACTAAGGGCAAGTCACAAGACTTGCCCTTTTGTTAAAGGTTGGGGGAAACTATGAAACAGCTTATAGACAAGCTCAAGACTGACAGGGACTTGACAGATAAAGAGTTTCTTATGCTTATAGAAGAAGAGTATGATGCGCAGTATTTATATTCTGCAGCCGACGAGGTCAGGCGTGAATATTATGAGGACAAGGTTTATATCAGGGGCCTCATAGAAATATCAAATTATTGCAAAAATGATTGTCTGTACTGCGGAATAAGATGCTCGAATAAAAATGCTGTTCGCTACAGACTGACAGAGGACGAAATTCTTGATTGCTGCAAAACAGGGTATGAGCTTGGGTTTCGCACCTTTGTTATGCAGGGCGGAGAGGATAGGTATTTTACAGACGAGGTTATGTGTCGCCTTATATCCGAGATAAAAAGTCGTTATCCCGATTGTGCGGTGACGCTCTCCCTTGGAGAGAGGAGCCGTGACAGCTATCAGCGCCTATATGATGCGGGTGCAGACAGATATCTTCTAAGGCACGAAACGGCAAATGATTTTCACTATTCAAAATTGCATCCGAAAAATATGGAGCTTGAAACCAGAAAACGCTGTTTGTTTGACTTAAAGGAGATAGGCTACCAAACGGGGAGCGGGTTTATGGTGGGTTCGCCATATCAGACACCCGAAAATCTGGTGGAGGATTTAAGGTTTTTGCAAGAGCTTATCCCCGATATGATAGGCATAGGACCCTTTATAACACATAAAGAAACCCCGTTTTCAAGGTTCGGGTCAGGGAGTTTTGAACTGACATTGAAAATGGTATCAATACTTCGTTTGATGTTCCCGAGGGTGCTCTTGCCTGCGACAACTGCTCTTGGAACAATTCACCCAAATGGGCGGGAGATGGGCCTTCGGGCAGGCGCAAATGTTGTGATGCCGAATTTGTCGCCGATGGCATCGCGCAAGCTTTATGATTTATACGATAATAAAATTTCGGCGGGCGAGGAGGCAGCAGAGAGTGTTGCTCTGCTCAGCGAGAGAGTGCGTTCTGCGGGCTACAGAGTTGTGGTTGACCGCGGCGACGCTTTGCGAATATAGGACTTGCGGTTTTAAGTATAATAATATATAATAAAAGAAATAAATTGATGGTGAGGAGAAAGATAATGGAGAGAGTAGATAAGAATAATTATTATTTGGATATTGCAGACACCGTAACAGAACGCGGCACGTGTCTGCGTCGTAACTTTGGTGCCATAATCGTGAAGAATGACGAGATAGTATCGACGGGATATACGGGCGCTCCGAGGGGAAGAAAGAATTGCTCTGACCTTGGCTTTTGTATGAGAGAAAAGCTCAATATCCCGCGTGGAGAGCGCTACGAGCTATGCAGAAGTGTGCATGCAGAGGCGAACTGTATTATATCTGCCGCGCGCCGTGATATGATAGGGGCGACCCTTTATCTTGCAGGCCGTGATGTAAAGACGGGTGAGCTTGTAGAAAATGCGTGCTGCTGTTCTATGTGCAAGCGTATGGTAATCAACGCGGGAATAGAAAAGGTGGTTGTAAGAATTACACCGACGGAGTATAAGGTATATCCTGTTTCTGATTGGATAGAGAATGATGATTCGTTGGAGGGCAAGCTTGGATACTAGAGATGTTTAGTACATAAGGGGAAATTACTATGACAGAGGCAGATTATAAGATAGATGAATTTATGGACTTATACAAGAGAGTGGAAGAGCGTCTTAAGGAAAGAGGGATAAAAAACGGCAGAAGCAGTATAGTTATGCAATTTATATCCTCGACTGAGGGAAGGCAGTTTAAAGACAGTTTGAACACATGCCGCGAGATGCGAAACATCCTCTCGCATAATCTTGATATAAACGATGAACCGCCTTTTGTACCAAGTGATTCCGCAATAAAATCTTTAAGGAGTGTGCTGGACTATCTGGAAAGACCACCGCTTGCAATTGACCATGCGGTATCGGGAGGTAGTTTGGTGTGCGCAAAACTATCGGATAGGGTAAAGCCTATAATGGAAAAGATGGTGGGGCGCGGATTTTCGCACATTCCTGTCTTTGAAAATGGCGTTTTGGTTGGTGTCTTTAGCATCAGTACAGTGTTTTCAAAAGCATTGGACATGGAAGAGGCAACTGTTGACAACAATACAAAAATCAGCGATTTTTCAGCCTATCTGCCGATTGATAATCACGTATGCGAGAGTTTTATTTTTGCGCCAAGGGATACAACAATTATTGAAGCGGAAAAGCTGCTTGAGAATGTATCAGGACCTTTGCACAAAAGACCCGCGGTATTATTTATTACGCAGAACGGCTCGCCTGACGAACGAATTTTAGGAATGTTAACTCCGTGGGATGTTTTAGGGGAATAAATTACAAAGGATTGATATATAATTATGAAGGTATCTATACTTGGTTCAACGGGGTCAATCGGGACCCAGGCTCTTGAGACCATAGAAGACCTGCGCGGGATACGCGATATAGAGCTTGTTGCAATTTCAGGCAACAAAAATATAAAACTGCTTGAGGAACAAATAAGAAAATTCAGACCCAAGTATGCGGCAGTCTTTGATGAGAATTTGGCAAGTCAGCTCCGTATTGCTGTTTCCGATACAGATTGCAAAATTCTGTCGGGCGAAGAGGGGCTATGCATAGTTGCTGCGGAGAGCGGGGCGGATATGTTGCTGTCATCGATTGTTGGCTTTGCGGGACTTGTGCCCACGATGCGTGCAATTGAGGCAGGAATTGATATAGCGCTTGCCAATAAGGAAACGCTTGTTACGGCGGGCAGCCTTTTTATGGATGCTGTCGCAAAGCACAAGGTGCAGCTGCTTCCCGTTGACAGTGAGCATTGTGCGATTTTTCAATGCTTGCACGCGGGAATGCGGGCAGAGCTGCGCAAAATTTTGCTTACTGCATCGGGCGGGCCGTTTTTTGGCAAGACAAGGGATGAACTAAAAAATATGACAAAACTGCAGGCACTAAAACATCCGAATTGGAGCATGGGCGCAAAAATTACCATAGACAGCGCGACCCTTATGAACAAGGGACTTGAGGTGCTTGAGGCAAGATGGCTTTTTGATGTAGCAATAGATGATATTGAGGTAGTTGTTCAAAGAGAGAGCATAATACATTCGATGGTGGAGTTTGAGGATAGAAGCATTATTGCACAGCTTTCCTATCCGTCTATGAAGCATCCGATACAATATGCCTTTACATATCCCGAGAGAGTTGCGTCAAAGGACGAGAGTATATCCTTTGAAAAACTTGCGTCAATCTCATTTGCAAAGCCCGACGAAGAAACCTTCAGGTGTCTGGCCCTTGCAAAGAGAGCGGGTAGCATAGGCGGGGTAATGCCAACTGTTATGAACGCCGCCAACGAGGTTGCGGTTGCAAAATTTCTTGAAGATAAAATTGGATTTTTGGATATTGCAGATATGGTTGAAAAGGCAATGGGAGATTTCAGCAACATTGAAAATCCCACCCTTGAGGACATAATTAATACAGATAAAGAGGTAAGAGGATTACTCAGTTAAGGAGGGGCTTGCCCCTCCTGATTATATTTTATCTTTCGGTTAAGGGGCGAGAAAATGATAGTCACAATAATCGGTGCAATTTTGATTTTTTCAGTAATAATATTCGTCCACGAGTTTGGACATTTTTTGGTTGCAAGGGCGACGGGCGTAAATGTACTTGAGTTTGCAATAGGTATGGGACCTGCAATTTGGAAAAAGCAGGGTAAAAACACTCTTTATTCTGTACGCGCCATACCTATGGGCGGATTTTGCAAGATGGAGGGCGAGGACGAGGATGTGCAGACCGAAGGATCCTTCTCTGCAAAAAAACCTCTCCCTAAAATAGCTGTGCTTGTAGCGGGCGCGGGTATGAATATTCTGCTTGGATTTATTATAGTAAGTATTCTTACAACTGTGACGGCGTTTCAGGGCGGAGGACTCCCATCGACTGTTGTTGCAAGGGTAAACTCTGACTCGTCCGCGGCAGAATTTTTGCAGGAGGGCGACAGAATAACCGCGGTAAACGGCAAGAGGGTTAATATAAAAAGAGACTTGAGCTTTGAGCTTTCGAGTGTAGGGAGCGGGGAGAGTACTCTTACCTTTGAAAGAAACGGTGAGAGTATAACGAAAAGCTTTACGCCGATGGAAATTAAATATGATGACGGAAGCACAGGTTATATTGTGGGCTTTGAGATTGCCCCTGCAAGAATTACACCATGGGGAGTCCTGCGTGAAGGCTTTTTCCAGACTGTGTGGATGGTAAAGCTTGTTTTTGTGTCACTCGGGATGCTACTTAGCGGCGAAGCGGGTCTAAATGAGATGTCAGGACCCATAGGTGTGGTATCTGCGATGAACTCTGTTGCCCAGAGCGGAATTTTGAACTTCTTGTTTTTTGCCGCGTTTTTGACAGTCAATATAGGAATTATGAACTTATTGCCACTGCCTGCTCTTGATGGGGGGCGGATTGTGTTTGCGTTGTTTGAGTTGATTTTCAGGAAACCCGTACCTCCTGAAAAGGAGGGAGTGGTGCACCTGATTGGGTTCGTGTTATTGATTGCGCTTATGCTTTTTGTAACGTGGAATGACATAGCAAGACTATTGGGTTTTTAAACCAATTTGAAATAAAAAATGAAATTTGCACGCGAGCATACGAGAGAATAAGAGAGTATATAAGAGAAAACGAGAGTTCGTACGATGGTAAATTAATTTTTTTAAAAAAGTGCTTGACAAAACTTAAAATTCGTATTATAATAGCAAGGCAGTCTAAGATCATTAGGCTGTCTTGTTTTGAAATTGATTAGTTTAATATATAATAGGAGGTAGGCATTACAATGTCAACTTACATGGCAAAAGCCAATGAAATTGAGAAAAAATGGTACATCATTGATGCTGCCGGCAAGCCCCTCGGACGTGTAGCTGCTACCGCTGCTACTATCCTCCGCGGAAAGCATCGCCCGCAGTACACACCGGGTGTTGATTGCGGCGAATTTGTTATTGTTATCAATGCAAAGGATGCTGTTCTCACCGGAAACAAGCTACTTCAGAAGAAGTGGTACAGACACACAGGGTATATCGGTCATCTTAAGGAAGTTTCTTATAAAGAACTTATGGAAACCCGTCCTGAGAAGGCTATGGAGCTTGCAATTGCAGGTATGCTCCCGCACAATACCCTCGGCAGAAAAGCTTTGAAGAAGCTCAGAGTTTACAAGGATGCAAATCACAACCACCAAGCCCAGACACCCGTTGTTTGGGAAGAAGCGTAAGAAAGGGGACTAAATAAACATGGCAAGCGTACAATATTGCGGAACAGGCAGAAGAAAGAAGTCTGTTGCCAGGGTTAGAATGGTACCCGGCAGCGGTGTTATCACAATTAATAAGAGAGATATTGATGATTATTTCGGTCTTGAAACTCTCAAGGTTGTTGTAAGACAGCCGCTGGAGCTTACAAAGACTACAGGTAAATTTGATATAATCGTAAATGTTCAGGGCGGCGGCTTTACCGGACAGGCAGGCGCAATCCGTCATGGTATATCAAGAGCTCTTCTTGAGGTTGATGAGGAGTACAGAGCAGTTCTTAAGGCTGCTGATTATCTCACTCGTGACCCGAGAATGAAGGAAAGAAAGAAGTACGGACTCAAAGCAGCAAGAAGAGCTCCACAGTTCTCAAAACGTTAAATTCATCAAAAAACCTTGGAACTATCACGGTTTCAAGGTTTTTATTTTGTTATGATTTGAAAAAGTACGAAAAACCAAAACAAAGCATTTTAAGGTTATTTTTGAGGTTATTTTCTGTTTTTCGGGTTACATTTGAGGTTACATTATTGTAGCCCCAATTCTTTTTTCTTTTTCTCAAGCATCTTATTTGTTTCTGGAGTTTCTTTTAACCATTTTACAAAATCTAATGTTGCTGCAGCTAAACTGTCCCTTGTGTGATTTGGAATGAGTGATGTGTTAATTTTGATTTCATTATCATAAGTTTTGTTGCTCATGCGTTTCCTCACCTCCCTTGCTATTGTTTGTGTAATCACAGTATGTTTTTCTACATCTGATAGCAAAAGTAATTATATCACAAACAAAATCTATATGTTGCAATTAAGAATAAATAGAACGAATAAAATTAAGCAGGAAAAAGCTAAGGTGCGTTTTGCCACGCACCAAGCCTCAAACACCCACCGGCAGTGCCGTTGGATATGGTGCGGTTTTGGGAAAATGGTGCGGTTTGGATGTGCGGTTTCTGTGTAAGACCAATAACACCGACATTTATCGCCGCACATGTAAGAGGTGCATGTGCAAAAAGGTACTGGAAAATACAAATTAAAGTTCGCGGGCTCTCCGACCCCAAATTTCATTTAGTTAGTAATAAAATTTTTTGGGTATTTCCGTTCCGCTATTGGAAGTGCGACACAAGATTCTACCTAAAACAGAGAAAATTGCATAAAAAAAAGAGGGATATTGCTGCAACAATACCCACTCTTTAAACACATTACTCTTAATCTGTAATGCAAAGTTTTACTACAGTATAACAGATATAATTAAAAAAAGCAAGTTGTTACGGTTTTTTCTCAATTCATTTCGGTATTTGCCAAAATATTACGCTTTTTCTCCGAATTGTTCCGTTAACCTCATATCGTTTTCTGTATGGTATTGTCTAAAGTACCATACAAATTTTGTGTAATGCGTAACGAAATGACCGATTTTTGCCTTACTAACTGAGCTTTTTTCGGGGTCGACGAGCCCGCGGTGCTTGGGGGTGGGTCGTCACAGTACCTTTTTGACCTCGAATCAGCTCTCTTTTTGTGCTGATGGCAGGACTTGAACCTGCATTGCCTGTCTCTTGCCATTGAGCTACATCAGCATATGTGTATATAACAAGGAGCAGACACGCAAGCTTTGTTGTTCTGCCTACGCATCCGCTCCATTATTATTGGTTATACTCTCGCAAGTATCTCGGCTTTGCTATACTCGTCTTTCTTTACCATTAGCTTTATAAACTCGTCTTTGCTAAAGTCCGACAATCTAAATATCTCTTCGGGTTTCATACCGAGTTGCTTGCTTATTTCTTTTACGCTCTTGCCCTCGTCCATGAGCTTCTTGACGATTGCTTTCATTGGCTCCAGAAGATGTGTACCACGCGCTCTATTGTGTGTGATAGTTCCGTACATATCTTCCGATTCGTCCGAGTGCGCCACGATTACCACCGGCACCTTACCGCCGAGCTTTGTTTTGTAGTTCCTGACTCAATAACGAATATCGTTATTTTATAACATTTAAAGTAATTGTTTGATATATTTCTTAAAACATTGTGAATGGTGCTTGCAAGACAACGCCCCGATTTACATTTTTGACAAAATATGATATAATATGTCTAATGCATACAATCTTGTATAACAAATAAAATGTGACTCGGTTCGGAGCGTTTTGTTATCTGGTTTTTTGCTTAATAGTTTTATTTTTTGGAGGTAGTATATGGAGTCTAAAAAGATTAAATTTAATGGTGAAATCAAAGGGTTTCCGTTAATAAAAATAAAATCACGAGAGATTATTGATAAAATTCGCGCTGGCTCCTTTTATATGAGCAGCTTAAGAAAATATAGGGAAATGTACGCAGAATGTGGAGACGACACAATAGGCGATCCAAACGAAGGAAAGGTAATTATACATGATGCTATGTTTGTGAGTGAAGAAATGGGGTTATGTGAGCAGGTAACCGACCAGCCTATTGCAACTGTTAATGAAAACGATTTTGTGTTTTGCATGTTTGGAGTAAATCCAAATAAACATGATAAATTTTTGTTTTCCGAGGAACAAAAGCAAAAATTAATAGGTTTTGATGATACAGCTATGATAGTTACAGATGTATATGAATTCTGCAGAAGAATTGCAAAGGCTGCAGAAAAAAGAAATTTAAAAATAAGCAGTGGTTTTGTAAATTACTATGATGAAACAGTAGATAATGTTAATTTATATATAAATTTGATTACAAAAGGAACAGAAAATATAGTATTTCATAAAACCAAAAAATATGAATATCAGCAGGAATACAGATTCACAATTCCTAATAATACTGGGGACGATTATTTAGAGTTGGACATTGGTGATATATCTGATATAACCGAAGTGTTTTCAACAGAAGAAATGTTTTCTGCAATTATAGAACGCAAAGCTAACCGTATTGAGGAGGGGTTATAATGGAAAATGCCGAAAGAGTTAATTCTGAGATTTTAGAATACATAAAAGAGATTGCATCCAAAATGAAAAACAATCGCGCGGCAGTTATGGTAGGAGCCGGTTTTAGCAAAAACGCAGAAGCAATAACTCAAACAGACAAGGAGTTCTTAGATTGGAACGCCTTGGGAGATGAATTTTTTAAAAAGGTAAACGGCCGTAGCCCGGATAAAGAAAAATATCTTAATGTATTAAAATTAGCAGAGGAAGTAGAGGCTGCCTATGGACGAACGGTTTTAAATGAAATAATCAGAGACAGTTTGCCGGATGCTGATTATGCACCATCCAAATTACATGAAAAACTATTAAGCCTGAACTGGAAAGATGTTTTTACAACAAATTATGATACTTTGCTTGAGCGTACCCAGGAAAGAATTACGGACAGGCACTATAGCATTATTGTGAATAAAGAAGATTTGATATATTCAGCAGAACCGAGAATTATTAAACTTCACGGTAGCTTCCCCTCAACTTTACCATTTATTATAACAGAAGAGGATTATAGGCAATATCCAAAGAAATCTGCAGTATTTGTAAATACAGTTCAACAGACATTGATAGAGAATGTATTATGCTTAATTGGCTTTTCCGGAGACGATCCTAATTTCTTGCAATGGATTGGTTGGATTAGAGATAACCTTGGGAAAGATATGGCTTCTAAAATTTACCTTATAGGAGTCTTTAATTTTTCAACTGCGCAGCTTAATTTGTTAAACAGTAGAAATATTGTAGTGCTTAACATGAAAAAATGTGAAGGCATAGTTGGTCACATGGATGGTTTAGAATTATTCTTAAATACCCTTAGTGATTTAACTAAAGAAAAAGACGAGAATAAATGGCCCAAAGAAAATCAACATCATATTCACTTTGAAAAAGAAGGCGTTCCGGAAACTATCAAATCTATTATAGCTGAATGGGAGGAATCTCGTAAAAGTTATCCCGGGTGGTTTGTTCTTCCTCATGATAAAAGAGCAACTTTATTACTGTATACAGAATTTTGCGATTTAGCGCTTATGCATATTCAAAACGGAATAATCGATATAAACACTTCACTTAAATTTTTGTACGAATATAGTTGGAGAATTAGCAAAGGTCTTCGTCCTATTTTAAAGCGAGAATTTAAAGCTTATGAAAAGATAATTTATTCATTTAATCCGTTTCCTGATAAAGTTTCCTTAAGTGATAACGAAATTAAATATCCTAAAAACATGCCCGATTGGGATACCTATGCATACATGTGGATTGAATTGCTACTAGATATGTTTCGTGCATATAGAGAAAACGGGCAATTCGGAAATCTTAATAGAATTGCTGATATTTTGGAAAAAGTAAAAGATAACTTGACTAAAGAACAGCAAGCGAAATTACATTGTGAAACCGTAAGAAAGTATATGTTCCAGCTAAATATTACAGATGCAAAAGAGGCATTAGAAAAATGGCCGAGGAATATATCATTACCTGAATGGGAAATAAAGCGTGCAGGAATACTTATGGAGCTTGGAGATGTTTCTCAAGCATTTAAAGTGATTTCTGATGAGCTGAATTATATTAGAAAAGGTCATACTAAAGAAATAAATTATTACAAAATATCCATAGAGGCATATTTAAAAATATTAGCATCTTATTGCAAGCAAGCATTAGGAATTTATAATGAGGAATTTGAAATAAAAACAAAAGATATATTCAATCCCTATATAGAAACAAAATTATTTGAGGTGGCATTAAAAGAACGTCCAAAACCCGAATATGAAAAAGAAACTTTTGACCTAGGCAGAATTACACGCACAATAATATCAAGCGAGGATAAGAGCTATATCGAAGCATTTCAATTCATACGATATTTTGAGGAAATAGGAATGCCGTTTAATTGCAATCATATTGTATCCTCAAAAAATACAGGTATTGAGGCCATTAGACGCATAACCCCATATTCAACATTATGGTCCTTGATTTTACAGGTTAAAATTGCTGATACAAAGGTTATTGAAAATATTTGGAACAGAGAAGTCATTGCAGGTATGACTAATGACGAAATAGAAAATATGGGACAATTTTGTATATCGGCTCTACAAAATAATTTGGAAATTATCGAAAAAGGTGATCGTTGGAGAGAATCAAATTTCCAATTAGGTATTGCCGAAATAATGCCGGAAATTTTATCCAGGCTCTGCACCAGAATGCCCGACAAAATGAAATTACAAACGCTGGAGCTTTTAAATATAATATACCAGACCGATAACATTGGAAATTTTAAAAATCTAAAAAATCTTGCACACAGATTGATAAAAAGCTTAAGCGAAAATATGAAAATAAAGCATTT
>JAZNFQ010000051.1:0-1733 GCA_045576075.1 Clostridia bacterium
TTATTGAAAGAAGCATTAAGGTTACGGTAGTTACACGGCCTCCCGAGGATTTTAAGGAGAAGGATCGCGATACGGTTAATGCGTGTGCGGATAAGTTACAAGAAAACGGCGTGATCGTTAGTTATAAATCCGATTTTCATCAGAAGTTTACTGTTATCGATCAATCCGTCGTGTGGTATGGAAGTGTTAATTTCCTCAGTTTTGGTACACATGAGGAAAGCATCATGCGCTTCGAGAATACAGATATCGCAGGACAGCTTATGGATACAGTTTTGTAATGTAATAAATAATATAGAGCGATAACCAATTGGCTATCGCTCTTTTGTTTATACTGCTTTGATTTCCAGATCACACCCAAGTGCATCCACGACCTTTAGTAGTGTGTCAAGCTGAGGGACAGCTTTTTTGCTTTCCATACGGGCAATCACGGATTGTGTCAGATGGGAAGCATCAGCAAGTTCCTTTTGGGTAAGTCCTAACTCCTTGCGCTTTTCTATCAAGGTGTCAATAATCTTCGCACACTGCTCAGGCACCGACAGCACCTCCGGCAGGAACGCTTTGCTCATAAAGCGTTTCAGGGGCAATATCAATGTCGCCGTCATTCCATACAGGAACACCGTAATCAATATATACGCATCTGAACACACTCATATCCGTAAGAGGAGCAAAAGCAGGCATTGATAAAAGTGGTGTGAAATCAAAGATCCTTGCTTCGCCTGTATTGAAGCGAAGCCATAACTTGTGGTTTTCAAGCGGGCGGACACCGTTGACCTTGAGCATTGGTGCTTCCTCACCTGCATAGGCAATACCGTTTCTGATATACATACCGCAAACTCCTTTCAAATATTACTGGAGGGGATCAATCTTGCCAAAGGCAATGCCTTGGATCGCCTTGTTCCACGCTGCATAAAGCTCATCCTCGTGAATCAACGCCCAAGCTTGCACAAGCTTCAATTGCTTTACAGGAAGGCTTCCGGCAAGCAGCTCGCCATCAATTCCAACGGATGCCTCGTATTCTGCAAAGTAAACGTGAAAGTGAGGTTTGTGATGTTGGCTGTTATCGTTATAGATCATCTTGATAACGATATTGTAAAATCTACATAATTCTGGCATACCTGTTTTCCTCCGTCGTTATACTATTAGCATTTATATTATAGCACACATTTATTCTCTCGTCAATAGCGAATTCGCTATTTTTTGATTGGTATGTTTTATCTCGATACATTTTTATTGGATATTTACTGTTAATTATGAAAAAGACGAAAAGAATGGGGGCCTAAAGTTCAAGTATTATTAGGGCGTTTTAGATAGTCTTTAGTTATAATAATTCTTTTTGGTGGTATTTGTTCCGTATAGTCCTCTATCACCCCAAGGGCGACTTGAACATTTTTCTGGTAATTTTATCTTTTTTCAGACCTTTCCGCTACGGCAAAAATGACCTTTCGCGCTCTTGTGGCATCTTGTCTCCATGTGCTCCGATCGTGTCTATGGTCGTGTATGTGGTCGTAAAGATCCGCTCCCAAATCGATGGCTTCTGCCTCAGGGGAGCGGATGATTTTTTTATAACGGTTAGCGAATAACAGATACTATCCCTCTCGTAGCTTCAGCCTATTAGGGTTGTCGTATTGTAACTCTTCTTCAGCCGTTTGTCAAGAGTATTTGCGATTAAAATTTGCACCGCAATAGACAAAGAAAAAGCTCGGTGCGCTCATGTACAACATGAGTGTACAGAT
>JAZNFQ010000052.1:0-1631 GCA_045576075.1 Clostridia bacterium
ACCTCCTTATCAAATTTTAATTGCTACTGCTACATGTGCTACCATAAGAGGTAATACTAACCTCTTATGGTAGGGCGGCGCGGCGCTGGCGCCGGGGAGAAATTTTCTTTTAGGGAAAATTATGATCTCCCCGTCAGCGCGCAGACACCGCAAGCCTAAAGGTTTATCTTACGCCAAGCTGATACCTGTTGCCCTTGCGCTGATCTGAACGTTACCTCTCATCTCATACGCAAGAACCTCAAGATTCTCAAACTCAACCTCGACAAAACCTTCGGGCTTGTCCATCAACTGCTCGCCGTCGATTTTAACGCTGATCTTCTCAAGATTATGCTTGGGAAGGGCGACGACGTAACGGTAGCCGCTGATGTTGTTGGTTTTTGCCCCGTCCTTGTACTCGTAAGAGGGGATGATCTCCACAAGGAGCATCTTCTCGCCGAGCGAGGCGGGATCGATCCTAAGATCTCTGATGTTCAACATACCTTGTCCTCCTTTCATAGTTTTGCTGTGGTATGGGGTGCGCACCTTTAACCTGACACTATTATACCTGATGTCAAGGCGTTTCCTGCTTCCCTTGGGAAGCGGTGCGGGGAAACTATTCATCCAATGCTGTACCGAGCAAATCAAGTGCTTGTTCATCAAGCAACTCGTTTGCCTCTGCCAGACTCATTTTTCCTTTTATTATTCGCTCATAGAACTTAAACGACGGGAATGCAACGTCTATCAATTCCTTGGTTTGTTTTTCATCGAGCTTAAAAGCGATTGCGAGGGTGATAATATCCTTCATCGTAACGGGAAAATCCCCACCTTTATCGTTACTGTTTCTGACAAGACGGTTGAGTCTTGTCCTTTGAAAATATCCATCTCTTACTAAAGATGCCTGTGTAATATTCGGATGGCTGTCGAACAGATCCTTTATCGCTTTTTGAAGTGTTTTTATTTCTTGATACTTATTGTTAGCAGCTAAGACCTGCGCTTTTCGATGTGAGTTTAACGGATGCGAATCGGAGGCGGTGGTTGATATGTTTGTTCAATGTGCAAGAGAATATGAAAAATACAAAAAGGGTAATTTTCATAAGCACCACCTCCTTTCATAACGGTAAAAACGGAATGTAAAAATCCGCCTCCGGTACGCATCGCTGACAACGAAAAAAGCACAGAAATCTTTTTTCCTGTACTTTCACACTTTTGCGGCGATGCCGCTATGAAATTCATTGTGGTAATGAAAATTACCCTTTATTGTTTCCGGGCATAACTATCCCGTAAAAACAGTCCTTAACACAATTTACGCGTGAATGCGCCTGAACCCTTTATGCCATACGGCTCTGATAGACTGTTCCTGCTCAATGGCAAGATAGAAACTTTCTTTGCAGGGGAGAAGAAACACTTACCCCGTAATTTGATTTTAGAAATGGTTATGATGTCCTGCATCATAGCCGCATACAAAAATAACCACGTGTGCATTGCGAGCTAAAAACCCACGGTGTCCTAACACAACACATAAATACAATCCTAACCAGATGTGCTACACGGCATAGCCGCGAAAATGTGTCCTATTGGACGGTGCACAAAAATCAACACGGGGGCTCTCGCCCTCTGCACTATTATTATACCAAAAAGGTGCCTTTTTGTCA
>JAZNFQ010000053.1:0-80545 GCA_045576075.1 Clostridia bacterium
CTTCCTTCTCTATATCGTTTGCATTATACATAGCCTGTTGTGCATATAACGGATTTGTTATTATAAGATTATTGTACTGCTCAAAAGCGGCTTTGTCAATATTTTCTGACTTGTTTTTACTTTGATAACTAATCGTGGCAAACGATGAAGCGATGTCATTCTGCAGTGCGCCGCCATATGGGTCAAGCCCGTTTTTACGGGCACACTGCTCTCCGTAAATCTGTCTTGGGTCTTGCAATTCTCTGTTGCAAATTCTGCAACGGTTAGCACTGTAGTCATAGCCCTCGTTTTGTTGATAGTTGTCATTTGAATAGTTGTTCATTTTTGTTACCTCCAAGTTAAATTTTTTATTTAACTGAAGTATACTACAACAAAAAGTGTCATAGCGTGTCACGCAAATTTTGTATTCAATTTTAAAAGGGCAGCCTGTTGGCTGCCCTTTTTTTATATCCCAAAAACTTTTTCTGCATTTTTATGCAGAATTTTTTCCAGCTCTTCATCCTTGAGCTTTAATTTCAAAAAGTATTCCATTTCTGCCCTCGGCTCCCACATTGGATAATCTGTTGCAAAGAGAACCTTGTCAGCGCCGTAGGTTCTTATTATTTTCTTTGCAGTCCTTGGCTTTATAAACGCAAAGCTCGACGAACAATCCACATACACATTCGGGAAATCTTTCAGCTTTCGGCTTGCCTCTTCCCACACAGAGTAGCCGCCAAAGTGAGCGGCAACAATTATAAGGTCTGTGTATATCTCAAGTATCGGGCAAAGCCTGTTCGGGTTTGAGCGGTCATATCTGTTATCGCCCGTGTGCATCAAGATTGGGATGCCGTGTTTTTCGCACAGCTCATATATCTTCAGGTTTCTGTAGTCATCTATCTTGAAATCCTGAATATCGGGATGAAGCTTTACCCCCTTGAGCCCAAGTGACAAAAGATGCTCCATATCCTCTTCTATATCCTCGCTGTCAGGATGAAGTGTTCCAAGCCCTGTGAGGAGCCCATCTGCTTTTTCTACCTCTCTTGCGATAAACTCGTTTATACTTCTAACCTGTGCAGGAGTGGTTGCAACTGATTGTACTATAAAATGGTCTATTCCTGCCTCTTTTCCAAGGGCAAGTAAATCAGGAACCGTCCCTTTTCCTACTGATGTAGTGTCATAAAATCTGTCTGTCCCCGCAACCGCCTTATCCGCGATTTTCTCGGGATAAATATGGCAATGTGCGTCTATTACTTTATACTTTTTCATTAAATTCAGTGCCTTTCAAAAGGTCTGAATTATTTTTTCAGACCTAATTTTTCTGCGGATATATCGCGCATTTTGTACTTCAATATTTTCCCCGCCGCATTCATCGGGAATTCGTCTACAAACATAAAATATTTAGGTACTTTATGTCTTGCAATTGAAGCATTTCCGAATTCACGCATCTCGTTTTCATCAGAGGTTTCACCCTTGTGAAGAATAATCCACGCACAGCATTCCTCGCCGTACTTTTCATCTGGAACGCCAACCACCTGAACGTCGCGAATCTTCGGATTTGTCAGGTAGAATTCCTCAATCTCTCTAGGATACAAGTTTTCGCCGCCGCGGATAATCATATCTTTAAGGCGACCCGTAACCTTATAATAACCATCGGGCGTTCTCATACAGATATCGCCCGAATGGAGCCATCCATCTTTGTCAATTGCCTGAGCCGTTGCCTCGGGCATTTTGTAATAACCCTTCATTATGTTAAAGCCACGGGCCACAAATTCGCCGCTCTCGCCGTCGGGAAGTTCGTCACCTGTTTCGGGGTCGATAATCTTACATTCAACCCCTGGGAATGCGCTGCCGACCGTTTCAACTCGGTGGTCAAGATCCTCGTTAACCTCACCCATAGTACATCCTGGTGATGCCTCGGTCTGTCCGTAAACGGAAATAATTTCGCGCATATTCATTTCTACTGAAGCACGGCGCATTAAATCTGCGGGACAGTTTGCACCCGCCATAATACCCGTTCGCATATACGAAAAATCGGTTTTTGCAAAATCAGGATGATTGAACATCGCGATAAACATCGTCGGCACACCATTAAAGCAAGTGATTTTCTCGTCGTTCACGCAGGAGAGCGATGATTTTGGCGAGAAATATGGTATAGGACAGAGGGTTCCGCCGTGTGTCATCATAGATGTCATTGAGAGCACCATGCCAAAGCAATGGAACATTGGAACCTGAATCATCATTCGGTCCGCCGTTGACAAGTCCATTCTGTCACCGATAGTCTTACCATTATTAACAATGTTGCGGTGTGTAAGCATAACGCCCTTCGGGAAGCCCGTTGTGCCCGAGGTATATTGCATATTACATACATCGTCGGGTCTTACAAGCGATGCACGCCTTCTTACTTCCTCGCGAGGAACAAGGTTGGAGCGCGCAAGCATCTGCTCATACGTAAGGCATCCGTCCATTGAAAAGCCAACGGTTACAACATTGCGCAAGAACGGAAGATTTTTCGAATACAGAGGCTTACCCGCCTCAAGTGTTTCAAGCTCGGGGCAAAGCTCCGAGATTATTTCTTTATAGTTAATGTCCTTGCAATACTCAATCATAACGAGAGTATGTGTATCTGACTGCTTGAGCAAATATTCAATTTCGTGAATTTTGTATGCAGTATTAACAGTAACCAAAACTGCACCGATTTTTGTTGTAGCCCAGAATGTGATAAACCATTCGGGTACATTGGTTGCCCAAACTGCAACGTGGTCGCCCGCCTTTACGCCAAGAGAAATAAGTGCTGCGGCGCATTCGTCAACATCACGCCTGAACTGCTCATAGGTTCTTGTGTAGTCAAGCGTAGGATATTTAAATGCATACTGGTCAGGATAGGTTTCTGCCATTGTGTCAAGAACATCAGAAAATGTCGCATCAATAACGTCATACTTTTTCCACACAAATGTTCCCGTCTTATCTCTGTTATAATAAGCCTTATCAAAGGACTTTTTCTCGCGGTTAAGCTGTGAGATATAATTTGCAAAATGTGTAAGGACAATATCTGCATCGTTTATCTCTTCGTTCCAAGCCGCACAAATATAGCCCTCATAATTAAGGGATGAGAGCGCGCCTATAAGCTTTGCTACATCAAGCTCGCCCTCGCCGATTAATACAGTTTTGCCGTCCTTCATATCACCAAGGCGAACATACTTTATATACGCGCCCAAGGTTTTTATGGTAGCCTCGGAGCTTTCGCCCGCGCCGAAATATGTGCCTCTTACATTCCACGCCGCACCGACTGCTGCAGAAGAGAAATGGTTGATTATTTCAATTACATTTTCAGTATTTGCAAGATATCCGACTGTTTCAAACAAAATATTGACATCTGCGCTTTCCGCTCTCGCTATAGCGGTAGCGAGCTTTTCGTCCAAAGCATCAAACGAGGGTTTTTCGCCAATACTGACAATCACATTTGATATCCCCGATGCAGCCGCCATATCAACATATTTAACCACTATATCCGATGTGACATTTTCGCTATCAACACTATCGGGCATACGGAGTGCAGAAACTGCAAGGTTTCTGTTTACAAGCTTTCTTTTTGCATCAGCTATGCGGTCACGCCTTAATATACTGTCGTGATGATAGCTTCTTTCTTTTATTGCATCATATATTTCAAAGCCCTCAAATCCGTAATCAAAGGCATAACGACAGGTATCAAGAAAGGATGCACGGCTCACATTCTTAGTTGAAAATACTATCTTCATATTACGCCTCCTCGAAAACGATTTTGTTAAGTGCATTTATATATGCTCTGATACTTGCCGCAACTATATCTGTTGATGTCCCGTTGCCTGAATAAAGCTTTCCATTGTTGCGAAGTCTGACAAGTGCAGAGCCGAGCGCCTCTTTTCCTTCCGTTACGGACTGGACCTGAAAATCATCAAGCTCATAATGGTGACCTATGCACTGTTCTATCGCACGGAATGCAGAATCAATTGGACCTTCTCCGCTTGCAACACCGCACATAATCTCATCACCACATTTAAGAGTAACCTGCGACATAGAGCTTGTCATATTACTGCTTGTTGTTGTATATGTTTCAAAATGGTATGTTGACGGCGCCTGCATTGCAGAGCTTGCAATGAGTGCCTCAAACTCTTTTGCACCAACTGCACCCTTCTTTTCGCACACCTGCATAAGAGCCTTGTATACATTGCCGATGTCCGAATCGGAGAGTTCATATCCAAGAACCTCGGCAGCTTGAGTAACCTGCGCCATAGAGGAATCGGCATCGAGCAAAATCTTCTTCTTGTCGCTTACAGCTTTTTCAGTTTCATAAGCCTCGTGATTTATATTTGAGAGCATATCATCAATGCTTGCGTGAATTTTTGTGTTATTAAGTTCGAGCTTTGCACCTATTTGCGCACCGCAAGCACTTACTGCGTCACAAAATTCGCCCGCCAAGAGAACGTCTCTGCCGCACATTGCACATTTGATGCCGTCAGCACCCTTTGAAATTGACGCAAAGGCTGATGCTACACCCATATTGATGCGGTTGGATACCTGAACATATACAGGAACAGTTACCGCATCCTTAATCTTTGCAACCAAATCTGCAATTTGGTCAGGAGTTGATACACCTGCGTTATCGCAAATGGTCACAATCCCCGCGCCGCACTTTTCTGCCTCTTTTGCGGCAGCGATAAGGAATTCCTCATCCGCCCTTGTGGCATCAAGGGCAGAAAACTCTACATCATCACAGTATGTTTTTGCCGTCTTTATAAGCTCGGCAATTTTTTCAAGCATAACAGCCTGCTTAACGTGATATGTATATTCCATCTGTATTGTTGACACGGGAAGTTCAACCTGAAGACGTGGCCTCTTTGCGTCCTTGATGCATTCCCATACAGCTGCAACACCATCTTTTTCAAAGCCAACAGGTATAGAGAGCGTTGCGTTTTGAACATTCTGCGCAATTGTTTTATAGATTATCGTGTCCTCACGGAGATTTTTTACAGCGGGCAATTCAACAGCATCTGCACCGAGCGAATCTGCGCAATTTGCTATTGCTGACTTTTCACGGAAGAGTAGTGAAATTTCGCGTTCCTCCGAAAGCTTTTTAAGTGTAATGTCCGTAGTATTGATTTTTCTCATTTTTAAAAACTCCTTTCAAACTCCAATAATATAAAAATCCGATTGCTCCAACAAAAAAACGTCCTCGTCCCTTTGCTTTTCCAAAGAGACGAAAACGTTAAAATTTCAATGTTTCCGCGGTACCACTCTTCTTCATCCAAATTGGATGCCCTTTAGACGCTATCACATCTCAACTCTGTTACGGGAGTTCCCGTCTGCCCCTACTGAAAGTTCACGGCAGCCGCTCCGCGGTGAGTTCTGCAAAACCCTCCCGATGTCTTGCACCATCCGACATCTCTCTCAAGGCGAAAGTTTTTGCATACTATTCCGCATCACTGCGTTTCAAATTAAAACGAATTATATCACATAAGTTTTAATTTGTCAAGAGCTTTTAACAATTTTCATTTAATTTTACAGCAAATGCGCACGGAGTTCTTCAGGCGACATTGGTGAAATGTCAGCGGGTGCAATGTCAAAAACAGTCTTGCATCCCATATCTCCCCTTTGCTTCATACGATAAAGCGCCCTTGCATATGCAACAATTACACTTGCCGTAAATTCAGGATTAGAGTCAAGCTTTATCTTATACTCTACAACGTGCTTGTTCTCCGCCTCAAATCCTGTGACACCTGTTCTTATAACAGACCCACCATGAGGAATTCCCGAATGATTTTCTTTAAGCTCCTCTAAGCTTACAAAGTTTACGGTTGTGATATAGTCTGCAAAATAGTTAGGCATTGTCTTTATCTCGTTCTCAATCCGAGCCTTATCTGCACCATCTTCTACTACAACATAGCACTCTCTTGTATGCTTTTCGCTTGTAGTAAGTTCCGGGTTTTTACCGCTGCGAACAGCGTCGAGCGCCGCCTCTACGGGCACGGTATACTGCCTTGCATCTATTACTCCGTCTATTCGGCGGATTGCGTCGGAGTGACCTTGGCTTACCCCTCTACCCCAGAAGGTATAGTCCTGACCGTCTGGCAGAATTGCCGATGCATAGAGCCTGTTAATCGAGAACATACCCGGGTCCCAACCAGCCGAGATGAGCGCGATATTTCCGTTTTCGGATGCCGCCTTGTCAACTGCGGCAAAATGCTTTGATATATCTGCGTGAGTGTCAAAGCTGTCGATAACATTAAAGCTTTTTGCAAGTTCGGGCGTCATTTTCGGAAGGTCAGTTGCACTGCCCCCGCAAATTATAAGCACATCAATATCATTCTTGTGATTTTCGATTTCATCTGCCGAATATACACGAAGTCCCTCTGTGTTTGTTGTAACAGTTTCGGGTTTTCGTCTGGTATAAACTCCCGTAAGCTCGATATCATCATTTTGGCGCGCGGCAGCTTCAATGCCTCTGCCAAGGTTGCCGTATCCGTAAATTGCAATTTTCATATCTTATCATCCTCTCAAAATAGTTTATACCAAGTTTATTTTATAATATGGGTTTGGGGAAAATCCCAAACCCATATTATTAGTCAATCGGATATGTCCAATCAAACTTATCCTCTATTTTACCCCATTGGATACCTGTTAATGTATCATAAAGGTGCTGTGTTACCTCGCCGATTTCACCATTATTGATTGTGTACTTTGTACCCTTATAGCAAAGCTCACCGATAGGCGAAACAACTGCGGCTGTTCCACAGCCCCAAGCCTCTTCAAGCTTGCCCGCTTTAAGTGCCTCATCAAGTTCGTCAATGCTGATAAGGCGCTCTGATACCTTATAGCCCTCGCTCTTTAAAAGCTCAAGGCAGGATTTTCTTGTGATACCAGGGAGGATAGAGCCGCTGAGCATAGGTGTAACAACCTCGCCGTCTATTTTGAACATTACGTTCATCGCGCCAACCTCTTCGATATACTTGCGCTCAACGCCGTCGAGCCAGAGTACCTGCGAATATCCCTGCTGTTCTGCTCTCTCGCCCGCTCTGTTACTTGCGGCATAGTTACCGCCGCATTTAGCATAACCCGTACCGCCGCGAACCGCGCGAACATCGTCTGCCTCTATCATAATTTTTACGGGGTTGATACCCTCTTTATAATAACTGCCAACAGGAGAGGTAATAATCATAAAGGTGGCGTTTTTAACAGCGTGAACTCCAAGAGTTTCGTCGTTACCGAACATAAACGGACGGATGTAGAGAGATGTACCCTCATCATAAGGGGTCCATTCCTTTTCAAATTCTACAAACTTTGTAAGAACCTCCATTGCAAGGTCCTCAGGAATTTGCGGGAGGCAAAGACGCTCTGCCGAGTTGTTCATTCTTCTAATGTTTTCAATAGGTCTGAACATCTGGATTTTTCCGTCAGCCTTTCTGTACGCCTTAAGCCCCTCGAATATTTCAGAGCCATAGTGCAAAACAGTTGATGCAGGATGGATTGGAAATGGTCCAAAAGGAACTATTCTTGCATCGTGCCAGCCCTTCTCTACAGAGTAGTCCATAATAAACATATGGTCGGTAAATATTTTACCAAAGCCAAGCTCGGAGCTTACGGGCTTTTGTGCAGGATTTGTGTTTTTTGTGATTGATATATTCATATCCTTTTATCCTTCTTTCTATTCAAAATCGCGTCCAAGGCGCATTGCGGTAAGGTTTGTATCGAGCATATCTGCACGCTTTGCAGATATAACCTTTTTAAGTCCCGCAAGTATACCCTCATCATTCTCAAACTCGCCATTATCGCCGAGAACCTTGCCCATAATAATCATATTTGCAAGTGTGGGGAAGCCATTGTCAGATGCCAGCTTTGTTGCAGGGATATAGCAAACCTTTACATCATCCCTCTTAACCTCACGCTCTATAAGAGTAGAGTCAACATAGATTGTGCCGCCTGATACCACGCTGTCCTCGTACTTGTCAAGTGACGGAAGATTCATTGCGATTAAAACATCGGGCTTTGAAACAATCGGAGAACCAACAGCGGTATCACTGATAATAACGCTGCAGCTTGCTGTACCACCGCGCATTTCGGGTCCGTATGATGGGAGCCAGCTTACGTTCTCGCCGTCTGTCAAGCCTTTATAAGCAAGGAATTTGCCCGCGAACAATATTCCCTGTCCGCCAAAGCCTGCTATTAAATATTGTGTTGTACTCATAGTCAATTCCCTCCTTATTTCTCTGCCGAACGGTCCTTATATACCCCGAGCGGATAATAAGGAATCATCTTTTCTTCTACCCATTCAAGCGCCTTCTGCGGTGTAAGACCCCAGTTTGTAGGACAGCTTGAAACTACCTCAACGAGAGAGAAGCCCTTGCCCTGCACCTGATTTTCAAACGCCTTCTTTATTGCCTTCTTGGCGTTCTTTACATTCTTTACGTTATTTACAGCTACACGCTCTAAATACTCGGCGCCGTCGAGCTGAGATAACATCTCGCACACCTTAATCGGATATCCGCAATGGTTTACGTCACGTCCGTAAGGCGAGGTCTGCGTAATCTGACCAGGAAGAGATGTAGGCGCCATCTGTCCGCCCGTCATTCCGTAAATTGCATTGTTTATAAAGATTATTGTTATATTCTCGTTTCTTGCCGCAGCGTGTACAGTTTCTGCCATACCGATAGATGCAAGGTCGCCGTCGCCCTGATATGTAAACACAATGTTTTCAGGAAGAGAACGCTTAACGCCCGTAGCAACCGCGGGCGCACGTCCGTGTGCCGCCTCTATCATATCACAGTTAAAATAATCATATGCCATAACCGAGCATCCAACAGGGGCAATACCTATAGTTTTGCCTTCAATTCCCAGCTCATCTATAACCTCTGCCACAAGACGATGTACTATACCATGCGTACAACCGGGGCAATAGTGCATTGATACGTCTGCAAGAGCCTTTGGTTTATCAAATACTACCATTATTTGTCACCTCCGCATTTTTCTGCTGACTCAATAGCCGCAAGTACTTGTTCGGGTGAGGGTATCATACCGCCTGTACGGTTGCAAAGCTCAACCTTTACACCGCCGCCCGTTGCAAGCTTAATGTCTTCTATCATCTGTCCCATTGAAAGCTCAACAGAGATAAATGTGTGAACCTTTTCTGCAGCCTTTGCAAACTGCTTTTCAGGGAACGGCCAGAGAGTAATCGGTCTTATCATACCAACCTTTATTCCCTTTTCTCTTGCCTCGTTGATAGCATTTTTAGCAACTCTTGCAGCTATGCCGAATGCCGCAACGCAAATCTCGGCATCCTCCATCATATACTCCTCGTACATAACCTCATTTTCTTTTATGAGGTCATATCTCTCATATCTTTCAAAGTTCTTCTTTTCGAGCGCTTCGGGTGCAAGGAAGAGCGAATTTACAATATTATGCTCTCTCTTCATATCTGTACCCGTTGTTGCCCAGGGCTTTTCTACCGTCTCTGCTATATCATAATCAAGAGATACTGCCTCCATCATCTGTCCCATTGTTCCGTCAGCAAGTATCATAGATGTCATTCTGTACTTATCGGCAAGGTCAAAGCCTTTAACGGTAAGGTCAGCCATTTCCTGAACAGATGCAGGTGCCAGAACTATCATATGAAAGTCGCCGTGTGCACCACCCTTTGTAGCCTGAAAATAGACAGACTGTGACGGCTGAATTCCGCCTAGACCGGGGCCGCCGCGCTGAACGTTTACAACGAGTGACGGTAAATCCGCACCCGCAAGATATGAGATGCCTTCGCCCTTAAGCGATATACCGGGGCTTGAAGAAGAGGTCATTACCCTCTTACCCGTAGATGCAACACCATATACCATATTGATTGCCGCAATCTCACTCTCTGCCTGAAGAAATACTCCGTCAATTTTTGGCATTCTCTTTGCCATATAAGCCGCAATCTCTGTCTGCGGTGTTATAGGATATCCGAAATAATGGCGGCAGCCTGCGATAATCGCCGCTTCTGCTATTGCCTCATTTCCTTTCATCAAAACCTTTTCTGCCACTTTCTTCACTCACCTTTCTACCTTGATTATGCAATCGGGACACATCGTCGCGCAAAACGCACATCCGATGCACGCATCGGGATTTATTGCCTCTACGGGATGATGTCCCTTTTTGTTAATTTTGTCTGCAGCGAGTGTAAGCACGCCCTTCGGGCACGCATTTACACACAGTCCACAGCCTTTACACTTATCAACATTGAATGTTAATACTGCCATTTACAAGCACTCCTTTACTGAATTTCTCTGTAGCCGTAGCGGATACAGAGCTTTAATTTTATTTTTCAGCGGTTCAAGCAAGGCTTGCTCTACCGTTGTAAACTTGATTGGTATTCCCGTCTTTTCCGAGATTTCCTCTGCATATGCTACGGAATTTAAAACATCTTCAGCCGTAGTTTCTGCACCAAGGTTTGAGTTATTGATAATTGATGTAAACTCTATTTTGCACGCCGCCTCAATCTCCCGCATAACCTCTATGGCAGAGTCTGCATCGCGGGTCAACGGGCGATACATATTTACGACATATATCATTTCGTAATCGTTTTCCTCGCGTATGTAAGGGGCAATTCTGCCAAGGGCAAGTGCGCCTCGCTCATCGCCGCCTACGTCCAGAATACAGCGTTGTGTCTTATCATCCGTAATAGAATATATCTCCTGCGGAAGCGCAGGTATGTCAATATTGGTATTTGCATACTCCGAACAGATAAGGCGTATCCCCGCCTCACGCAGCTGCTCCTCGCTGTCCTTTGTTCTGAAATACGGATTTACAATATCAATATCTGCAATTGTAACCTTATCATATTTGTCCTTCAGGTCAAGGGCAAAATTTACGGCAATGTTTGTCTTACCGCTACCGTAATGACCCGACATTATTATTATTCTTTTATCCATAAAACTCCTTACAGTTTATTTCTTTGTATCTTACCACTGGTGGTTTTAGGAAGCTCGTCCTTAAACACCACAATTCTCGGATATTTATAAGGCGCCGTATGCTCTTTGACATAGCTCTGGATTTCTTTTTTCAGCTCCTCTGTCGGCTCAGTTCCCTTTACAAGCACGATACTCGCCTTTACGACCTGACCTCTAACCTCATCGGGCGCGGCAGACACTCCGCACTCAAGCACATAAGGAAGCTCCATAATAACGCTCTCAATTTCAAACGGACCTATGCGATAGCCCGAGGATTTAATAACATCATCGGCTCTGCCGACATACCAATAAAATCCGTCCTCGTCGCACCACGCAATATCTCCCGTGTGATAATATCCGTCGTGCCATACCTCTTTGGTCTTTTCTTCATCTTGATAATATTCTCTGAAAAGCCCGCAAGGTGCGCCGTCTGCGACATTTACAACTATTTCGCCGGGCTGACCCGTCTTTACGGGATTTCCGTCTGAGTCTATGAGGCTTATGTCATATATCGGTGCAGGCTTACCCATAGAACCGATTTTGTGGTCAGCACCCGTGAGATTTCCTATAAGCATGGTACTCTCAGTCTGTCCAAAGCCCTCTAAAATCTGCAGTCCTGTCGCCTTTTCGAATTGTCTGTATATCTCAGGATTCAGCGCCTCGCCCGCAGTTGTCATATGCTTTACGGAAGAGAGGTCGTACTTTGATATATCCTCCTTAACCATCATACGAAGCATCGTCGGCGGGGCACAGAATGTTGTTATGCGATGCTCTGCAAATTTCGGCAGTATTTCTGCCGCATTAAATCTATCAAAGTCATACACAAATGTTGCAGCCTCGCACAGCCATTGGCCGTAGAGCTTACCCCACATCGCCTTTGCCCAGCCAGTATCGGATATTGTAAAGTGCAGACCGTCAGGGTCAACATTATGCCAATACTTAGCCGTATGGAAATGCCCGAGCGGATATTTATAGCTATGCACCGCAATCTTGGGATATCCCGTTGTACCCGAGGTAAAGAACATCAGCATTGTATCATCACCGCAGGCTGTATCCTCGGTTCTGTCAAAGTGAGTGCTAAAGAGGGTATACTCTTCATCAAAGTTTCTCCATCCCTCTTTTTCTCCGTCTACCATAATCTTGTTTACAAGCTGAGGGCATTTCTTTGCCGCAATATCAACCTGATTTGCAACATCACCCTTTGCAGTACAAATTATTGCACTTACCCCTGCCGCATTGAAGCGATATTCAAAATCGTGCTCTAAAAGCTGATTCATAGCGGGTATTGCAATGGCACCAAGCTTGTGAAGTCCAAGCACCGCATACCAGAATTGGTAATGTCTGCCCAGAACAAGCATTACTCTGTCACCCTTCTTGATGCCGAGTGACTTAAAGTAATTCGCAGCGCGACAGGAATTTTTCTTCATATCACTAAAAGAAAATACTGTAGCCTCTTCCTTATCCGAAACGTGCACCATCGCAGTCTTTTCAGGCTGCTTCTTTGCAATTTCGTCTACAACGTCATATGCAAAGTTGAATTTCTCGGTATTTTTAAACTTAATCGATGTAGGTGTTCCGTTTTCGTCCTCTGTAATATCAACATATTTCTGATAAACACGCTCTTTGGTGTCACGTTCAATCTGCCTTGAGGCTATGGTCTTTTGTGGCTGTAGTTCGGGAATTTTATCACCCGTCGGATTTAAGACAATCGCATAAAAGGTACAATCACTACCATTTACTGCAATCATACCATGTGGAGTTGAGCTATCATAATAAATGCTGTCCCCGGGGCCTAATATTTCGCTGTGATTGCCGATTTGGACCTTTAAGTATCCCTCTATTACAATGTCACATTCCTGTCCTATGTGAGTTGTCAGCTCGATATCCTCACTCTGCGCCTCTTCGCTATACTTACTGCATACATAAAGAGGCTCTGCAATTCTTTTTTTAAAGGCAGGGGCAAGGTTAAAGTATGTCATACCATGCGCCTGTTCAATTCGCTGCCCTTCACCGCGTCTTGTCAAGGTATATGACTTAAGAGTAGGGCTGCTGCCCTCTATAATATCTGTAACATCGACATTAAACGCTTGTGCACATCTGTAAAGAAATGCAAAGTTCAAGTCCATAAGACCGTTTTCACAGCTTATATACTCATCTTCAGTCACAGCGGTTTTTTGTGCCATCTCCTGCGTTGTAAGCTGTGCAATCTCGCGAAGTTCCCGTATACGCTCTGCGATTTCTTTAATCTTAAAATCAATCTCTTTCCTGGTCTGCACTATATATTCCTCCATTCAGGGACGAAAAAAGCCCGCCCCAAAAGATATAATTCTTTGAGACGAGCTTGAACCCGCGGTACCACTCAAATTGCGATTATCACAATCGCCTCTCTTCAGGGCCAGACAGCCCATATGCATTCACGCAGCAATCACGGAGAGGTTCTACTTGCAAAAATGCTTTCTTCCTCCCGGCTCAGAAGCTACAGACAACAGGATTGTTTTCAGCGATTTCCACCAACCATCGCCTCTCTTGAGAACCCAATTCCCGAGCACTCTTCGTCAACGCCTTTCCAATGATTATAGCACAGAATTATCGCATTGTCAACACTTTTTTCGACACCCAAAAGGCTTTTTTATAGAACTCATTTGTTTTCGTTATTTATCAAAAAATCCATAAGTCCCGAGCATATCGCGTAGGCAACCTTATCCTGATATCCCTCATTCTTCAGCAGTTCTGATTCCTCTTTATTGGACAAAAAACCACATTCAACAACAACAGATGGTATAAAGGCGCCCTTAAGGATAAATATGTTCCCGTCACTTTTCTTGGCGGCTCTTGTGTTGCCGTCACCTAAAATCTCAGGCAAAGCCTTTTGAATTGCCTCGCCGAGCAATCGACTCTCCTCGTTATCGCCTGAATAGAAAACTTGTGCGCCCTTATACTTTTCCTGCGGGAATTTATTCATATGTATGCTTATAAATATATCGGCCCCCGTCTCGCTTGCCATACTTTTTCTTTTTTTCAAATCTGCAACCTTCCAGGAGCCGTTTTCCTTTCCGTCGGCAGTTGAACAATCCTCCTCACGCGTCATTACTACAGTTCCGCCGTTTGCCTCTATGTGTTCTTTCAGCTTTTTTGCAACGCTTAAATTTATTTCCTTTTCCGAAACTCCATTTGCAGACGCCCCCGCGTCAGCGCCGCCGTGACCCGCATCAATCAATATGATTTTCCCCGAAACACCCCCTGCCATCGCCTTATCCGATACTACAGGCTCGCTCCCTGACGTCTTTATGGCATAAATGCCGAGGGCAACAGACAGCCCTAAAAGGACTAAAAAAACACAGATTATAGCTTCTTTCTTTATTACTGTAAACACAAAAATCACCTCATAAATAAGTATGAGGTGATTTTATATATTATGAACTTATCCTATTTTTAGGTTCTTCTTTAAGACCGCCATAACCTCAAGCTATTTCTCAAAATACTTTGACACAATCTCTGCCATCTTGTCCATCTTTTCTTCCATATCGGCAACGAGCTTAAACTGTGTTCTCGCTCTGTCAAGATTGTGGTCGAGTCTGTGGATTCTGAAATAATTGTCGCCATCGAGATAGTCGGTCAAAAATCTTACACCGCACTCAAGCGTCATAAGCTTTGCAGACATAGGCAGAAGTTCTGCCTCTTTGGCAGTAATGCTGTCGCCAAGTTCTTCAAGGTATCCTCTTGTATATGCCTCAAAAAGGTTTAAATCCATACTTACTTTACTTAAGTCAAGCTCGTCCTCTGCGGCAGTGCTTGCGCCAAACCTTATTGAGTCGCCAAAGTCATAAAGCATTGAGCCTGGCATAACAGTATCAAGGTCAACTACGCAAACCCCTTCACCCGTAGTGTCATCAAACATAACATTGTTAAGCTTTGTATCATTATGAGTAACGCGAAGCGGAATTTCCTTGTTTGCAAGGGCATTTACGATTATCCCCGCATCTTTCTCTCTCTGGAGTGCAAACTCAACCTCAGCCTTTACAGATTCAAGACGCAAGGCCTTGTCGGAACGAATTGCCTCTTTAAATTTTCTGTATCTGTCAACAGTATCGTGGAACTTCTCTATAGTTTCCCATAGCTCGTCCGCGGGGAAATCGCGAAGCATATTCTGAAACCGTCCGAAAGCACGTGCAGCCTGATAGAACACCTCTGCATTTTCTACACTTTGATAGCAAACCGCGTGGTCTATAAACAGATACACACGGAAAAGGCTTCCGTCCTCTGCGATATAGTAAGGTTTGTCATCCAATGTCGAAATAAGCGTAAGCGTTTCTCGGTACGGGTCGCCGCAAATTTCCATAATCTTCTTGTGCATAAAGTCAGTTACTTTTTTTACATTTTCAATAACCCTTTCAGGCTCTTTAAAAACGTTACGATTTACCCTCTGCATAATAAAGCGGTTTCCCGTTGTATTAATCAAAAGGGTATCATTTATATGCCCCTCTCCGTATGGCTGGGCGCTTACATACTGTCCGTCCAGCTTAAATTTAGAACATATTTCTTTATGGTTATAATCCATTGTAATGACCTTCCTTTATCATATTGGCAAGCGCCTCTTTCACAGAGGCAATATCCTCGCGATAGGTCATACCATACCACTTATCTTTGCAGTTAAACACCTTAACACTTCCTTCTCCCGATTTTATGCAGTAATCTACAACGAGAGGTAGGAAAAATTCGTCTTTAAGCGGGTCCTTCATATTCTTTTTAAATTCCTCAAACTGCTTTTCAATTATATCAAATATGTCAGTGGTAAATCCCCATAAATTCATAGAAACAGAGGCATCCCTGTCAAGGTCAATCCAATTTTCGCCATCCTCTGTGTATTTAAAATCACTGCTGATTTTGGTTCTCTCTGTAATTGTCTTTAAATATCCGTTTTCAACCTCACAGACACCTCTCGCAACAGTTCCGTTCTCGGTAAGGGTGTTCTTTAAATCAAAGGCAACCATAGCAAGGTCAAGTCCCTGTGCCTCTACAAGATAATCGTGAAGCTCGCTGTACGCATTTTTGCCATAATAGTCATCTGCATTTATCACGGCAAATGGCTCTTTTACCTTATCCTTGCAGCAAAGAATTGCGTGAGCCGTACCCCAGGGCTTTGTTCTGCCCGCAGGGAGAGAATCCATCTCCTGAAAAACATAGTCAACCTCTATCCCTTTAATTTTATCCCCCACTATTTTTTTGAAATCCTCATACATAGCCTCCTTGATAACGAATACAACCTTATCAAAGCCCGATGCCGCCGCATCATATGCCGAAAACTCCAAAAGCACGGATCCTTTCTCCGAAACAGGCTCCATCTGTTTTAATCCGCCAAAGCGGCTGCCCATACCTGCGGCAAGCGCAACTAATGTAGTTTTTTTCATTTTTATCTCTCCATCTCTATTTAACTTCTATTTATCGTATCCGTTAGGATTTTGCTGTTGCCAACGCCATGTATCCTCACACATTTCGTCTATGCCTCTTTTTGCGACAAAGCCAAGCTCCTTTTCTGCAAGAGCAGGATCAGCATAACAGGTTGCGATATCTCCGGGACGACGGTCACAAATCTTAAAGGGTACAGGCCTGCCGCAAGCCTTTTCAAATGCCGCGCGCATCTCAAGCACGCTGTAGCCGTTACCCGTACCGAGATTATATACCACTACACCCGGATTGCTTTCAAGCTTTTCAAGTGCCTTAAGATGTCCAAACGCCAAATCCTCTACATGAATATAATCGCGCACACCCGTTCCGTCAGGGGTATCATAATCGTTGCCAAATACTCTCAAATACTCGAGGCGTCCAATTGCAACCTGCGAGATATAGGGCATAAGGTTATTGGGGATATCCTTCGGGTCCTCTCCAATTCTTCCGCTCTTATGTGCACCTACCGGATTGAAATATCTGAGTAGCGCAATATCCCACTCGCTGTCTGACACATAAAGGTCACGCAAAATTTCCTCTATCATAAGCTTTGTTCTGCCGTAAGGATTTGTGCACGAAAGCGGAAAATCTTCTTTAATCGGGACAGTTTTTGGCATACCATAAACTGTGGCAGATGAACTGAAGACCAATTTCTTTACCCCATACTTTTTCATTGCCTTACAAAGACTTATTGTACTGCCTATATTATTCTCATAATACAAAAGCGACTTTTCAACAGACTCGCCGACTGCCTTAAGTCCAGCAAAGTGTATGACAGAATCAATCTTATGCTCTGTAAATATTTTGTCAAGAACATCCTCGTCGCGCAAATCAGCCTCATAAAAAGCAGGCTTTTTTCCCGCGAGCTCACCTATTCTATTAACCGCCTCTGCCGAGCTGTTGCAAAGGTTATCTATAATAACGACCTCATACCCTGCCTCTAAGAGCTGAACTGATGTATGACTTCCGATATATCCTGCGCCGCCTGTAACCAAAACCTTCATTATGTTACCTCCGTCTGTTATAAATTTAAATTTACATTCACTAAATCTTGTCCCATTTTAAATATATCACTTTATTCCATAAAAATCTTTATCTTTTAGGACAAAAAACTTGCAAAATAGGTCAGACTGTTTTATAATTAATAATACCACGAATAAAAGAGGGGTGCTTATGGAATTTAAAGCAACGAACATCAAAAAGGTTTTCAGCATAAATAAAATCGTTACTGTTCACTACTTCGAGTACGAAAAGGATTATTCCTTTATGGGAGAAGCGCATAATTTCTGGGAAATTGTATATGTTGACAGAGGCGAAATAGAAATAGAAATGGATAACGAAATCAAACGTCTTGAGCAGGGAAATATTGCCTTTCACGAGCCGGGAGAGTATCACAATCTTCGCACAAACGGGATTGTTGCGCCCAATCTCATAATAATATCCTTTATTTGCAACTCTCCCGCAATGAGCTTTTTCAAAAAAAGGGTACTGCCTCTTTCCGATATAGAAAAGCATCTTTTAGCCACAATAATACAAGAGACAATTCAAAGCTTTTCATCTCCGCTTGAGGATAGCTTTATGTCAGGGCTTATCCGAAGAGGCGATGCAACATTTGGCTCCGAGCAGATGATTTCAACTTCGCTTGAGCAGCTCCTCATCTCCCTTTACCGCAACTTCGGTGAAATCCGTAGGAACAGCACAACCTTAAAACGAGGCATTGAGCAGGATGTGCTCCGCAATGTTCTTGCTTTTCTTCAGGATAACGTCTGCGAAAAATTAACACTGCAGCAAATAGCGGACGCAGTCGGAATAAGCCGCACAGGTCTTAAAACTCTGTTTAAAGAGCGAATGGGCGAGGGGGTTATCTCCCACTTTTCAAATATGAAAATGGATATTGCAAAAGCTATGATACGCGAAGGGAAGTATAATATCTCCCAAATTTCTGCATATCTCGGCTTTGACTCCATACACTTCTTCTCGCGTCGCTTTAAGCAGCTGACAGGAATGTCGCCTACTGAATACGGCAAGTCTGTAAAAGTTGAATTCGAAAATTTTACTCCCGTTTCAAAGCTTTAACCGTGTTGCTGCACCAAAATCACTCCGCAGTATCAGTTGCAACATATCTTAGCTGAAGGGAAACGGCGTCACCTGCATAATTTTTTCGCAAATCATCTCTCGCTTCGCGCAGGACGCAGCACAGCAGAAGTATTGCCAGCCCAAACAATATTAAAAAAGCATACACTATGTATGGCTTGTCTTTATTATTGCTCAAAATTATCACCCCGATTTTAGTCTATGGGGTGATAATTTGTTTTAGAACCAATAGCGCAAAAACCGTTTTCAATCTACGGCTCCTGCAGGTTATCGGTTTTCTTAATTTTAAACATCATCCTGAGTATCCCCCTCAGCATTTTGGGTGCTTTTACAACGACAATCTGCATAAAAATTCTCCTCTCCGCCTGAATTTATATTTTTGTTGTCACAAGATAAAACAACAATGAATTATTTTTTACCGACAAACCAAATACCTGCTATTACCAGAGCAATACCCAGCATTATAATCAAAATGTAATACGGAATTATGTAAGCCAGCAATATCCCCGAACCAATTGAAATTAAAAGCGGCCCAATAGGAAAACGGCAACCTCTCCTTCCGCCGCAGCATTTTCTGAACATTTAAAGTCCCACCCCCGCAAATAAATCCCCTACCTATATTACCAATATACTCGGTGTCTTGATTTTGGTTACAAAATGTGTTGGTTAGATTTTATGGCAATCCCTCTACCACCGAAGGTGGTAGAGGGATTGCCTCCTACATATTGACACACCTTGCAAAATGTGATAATATCGTTGTAATTTCAAATCACAAAAAGGAGCACAAAAATGGAACTATACAACGGACGTCCCGCCGATTGTACTGGACGGCTTGAAAAAGAAATCAGAGTATACGATTTTTTAGATAAACTCGGAATAAAATATCACCGTGTTGACCACAGCGTTGCAGGAAAGATGGAGGCGTGCCGCGAAATTGATGAGGCTCTCGGCGTTGTGCTGTGTAAAAATTTATTCTTATGTAATCGCCAAAAGACTAAATTTTACCTTCTTATGATGCCTGCAGATAAGCCATATAAAACCCGAATATTTTCAAAGCTTGCGGGATGCTCCCGCCTTTCTTTCGGACCTCCCGAGGAAATGGAGGAATTCCTTGATGTCACCCCCGGCTCTGTCAGTATTCTCGGGCTTATAAACGATAAGGATAATAACGTAAGCCTTTATATCGACAAAGAAGTATTAGACAGCGAATTTATCGGTTGCCACCCGTGTATAAACACCTCAAGCTTGAGAATGAAAACCTCGGATATCATTGAAAAGTTTCTGCCTGCTGTGCATCACAGTATGACAGAAGTTATAATGCCTTATGAAGACGAAGAAGAGCTGTAGCCTTAAAGGTTACAGCTCTTTTGATTTACTCTCTTTCCATACCAAAGTATGCAAACGCCGCATCGAGCTGGTCATCATTTATAACCTTACTCTTTTCGAGGCGGGTATATATCTGGTGTTGGGTCGTCAAATCAAGGACTCCATAGGGATACAGCTCTGTAGATGCTTGGAAGAGATACACTGCATTTTCAAGTTCTTCATCAAAAATATCATCTATCTCACCGTCGTATGCACCCCAAGCCTTTAAAAGCTCTTTTGCTGTTTTTATTTCGATCCCTTTATCGCCCGCTTTATATATCTTTTCGTATGAAAATTCATCATACTTACTCATATCAAAGGGAGCCGATGTATTTTCTACTACAGAGTGGGGGGTAAGCCCAATCCCGTTGATATTGTTTCCGTTTGGCGTGAGATAGTATCCGACAGTATACTTTATGCTGTCACCATACACCATATCAACCATTGTCTGTATTGTGCCCTTGCCGTAGGACTTTGTCCCAATAAGTGTTGCGCATCCGTTTTCAGAGAGTGCTGCCGCCAGAACCTCGGACGCACTGGCTGAATTCTCGTTTATCAGCACAACAGTATCAAAGTCAGCCACAGGCTCTGTATAAGATTGGTATACAGCATTTAAAAATTTTATTTTATGATCCTCTATCGTTATTATTCTATCCTTGGGTAAAAGGTAGTCCGCCATTTGGATTACTTGGTCAAACATCCCACCGCCGTTGTCGCGCACATCGATTACAAGATTTTTTATACCCTTACTCGCTGCCTCGTCAATAGCCTCCTTAAAGCACTGTGCCGTGTTTGTAACAAAACCGTATACAGCTATATACATCAGTTTATCCGCACCATCTTCAAAGATTTCGCTCTCTACAGATGTCCCTGTAATCTTCTCGCGTTTCATATCAAAATATAATATATCCGAAATGTTCTTCCTCTTCACTCCGAGGCGCAAGAGGGAGCCTTCTTCCCCTCTTATGTAGCTCGCCGCAGTATCGGAGTTCATCCCCTCAAGTAATATATCATCGGCACTAACTATTACATCCCCAACTTCTATTCCCGTTTTAGATGCAGGCGTGTCAGGAATTACGCTTCTTACATCAACGCCGTCTGCACACATCTGGAAAGTAATTCCTATCCCCACTATTGTGCCTGTTACCTGTTCTTTAAGCAGAAGAGCCTCTTCGCTGTTATAATATTCCGAATGCCCATCAATTGACTCAAGCACATTTTTCATAACAGACTCATAGAGCTCAGGGTGTTCTTCAAGCACACCAAGAAGTCCGTTTTTGTAAAGACTTTCTGCATCTACATCCTCATATCTTACATGTATACTCAGGTAATCTATCAGCTCGCTTAAAGACTGTACCCGTTGCTCTGCGCTTACCTCTTCGTTTGCAAGAACAATACCCGCAGACAAATTAAGCATAAGTACGAGCACAACTGCCCCTGAGAGAATATATTTAATATTGCTTTTGAGTTTTTTTATTAACCTTTTCATCGCAATCTCCTCTATAATCCTGACGCATCTCTATAGGTTTACTATTTTATTTGAATGAAAAATATGGTATCTCAAGATTCCCGTCGGCTGTTTTTACAATAACAACCCAAACTTCGCTGTCAGCAAAAACATTCAACCCCTCAACAGAATTTTTTGTGCCGTCTGCCATAAAAATCCCATCGGGCGAAACCTTGATTTCCAGATATTCTGCCTCTTTTGCAATCGCCCTTGCACCTGCCGTATCAACAATCGGAGCAAGTGACCGCAGTACAACTCTCCTTGTCGGAGTATCGCAATAATAAAGAGTACCCGAAAAGGCATATACTTCGTTGATTAGCCCCTGATTTATTAAAGGCTCCGCCTCTGTTTCTGTTTCTGCTATTTCCTCTGTTTCTATCATCTCTTCCGTTTCTGCATTTTCCGTTATTTCTGCCGTTTCTGTCACCTCATCTGCAAAAGCTATAGTTCCAAACAGAAAGGTATATATAGTTATAAGAAACACACACAGTATCTTCTTCATTACGCAGCCCCCTTTCCAAATAGCATAAGTCATTACTCCTACATTTTTTCAGGCGCAGTTATCTTCAGCATTTTTAAAATTCCGCTGATAACGATACGAACGCTGTCGATAAGCTTAAGTCTTGCCTCCATAAGTTCTTGTTCCTCGCCTTTTACGCGGCAGGAATTATAGAATGAATGGAAGTCAGTTGCAAGCTCCATCACGTATCTTGTTATGCGTGCAGGCTCCATACTCTCTGCCGCAGCCTTGATTTCCTCGGGCAAATCCGTCAGTTTCTTCAGCAAGGTAAGTTCTGCCTCGTCCACCAGCACGCTCGGATTTATCTCTGAATATTTCTTCACGTTTATGCCCTCTTCGCTAAGCAAGCGCAAAATGCTGCATATACGCGCGTGTGCATACTGCACATAGTAAACAGGATTATCACTGCTTTGCTGTTTCGCAAGACCTAAATCGAAGTCAAGGTGGCTTCCTGCACTTCTCATATTGAAGAAAAATCTTGCCGCGTCAACACTTATATCCTCAAGCAAGTCAGAGAGAGTAATCGCCTTGCCTGTTCTCTTTGACATTCTTACAACCTCGCCGTCCTGCATAAGACGCACTAGCTGCATCAAAACAACATCGAGCTTACTGCCGTCCTCGCCCACAGCGTTGAGGGCGTTTTTCATTCTTGCAACATGGCCATGGTGGTCTGCGCCCCAGATATTGATTGCCCAATCATAGCCTCTTGTTTTGAGCTTATTTATGTGGTATGCAATGTCTGCAGCAAAATATGTCGGTATCCCGTTTTTGCGAACAAGAACCTCGTTCTTTTCAAGTCCCATTTTCTCACAATTGAGCCAAAGCGCGCCGTCCTCTTCATAGGTAAATCCGTTATCTGTAAGCTTTTGTATCGCGGATAAAACCTCACCGTTATTGTGAAGAGTGCTCTCTCTGAACCACACATCGTAGAATATTCTGTACTTTTCAAGGTCCTCACGCAGAGCCGTTACATTCTTTTCAAGGGCATAGTCTATAAGCGCCGCCTTGCGCTCATCCTCACTGCTATCCAAGTATTTGTCACCGTTAATTTCTATAAATGCCTTTGCGTGCTCCTTAATATCATCGCCATGGTAGCCATCCTCGGGGAATTCAATGGCGTCCTCACCCTTTAGTGCCTGAATATATCTTGCGTTTAAAGAGTTTCCGAACTTTTCTATTTGGTTGCCTGCATCATTTACATAAAACTCACGTGTTACGTCATAGCCCGCGTATTCAAGCACAGATGCAAGACAGTCACCAAGGGCACCGCCCCTTGCATTTCCCATATGCATAGGTCCTGTAGGATTTGCGCTTACAAACTCCACCATAACCTTTTTGCCCTTACCTATATCAATTTTGCCATAATCCGAGCCTTGCGCCTCGATGCGCTCCATAGTCTTATACAGCCAATTGGGAGTAAGATAAAAATTGATAAATCCTGCACCTGCGACCTCTGTCTTTGAGATATCAGCATCCTCTGAAATATGCGAGGTTATAGCCTCCGCAATTTGTCTTGGAGGAAGGCGGAGTGGCTTTGCCAGCATCATTGCAATATTGCAGGCAAAATCACCGTGCTGCTTGTCCTTTGGCACCTCAAGCTTTATCATACTCTCTATATCTATATCTGCGGCAGTCAATTCGCCCGCCGACGCAGCCTGCTCAAAGGCAAGTTTTATCTTGCCTGAAACCTTATCCTTCATCTCTTCAAAAATATTCATTTGTTTTTCATCCTTTCCTGTCTTAAGCTTTAATCTGCAGAGCATTCAAACGGCTCTACCCTGACATTTAGCGAATTTCTGCAAAAATTCTCATTGTCTGCATCTATTGTATAATCAACCTTTAACCATCCATTTGCATCTTTAAATGAATAGTCAACATCAAAGGTTTTTACAGACGCACCGATTTCACCATACGGGGTCGGATAAAGGCACAGCTTATGCTCTCCCTTTATGTAATCTATCTTCATATTGTACTTTCCCTTTCGGGTGACAGTAACGCTTTCATCCCATATCTTTATGGTTGTCGTAGTGTCCGCAAAGCCCGTCATTTCACTCTCTTTATATACGATATAATACTTATCATTTATCACACCGAATTTTCCTGTGGTCTGGAGTTCTATCGGCTCTTCAGCATCCCCGTCAATATCCTGATATGTTTTTATGCTTATTCTAACGTTATCATCCATACTTTTCCCTCTGTTGCTTTTTAATATTTTTCTATATCTACCTTTGTGACATTCCCCTCTATATGCTTTTCGAGGAAAATACCTCCTATCTCCGAAAATCCGTCCACAGAGTCACTCACATAATATTTTGCAGACCCTTTCTCTCTGCCAGATAGCATATCACGGCTCTCTAAATATCTCTTTGCCTCTATCGCCGTTTCCGCGCCTGAATTTATAAGCTCTACGCCGCTCCCCATAATCCTTTGTATTTCAGCTGTCAAAAGCGGATAATGTGTACAACCGAGTATCAGGGTATCTACGCCCTCTCTCTTAATCTTATCCAGATAATCGTGTGCAATTAAATCCACAACCTCTCCGCTTGTATATCCGTTTTCCACAAGCGGTACAAAAAGAGGGCACGCCGTGCTGAAAACCTCAAGGTCTGAATTTATAGTTTTTAGAGTTTGAGTATACTTTCCGCTGTTTATAGTTCCCTGCGTACCTATTACGCCGATTTTACCATTGCGTGTTGCGTTTGCCGCGGCTGCGCACGCGGGGTTTAAAACGCCTATAATTTCAGTCGATGCCTCATTCTTTATTTTCGGCAAAGCCGCGCTGCTCGCTGTTCCGCAGGCAATCACGATAAGTTTTATGTCAAAGCTCTCCAAAAAATTTATATCCTGTCTTACATATTTGACGAGAGTTTCAGGACTTCTTGTTCCATAGGGAACTCTGCCCGTATCGCCAAAATATATTATATCCTCCCCGGGCATAATCTCCATTACCTTTTTCACACAGGTAAGACCGCCAAGCCCTGAGTCAAAAATTCCTATGGCTCTGTTATCCATAACAACCTCCCTCTTAACCGAAAGCTACCCAAATTACGCCGCATCAGGCGGGTTCGGGTTACTTGCATTCGGTTACACGTTCAATGCGTATTCTATCAGCTTATCAAGCAGCTCTGTTATCTCGACGCCGCTCTTTTGCCAGAGCTTCGGATACATACTGATAGAGGTAAAGCCTGGTATAGTATTTATCTCGTTAAGCTTTATTTCTCCCGTTACCTTATCAACAAAGAAATCTACCCTTGACAAACCGCGGCACTCGCAAATCTTATATGCAGTTATCGCATAGCTGCGGATTTTTTCAGCCGTTTCATCGTCAAGCGGCGCAGGCATAAGAAGCTTCGAATTTTCATCCGCATATTTTGCATTGTAGTCATAAAACTCTGCGGCAGGCAATATCTCACCAAGAACTGATGCGCATATAGGGTTTTCATTTCCCATTACCGCACTCTCAACTTCGCGGGCATTTACCGCCTCTTCTACCAATACCTTATAGTCATGCTCAAAGGCAAGTCTTATTCCTCTCTCAAGCTCTTCTCTGTTTTCAGCCTTGCTTATTCCGACAGACGAACCTGCGTTCGACGGCTTTATAAAGCATGGATACCCAAGTTTTTCCTCTATTTCATCAAGCTTTTTCGGATCTATGTCAAAGTTCTTGGTACGTCTAATTTCAACCCAGTCTGCCTGCGGAATTCCTGCCTCGCGGAACATAATCTTTGCGACGCATTTATCCATACAAATCGCACTCCCGATTACTCCAGGTCCAACGTATGGAATACCCGCTAGTTCAAAAAGACCTTGTATTGTGCCATCCTCGCCATTTTTGCCGTGGAGTGCAGGTATCGCAACATCAATCCTGATTTTTCTTATACCGCCATCTTCAAATACTATAAGTCCGCGCTCCTCACGGTCAGGCGAGATTAGAGCGGGTCTGAAGTTATCCGCGTTTTTATCAAAATCCGCTATTTCGGAAATGGCAGTGTCAAAATATCTCCACGCGCCATCTTTGGTTATTCCAACCATATGTATATCATATTTATTTTTATCGAGAGAGTCTATAATTGTGGCAGACGAAACAAGCGAAACCTCGTGTTCGCTTGAAGCACCTCCGAATATCACGCATACATTTAACTTTTCCATTATATATCCACAGCCTTTCTGCAAGTATCGCCAAATATTCACAATACACCATACTATCACTATTGTAACTCTATTATGAAAAAAAATCAATATGTATAAATAATAAATATATGTTAAAAATATATTAAGGAATTATCAACTCCCCCGAATATAAGCGGGAGGGCACAGAGACCCTCCCCTACAAATGATGCCCCATCAAGAAAGGTTCAGCACTTATGACATCTAAAAAAACAAAAATACTCTTCTTATCTGTTTTGATTTTATTGCTTATTATTATTCTTTATGTAGGATATGTACTTAATATGAAAGCCGAAATATCAAACAGCGTTTTGCGTCTGCATATTATCGGTGCTGACAACTCAAAAGCCGCGCAAGAGATTAAAATAAATGTCCGCGACAGAATCTTAGGAGATTTCTCGGAAATATTCAAAAATACCGACTCACGCGCAGCCGCCGTTGCGCTTGCTGAAAAATATAAGGCGGAAATTGAAAATGCAGCAAACGATGAACTGATAAAACGCGGCTCACGCGACCGCGCGAGTGTGGAAGTTGCCACCTGCCGTTTCCCCACCAAATCGTACGGAAACATCACCCTCCCAAAAGGGAGTTATACTGCACTAAACATCAAAATCGGTGAAGCTGCGGGTAAGAATTGGTGGTGTGTAATGTACCCGCCGCTTTGTATATCCGATAAAAATGTAGCCTTTACCGACGAATCAAGGAATAAACTTCAAGAGAGCTTATCCGACGAAGAGTACAAGTTAATAACAGATAATGGTAGCTTTGACATCAAAATCAAATTTCGTATTGCTGAAATTTTAGGTGACTTTTTTTAACAAAAAGCGAGGACGTCCTGGAACGTCCTCGCTTTACTATTAATTTGGTAATTCTCTTATGGTTTCTGTTTGTGCGCGGCTTGCAGCTTTTGCCTGATTTATGTTATCGATAGCACTAAAGCCCGTACTATCTGAGTCCCTTGTTTCTTTATATGTTTCCCACTCCTCGTCACTCATAGGAAGGAAAACCTCGTTGATAAGCTCCTTAGTAGCCTCCTTGTCGCACTTATACCACCATGCAGGTTCTATATATTCAGCCTGTCCCGGAAGCTGATACGAGCTTATTTCATCAAAATCAATTCTCTGCACAAAATCAAGGTGGTTGACCAAATCCTTCATAGTATAATTCGTTCTTACGTTATTTTTTACAACCTTAAACAAATCGTCAATCCTTGATATATATTGCGCCTTGCATTTCTGGCGCACAAGCTCTTTTAAGAACTCTTGCTGCCAATATTCTCTTCCCTCATCACCAAGCACATATTCCCCTGGCGCAGTGCCGTTGTTGTTATGACGAAAACGCACAAAATCGTGAGCCGCCTCACCATCGAGATGTTGCTGTCCTGCTTTGAGATGGATATGCAAATCCTGGGTCGGGTCATCATAATCCATATTGTATGGCACATTAAAATCTACGCCATCGACAGCATCGACAATTTCTTTAAAGCCGTCAAAATCAACCGACAGGAAATAATGTATAGGAAGCCCCGTAAGCTCCTTTACCATATCTATGAGAAGCTCTTCTGGCTCCTCAATCTTGCCTCTGCTCGCCGCCTCTTTTCCAAGGCCTATCAAAGCGTTTATCTTTTGAATGGTATACCCCTTCGCCTTAACCATAGTATCACGCGGTATGGACAATATACTCAACCTGTCCGAATAACCGTCTACAGAAAGAAGCATAATTGTATCGCTGCGGTATCCACCCTCATCAACACCTATCAAAAGTATATTAATCATTCCAAGCTGTTTGTCCTCTTCCTCCAAGCCGTATATGTTTACTTCATCCCCAAAGGACAGCTTTGACAGCTTTTGGGCTGCAAGGACGCCGAGCATGGTCGAGAATATGACAAAAACTAATGTAATTGTAATTATCGTAAACCTAAAAGCTCTGTTCATCTCATTTCCTTTCCAATCTGCTTTAAAATGGGATAATACTTCTCTAAATTATAGCATATGCGGGAAATTTGTCAATATATCGACTCTAATATTTATTATTTGTTAATCTTTTTGAAATATTCGCATAAAAAAAAGAGCGCAATGCGCTCTTTAGTTATTTATTGCCATTTTGAGTGCCTCGGCAAGTTGGGCGGGGCAGGATGTCCCTCTGCCATTACAATCGATACCGCTCAATAAATTTATTACCTTCTCGACCTCCATACCGTCGACAAGTTTGGCAACTCCCTGCGTATTTCCGCTGCAACCACCGCCAAATATGACATTGCGTACAATCTTTCCGTCACTCTCAAAGCTTATCTGTCTTGAGCAAACTCCTCTTGTTTTATATGTATATTTTTCCATAATGTCTTCCTTTCATATTTATATACCAAGGGAATTATACCTCTTTTATCACTAACTTGTCAATACATTAAACTTTACTGTTTCAAAAGCTCCAAAATCTGTTCTTTGGGCTTAAACCCAACCGATGTTTTTATAACCTTGCCATCCTTTACAACCACAAGCATCGGTATGCTTGCCACCTGAAATGCCGAGGCAAGCTCACTCTCTTCATCCACATTTACCTTACCTACCTTAAATGCTCCGTTTGCCTCATTTGCAATTTCTTCTATAAAAGGGGCAATCATTCTGCACGGGCCGCACCACGTTGCCCAAAAATCGATAAGTACGGGTACGTCTGATTTTAATACCTCTTGTTCAAAATTTTGTTTGGTAATCTTAATTTCGCTCATATATTCTTCCTCCTTCAAAAATTAATCATTTGATTTATAATAGAGCATACAATGACAAAAACCTTCAAAATCGGGGTCTTTAATCTGCTGTTTGAACTGCTTGCACATACATTTTGTATCCTCTGACCGCTCTACAACGCAGGGGCAATAACCGCCCGTTTTTTTAAGTCCTTCTTTAACCATCTTTACAATTTCTTTATCCGGATTTAATGTAATTGCCATTTTTATCCCTCCTATATTCCTCTTTATATTTGTATTATATACCAAAAATTTATGATTAAAAAGTGACTCGGTCACATTAGTTTAAAAATATTAAATGACATCTAAATCATACAGTCTTTATAATGCAAAAGGTGTCAAATGCAACAAATCAAGGGTACTCAATCTCACGATGATTGATAAATTTGTAAAATATGAAAAAAATTTTAAAAAAACTAAAGACAAAATAAAAATTTTATGTTAGAATAAGTATAATAGAAAATCTAATATGATGGGAAGATGTATAATGAAATTAGTTTACACAGGAAAAACAAAAGATGTTTACAGCCTTGAAAACGGAAATGTCCTTCTTAAGTTCAAGGATGACTGCACCGGCAAAGACGGTAAGTTTGACCCGGGCGAAAACAGCGTTGGTCTAACTATCGAGGGTATCGGCAAGGAAAATTTAAAAACATCCGTTTATTATTTTGACCTTTTGAAAAAAGCAGGTATCAAAACCCATTATGTAAGCGCTGATATTGACAATGCTACAATGGAGGTTTTGCCCGGCAAAGTGTTCGGTCATGGTTTGGAGGTAATCTGCCGTCTGGTTGCAACAGGCAGCTTTATTCGCAGATATGGTGAATATATCGAGGACGGAACCGTTTTAGAGGGCGGTTATGTTGAATGTACCTTTAAGAATGACGAAAAGGGCGATCCTCTGGTTACCGGCGAAGGTCTTGCAGCGCTTGGTGTTATGTCTCCTGAAATGTTTGAGAGTATGAAGGAACAGACTCTGAAAATTACCAAGGTTGTTGCTGATGACCTTAAGTCAATCGGTCTTGACCTGTGGGATATTAAATTCGAGTTTGGTTACAACAACGATGAGGTTATTCTGATTGACGAAATCGCATCCGGCAATATGCGTGTTTACAAGGGTGACAAAATCGTTGACCCGATTGAACTTACAAAGCTCATTCTTAACAGATAAAAAATTTAAAGCTCTGTGTTTTAAAGGCGCAGAGCTTTTTGGTTTAATTACAAATACTAAATATGCCATATTGAGTTCAAATAGTTCACTGATTTTATAATAACTTTAAGTGAAAATAGAATTTTTTGATTGTAGGGAGATATCATATGTACAAAAAAATAGAACAACTAAAAACAGAAACAAAGCTAAACAATGACGGCAAGGAAAAAATGTTTAAAACCAACCTTGCAGACTTTGATGCATGGGATCCGAGAATCAGGCTTTTTTCTTTGGTGCAGGTAAAGCCGGGCGAAGAAGTAGAATATCATATGCACGTTGGGGAGAGTGAAACTTTCTTTATTCTCTCAGGACAGGGCATCTATAATGATAACGGAAACAATGTTGATGTGGTTCCTGGAATGGTAACATTAACCCCCTCAGGTCAAGGTCACTCTATTAAAAATACCGGTGATGAAATGCTTGTTTTTATCGCCCTTATTCTTGTTGATTAAATGCCAATATTTTGATTTTACTACTTGGAGCTTATGATGAAAAATTTAACTATGGATTATAAATGTATGAAATGTATACTGAATAGATATTCAGATGTTGACAAACTGCCCCTGACTGATGAAAACAAGACCTTGTATTTAAAGGAGCTTTTAAACATCATTGCCGACTCACCTCCCTCGGCAAACGGTCCTTGGTTGGTTGAAAAAATAACGGCTCTTCAACACAAATATAACGTGAAAGCTTTTGATTTTTCCGAGATTAAGACGCGCTATAACTCCCTTATGCTCTCTCTTGAAGATAAGCTTTGGGACGACATACATACTGCAGAGGACAGTCTTTGGCTTGCAGTAAGCTACGCTTTTACAGGGAACTATATTGATTTTGGGGCTTTATCTGACATCAGCGAGGAAAAGCTTTATTCTCTTATTTCTGATGCGAAAAATGTTTCCTTCAGCAAGGATGAGTTTCTAAATCTCAAACAGGAGCTTTCCTCTATCAAGCGCTTGGTTTATCTAACAGACAACTGCGGAGAAATTGTTCTCGATAAGCTTCTTATAAGATTTCTCAAAAAAGCCTATCCGCATTTGACAATAGACGTTATCGTAAGGGGCCATGATGTGCTAAATGATGCAACCATTGACGACGCGCAGTATGTAGGTCTTGACAAAATCACTTCGGTGACATCAAACGGCACGGGTATCGCAGGCACAGTTTTAGATAGGATAAATGAAGAGAGCTCAGCCCTTATCCATAGTGCAGATGTTATCATTTCAAAGGGTATGGGAAATTTTGAAACTTTGAGAGGCTCAAACCTTAACATATATTATATGTTCCTATGCAAGTGTAATAAATTTTGCGATATGTTTAGCGTACCCTTATTCACCTATATGTTTTTAAATGAACAGCGAATTAAAACACCGATACAATAATTGTATCGGTGTTTTAGTTTTACTGCATATCTTCTAATCTTTTTATATCAATGAGCTTTACCGCTCCTCTTTTGACCTCTGCGAGCTTATCTGCCGAAAAGCGTTTCAGCATCCTCGCCACTACCTCTCTGGCAGAATTTGTACGAATGGCAATTTGCTCGTGGGTCATTTTTATTTCATTGCTTCCTGTTCGTTTATATTCAGAAATCAAAAATGCCGCAAGCCGTCTGTCAAAGCCTTTAAATATAATCTGTTGCATTGTAAACATAACGCTTGAAAACCGACTTGCTAAAAGCTCATACATATAGCATTTGACATATATATTCTCCTCGGTGAGCTTTGAAAATACACCCGAACCAAGCACAAGTATTTCGCAATCCTCCTGTGCCACGATTTGTGTATCAAATGTAATCTCGCTGATTACACAAGATGCAGAGAGCACACAGGTATCAAACTCCGTCATTGTAAACAAGGTTATCTCTCTGCCATCTTCGGATATAATATATGCTCGAGCCTCTCCCGAAACTATAAATATCTGCCCCAAGCACTCCTCTGAAAAGCCGTGAATAATTTGACCTTTTTTATACGATTTTTTCATCCAATGATTTAAAATTGTCTGCTTCTGGGTTTCTGTCAGATGTGCATAATAAGGAAGCCTTTCCAAATAGCCCTGTTTCTCCATAACTTCAGTTACTCCTTTTCATATATAGCAAAAATCAGATCTCAACACCTAAAAAATGCTTTGCCGCAATACCCACAAAGAATGAAAGCACTGCAACAGAAACACTGATTGCCGTCATCTCTAAAAAGCGCGGACGGAACTTTTGTCCCTGCGCCACTGATATGTAATATGTAAATCCCGCGATAATCAATATTACAATTGCAAGCATAAGTCCAAGCGCCGCCATAAAGTGGCTGTTATCCAAGATAAGATACGGCATTATCAATAGTATTACGGTAATCAGATACGCAATACCCGTGTATGTGCATGATTTTAACGCATCATTTCTGCCCTCACTTCTTGCTGATAGGAATTCGCTTGACGCCATAGAGAACGTAGCCGAAATACCTATAATCAGTCCTGACAAGGCAATCAGACGTGTATTCTGCATTGCAAAGGTAAACCCCGCAAGCGAACCTGTAAGCTCAACGAGCGCATCATTCATACCAAGCACCATACTGCCCACATACTGTAGACGCTCTTCATCCAGTATAGCGAGCAACGCCTCTTCGTGCTCTTCCTCCTGTTTTCTTATCTCTGCGCTCTCCTCTATCTCCTCTGCAAGAAATTCATATTCGCTCTGGGCATTTTTCTCACCGTTTTCCATCAGCTTAACTGCAAATGTAAACCCAAACAACCTTGCAATGAGTAAATATTTGAAAATCTTTAGCTTGTTCGGCTTCATTTCTGTTTCGGTATAGCTCTTCCAGATTTCATAATGAGCCTTTTCCTCTGCCGACAGGCGTTTCAACACTTCCCTATTCCCATCGCCCTTTGCAAATTTAGATATTTTTTCGTAAATAACACTCTCGTCAAGCTCGTTTTGTTGTGCCTTCTTTATAATTGCCAATGCCTTTTTGGAAATTTCCTTTTTCATTTTCAACCCTCTTTTTTTGCTGATTTTATTTCGCTTTAACCGCAAAATCAACCGTTAATTTTAAGATGCTTCGGCAGACCGTTTTCGGTTATAACTTTAACCTCTCCTTGTATCAGGGGTCTGCAATATGTAACGAAATCCTCGGTAAGATATGTTCCATCCTCTGTTATCCACTCCTGCGGGATGGTTTTTTCAGCATTGGCGATTTTGAATATATCAGCCGTTTCTATGGTGTATTTATAGGGATTATCCGACACTCTTTTGATAACCGACATCTGTGCGGTCTTGCCATCGACTGCCGCTTTCACCGATGCACCGCCTGCCTCAAATGACTCCTCAATGTCCTGCGCGGATGCAAGATGCGCCGCACTTCTTTGCAGAGTATTTATCTCTATACCTCTCGCCTTTGCACCAAGCTTTTCACCGAGATAACGGGCAAGGAATTGTCCCGTCCCGCTCATAATCTTATGGCCGAAGGCATCGAGCGGTGCGTACACAGAGCCCTCCTCGCAGATATAGTTTCCATCGGCATTTCGAAGCGCCTCTGAAACTGCGATAACTATCGTATTTTTAGTTTCTAAAAGTTTTGAAACCTTATCTGCACACTTCTCCAAGTCAAAGCTTCTCTCGGGGAGATATATTAAATCGACCCCGCAGCAATCCTCGCCTTTTGCAAGAGCCGAAGATGCCGCAAGCCAGCCCGCATTTCTTCCCATTATTTCTATTACGGTTATTGATTTCATATCATATACTGAGCTGTCGCAGATAACCTCTTTTACAGATGTTGCGATATATTTTGCGGCGCTTCCAAATCCGGGCGTATGGTCTGTTATCTCTAAATCATTGTCTACTGTTTTGGGCACACCCATAAAGCGAATGTCGCTCCCGACCTCTTTTGCATAAGCGGAGAGCTTTGCAATTGTATCCATCGAGTCGTTTCCGCCGATATAGACAAAGTATGCTATATCAAGCTTTGCCAAAACGTCAAAAAGCTTGATATAAACCTCGCGGTTGTCCTGAAAATCAGGCAGCTTATATCTGCAACTGCCAAGCGCGGCAGACGGCGTTTGTTTAAGGATTTCTACATCGGTATCATTTTTCAGAAAATCCTCCATATCTACATATTTGCTATCTATAAGCCCTTTTATACCGCCGCACATTCCGTATACCTTCGGTATTCTAAGCTCCTTTGCCTTGCAGAACACGCCGGCAAGACTTGCGTTTATTGCCGCTGTCGGTCCGCCTGATTGCCCTACAACAATATTTCCCTTTATCATATTAATCCCCCTCAATAATTGTTTTTTATGCTATCGTAGGGAACGACCTATGTGTCGTTCCGCACATTTCGGCAGGAGCAAGCCCCTGCCCTGTAAATAAATTCCGCGCCGCATAGGTATATTGTAGGGACAGATGCCCACATCTGTCCGTTTCGAGTCGTTGCAGGCATCGACCCCTATAATCATTATGTCAATAAATTGTGCACAGACTGAATGGTTCAGATTTGCCTTTTTTATTATCTGTTTTCAATATCCAGATATTTTCTTGATTCTTTTACATTGATATATGCAGGACGGATAATCTTTCCGTTATTCTGGATTTCCTCAATTCTGTGAGCACTCCATCCTGCAATTCTTGATATAGCGAATATCGGGGTATAAAGCTCATACGGAAGTTCAAGCATCTTATAAATCAAGCCTGAGTAGAAGTCCACATTTGCACTGACACCCTTATATATTTTTCTCCTGTCACCAATAATCTGTGGTGCAAGTCTTGCCACTGTTTCGTAAAGTGCAAAGTCTTCCTCACAGCCTTTTTCTTTTGATAAGTCCTTTGCACAGACCTTCAGTATATCTGCTCTCGGATCGGATTTTGAATATACTGCGTGTCCCATACCATAAATCAATCCTGCATTATCAAACGCTTCCTTGTTTAGAAGTTTCATGAGATAGGTCTCAATTTCTCTTTCATCTTTTGTATTGATGGAATTCTTCATATCATCAAACATCTGAACAACTTTTATATTTGCACCTCCGTGTCTGGGGCCTTTGAGCGAACCAAGTGCTGCTGCTATTGCCGAATAGGTATCGGTTCCCGATGAGGTAACAACGTGCGTTGTAAAGCTTGAGTTATTACCTCCTCCGTGCTCTGCATGGAGAACAAGAGCCAAGTCAAGAACCTCTGCCTCAAGAGGAGTAAAGCTTCCGTCTTTGCGAAGAATATGCAACGTGTTTTCAGCAGTTGAAAGTTCAGGTTTTGGATTGCGGATATGCAAGCTTTTATTTAGGTGATAATGCCTGTAACCATGATAGCCGTAAACAGCCAAAAGCGGAAACATCGATATAAGCTGCAAGCTTTGTCTTAACACATTTTCAACTGATGTATCATCAGGGTTTTCATCGTATGAATATAAGGCCAGGACACTTCTTGAAAGAATGTTCATCATATCCTTGCTCGGTGCCTTGAGAATCATATCGCGCACGAATGACGGCGGAAGACTCCTGTAATCGGCAAGAGTTTCCTTAAACTTTTTAAGTTCATCCTTTGACGGCAGCTCGGAGAACAAAAGAAGATATACAATTTCTTCAAATCCGAATCTGCTGGATTTACGAAAGCCATTTACTAAATCTTTAACATTATATCCTCTGAAGTACAGTTCGCCTTCACAGGGAATCGCCTCGCCGTTTGGACCCTTTTCCTTTGCCTTGATATGAGATATTTCAGTAAGTCCTGTTACTACACCATTACCATCAAGATCACGCAGTCCTCGCTTTACATTATTCTCCTGATACATTTCCGGTTTTATATTGTTATTGCTGTTTGAAAGAGCAGCAAGCTCTTTTAAGTATGATGTGATTTCTGAATATTTCAATTATACCTACCTCCAGTTTAAACAGTCTTTTCAATATTAACCAAAAAGCCGCCTGCTCAAAACACAGCAGGCGGCCTCGGATTTTAGTCATCAAGCCCTAATGGTTCATTATCTTCTTCTATTCCGCTAAATGTTGGGTATACCTCAATATCATTATATGGACTGATACCCGTACCGGCAGGAACAAGCTTACCGATAATAACGTTTTCCTTAAGACCTACAAGCGGGTCCTTCTTACCCTTGATTGCCGCATCTGTCAGGACACGTGTTGTTTCCTGGAAGGATGCAGCGGACAAGAATGACTCTGTAGCAAGCGCTGCCTTTGTAATACCCATAAGCTGAATCGAGAATTCTGCGGGTTCTTTGCCCTCGGCCATAACCTTGTTATTTATATCCTCAAGCTCATAAATATTAACAAGCGAACCTGTAAGAAGTCCTGTATCCCCTGCGCTCTCTACCTTAACCTTGTGCATCATCTGGCGGACAATAACCTCGATGTGCTTATCATTAATATCAACACCCTGCAATCTGTAAACGCGCTGTACCTCTTGGATAAAGTAGTTCTGAACAGCGGTTGCGCCAAGGATTGCAAGCACATCATGCGGGTTGAGAGAACCTTCTGTAAGCGGGTCACCTGCTTGAATTTCCTGCTCGTCGCGAACCTTAATTCTTGCGCCGAACGGAATCATATATGTTGCAGACTCGCCTGTTTCTTCGTTCATAACAACTATTTCGCGCTTACCTGTCATATCGGTAATACGAACTTTGCCCGAAACCTCTGAGATAATCGCAACACCCTTAGGTCTTCTTGCCTCAAAAAGCTCCTCGACACGGGGAAGACCCTGTGTAATATCATCACCTGCGACACCACCGGCATGGAAGGTACGCATTGTAAGCTGTGTACCCGGCTCACCGATTGACTGCGCCGCGATAATACCTACCGCCTCGCCGACATTTACAGGTGTACCGTTAGACAGGTTGTGTCCGTAGCACTTTGCACATACGCCAACCTTACTGCGGCACTTAACAACAGAACGGATTTTAACCTCTTCTATTCCCGCATCAACTATAGCCTTTGCCATCGCTGCTGTAATCATCTCGTTTTCGGGGACAATAATCTCGCCCGTCTTGGGGTTGATTACATCAGCTGTAACAGTTCTGCCTTCCAAACGGTCGATAAGCGGTTCTATAATCTCGTTGCCGTCGCGGATATCGCAAACTATTATACCATCCCTTGTTCCGCAATCCTCTTCACGTACGATAACGTCTTGAGATACGTCAACCAAACGACGTGTAAGATAACCTGAGTCGGCTGTTCTAAGCGCTGTATCGGTAAGACCCTTACGCGCACCGTGAGTAGAAATGAAGTACTCAAGGACTGTAAGACCCTCACGGAAGTTAGACTTAATCGGAATTTCAATTGTACGTCCCGAAGTATCGGCCATAAGACCACGCATTGCGGCAAGCTGACGCATCTGGTTTACGCTACCGCGGGCACCTGAATTTGCCATCATATAGATAGGATTAAGCTGTTTGAGGTTATCCATCATCGCATCTGTAACCTTGCCGGAAATCTCGCTCCACACATTGATAACATGACGATGACGCTCTTCATCTGTCAAAAGACCTCTTCTGTACTTCTTCATAATTTTGTCGATACGCTCTTCGGCCTCGGCAAGATATTCTGCCTTCTTTTCAGGGATTTGCATATCATCAACGCAGACAGTAATCGCACCGATTGTAGAATACTTATAACCCATAGCCTTGATATCATCAAGCAATGTCGCAGTATCTGTGATACCATGGATTTTAATTGCTGCGTTTATAATCTTACCGAGAAGCTTCTTGTCAACACCCGGCTCTACATTATCCTTGATTGCCTCTTTAACAGCAGGCTTTTTAAGAACATTATCGCCGATTTCAAGGTCAAGTGCTTTCTCGGGGTCACTTCTGTCAACAAAGCCTAAATCCTGCGGGATTTTCTCATTGAATATAAGTCTGCCGACGGTTGCATCAATTTTGCCTGTTTTAACAACACCATTCACTGTTTTTGTAACATAAACCTGAATTGGCGCATGCAAGCCAACAGCATTATTTTCGTATGCAAGCACGGCTTCGTCCATACTTCCAAATACCTTGCCTGTTCCAATCTCGGTATCATCCTTCAAGGTGAGGTAATAGCTTCCGAGAACCATATCCTGAGTAGGTACGGTTACGGGCTTACCATCCTGAGGCTTTATCAGGTTGTTTGCAGAGAGCATAAGGAATCTTGCCTCTGCCTGTGCCTCAGCCGAGAGCGGAAGGTGAACAGCCATCTGGTCACCGTCAAAGTCCGCGTTAAAAGCGGTACAAACAAGCGGATGGAGCTTAAGCGCTTTACCCTCTACCAAAACAGGCTCGAACGCCTGAATACCAAGTCTGTGAAGGGTTGGCGCGCGGTTCAAGAGAACGGGATGCTCTGAAATTACATCCTCGAGCACATCCCATACTTCAGGTCGAATTCTCTCAACCATACGCTTTGCAGATTTTATATTATGTGCAAGCCCGTCTGACACAAGCTTTTTCATAACAAACGGTTTGAAAAGCTCAAGAGCCATCTTTTTAGGCAAGCCGCACTGATAAATCTTAAGTTCTGGTCCTACAACGATAACAGAACGTCCTGAATAGTCAACACGCTTACCCAAAAGGTTCTGACGGAAACGTCCCTGCTTACCCTTGAGCATATCAGAAAGCGATTTTAAGGGGCGGTTGCCGGGACCTGTAACAGGTCTTCCGCGTCTGCCGTTATCAATAAGGGCATCAACCGCTTCCTGAAGCATACGCTTCTCGTTTCTTACGATTATTTCAGGTGCGTCAAGGTCAAGCAGACGCTTTAATCTGTTATTTCTGTTTATAACTCTTCTGTAAAGGTCGTTGAGGTCAGATGTCGCAAAACGACCACCGTCGAGCTGTACCATAGGTCTGATTTCAGGCGGAATAACGGGGATAACCGTCATTATCATCCACTCGGGCTTATTGCCTGAATGGCGGAACGCCTCTACAACCTCAAGTCTGCGGACAGTACGAATTTTCTTCTGTCCCTTTGCACCCTCAAGGTCTGCGCGGAGCTCATCATAAAGCTCGTCAAGGTCTATCATTTTGAGCATCTCATAGATAGCCTCTGCGCCCATACCCGCACGGAACATATCTCCGTACTTTTCATAATATTCTCTGTATTCTTTTTCGGACAAAATCTGGTTTTTCTCGAGTGTCGTCTTGCCCGGGTCAATAACCACATATGCCGCAAAATATAACACCTTTTCAAGTGCACGCGGGGACATATCAAGTATAAGTCCAAGGCGGCTGGGTATTCCCTTGAAGTACCAGATGTGCGAAACGGGAACCGCAAGCTCTATGTGACCCATACGTTCACGTCTTACTTTAGAGCGTGTAACCTCAACTCCGCATCGGTCGCAGACTACACCTTTATAACGCACTCTTTTATACTTACCGCAATGACACTCCCAGTCCTTCTGCGGACCGAATATACGCTCGCAGAAAAGACCGTCCTTCTCCGGCTTTAAGGTTCTGTAATTTATAGTTTCAGGCTTTTTTACCTCGCCTCTTGACCATTCCCTGATTTTCTCAGGTGAAGCAAGTCCGATTTGAATAGCTTCAAAATTCTGATATTCGCTCATACCGATCATACCTTTCCGGCTCACAAATTCTCATATCTGTCTGCCGTGAGCAGGGCAGACAGCCAAATTGCCAACTACTTCCAAAGGCGTCATATGCCGTCTTTAGAACAAATCATCATCGCCTAAATCCTCTTCCTCTGCAATGCGGTCAAGGGATTCTATTCCTTCGGCATCAAGATAATCTATATCTTCTGCCTCTCCGCCGACTGCACCGAGCAAGGCGTCAACAATACTTCCCTCGTCCTCATCGCCGAGAATACTGTCGAGCTCATCATCTTCCTCATCCATAGGAATATCTTCAATTTCTTCATCGTCATCACGTGAGAAGTCATGCTCATTTATGAATTCATCATCTTCCGTTCCTGCAATGTTTACGGGCAAATCAGCATCGTCCTCATCAGACTCTCTCAGAATTATTTCGTTATCATCCTTGTCAAGAACCTTCATATCAAGCGCAAGACTCTGCAGTTCCTTGATAAGAACCTTAAATGACTCGGGAACGCCCGGCTCAGGTACGTTTTCTCCCTTAACGATTGACTCATAGGTCTTAACACGTCCTACGACATCATCGGACTTAACAGTCAGGATTTCCTGAAGTGTATAAGCCGCGCCGTAAGCCTCAAGAGCCCAAACCTCCATCTCACCAAAACGCTGTCCGCCGAACTGCGCCTTACCGCCGAGAGGCTGCTGCGTAACAAGTGAGTAAGGACCTGTTGAACGAGCGTGAATTTTATCGTCAACAAGATGGGCAAGCTTGAGATAGTGCATATAACCGACTGTTACGGGGTTGTCGAACGGCTCACCCGTACGTCCGTCATAGAGAATCGTCTTACCGTTTCTGTTATATCCCGCCTCTTCGAGTGCATCCATAATATCATTCTCGTTTGCGCCGTCAAAAACGGGGGTTGCAATCTTCCAGCCAAGAGCTTTTGCCGCATAACCAAGATGCACCTCAAGAACCTGACCGATATTCATACGCGAAGGTACGCCAAGGGGGTTAAGAACAATCTGAAGCGGTGTTCCATCTGGGAGGAATGGCATATCCTCCTCAGGCAGAATACGCGAGATAACGCCCTTGTTACCATGACGGCCCGCCATCTTATCACCGACAGAAATCTTTCTCTTCTGTGCGATATAACAACGAACTACCTGTGTAACACCCGGGGGAAGCTCATCGCCGTTCTCCCTTGTAAATACCTTTACATCTACAATTATACCATATTCGCCGTGCGGAACACGAAGCGAAGTATCACGAACCTCACGAGCTTTCTCGCCGAATATCGCACGAAGGAGTCGCTCCTCTGCAGTAAGCTCGGTTTCGCCCTTGGGGGTAACCTTACCAACCAGAATGTCGCCGCTTTCAACCTCGGCACCTATTCGGATAATACCTCTCTCATCAAGGTCACGGAGAGCATCCTCGCCAACGTTTGGAATATCTCTTGTGATTTCCTCGGGGCCGAGTTTGGTTTCTCTTGCCTCGGTTTCATATTCTTCTATGTGAATTGATGTAAATACGTCATCCTTTACAAGCTGTTCGTTGATAAGGATAGCATCCTCGTAGTTATAGCCTTCCCATGTCATAAAGCCAATGAGAATATTGCGTCCAAGACCAATCTCACCATTGCTTGTAGACGGTCCGTCTGCAATTATATCGCCTTTTTCAACGCGCTCGCCCGCGCTCACAATAGGACGCTGGTTTACACAAGTACCCTGGTTAGAGCGTGTGAACTTAACAAGTTTATACTTATCAAACTGGTGATTATCATTCTTGATAACAATTTCTGTGCCAGAAACCTTCTCAACAACGCCGCCCTCTTTTGCAAGGATACAAACACCCGAGTCACGCGCAGCCTTGTATTCCATACCTGTACCGACAATCGGTGATTCAGGTACAAGAAGCGGAACTGCCTGACGCTGCATGTTAGAACCCATCAGCGCACGGTTAGCATCGTCGTGTTCAAGGAAGGGTATCATAGCTGTAGCTATAGACATTACCTGTCTTGGAGATACGTCCATATAGTCAACCTTTTCAGGCGGAACTTCTATGAACTCATCCCTAAATCTTGTAACTATCTTCTTGTTAATAAATTTATCGTTTTCGTCGAGCGGCTCGTTAGCCTGTGCAACGTAAAATCCGTCCTCCACATCGGCTGTCATATACGAAACGTCTTTTGTAACTGTGCCTGTTTCCTTATCCACTCTGCGATATGGGGTTTCGATAAAGCCATACTCATTAACCTTTGCAAAACCGCTGAGAGAGTTTATAAGACCAATGTTCGGTCCCTCAGGCGTTTCTATAGGACACATACGTCCGTAGTGCGAATGGTGAACGTCACGAACCTCAAAGCCCGCTCTCTCTCTTGACAGACCGCCCGGTCCGAGAGCAGAGAGTCTGCGCTTGTGTGTAAGCTCGCCAAGAGGGTTAATCTGGTCCATAAACTGTGACAGCTGTGATGAACCGAAGAATTCTTTAATAGCCGAGGTTACGGGTCTTATATTTATAAGATTTTGCGGTGTAACAACATCTAAATCCTGTGTTGTCATACGCTCGCGAACGGCTCTTTCCATACGCGAAAGACCGATGCGGAACTGGTTCTGCAAAAGCTCGCCAACACTTCTGAGACGGCGGTTGCCAAGATGGTCAATATCATCTGTTTCACCAACGCCTGCAGAAAGGTTGCACATATACGAAATTGACGCGATTATATCGTCAATGAGAATGTGTCTTGGGATAAGCTCATCTCTTCTGTCGCAGAGAGCCTGCTTGAACTCGTCAGAGTTCATATCAGGATACATCTCAAGAATCTCTTTCAGGACGATTAAACGAACCCTCTCATAAATGCCGAATTCGCGAGGATTATAATCAACATAGTCACGCAAATCTACCATTGAGTTTGAAATAACGCGGGTCTTTTTACCGTCAACATCAAGTACGATGTCATTTATCTCTGCCTTTTCAAGAGCGAGAGCCATATCCTTTGTGATTACATCGCCCTCTGCAACAATTACCTCTCCTGTTTCGGGGTCTGCAATTGTTTGAGCAGATACAAAGCCACAAATACGATTTGACAGACGCAGTTTTTTGTTAAACTTAAATCTGCCTACTCTTGCAAGGTCGTAACGCTTGGGGTCAAAGAAAAGATTTGTAAGCAGTGACTGTGCACTCTCCACTGTGGGCGGTTCGCCCGGACGGAGCTTTCTGTATACCTCAAGAAGACCCTCTTCAAGATTGGTGGTTGTGTCCTTCTCCATTGTTGCAAGAAGTCTTTCATCCTCTCCGAAAAGTGCTGTAATCTCAGCATTGGTTCCAAAGCCGAGCGCACGGATAAGAACCGTAATCGGTATCTTTCTGTTACGGTCTATTCGTACATACATAATATCATTACTGTCGGTTTCATATTCAAGCCATGCACCGCGGTTCGGAATTACCTGCGATGAGAACAGCTTTTTGCCGACCTTGTCAAATTCTTGTGAATAATAAACGCTTGGCGCGCGAACAAGCTGAGATACGATAACGCGCTCAGCTCCGTTTATTATGAATGTACCCGAAGGCGTCATAATAGGGAAATCTCCCATGAAGATTTCCTGCTCTTTTATTTCTCCGGTTTCTTTATTGATAAGGCGAACCTTTACACGAAGCGGGGCTGCATAGGTTGCATCCCTCTCCTTACATTCCTCAATATCATACTTGGGGTCCTGGTCCAAACGATAGTCAATGAATTCCAGAATAAGATTTCCTGCATAGTCCGCAATTGGCGATACGTCGCGGAAAACCTCTTTAAGACCCTCGTCCAAAAACCAGTTGTACGAGTTTATCTGAATTTCAATCAGATTGGGCATCTCCAGAACCTCGTTTATCTTGCCGTAGCTCATACGGGTGTTCTTGCCCAGTTTCACAGGATGTACCATAAAACCGCTCACCTCATTAAAATATTTTTCTGTATACTTTTTCTCTGGTTTATATTAAAGCCAGTCAAGGCATCTTTAATATACGGAGAAACGTGTGAATTTTTGTCATATTATGGGTCTAAAATTTAAACATAATGTAAATTTTAGACCATATACTTGATAATTTCTCTGTGATGTGATACAATAGCCGTGTTCGCAAGCTAAAATCGTTGATTTTAGGGCATTTTGGCGAATTATTAAAATATCACATACGAGAAATACGCAAACTTTCGCACTATAAACAGATAATCATTATAACATTTAATTTTCAGCTTGTCAAGGGCTTTTCCCCTAAAAAATGCAAAAAAGGATAGGTTATCACGGTCGCACAAGAAAGGACATACAAAATATGAAAAAATATATTTTAAAAACACTAAAAGCTTCATTAATATGGGTTGTAACAATTACTTCTCTTCTGCACGGAACAGTTCTCGCTTCGGCAGAGGTTCTCGGCAAGCACATTTTTCGTTCTCAAACTCAAATTGCACAAGGGACTACCCTCTTCACCAATATTTTTAACGACCAAACAGTCGGAAACCAGACCGAGCATTATATCAGCTATACTCCAAGCGACGATGTTCTTCCTATACTTACTAACGGATGGAGTGCATACGGGAAACGCACCCTTACCGATGCAAACAAGGCTTTAACCCAGCTTGGCCATAATACAGCGGCAGGTATGAACGCGGACTTCTTCTCCTTTCAAACAGGAGTGCCTATGAGTAATACAATTATAGACGGACGCGTTTATACAAAGGATTCATCATGGCTCTGGGGTCTGGGCTTTAACGAGGACGGGAGCGCATTTACTGCTAAATTTCCGATTGCTACAACTGTAACTGCTGCCGACGGCTCGTGCTTTACGATTGAATGTATTAACAAGTACCGCCAGCCATATGCTCTCTACCTTTATACAAACGATTTTGCCGATAACACTCACGCTCCGGGGTGGGGTCGCGACGTAGTGCTCGGTTCGGTCAGCGGCGACATCAGGCTCGGAGAGAGTATAACCGCCGTTGTAGAGAGTATTACGGATAACGATGGCTCTGTGTCAATCCCCGAAGGGAAAATGGTCATCAGCGTTTCTGCCGAGGCAGAGGAGTCATTTAAGGCACGACTTCTCTCTCTTAAAGAGGGTGATACCATTACCATTACAACCAACGCCGCCGAAAGCAGTGAGCTTTGGAACTCTGCAAAATGGGCTATCGGTTGCACAGGAGGAAAGCTTATAACAAATGGCAAGCTCGATTTTGAGGACGAAGCCGCCGCTCCGCGCTCGGCTGTCGGCATAAAGCCAGATGGTTCAATTATCTTCTATACCATAGACGGCAGGCAAAGCGGCTACAGCTACGGCGTAAGAAAGGAAACAGTCGCAAAAAGGCTTTTGGAGCTTGGATGCACAGAGGCTGTAAACCTTGACGGCGGAGGTTCAACTTCTATGGGCGCAGTAATTCCGGGCACATCTGACTTTAAGGTAGTTAACTCACCCTCGGAGGGGGCTTTGCGGAGTTGTGCCAACTTCATTTTCCTTCGCAAGATGGTAGAGCCAACGGGCATCCCATATGGGCTTATACTTGACAACTACGGCACAAAATTACTCTCGGGCGCATCTGTTGATATATCGGTTATCTCTGCATATGATACATCATACGGACCCGCCGAAATTCCTGATAACGTAGAATATTATATAGAGGACGATGCCGACACCCCCGAGGGTACAGGGCTGACCTCTAACATTGACTCTTCGGGGCGCCTTACAATACATGGCAACGGCGATGTCTATGTCGGCGCAAAAAGCGGAAATGCATCGGGTTCTACAATGGTATCCTCGGTCACTACTCCGCACACGCTTACAATTTTGAACGGGGATAACGGATATCCCATAAATGAGCTTGTAATGGAGCCGGGCGCCTCTGTCAGCCTTACAGCGCAGAGCCATTGGTACGGATTAGAGCTTGTATCGGACAGCTCGTGCTACACCTGGACTCTTATTAGCGACGGAGCATCAGTCGGCACCATTGAGAAAAACGGCGTTTTCCACGCCTCATCCACAAGCGGTGCAACGGGCACTCTCTCTGTAAACGCAGGTCTGTGTACCATCGAAATCCCCGTCATAATACGCGAGGGCGGTACCGCGGAAACACTCGAGGGCTATCCGAGCATCGACGGTGCTGTTGACAACGGTATTCTCCACGCGGTTATTTTATATGACAAAGACATAACTGCCGACAATATAACTGTTACTGTCGATGCGCAGTCAGTTGCTTTCAAATATAATGAAGAAAACGGAAAGCTGACCTGCGATATCGCAGACGACGGGCTATTTCACAGAATTGGTATTTTTGTTACAACCGACGACAAGGTATCGGCTATGAAGTTTATTGACAACGGAAATGTTTCACTTCTTGAAAACAAGTTTTCGGACACAGAAGGACATTGGGCAAGCGGATACATCTCATACCTCAATTCCTGCAATGTGGTAAACGGCAGCCTTGAGGACGGCGGAGTAATACGCTTTAACCCAAGCAAAAATATGACAAGAACAGAGTTTGCCATTATGCTCTGCAACTACCTTGGCATCAATCCTGAAGATTATGCAGACACACAGCTTCCCTTTACAGATAATGCCGACATTCCCTGGTGGGCAGAAAACAACATAAAGGCAATCTATTCTCTTGGGATAATGAAGGGTCAGCTTGGTGAATACGGAGTAGCCTTTAATCCGACAGCCAATATAAACCGTATGGAATTTGCAATTTCAGTAGGCAGGCTGCTGCCCGAGGGTCTTGCGGCAGAGCCTGTAGCTGCGGTTGACGCAGATGATATTCCATTTTGGGCAGAAGAAAGTATGCGGACAATCTGTACACAAAAAATTATGAGCGGTTATCCCGACGGAAGCTTGCTACCGCTCCAAAACGTAACGCGCGCTGAGGCTGTAAAAATGTTGTTTAACATCTTCGGGGCGTAACACAAAAAACGGGGCTTCTTTAAAGAAGCCCCGTTTTTTATTTCCACACATTTATTCGTTCTTCCTCGGGAATAAACATTCCGTCACCATCAATTACATCATAGAAATCTGTGAATTCGCTAAAATTTGAGAGAACCCCGTTTACCCGAATTTTTGCGGGGGAATGTTCATCCGTATTCAGCAGAAATTCAGCATAATCCGCATCCGTTTTAACGCGCCATATGCGTGCGTAATTTTCAAACAATATTCCAAGATTGGCATTCTCCGCTCCCGCAAGGTTTAAGATACAGGACATTCCCGCAAGGTCTGCGAGGTTTTCATCAAGAGTAAGCTCTCCGTCTAGCTCTCCTGCCTCTGTCTTAATTCCGTCGTATTGCAAAACAATATCTTCGCACAAGCTCTTAAAGGCATTATAATCTTCAGCTGTCCACCAATTTGAAAGATTTCCGTTTTCATCGAACTGCGCCCCTCTTGAGTCAAATGCATGGCTTACCTCGTGCGCAATTACAGTTCCTATTCCCCCAAGGTTTTCTTCAAGCTCTGCATTTACATCAAAGAACGGGGATTGCAATAGCCCTGCAGGAATAGTTATACTGTTTGCTATAGGGTCATACATAGCGTTTGTGGTCTGCGGATAAATTCTCCAGCCCCCGCGCTTTGCCGTTTTCTTATTCTTAATGAGGGATGCCCTGTGTTCGCTCTGGATGCGGCTGTATTCCATCTTATATTCCATCAAGTTCCCGCCATCTGCAATCGGACGCACAACAAAACCGCTGTTTATATATTCCTCTATATTATCTGGATATGCACAATTTACCTCTATAGCCTTGAGCTTTTTTATTGCTCTTTCCCGTGTTTGAGGCGTCATTCTCGAGCAGTCGTTTATCAGCTCCTCATACTCAACTATAATCTTCCCCGTTATATCCTCCACTATTTGCTTGGAGTTTTCGGGGAAATACAGGTCAATATATATACCCGCAAGCTCCCATCCGAGCAACTCCTGAACGATTCCCACCGCATAATCTGACGGTATCAAATTTGATGTTCCGCCAAACATCCTGCTTTGGAAGTTCTCGTATGCCGCAAAGGTTTCACTTGTAAGATAAACTGCAGACGCGTTTAGCACCGACGCTTTGAGGTATGCCTTAACTGCAGAGAGATTTTCTTCCTTTATGAGCTCGTTTACTGCCATCGCAAACTCTGTGTTGTATATCATCAGTTTCGATGCGGCTCCAAAGCCGAGCTCAGAGAGATATTTCCCCATATCTACATTTGTAAAAATTTCGTTTATCCGTTTTTTATCACAAAGCTCTATACACTCTGATAGACTCTCCGCTTCGCCTATATCGCGGACAGACATTGCAAGACTTTGACATATCAAAACGGCATCGTCTGCAAGCTTTGTTGCCTCCTTATCAGCGGTGCCCGATATCATAAATAACTCTTTTATATAATCCTTGTATATCTCAAGATATTTGTCCGCATCCGCGCCCTTGATAATATCCGCATCAATCCCTGTATACCCGCCCGAAATCGCAGGTATGTATTCAGCCGAATTATATAGGTTAGTGTCAAGCTCTATCGGCAAAAGAGTTGTAAACCCAAGCTTTTCAAGCTCTGCCATAACTGACACAAGCTCTTTAATATTCCCTGCCTTTTCTATATCTGTCAAGCATTTCTCTATCGGAGCCAGTCCGAGCTTGTCACGATATCCCTGATTGGCCGCCGCCGAATATACATCTATAATTTTCTTCTCGTTTGAGCCGTCGGCAAACTCCTCGCCGCCGCTATAATATTTTCTGTAAAGCGAAAATATTATCTCCGAAATTCTTGAGTTTACAGTCTGGGTCATTCCGTCCAGGTCCGAGTAAGAGGACGCCCCGCCCCCAAGACTTGCCGAGTTTAACCAATCTCCGTTTACATAGGTATAAAAATCACCCATAGGCCCCGTAGCCCTCGTTATTCGGTCACAAAGCGCATCTACCTGCTGTAGCGTAAGATAATCGTATGCCCCAACCGTCCCATCACCATAGCCTTTGACGATTCCTGCGGCGGCAAGCCTGTTTATCTGCCTTTCTGCCCACGCAGGAGTATCTGCAAAAGTGATGTCATATCTCTCCTCAAGCTCTGTTCGGCTGAGCGCTCTGTTTAAAATAACCAAGCCTTCTGCACGGGTTATGGGTTCCTGCGGGCGCAGGGTTTTATCCTCGTATCCATCAATCAGCCCCGAGTAAACCGCGGCTGAAACCTCATCCTTATATGCGTATGAAACTTTAGATTTATCCGAAAATTTATCCAAAATTCTGTCGCTTGTTCTGAACCGCTCTATCCCGACTGTACGTATAAAATATGCAATCGCCTCTTCGCGTGTTGCATACTGCGCAGAACCGACAAGTCCGCTGCCCGTTGCAGTATACTTTCCGTCATCATCTGCAAACGCAAAAGGAGTGCACGCACACAAAACGATAACTGCCGAAACAACCGCTGACATAAAACGTTTCATATGCATCACTCCCAGTCAAAAATTAATCCTATATTATTTAAAGTCAGTATACCACATTTTACTCCATCACGCAATATACATATGGAATTATTTTCAAATTATTATTTAATTCAGCACTCCGCCGAGGAGCTCCATATTTTCGTCTATTCTCTTTTTTAATTCTGTATTTTCTGCGTGTGCAAGTATAGGATCGCCTGCCAGTATTTCAAACGCCGCATCGTGCGCATCCCGCAAAATCTGCATATCACTCATAAGATTTCCCACCTTCATAGCAGGAAGTCCGTGCTGACGCGTACCTAAAAACTCGCCGGGGCCTCTGAGCTCCAAATCCTTTTCGGAGATTTTAAACCCATCGTTTGTTTCGCACATTATCTTCATACGCTCTCTCGAGGTTTCTCCCGCACTTTTATATATCATCACGCAATACGACTGATGCTCTCCTCTGCCAACACGCCCGCGCAACTGATGGAGCTGTGATAAGCCGAACCTCTCGGCGTTTTCAATCACCATAACCGTTGCATTTGGCACATCTACACCTACCTCCACAACCGTTGTTGCAACCAAAGCCTCTATCTCGCCGTCTGCGAATTTCTTCATTATCTCATCTTTTTCTGCCGCCTTCATCCGTCCGTGCAGAGCCGCAATGCGCCTGTTTTTGTATACTCCCTTCCGAAGTTCCGCCATATATTCCTCTACGGCATTTGCATCTATCGCCTCCGACTCTTCAACAAGCGGGCAAATAAAGTACGCCTGACGCCCTTCGTCAAGCTTATTTAGAACAAACTGTTCAACCTTTTTCCTTTGGTTTTCAGGAACGGCGAGCGTTGAAACGGGTTTTCTCCCTGGCGGGAGTTCGTCTATAACTGATATATCCAAATCTCCGTACAATATAAGCGACAACGTCCTCGGTATAGGTGTAGCGGTCATAACAAGGGTATGCACACATTGTTCCCCCGAGAGAGCTGTCCTTTGACGGACACCAAACCTGTGTTGCTCATCTGCAATAGCAAGCGCAAGATTTGGAATTTGCACCTTACCTGTTATCAAGGCGTGTGTTCCTATTACAATTTTTGCCTCCCCGCTCTCTATAAGGGAAATGTTCTCTGCACGCTCTGCCGCCTTTTGACTTCCGCTCAAAAAAGCAACCTTTATGCCAAACTGCTCAAATATTTTTGAAAGGCTGCCCATATGCTGTTTTGCAAGAACCTCGGTCGGTGCCATCATAACCGCAGAATACCCTTGCCTTGCAACTGCATACATCACAGCCGCCGCAACAACCGTCTTACCCGAGCCAACATCGCCTTGAACAAGTCTGTTCATCGGGACCTCACGCCTTATATCCGCAGCAATCTCATTTATCACACGTTTTTGCGCGCCCGTCAGCTCAAACGGAAGCCTTTTTGCAAATTCGGCTATACACTTTACATCTGCAATCTGCGGAGCTTTTTTCTCCATATTGTACTGCTTGGCAGATGCAACCCCCGTTTGAAGAATAAGAAACTCCTCAAACGCAAGCGTTCTGCGCGCCTCATCAAAGCTGTCAAAATCCTCAGGCTCGTGGATTTTATGTATCGCCTCATCTGCTGTCATCAACAAATACTTATCTCTTATATTCTTTGGCACGATATCTGTAACCGCTTCGTCAAGGCTGTTTAGTGCCGCATTTACAGCCGCCCTTATGTTTTGTTGGTTAAGCCCTGCCGTACAAGGATATACGGGCACAATCTTTCCCGTCTTTTGTCCTGCCAGGCTCTCTGTTTCGATAAGCGGATTTACCATTTCAAGCATCATACCCTTGCGTACAGCCTTACCGAAAAATGTAAAGCTATCATCTGAACGAAGGGTCTTTTCTACATACGGCGCATTAAACCAAGTTAAATTCATAACGCCTGTTCCGTCAGACACACGCGTTTGTATAACCCTCGCACCTGTCCTCGCCTTAAAGGAACGAATTCCGCCCGCAAGCGACGCACGGACGCATACGCTCTCGCCGTCCTCTACATCACAAATATCACGGATATCGGTTCTGTCCTCATAACCTCTTGGCAGGTACCTGAGCAAATCGCCCACAGTAAACACGCCAAGCTTATTAAAAAGCTCGGCGCGTTTTTCACCTATTCCTTTGAGATAGCGTATATCTGTACTCTGTTTAATCACAACAGCATCGCTCCTCTTTCGGTTAACCGAATGCAAGCAACCCGAACCCGCCTGAAACGGCGTAATTTAGGTAGCTTTCGGTTACTCAACCGCAATCATATAATAATATACAGGCTGTCCTCCGTATACTACAGACACATCGACCTCGCTGTGCGCCTCGGCGATTTTATCAGCAAGAACCTGAGCAGTTTCTTCGTCTGTGTCTGCACCATAGTATATGGTTATAACCTCTGTGTTATCGTCTATCATTCTCTCGGTCAGGTCGTAGGATACAGAGTTTATATCATCACCGAGGTCGGTAATATCACTTCCGACCATACCCATTACATCGCCTTCGTGTATTTCAAGTCCGCCGACTGCTGAATCACGCGCCGCAAATGTAACCTGACCGCACTTGACAGAGCCCATCATATCAAGCATTGCCGCGGTATTATCTTCTTCCTCACCCTCGGGGTCAAAGGCAAGCATTGCTGAAATTCCCTGCGGGATATTTTTGGTCGGAATAACCACAACATTTTTATCTATTATATCATTCACCTGCTCTGCGGCAAGTATGATATTTTTGTTATTTGGCAGAATGTAAATTGTTTCTGCCGCAACCTTAGATGCCGCATCTGCAAGGTCCTGTGTGCTCGGGTTCATAGTCTGTCCGCCCTCAACAATCATATCTACACCGATGCTTTCAAATACCTCGGTAAGACCCGCGCCTGCGGAAACTGCAACCACACCGAACTTCTTAAGTTCAATCGGCTCCTCGGCCTTTTCAGCCTCTGCCGCATTTTCCATATTCTCGCTGTGCTGATACTTCATATTATCAATTTTGATATTTATAAGCTCGCCAAGCTTCAATGCCTGCTCTATTACAAATCCTGGATGATTGGTATGGATATGTACCTTAACAATCTCCTCATCATCTATAACGAGCATACAATCGCCCTTTGGCGAAATGGCAGCAGAGAATTGGTTGGTCTGGCGGTCAGGTGATGACTTTTGTATAATAAACTCAGTACAATACTGAAATCTTATATTGGCAGTATCTACTTCAGCTGATGCCGCTGCCCCTGTCGCCTTCGCCGAAACGCCATCGCCGTCCTTTGCCTCAATTGCCTTTCCGTCTTTTAATGCCGCTGCTGCACCCTCTAAAAGAGTAACTACGCCGCAGCCACCCGCATCAACAACGCCCGCCTGCTTTAAAACGGGTAATATCTCGGGGGTTCTTGCAAGGCTTTCCTTACAAGCCTCGATAACTGCGTAGAAAAATTCTGCCGCATCATCGTAATCCTGATAGTTTGCTTCCGCAAACTCGGCACCCTCTCGTATTACTGTAAGGATTGTGCCCTCTGTCGGCTTCATTACCGCACGATAGGCTGTATCTCTTCCGCCGCACGCGGCATTTTTTATATCCTCAACCGTGAGGCTTTCCTTATCCGCTATCGCAACTGACATACCGCGCAAAATCTGGGACAGAATTACGCCCGAGTTACCCCTTGCGTTTCTGAGTGACGCTTTTGCCAGAATTCCCATCATTTCGCCTACAGTCTTGTCCCCAGCTGAGAGAACCGCCTGTGCCGCCGCGCTAAAAGTAAGCCCCATATTCGTTCCTGTGTCACCATCGGGAACAGGAAAGACATTAAGGTCGTTTATTGCCTTTTTATTATTTTGCAAGTTGTTTGAAGCCGACTCTATCATCAGCTTTATTTCTTTATCGATTATGCTTCTCACCGTTTTTCCTCCGATTCTACTATTGGTTAACGCGAATACTCTCTACGTTTACAGTAACAGAGCCAACCTTGAGTCCTGTCTGTTCCTCTACAAGATATTTGACATTGCTCTTAACAATATCTCCTACTGTGCTCACGTTTACTCCGTACTCCATTATCACATAGAGCAAAAGGTCAATCACATCATCTGCAACCTTTACCTTTACCCCTTTGTCCATATTCTCTTTTTTAAGCAGCATAGCAATCCCGTCTCTGCCTGAACGAGCCGCCATACCCACTACGCCATAGCATTTTGTAGCCGCATAGCCCGCAAGCTTTGCGATTACGCTGTTTGAAATTCTTACAATACCTTTTTCATTTTTAATTTCTGCTGCCATATTTTTTCTCCTTTCCAATATATGAATTTGATTTATAAACTAATTATGTGTGCGCCAAGCTCTTTTGCTTTTATCTTATCAGCCATATGGCAGGTAAACAAAAATGTCTGCCAACTGTGTGATAAATCAAAAAGAAGATTAAGAGCCAAGGTGGCACGTTCATCATCATACGCTGTAAGTATATCATCTAAAAATAATATCTTCTGCTCTGCAATCAGTTCAGCTACCGCAATTCGAAGTGCGAGATAGAGCTGCTCATAAGCCCCCACACTCGAATATTCAGCATCAAAAAGCCCTTCGTCAGTGGTAATTCTCATTTTATACTCCTCGGAAACCCTGATGCTGCTGCCCGTCTTCCCTGTGAGCTTTTCTAAAATGTCTGTTACTCTTTCATTCAGCTTAGGAATAGCTTCTGCCTTCCAGCCCTCCCCCGCCTCTTTTATAGCGCTTTCCGCCTCGGCTAGCACCATAAGCTGTCTTTCGCAGACTTTAATCTCATCCTTTATCGAATTTATCTCTGTATCTATATCGGACGGAATTTGTGTAATTTTGACCTCATATGCCATCTTGCTGTCTATAGCCTTAATTTCTGCGGCAAGGTCCATCTGTAATTGTCTTTTCTGCTTAAGCTCCGTTTCAATCCCGTCGGGCTCACGGCATTTATCATCAAAGGTATTTCCGACTGCTTTTTTCAAATCCTCATAGCTGTCATCACCCAAAAAGCCAAGCCGTGCTTCCTCAAGACTTCTTGCAGATACCCGAAGCCCCGCTCCGCTTGTGCAGAGCCTTGCAAGCTCAGAAGAGCTTGATACCTCAAACCGCGAGAGCAACTCCTTGAGCTCTTTTTCAAGAGCTTCCTCTTTGTCTTTTCTTTCTCTCCTCTCAATCTCTGCCTGACGGATTTTATCCTCAAGTTCGCGTAATATATTTTTGCAAAATTTTATTACGCTGTGTCCTGCAAAAAACATACCCAAGCCCGCAAGAGTCAAAGCAGCAAAGACAATCGATATTCCAATCATTTTCAGCACAGCCGCACAAACAACCGTGCATACTATACCTATGGCAGAAATCGCAACCCCTGCACCGAGGAGGATATTCGCTCTCTGTTGTTTTGCAAAAATTCTTTGCCTTTCATCTGTATCCGCACTAGCTACAGCTTCAAGCCGAGCCTCGCCGAGCTTTCTCTCAATTTCAGCAGCCTTTGCAACAATATCCTCTGTCAAACCATCGCTGATCTTATATTCTTTATTATTATATATCAAATTTAATTTTTTATCACATTCATCAATTTGCAAAAGACGCTGGCGTATAGCCAGGGTACGCCCCTGCTCTATGCTTTTTTTATATTCAGCCTCGAGCTTTTCTATATCAATGCCCGCCTTTTCAAGCTCCTCTTTTGCAACAGCCAATCTCTTTCGCGATTGTTCGGTTTGGGCAAGCTGAGTAGCTAAATCATATTTTTGGCGTTTGCACTCCTCCAGTCTGTCCTGCAGGATATTAAGTCTCCCTTTGGAGTTTCTGGCATCTCTCGCCTTAATTGCGCGTCGTTTTGCCTCTATTGACTCAAGCGCACATGATACAGATACCATCTCATCTCCCGCGGTTTGAAGATTAATGAGGCGTCCCGACAGTTCATCATCTCTTCCGCCCATAAAAATGCCATTTTGTTTTATAAACAAGGTCTTTTCAAAAACCTCTACGGGCATATCAAACAGAATTTCTCCTATGTTTTCTGATTTATATTCCGCGATTTCCTGTCCGCTTAGAACATCACAGACTTGAAGTCTGTCACCCGCCGCGGTTCGCCCAAAGCTTCTGCGTATCTCTATTTCACGGCCATTCACCATCAACTTTAAAATGCCTTCTGCTCGTTTTTCAAGCCACGGTACAGCACGGTCGCGCTCCTTTAGGAGTTCGCCGTTTTTCTTGCGGGCGGCAAGCCCATAGAGCATCGCCTTTAAAAACAATTGTATTGTCGATTTTCCCGACTCGTTTTTTCCATATATTACATTGAGGTTCTCGCTTAAGGTTATTGTGACATCCTTTAGCTTGCCGAATTTTATAATTTTTACTTCTTTTATAATTACGCTGTTTTCAAGTGCCATCAGGACTCACCCCCAAGCAATGCAGCTATGCCTGTGTGCATAGCCTCAAAGATCAAGTCTTTATCCTCGGCTGCCTCAATGCGCCTTTTCATAATTCTCACAAATTCACCGCAAAGGGTATTTTGCGTCGCTAACTTCTCTATATCATATTCGGGACGCGTTTTGTCGATAATTTCTATGTAGTGAAGTTTAGCGCCCAGCTCCTTTTTCATAAAATCAACATCAAGGTTATTGGTCGCCCCCGTCAGAGTGAGCTTATAAAAATCGTTTGATGTGCCGATTTTTTCTATCTCGCGCATTGCAATTTCAAGCGCGTCGATACTATCTGTCGCACCGCTCAAGTCCGCCTCTGCGTGGAACATTCTGCGCCTTGAAGTTTTTTCAAACTTAATATCAAGAACGCCGTCTTTAATCTCGCCGATATAGCAACCCATATCGCCGCATTCATCAAAGCCGCGCCCCTCAGGAGAGCCTGAGTATGCATAATATGTTTGCCCGCACCTTTTAACCTCGCTTCTTTTATGAATATGCCCAAGCGCAACATAGTCCGCCCCGCACTTTTCCAAAAAGCTTTTATCAATAGGATTATACGGACTCTCGCCACCGACAGAAACAAGGTCAGCGTGCATAACAAGTATATCCGTTATACCCTCTTTCTTTTCTATTTGGGGAACAGAAATCGGTTCATCCAAAAGAGGACTTGCAAAGGATGCCCCAAAAATCCTTGTGTTGAGTTCGGGCAATTCAACACACTCTGCCTCGGTGCCGAAAACGTGAACATTGTCGCCGAAATCATACCTTGCATAAACCGATTGCGGTGTATAGGCATCGTGGTTGCCCGCCGCAATAAAGATATGAGTATCGGGGATTTCGGCGAACTTGCGTTTAAGCCCCGCGAGAGTTTGGGCAGAAACACTTTCGCCGTCAAACAAATCACCTGCGATAAGCAAAAGGTCAAGCCTCCTTGCGCGCTCTATCATATCAAAGGTACTGTGCAAAAGCTCGCCTCGGCGAAGCTCCGCACCCTTTGCATCAAAGTTCGCAGAAAAGGCAGAGTCCAAATGGATATCAGCGGTATGCAAAAAGGTCGGCATTCGTGTTTCACCTCCATACACATAGATGTAAAACTGCACACTACACCTATTATGTTCTTACAGTATAACATAACAAAATTATTTTGTCTATCATTTATATTAAAATTTTTATGCAAAAAATTAAGGCATCTTCTCGTTACAGAGAAGATGCCTTTTCCATATCTGATTTAAGTCAGGGATTATTGCGCGTAGCTTAATACTTGTTCTTTTTTAGTTGCAAATCCAGCATATCGCTTACTAAATCAACAGTATTTGTGTAATTACCATTCATAATAAGGTCATTCGCAATATTACTCATACTTTGCTGACCTTCGCTTTGCTTCATTACATCCTGAAATCCTAAAAATTCAAAAAAATCATTCATTGTTACATCCCCCTATTTTAATCAAGAAAACTACCACTGTAATAAGGTTCCCATCGAAAAGCACCGGGCTTTGTAGAATAATAATTCGAGGAGTAGTTCTCGGTATAATTTGTCCATGGATAAAACATATCTACATAATCGCTGTTATCATAACCTTCCCAATATTCACCTTTAATTTTTTTATCCGGCAACTTTGAGATAATATCCATAGCCAAATTATACATATGAGTCTTTAACATATTATCGGTTTCTACCCTGTCCTCGTACGACACCTTGTTGCTATATTTAAGATCTGTTAAGTTAGTATTGCTTGGGTCAACATTTAATGTTATATTATAATCATAAGAGATATAATCAACATCATTCTCGTGGACTTCAACATCAAACTCCCAATCTCCCAAGGGGGTCCCTTTTAACACTCCATATTTTATCTTTATATACTTATGGATACCATATGGTGATGTTAAATCACAAGATTCTAACTCTTTCTTAATTCTCTGTTCTTCCTCGTATGCATTTTTAGCGTCTGTAAATACTCTCTTATATTCTCGAATACCTTCGTCAAGCACCATAACTTTTTCTATATCCTCTATTAGTTCTAATGCATCATAAAAGTTATTTGACGCTTCAAACTCCTTCAGTTTGTTGATGGCATCATTTTTGACTGTTACTATTAGTTCTTCTATCTTTTGGGCTGCATCATTGTAATTTTCATCCTCCTGAATTACTTTAGCAAATTCAATCAAAGCCTTCACATATTGACCGCTCTGTAAATACTCATAACCTGTTTTATAAGAACAACGAGAGTTATTTAACTCTTCGCATTTTTCGTACGCCCACTGAACATCGCCAATCTTATCTATAAAATCAAGCTTGCTGATTGCATTTTCGTATGTCCTATGAGAAACTTTATAATCATTATATATAATAGTTGCAATTTTATTTGGAATAATATTTGATTTCCAAATAAAACCTATTCCAACTATTAAAGCAGCAATAATGATGGTTATAATTATATTTTTTTTCGAACGAAAGAGTATAAATTTTTTTACCTTTTCTTTTATGGACAAAAATAACCCTTTTACCTTTTTCTGTTTTGTATCATCTTCATTTGATAAAACTGTTTTCAAACTAGTCAAAATATCCTTGTTCTCAATATCAGTTTCGGTTGTTTCTATGATGATTTCACTTCCGCAGTTTTTGCAAAATTTAGAATTCTTTTCACCTTCTGTTTTACAATTTTGACAAATATTCATAAGGCTACTCCTTTGTTATATCATATAGCACTGAACCATCTACAATTTCAAGAAGAGAAATCTCGGGATTTTTATCGTCAACGAGATAAATCTCTGATACTATATTATCAAATCCATACGCCTTTCCTTCTTCTTTTAACGATTCCGACATAGAAATCATACCTTTAACCAGACCATTACTCCATGATTCGTCAATTTCATCAATTACTCCCAATGCAATACATTCACGCACTAATTCCGCAAGCCCTACCTGCGAAAGCATAACCGTTACCTTGTTCGCAGTTTCTGATACGGTAATACTTACCACTTGGTTGCCGCCCTCTGGCTTTATTTTGTCCCTAATATAATTTTCAAAACCTATAGGGTCTTGCGCTACTTGTTGTTGAACAACCTCCTGTTGAGATTCACCGCTTGCTCCACAAGAGCAACAAGCAAAAACTAAAAGTGAAATGGTTAAAAAAATACTAATAAATCTTTTCATAATCAAATCTCTCCTTTAAATATTTTTCCTTTATTATACACCTAATTCCACTATTAGTCAATATTATTCCACATAATTCAGCGCGTTTTGTTATAAAATGTATACAAATAGTGGAAAGAGGTGCGAGATATGACATATAGATTTGCCGAGAATTTGAAGAATTTAAGGGCAAGCAAGGGTTTAACTCAAACACAGCTTGCTCAAAGATTGTGGCTTAACAAATCAATCATAAGTGCATATGAGAATGAAACAAGGACTCCGAGCCTTGAAGTGCTAATAAAGCTTTCTAACGAATTCAATGTGAGTATGGAATATTTACTCGGAATAGAACGAGAAAAAACCATAGATGTAACAGGGCTAACCGAGGAACAAATTTCGGTAGTCAGCTCTCTTGTAGAATTACTGAAAAAAGAAAATCAAACTAATTAAAAATTAAATAACAATAAAAAAGTGTGTTTCGCAATTGCGAAACACACTTTTTATATAACATCTTATTCCTCGGGCATTTCCCAAGTGTGATAAACGTTCTGAACGTCGTCGTTTTCTTCAAGCATATCTATAAGCTTTTCCATCTTCTTGATGTCTTCTAAACTATTGATTTTACTGACTTTTCAGAGTTTTTAAAATTTTAAATTTCTCTTTTTCTGACTTCCAAAACTTAATTTTATTAGTGATGTATGTCATCGTTGAGAATTGTTTAAAATCCTTCATTCAAGATAAGTATATCATAACACAAAAGATTTGTCTATATTTTAACCCTTATTTTCTAAATTAATTATTTAGATGTTAGGGGTTATTTACGAAACCTTTGCATACCATCCCTTTTTGTCAGTTTTCATCTTATTAAAGATATTGTTAATCGAAGGATTATTATCTTTAACTTTTTGAACCTGTTTTTGAGTTAACTTTGTCGCCTCACACAAATCCTTCATTTTAAACACTTCCCCAACCTCTTTGCTCTCTAAAAATTTTGTTATCTTTTGAAGGTGGGTTTCTCCACTCTGAGATTTTCTTTTGTTTAACTGTTCAACTATTATATTATCAGGTGTGTCTAAATACTTCACCTCTGCTATCCCTTTAAACCTCTCCTCAATTATTTCACACGCTTTTGCATACAGCTCTATTTTGTAATTGGTAAACAATGTTACTTTATTAGTTCTTTCTTCATCCATATTTCTAACGGACAATCTAAATAGATTTTGTTCAAAATCAGCAGCTATCGAATTGATAAGTATTTCATCCATCCAATATTTTGCTATAGCTGCATTTGCTTCCCCGCTTTTATTTTTAAGCTTTATAATATGACCGAAAAAGCCTATTGATCGTTCTTTGCTCATTGCTTTAGTTATATCGTGTACTTCCTGGTTGTTTGTGCATAACATAAAGTAATACTCCAAAGGGTTGCACCTGTTTAGACCTATTTGATACATCTCCGTCAGATTATTATATTCATTAAACCCCTTTATATTTCCAAAGTGAGCTGTATGAGCAAACACATCTTTAAAGATACACTCCTTATCTGCATATGTAACTATTAACGGATCTGATTGCTTCTCACTGTTTATATAATTGATTATACCACTAAAAGCATCATTTGTTTTCAAAGCATATCTCGATGTCGATATATCAACAACATTTATTGTCAAATTAAGCTTCCTCTTATACTTACTGCAATCTATTATATCAATAAAATCCTGTCGATATAACGGATGAATATCGCAAGTTGCATCGAAAATGAAAAACTTTGTTTTGCCCATACTTGTTTTAAAATAGTTTGACTTACTTTGATATACCCAATACGCAGTTTCATACTTGTAACCGCTACCCTTTTTGTAGGAACTGAACACACCGCCATTCTCACATAAATACCTTAACAAATCTATCAGTTTCACATCATTATAATTACTCTCATCCTTCATCAATTCTGTTCTGTACTTTTCGATTTTATCAAAGAAATCGCCGAAGCTATCCCGTATTTTTTCAAACTCATCTGGATTTGCGTAAAATAAATAATCTTCATCATCCTTTTGCTCGTGCTCTTTCATATACTCTTTAATTTGATTTTTTCCTTTTTCAAATAACCTAATTATTTCTTCCTTATCTTCCACAAGCTCACTTAAATTACAATTAAGCAATGTATCAATAGTATTTAGTTCCTTGATCCCAATTCTCTCCGAAGCATAAAATTTAGGCATTTCATCAATGATTACTTTTCTCCTGTGCTCCCACATTCTCTTGTTTTTAAAATCAAATAACATCTCTCTTTGAACATCATCTAAGCCAAAATATTTTTGTGTAGTCATCAATACAACAGCATTCCTCTTTATTTCATCTAATGCTTGAAAAACAGACATCTCTGCCGTACATACAAATATATTGTCAGTCAAATTTTCAATATATTCATTTAACCTTTTTACACTGTCTGTTAAGACAAGAAGACCCATATTCTGTCTTGCACATACTCGTACACAAGAGCCTATCAGTAAGCTCTTACCTATTCCGCACGGAGCTGGAATACACGTAACCTTTTCTATGTTCTTGTCATCATTAAGTAGCGATACCATTTTAGCAAAAAAATCTATTTGCATATCATTTACATTAAACTTTTCTTCTTTTGCTTTTATTAATATACTATTTATTACCTCTTCTTCTTTAATTTTTACTTTTAACTTACAATAACTTTTTTGCATATAAAAAATCTCCTTTTATATTTTTGATTTTGAATAGTGATTTAATCCAGAATCAAAACAAAGGAGACTTTTTAATGCAACAAAAAAAGATTGTACACAAAACAAAGCTTCTTATAGTTAAAGAAACCAAACAAACCAAGAGATTGTTGCTTGCCTCGTGATAATTTTAATACAAGCTCGTCTGGGTGCAATCCTACTTGATTGCTATGTCTTGTGTCAATCTCACTCTATTCAATTGTGAGCGAATTATACCATGGAAACAATTGAAATGTCAATAATAAATTAAAAGTTTAACGATTCTGTAACAGTAGGACGGAAGTTTAATTTTTTGTCGGGGTCTATTAATACCCGATGACAGTCTATATTGAAAGTAAAAGTTTCACGAAAATGTAAATTAAGTATTTGAAAACTCAAGAGCCTATAGAGCTTAACCAGCTTTATAGGCCCTTTTTATATATAAAAATCTATACAGAAGGATGTGATATAAAATCACGATTTTATACCTTTGGGTTAAGCGAGACGCTTATATAAGTTACGCAGGAGTATGCCAAAGATGTTGTACTAAAGAAAGGAGCTTTAAAAATGTCAAAAGAATTAGTATGTAACGAATGCGGAAAAATTTTAGGTGGATTATCAATTATAGAATTTGAAGGTAATTCCTATTGTGAAGAATGCTTAAATGATTTGAGTGTGGTTTGTCAATGCTGTGGTAACAGAATTTGGAGAGATAATGCTGAGGGCGATTCTTGCACCCTTCTTTGCAGCCAATGTTATAACAACTACTTTTCGCATTGCCAACGGTGCGGACGATTGATTTCGAACGAGGACCTTTATTATATGGATGATGAGGATGACTATGGATATTGCTACAATTGTTATCAAAGTATGATTTCAAATCCAATTAAGAATTACAGTTATAAGCCAGAACCTATATTCTATGGTACGGGTAAGATTTTCTACGGAATTGAAATAGAGATAGATGGCGGTGGCGAGGAAAGCAGTAATGCTCAAAAGTTACTTGACTGTGTTAATCAGGACAATGATTATATATACGCAAAGCACGACGGGAGCCTTTCAAACGGATTTGAGCTTGTATCTCACCCAATGAGTCTTGACTATCATCTGAATGAGGTGGACTATTCAGGACTGTTTGAAAGAGCTGTTGGCATGGGATATAGGTCTCATCAGACATCTACATGTGGCTTACATATCCACGTAAATCGTTCAGCTTTTGGAAATACCAGCGAGGAACAGGAGGAAGTTATTGCAAGGATAGTTTTCTTTGTAGAAAATCATTGGAATGAGCTTTTGAAATTTTCAAGACGAACTGAAGAGAATATCAACCGATGGTCAAGCCGATATGGCATCTCTGAAAACACTCAAAACACCTATAAGAAAGCCAAGGAAAGACATTTGGGAAGATACGTGGCGGTTAATCTCGAAAACTATAATACAATTGAATTTAGGCTATTCAGGGGCACGCTTCGACATCAGACTTTTATTGCTACACTTCAGCTTGTGGATGAGATATGTCACATTTGCACTTATTTGAATGACGAAGAATTAGAGCGGCTCTCATGGAGTTCTTTTGTAGCGGGGATATGTGATAAGCCCGAACTGATTGAATACCTGAAGTCTAAGAGATTGTATGTAAACGACTTGCCCGTTATAGAACAGGAGGAAATGTAAAATGTGTGGATTATTTGGCTTTTCAAAATACGGAAACGAAGAGATAAAAGGGTTATCAAAACTTACAACCGCCTTGGCGGTAGAATCGGCTACAAGGGGAACGGATTCAACAGGCATAGCGTTCAATAATGCCAATAGATACTTACAGATAATTAAGGATGCAAAATCAGCTTATAAGATGGATTTTAAGCATCCTGATAGTATTAATGCATTGACTGGGCATACGAGAAATTCAACCCAAGGAAGTTGCAAAAAGAACTATAACAACCATCCTTTTAAAGGTACCTGTAAGAGCTTCAATTTCGCCCTGTGTCACAACGGAGTTCTGAGTAATGATAAGAGTTTGAGAAAAGAATTACGCCTTCCTAAGACCAAAATAGAGACGGATTCATACATAGCGGTGCAGTTGTTAGGAAGTCAACCTCGACTTGATTTTGATAGTATTAAATATATGGCAGAGAAAACCGAAGGAAGCTTCAGTTATACTATCTTGGATGAGAAAAACAATCTTTATCTTGTCAAAGGCGATTCACCGCTATCAATTTTGCACTTTCCAAAGCAAAAGATATATGTCTATGCAAGTACGGACGAAATATTATACAGGGCATTGATTGACTCACCATTATTTTCAGCACTCAAAAAGGGCAAGTTTGAAACAGTCGAGATATCAGAGGGTGATATCCTAAAAATTAGTCCTAATGGAACCATCAAAAAGGAGACATTCGAATACTCATATTATAGCGGTAGAAATTGGTGGGATTACGGATATTATTCCTGCTTCTCTGGACTGAGTAATAATTCTGCAGAAGATGAGTATTTATCTGAATTACGAGCTTTTGCCGCCTATCAGGGCATAGATATTGACGAGCTTTTGAATAACGACTTTTCCTTGCAAGAAATCGAAGATTATATTTATGAATATTAAATGAGAAAGGGTGATACAAATGAAAATTACTTTAAAAGAACAAGAGTGCATTGGAAATAGCTCATTTAGTGGGCAAATTGTCTATACAAGGGCCTTTGGCGAGACTTTTCAGGATAAGATAACTGAAATTATCGTTGCCTCTATGAGTCTTATTTTTGACCTTGTAGGCAAGAATATCGCAGACTATCTGCAAGTATTGACAGTCGAAACAAAGACCGATAACATTAAGTTTTGGGTTATAGATGATGGCTCGTGCGTTACCTTTTTGCTACCAGAAGATTATTAAAGAAAGGATGCTATATATGAATAAAACCGAATATTTGCTCGATCTCTACGAAATCGAGTTATATAAGAAAACTATCTATGAGGATGGACTTGGCACAAATCAAGCTAAGCCAAACAGGGAAAAAGAGTTTGCCCTTGCGGTTGAGCATGTTGCTATACTTAACGAATTGCTTGATATGTTAGAGGAATAAATTTTTATTGATTATTTAGATATAATGTGATAAAATAAGCATAAGGAAGTGATTTTATGAGCGAACAAGAAATGCTTAGATATCAAGAAGCTTTAGATAACGCGGTTGCATCTGTAGAGATGGAAGGCTACAGAATTACTGATGAACAAAAGTCACAATGCTTTGATTTTCTTTCTGGCAAGATCGATAAGACTACATTTATACAAATGGTCTTGAAAGGGTGCGAAGCATAAATGGCATATTCATTGGATTCCATATCAGATGGTTGTTATGAAAATACCACTGTTTTAATTAACAAGTTTGATATTCGTGATGAAATTCAATTAAACGCATTAGAGCAAAGCATAACCTCTGTTCTAATCGCCAAGGCATCTATGGATATCGCATTTGAAAATGTTGATTTTGAATTTTATAAATCTTTACACAAATATGTTTTCTCAGATATCTATGAATGGGCAGGGGAAATACGAAGTGCAAACATCAGTAAAAAAGGAACAAACTTTTGCCCTTCTGAAAAAATTGGAAAAAATGGTTTGCGTATTTTTAACAACTTGCGTAAAGCAAATTTCCTTAAAGCTTTGGAAGGCGATGAATTTATAGATAAGTTTGTTGAGCTATACTGCGAGTTAAACTACCTTCATCCATTCAGAGAAGGTAACGGAAGAATACAAAGATTATTCCTCTCTATGCTCCTGAAGCATAACGAAAAAAAGATTGACTTTACCGAGATAGACGAGGACTTGTTCATGATTGCAACCATCAAATCCGTAAGCGGTGATATCTTTATGCTTAAGGATATTTTCAAAGAACATATTAAATCGTTATAGATAAACAATAATAAGGCATCTTCTCAGCAATGAGAGGATGTTTTTTTGTTCGTTCGTAAAGGTATACCTTATGAAAGAGTTAAAAAATACAATAAAAACACTCCCTAAAGGTTAAATTAAAGTTTTGGGAAATCTTCCAAAATGTATACACCTTTAGGTAGTAGTTTGGAAAGGAAATCATTTTGAACAATAAAACCTTCTATTACGCAAGGGTGTCTTCTGTATCACAGTCCCTAAATAGACAGATAGAAGCCTTTAAAAAACTTGGTGCAGATGAACGAGAAATCATCTGTGACAAGGAAAGTGGCAAGGATTTAGACAGAGTTGGCTATCAAGCTCTAAAGAACACTATGCTTAGAAGCGGTGATACTCTCTACATCCAATCCCTCGACCGTCTAAGCAGAACAAAATCGCACATCCATCAAGAATTACAATGGTTCAAAAAGCATAAAATCAGGCTTAAAATCCTCGATTTGCCAACTACCTTGGTTGACTTTGATGGTCAGGAATGGATACTTGAAATGGTAAATAACATTCTCATAGAGGTCATTTCAAGCGTTGCTCAACAAGAAAGAGAGTCTATCAGGAGCAGACAAGCTTCTGGAATTTTGGCAGCTAAAAAACAGGGTAAACACCTTGGCAGACCTAAACTCCAAAAGCCTGAAAATTGGGATATCGTCATTGCCGATTATCAGGCTAAAATCATTTCAGCTAAATCTGCAATGGAGCTTCTTGGACTTAAGCAAACTTCATTTTATCGGCTTTTAAATAAGGAAAAAGAAAGGAATCAGATGCCCTAAACACCTGATTCCTAATCTATTAAATTAATTAGCTATAAGTTGAGGCGGTCGGAGCCTTTGGCTCCGGCTTCGCCGAAGCAAGGCTCTGCCCTTTATTAAAATAGCAGCGTATATTCTTGCAAATTATTTTCCCCAACTATAACTAACAAACAGCATAGGCACAGCTTCATAATAACCATCTAAGTCCTGAAATAATTCAAATGTATCCCAACCATTCCACACGATTGTAACACGTGCTTTTCTATCTCCAAAATTGTATGTATACTGTATACTGTTTTTATCTTTATACCAAACGCTTTGCAAGTTTTCTAATTCTTGTAATGTTGTGTCACTTGCCGAACTTTGCATAAAGCCAATATTTTCTAATACCTTACAATATGATATGACATTTCTTTGCATTTTGTATAAAGAGTCATAACTACAGCTATATCCATCTGTAATATAATTTTCGGAATCCCAAAGTGCTCCCGTAACAGATATATAGTCAGGTATTGGATATTCGTATGCAGTAGAATATCCTAATGATTGAATTTTTTGAGCCATTTCTTCCTTGCTGTATATTGCTGAATCGCTATTTGTAGTTATAATCACTTGTGAATTAGCATCACTCCAATCCACTTTGCAGCCAAAAGCCTCAGATATTGCCCTTACAGGAACTAAAATTCTGTCACCAATATCTTTAGCTGGAACATCGAGTGTAATAGCATTATTGTTTCTGTACATTGTTGTATTATCCTTGTACAACCTAATAGTAACATCGCCTTTAGTAGCAACAACCTCATTCTTACTTTCGTTCCAATCAACTTTAGCTCCTAGTGCCTCAAATATTGCACGAACGGGAACTAATACCCTACCATTTATTTCTGTAGGTTGCACATCAAAATTAATGTATGTACCATTTAATGTTACTGTAATTTGATTTAATGCATATGTGCTGATTCCTCCGAAGGAACTGATAATCACTACGCACATCAATAGTATAGATATAATTTTTTTCATTTCACTATCCCCCTAAGCTTTTAGTTGTTCGGTCCTTCTTTTACCATCAATAATCCCCATAAAAAGGATAAACTCTTACAGTATATTCTTTGCTTGCAGTACGATTCCATACTTCTCTGATTATAAGAACCCTTAGAGGAGTATTTTTATATCTATAAGTTATACTTGCACTTTGCGTCGTAGCATATTCAGATAATTCCCTCTCAGATTCAAATTCAAATCCACATAATTCTAGCACTTTGCAATATGTTTTAACATCATTATCCACACTAGTTGGATAGAAATAATTGTCGTATATATACCATAAATCTGCACTTAAAGCAGTATAATTACGCCTTTGTCCAGTAATGTCACCATAATCAGGAACTGGATAATCTGAGTACACAGACCAACCTAATGATAAAATATGCATCCTCAACTCATTTTCATCTAAGGGAGAGTTGGAACTGGTAGTTGAATTATTTTTTCCAATAATAACTACATTATCACTTCCATAAAATATATCTTTCTTATCAATCTTTATTTCTCCAAGAATTTCTACTTCCCCTAATTTTGTACAAAAGCTAAAAGCATCACTGCCAATGGCTTTTACACTTTCGGGAATTGTTAAACTTCTTAAACTCTCACATTGCCAAAAGGCTTCTTCTCCAATTGAAGATACGTTCTCAGGAAGGTTTATATTTTGCAATGATAAACATCCACGAAAGGCATTGTCACCTATATATTTCAATGTACTAGGTAACTTTACGCTTTTTAGCTTTGTACAGCGAGCAAAAGCCGCTTCGGAAACATTTGTTACACCCTCATTTATTATTACATTTTCAAGAGTATCATCGTAATTAAAAAAGTTTTTATGCATTTCGCCTTTTCCGCTTACCTCTATTGTGTTTCCAGTGCGTACATAAGTTAAATTTTCACCACATTTTAAACGATTACCATCATCCTCGGGGGCACTTCCTGTTGTTATAAGCACTTGTGAATTTACATCATCCCAATCCACTTTACACCCAAAAGCCTCGGAAATTGCTCTAACAGGAACTAAAATTCTATCACCGAGATCTTTCGCAGGAACATCAAGCGTGATAGTCTTATTATTTCTGTACATCGTTGTATTATCCTTATACAACCTAATAGTGACATCACCTTTAGTGGCAATAACCTCATTCTTACTTTCGTTCCAATCAACTTTAGCTCCTAGTGCCTCAAATATCGCACGAACGGGAACTAATACCCTACCATTTATTTCTGTGGGTTGTACATCAAAAATAATGTATGTACCATTTAATGTTACAGTAATTTGAGGTGAAGCATATACTCCAATTGTGCTAAACGAGCCAACAAGTAGCATAACTGATATAATTAATGATAAAACCTTTTTCATTTGCAAATCCTTCTCCTTTGTTATTAATTAGTGGTTTAATTAATATTGTTCATTAGTCTGCATCGAATAATTCGACCTTAGACACATTGCAAGTCATACCAGTAGTGCTGGGGGCGACGCTAAACCTATTTTTTGTGTGAGCTTTACAAGGTAATTCTTTAGGTCCTACAAATGCACCCCTGAGTTTAATCCCATACACTACATCCTTATCAGGTAATTTTCTTGAAAAGCTTTCACCAGGTTTAATCTTCCCGATTTCCGTTCCGTTTTCGTCATAAATGATATAAGCACACGCCCAGCCAGAGGACTGCAATGATGCCTTTATCATTATTGATGTTTCCTCCATCTTAATAGGGCAACCACAATTTGGGCACATCTTTGCCTGGTCTGATACTTCTTTACCGCATTCTCTACATTGAATAAGAGCCATAATTAAATCTCTCCTTTAAAAATATATTTTCTTTTATTTTACACGTAATTCCACTATTTGTCAATATCATTCCACATAAATCATTGGATTTTGTTATAAAATGTATACATATAGTGGAAAGAGGTGCGAGATATGACATATAAATTTGCCGAGAATTTGAAAAGTTTAAGAACTAACAAGGGATTAACTCAAACACAACTTGCTCAAAGATTATGGCTTAACAAATCAATTATAAGTGCATACGAAAACGAAACAAGAACTCCAAGCCTTGAAGTGCTAATTAAACTTTCAAATGAGTTCAATGTGAGTATGGAATATTTGCTTGGAATAGAAAGAGAAAGGACTATTAATATATCGGGGTTAAATGAAGAGCAAATTGCGGTAGTCGCCTCACTTATAGAATTATTAAGAAAAGAGAATAAAAACTAATTAAAATGTTTGGTGTCGGGGCCCTATTTTTTTGAGGGTTTCACCATTAATAACACAAAAGCAAGCAACTCACAGTCATAGGGATAGATATATAGAGCAAAATAGCTCGTTATCCTATACGACTCATCGTTGCTTGCTTTTGTGTTAATGCGAAAATCTGGGCATAATACGCAATCCATTAGTCATAGCAAAAAGATGTGTCAACCCTGACCGCGTTGTAGAATAGGCTAAAATTGCCCAGATTATCGTCCTAAAAAATTACTATGTCACTTATGTAGCATTTATAGAAAAGAAATACAGTATGAGATAACAATCTCCTACTATTTCATTTTTTGAATATATTCTCTTTATTTGGTCGTAAATCTAATGTACAATTGGGGATAAGTTTAAGTTAAAATTTTTAATATAGTCAAAACATCAAATCACTCTTCTCTCACCTATTCTTCATTCTTCTTTTTGATCAGGAATTACACCTAACCCTACAAATTTTGAGAAAAATAATTCATCAATAATAGTTTCAGAATTGTAATCCATACCCCAAAGTTCAAGCTGACGCTTATCAATTGTGTATAAACCTGTTTTAGGAATACGGTCATCTGTAACAACAATATCTGTCCCCATGGCTTCTTGATATTTCTCAATTTTATCAAGCATTCTTTCATTTTTCTCTTCAAGATTCGGTTTCAACTCAAGAGTCCATTCGTCATAATACAATAGCGGATTAAATTGTTTTAATACAGTTAAAGATTCGTATTTTTTTGCATAAGCAATCTTAGCTGGAAACAATTCCCCCATAATGTATGTATATACTTCTTCGTATAATTTTTTTATTGTTATTGGAAATATCATATTTACGCTAGGGTCATCATGGTCGTTATTAATCAACAAAATTCTCATTCTTGCACAACCATCTGCCATTATTTCAAGAAAATTATTCGTGTGGGCAGGTAACATTCCTTGAGCAACAGACAATCCACCAGGAGTATAAACAATTGAATTTCCAAGACGGGTTAAATTACGAGAATCAGTTGAAACTGTCAATTTTTTTATTATGCCTTTTAAATCTGCTTTATTGAAAATATCTATTGCCATTTGCCTGTTAGATGGGACAACTATAAACCCAATATCAATATACCCATATATATTACCAACTTCTTTTTGTATAGGTGCTATCGTAATTTTTCTTTCCATATTTGATAGTTGCTGTTCTCTCTTACTATAGATTTGTGATAATTTTGAAGAATCCGTTATTGGGATAGATCCTGATGAAACCCTCTCAAATATTTTCCCACTATTTGTTATATATGGTGGTTCTGCACCTTCTTCAATCTTTATAACAAAAACCACCCCGTCAGAACATGTAAATTTTTTTACATCAAAAGATGGAGTAGGCGTAATTGTATCGTGAATTGTTGCATGTATTCTTTGTTCATTCCATTCTAAACAACCTTCAATTTTTTTATCATCAGCAATTCCAATGAAAATATATCCGCCAAAAGTGTTAGCAAAAGCAGATACTTCTTTTGCTATTTTTTTTGATATCGTTCTATCATTTTTAAATTCAAAATAAAATGATTCTTCAAGATCTTGTTCAGACATTAATGCTTCAATATCTGAGGGTTCTAATTTATCCCACTCTTTTCCGTTGATATTTATCATTTTGCTACCTCCACTTCTTTTAAATTTACTATACTTATTATATCACAATCTTGCTATAGAATCAAATACATCAACCTTGACGCAAATAATTACTTATATAAAGAGAAAAACAGTACAAGATAACAATCTCATACTGTTTCATTTTAGAATATGTTCTCTCTTTATTTGGTCATAAATTGGTCGTAAGTTTTGTCTTTCAATCCTCAAAAACCTTGATTTTACGCCATTTATTTATCCAACGGCTTCATTGCGGGGAATACAAAGAGATGACACAAATGATAAAGAAACAACAATAGATATTTCGGGTCTAACTGAAAAGCAAAGAAAAATAGTAGCAGACTTAATTGAAACTTTCAAAGACCAAAATTAGGTCATAATTATTTTCACCTTTGTACTAATCTGTAGTGCAGAGGTTTTATTATTTAATTATCTTGTATAATTTGTGATAGGTCGAAAAAACAGGCAACAAAAAAGCACCATCCTATGCCCGTTAATTTAGGCGTAGATAGTGCTTCTCTATCACTGCTCAATTTCAATTATCTCAGCAACTTCAAAATTTTGCAACTTGGCAGGGTCAATAATTACCTCTGACTCTTTTCTTCACATAAATAAGCATGTTGAATTTTGATTACCTGATTTTTTGTTTTTAAAATTACACAAAGTAGCTGATTTAACTATAGCTAATTATAAAATTAGTGAACGCTTTAGACGCCGTCATTCAACTGCTTGTTTTGGACTATTTCTTCGTATTTCCTTTTAATTTCATTAATTTCATCTTTAAATCCTTTATCTATTTCTGTATAATATTCAACCCATGACTCCCAAGATGTATTTGTGCCTTTTGTTTCGCTCTTAATTCTGTTCCAATCGGCTGTAGTATAAATATCACACTTAATTTTAAATAAGTCTCTTTTATAAACTAATTCGTAATATATCCTTTCGTCGTTGTTTGAATTGTTGTATGTAACCGCTAATTGCACAATATTATCTGCAAGTTCAATTAATTCTCTATCAGCATCAAAATATCTGTGTAAAATAGTCGAAATAGCCTCGGATGCATCACTTGCTTTCTGCGACATTTTTATATTATCTGCATCCAACTTCATTAAAAGAGGATTTGTATTAGACATCAAACATCTTGAAAACTCCCTCAACTGTTCAGTTCGTTTGAGTCTATAATTAGTAGTAACAGATATGATATTTTGCCCACGTTGAATTTTTCTTGTTTGATATACAGAAATTAGCCCAAGCGTTAATGTAATTGATATCGTAGCAATTTGAAGAATATATCCCAAACTATTTTCTAACATAGTACATCACCTCAAATTTATTATACAACATTATAATTCAATTTTCAACAATTCATTAATTTATAATGAACTTTAAAATTCTTATAATTAAAAATTCGGTGTCGCGGGCCCCTTTTTTCCGAGGTCTTCGACATTAATAACACAAAAGCAAGCAACTCACAGGCGTTAAGATAGATAAATAGCGTAATTAGCTCATTATCCTATACGACTGTTTCGTTGCTTGCTTTTGCGTTAGTGCGAAAATCTGGGTGTAATTCGCATTCCGTTGGTTATGGCAAATAGATATACCAACTCTGACATCAATGCAGATAAGCATCAAATTGCCCAGATTATCGCTACTTCTTATTGAGGTATATCTACCTACACCTTTTTAATTCCAGTATTACCCCTATTCTCTAAAATAAATATATTAGTGATTTGGGGTTATTCTCATAAATTCATAAGAGGACTTGAGGATATGCTTCGAGTCGCTATATCCTTATCCTGCATACCCTGTAAATATCTTTGTGTTATTTTAATGTTCTCATGTCCCATAAGCCTTGACAAGCTATAGACATCAAGATTATTCTTAAGCTGTGCTTGAGCAAAGTAATGTCTTAATGTATGAGGCGAGCATCTGATACTCGCCTCAACATTGGCGAGTTTTCCAGCTTTTGCTACTATTCTTTCTACCGCTTCAACCGTCAAAGGCTTGCCACTTTTAGACAGAAAATAATTAGTATAATGAATATTCTTATATCTAAAATACCCCTCTTTAGTCGTTTCGTATCTCATTAAGATTTTAGCTAAATATGGGCTTTTGCCTACCTCTCTTTCTTTATATCCTTTACCAAAAATCCTGATTATTTTATCGGATATATTTGCATTTTCAAGCACACATAGCTCTGTATTTCTTATCCCTGTATCAATCAGCATTGCAATAATAGCCTTGTTCCTGACAGATATATAATCTCTGCCATCATAAACCTCAAGCATCCTATATATATCATCATTACAATATGTTTTAATGATTGTCTTTTCTTCCTTGCCCCACGGAACCTTAACGCAAGGATTAAGAGCAATATATTCTTCATTACAAGCATATTTAAAAAATGCACGATAACATTTAAGTAATCCATTTGTATAGGTTATCTTTCTTCCATTTGCCCAAAGAAATTTAAACAATTCTTTAATTTGTTTTGCCGTAACATCTTCTACATCAGTAATTCCATATCTTTCTTCTAAATAATTAAACAGGTATAAGGAATTATTCCTATATCCTTTAATCGTTTTAGGACTAAAATTTTTCACCTCACAATCAAATATAAATTCCTTTAACACATTGGTTAACTTCAACAAAAAAACCTCCTTTGATATATGTGATGACATACATCAAAGAAGGTCGATATACAAACCTTTTAAATTTTAACTTTTGGTGGTATGTACGCCGTAGAAGTGGCACATATACCATCATTCAAGAGAAATTTTAAAAATCTGAAATCTCTGAAACCCTTGATTTACCTGACTTTTTTACTCTTCCTCGGGCATTTCCCAAGTGTGATAAACGTTCTGAACGTCGTCGTTTTCTTCAAGCATATCTATAAGCTTTTCCATCTTCGCTACAGCGTCAGGGTCATCAAGCACGGTTGTTGTCTGCGGAATATAGTTTATTTCCGCCTGAACAAAGGCATAACCCTTTGCATCAAGGGCATCGCGCACCGCACTGAAATCTTCGGGCGTTGTCATAATCTCAAAGCATTCGTCCTCAACATTGAAATCGTCTGCACCCGCATCTAGAGCATCCATCATCAATGTATCCTCGTCAATTCCGTCTGCCTTTTCAATAACTATCATACCCTTGCGGTCAAACATAAAGCTTACGCAACCGTTTTGGCCGAGGTTTCCGCCGTTTTTGTCAAAATAATGGCGCAAATCCCCCGCGGTTCTGTTTTTGTTATCGGTAAGGGTTTCTACTATAACCGCAATACCGTTTGGTCCATAGCCCTCATACACCATTTCGAAATACTCGTTTGTGTTGCCCTCGCCTGATGCCTTTTTGATACTTCTTTGAATATTATCGTTTGGCATATTGTTCGCCTTTGCCTTTGCGATAACATCTCTGAGTTTTGAGTTACTGTCGGGGTCAGGTCCGCCCTCTTTAACTGCAACCATAAGCTCTCTGCCTATTTTGGTAAAGATTTTACCTCTCTTGGCGTCGATTGCACCTTTCTTTCTCTTAATGGTTGCCCATTTCGAATGTCCTGACATAAGTATATAACCTCCTGAATTTTATCTCATTTATGTAGCGGGGCGTTTGCCCCATTTAAAACACCTTATTGTTTATTATCTGTTTTTATAATCTCCGTAGCCGATGTCACAAGACCTGCAAGGCCTTGCAGGTCAGACGGAATGATAATCTTTGTTGCCTTGCCGTCTGCCGCCTTTGCAAAGGCTTCCATTCCCTTAATTGCAAGAACCGCATCTGTGGGGCTTGCCTCATTTAGCATACGAAGTCCCTCTGCCGTTGCCTTTTGCACCTCGAGTATAGCCTGAGCCTCACCCTCTGCTACGCGGATAGCCGCCTCTTTTTCCGCCTCTGCGCGAAGGATTTGGGACTGCTTTTCTGCCTCTGCCTGAAGGATACGCGATTCTTTCTCACCCTCTGCCACAAGAACAGCTGACTTTTTCTCGCCCTCTGCACGCAGTATTGCCTCACGGCGTTCGCGCTCGGCTTTCATTTGTTTTTCCATTGCCTCGCGGATGCCTGCGGGCGGAATAATATTCTTAAGCTCAACTCGGTTTATCTTTATTCCCCACGGGTCTGTTGCCTCATCGAGTATAGACCTCATCTTTGTATTGATTACATCTCTTGAGGTAAGGCTCTCGTCAAGCTCCATATCACCGATTATATTTCTAAGTGTTGTTGCGGTCAAATTCTCGATTGCCGACATAGGCAGCTCTACACCATAGGTATAGAGTCTAGGGTCGGTAATCTGAAAATACACAACCGTATCTATCTGCATCGTTACATTATCCTTTGTGATAACGGGCTGCGGCGGAAAGTCCACAACCTGTTCTTTAAGGCTGACTCTCTTTGCAATCTTTTCTATCAGCGGGATTTTAAAATGCAACCCTACGCCCCAAGTAGCGTGATATGCGCCAAGACGCTCAACTATATAGGCGTGCGCCTGAGGCACAATCTTTATATTGGAAATAAAAATGATTACTAAAAGTACCAAAATACCTATAACTAATGCCATAATTATTCCTCACTTTCATTTTTTATAGCATCTGTATCCTCTTTTAAGCGGACCACAAGATGCGCACCCTCTATATCCTCGACTATAACATTATCTCCGGTCTTTGCACGTCCGTTACCTCTGACCTGCACAGACCAAACCTGCCCGCCTACCTTAACCTCGCCACCCCCTTGCAAGGGGTCAACATCCTCTGTGATAATCCCTGTGCGTCCGATAAGCCTGTCCGCATTTGTGGGGGTCTTCTCTCCCATCCTGAACTTTCTGCAAAGCGGTGCCGTGAGAGCCATCAAAACCAATGCTACTGCCAAAAATATTATTACCTGTGCGATAGTCCCAAGTTCAAAGGCTGCTGCAATCGCGGCTGCGACTGCGCCCAAAGCAAACCAGACCGATACCAAAGAAACCGTAGCAGCCTCTGCAACACCCGCAATCAAAGCTATTATAAGCCATATAACTACTGCCATAATCTCACTCCTTTAATAAATCAGAACAAGCCGCGCAGAAGATAATTACAAAAATTAATACGAGCGTTTGTAGCCGCCGCTCCTTTTACTGTCATTGCTGCGCTTTAAATCCTGAAATTTTTCGTCGCTGTCTTGCTTAAACTTCTGGAGCATATCATCAAAGCTCATATCTGCCGACTGACTTCCAAACACAACCTCCTCAGGCGGTTTACGCAAATCTGTACTGTTGTTGCGAGCTTTGTTTCCGCCCTGACGCTTTCCGCCCTTTCCTCCGCGCTTTTCTCCTTTTGGTGCGGCAGGCTCCATTGTCTGCTTTATAGACAGGCTGATTTTTCCGTTATCCGTACCGATAACTTTTACCTTAACAATTTGTCCTTCTTTCAAATGCTCCTTAACATCACTCACATACTCCGTCGACACCTCCGAAATATGTACCAAACCCGTCTTGCCGCCCTCTAAATCGACAAAAGCACCAAAAGCCGCAAGTCCCGTAACCTTTCCTTCCAATACTGCTCCTACTTCAATCTGCATATTTACGCATATTCCTTCCCTGAGGACCTCTCCTCTTATGTAAAATAATTATTATCTGCCTTCGTTATCTTCGCTCTTGTTTGAATCAACAAAAACGCGCTCATTCGGGCGAACCAAGCCAAGCCTTTCTCTTGCAACCCTCTCAAGATATTCGGGGTCGTTTAAATTCTCAACCTCCTGTTTCAGTCGCTCTGACTCTTCGCTTGCAGAATCAACCTGCATTCTCAGTCCCTCTATCTCATTGTTCTTATTATTGATAGTAACTTGTTGCCATATAAGTACATAAATAAAATAAACCGCAACAACCGCAACAGCCGCCGCAATCGCCATCTTTTTTATATTAACCTTACGTGCAGACGCCCCTGCCTTACCGCCTCTTTTACTTTTTCTTCTATCAGCCAAAGCCCCAGCACCTTCTCTCCAAAGACTTTCAATGCCCCTGCTTATTTTTATCCTCTGCAGCCGATATTATCCAAAAATTCTGCAACAAAAGCATTGTAGCACTATTATATACTACAAAACCCCTTTTGTCAATGCACGCCAAACACAAAACACCCTAATATTTTACTCTTTTTTTTCGCATTTTCTACGATTTCGGGAGCGGAATTTTCTCACCTGACCTCCGACTACCAAAAATACAGGTTTGCCTATAGCCCTGACCGCAAAACGCAAAGGGGCAAGCAAAATCCTGCACAGAAAATGCATCGCCTTGCCAAGCAAATCAAACAGAAATACAAGCGCGCCAATAAGTCTGTTACCCAATAACCACCTGTATATAAAAAATCCGATTGCCATAGCAAGTAAGCTATATATTCTGAAAGCGCCGTTGTTGACAGCGTAGGCGACATATGCCGCCGCCCCGCCCGATAGCGCAATAAACAGAATATCTTCTATGTTAACTATTATATCCGCTGTATTTATAAGCCTTCGGCTGAGCCGCAGTATATCATATACAATCGCGAGAATCACCCCGCCTACGACAGACCACAGGAAATAGTCCATTGTCGGACCCAACATCACCCTCATTTTAGCAACCTCTCCGTCACTTTCATATCACAGTCTATCTAAAAATCCGTGTGAAAAAGCCTCCGCCCTTATCACTGTGCATTGTGTCGCTATATTGAATTTCATCAATTTCGCCTTCAATCACAATCTGCCCGTCTTCCACATTTAATTTACTGATGCGAAAGTCCCCGCCAATAACTGTCATAGTGCCCATATCAGTTACTATTACAACCTTTTCCTCATCAAAGCTCTCCACATCCTCAACAGCGCTGACCATAAGCCTGCCTCTGTCCTCAATCACTACCTTATGTGCTCTTGCCTCGTCCATATTTTCATCTCCTCATCTTTGTTTTAGTTATGTATATTCAAAAGATGGGTGGTTAATGACGAGTTTATTTGTGAGGAAGTGCCCCCATATAGAATAAATTTTATTTGCAAAAGCGTTGCTTTTAATCAATTGCCCGCAGCCCATAGTTCCGCCTGCCAAGCCTCGGCGGCAATGTTACAACGCTTTTGCAATTGCACGCCTTGAGTTATCCATAGATACCGTTTGCAATCTCGGTATAATGTTGTAGGGGCGGGGTTCCATCCCCGCCCGTTTATCTGGAGGGCACGGAGACCCTCCCCTACAAATTTGCAATCACGCAAAGGAAACAAATTGAATTTTTCATCGCCGTCCGGGAGTGGCATGACGGAACCGGGCACGGCGATAAATTCAAAAAATTCAATTTGTTTTTCCAAAACATCGCAAAAAAGGGACGCGGCTGCGTCCCTTTTATCCGAAATATTCATTTAAAATATCAATCGCATCATATTCTATCATCTTTGTGCCGTATTCATTGAGCTTTCCGTGAACATATTGTCCGTGAGAGAGCCTTTGTGCAAACTCGGGCAGCATAACCTCCGCCTCACAAAGCGAAACGGGGCCCCGTGGTATCAGACACAGATAAAATTCTCCGTTCATCTTATAAAGAGTGCTCATCCCTATGTATTTACCCCGCAACACCTTTGCCGCATCACAGACGCTGTCAAAATCATCAAACCTATATACACATTTACGCCGTTTCAGCATTTGCGTTGCATCTGGTTTCAGCTCATTCCTGCGAATTTTTCCCTTGTACGAACACCTGCTCACAGCCTCACGCAATTCGGCATCGTTACATACCTTTGTTATAAACATTCCAATTCCGCTGTCGCAGGATGGAATGGTTTCCACAAAAAGCTTTGCGCCGTCTATCGAGAAATCTATGTTCTCTTTTACCACACGGATTGCGTGCCAGAACATCTTTTGTACCTCAGGTGTATTCTCGGAAATATTCTTTACTGTAATATTCCACTCTTTAGCCTCATTGTCATCAAGCAAAACCTTAATCTTATTTTCATCTACGCGCTCTATCCTCATTGTCCTTCCCCCATGCCTGTTTGCTGTTTTTGCGTATGATACATCCTTTTAGAAATCTTATGCTTAGAAATTTGTCGATATTCATAACCTTTAAGCACTTTTATTATAACAATATAAATCAATAATGCAATGCCTATTTAACGAAATTTCCAAATTGTAATTTGGATGTAAAATTTTTGAAAACTCCGTAACATTTGAGAAATATATGGCACAAAGTTTCTTTGAATTTCCATTTGTTTTTTCAATTTTCTATTGTATTTTTACAAAAAATATGCTATACTATATCAGAAGTTAAAAATGAATATCCCTGCTTTGTTCGTAAAAGCAGCTATAATGTAAAACCAACAATTTTATTAAGGGGCTTTGTCTCCGAAGGCGGCGCACATGCCTCATGTCTTTGACATCCAGTGGACTTGTAATGTTTTCGGGCGTTTCCCCACCTGGTTTCCAGGTTTTTACCTTAGGCTGCGTACGGCAAGGCGGGGTTTTACTTTTTAATGAATATTTATTTACAATTATGTTAAAAAACACTTGACAAATGCTCTCTTTTAGGATATAAATATTAGTGAAGTATAAGCATATACGGGAGGATTTTCTTTGCGAATTATTGCAGGCATAAGGAAGGGTTTGAAGCTATCTGCCCCCGATGGTATGGGCACGCGTCCCACTACTGACAGGGTTAAAGAGTCGGTTTTCAACATCATACAGATGCACCTTCCGGCAGAACGTGTTCTCGACCTTTTCGCCGGCAGTGCGGCACTTGGCATCGAGGCTTTAAGCAGGCGTTCTCTTTATTGTGTTTTTGTAGAGCACGACAGGAGAGCCTATAATGTAGCTCTGCAAAATATTGCTGCCGCAAAATTCGAGGATAATTCCGAGCTGAGATTCTCTGATTCCCTTTCGTATTTAGACAGCAATCCCGCACCGTTTGATATTATATTTTTGGACCCACCATACAATAAAGGTCTTTTAGCTGTTGTTCTTGACAAAATCAGTCAAGGGAAGCTTCTCAAAGAGGACGGGATTATCGTAGTTGAAACAGAAAAGGGCGGAGAGCTTGCCGAGCATCCTGATTTCGAAATACATAAATGTGTTTCTTATGGCAAAACCGTGATAACCATACTTAAAAACGGTATTTAGGGCTATGTATATCAGCTTGTCACATCGGCAAAATTTTCAGGGCTTATATCAAATATGAAATTAATGAGATTTCAAAAATAGGAGGAAGCAATAATGGATGGATTAGAATTATTGGATGAATTGGAAGACATAATAGACAAAGGGGCGAGCGTTCCGTTTTCAGGTCGTTGTATATTAGAGCGCGATGAGCTTATGGATATTGTTCAGGAGCTTAAGCTTAAGCTCCCCGATGACCTTAAGCAAGCAAAATGGATTAAGGAAGAGCGTCAGCGTATTCTGCACGAGGCTCAGGTTGAGGCTGATGATATCATCAAGGCTGCAAACGAAAAGGGTATTTCTATGATTAATGAACACGAAATCACCCAGCAGGCTATGGAACAGGCGCGTCAGATTATTGATAAGTCGAACGACGAGGCACGTGCTATTGTGGACTCGGCTTACAATTACGCAGACAGTCTTCTTGAAACAGTAGAGAAGGTAAGCGTATCTTCTATGAAGGAGCTTGAGCAGTGCATCTCAATAGTTCGCAGCAATCGCAGCGAGCTTCGCGGCACCACTCCAACTATTGTAAACGACTCTATTGAGGAATAATCATTTGTATACAAAAATGATAGCCTATGCTTCCCAGGCATGTGTACGTCCCAGCGAATCAACCAATACATTACCATCT
>JAZNFQ010000054.1:0-3467 GCA_045576075.1 Clostridia bacterium
AAGGAGGGGGGAGCGCTCACACAGTTTCACCGCCGGGGCTCAAAAATTCGGCTTCGCTTGCGCCCGCAGGGCGCCGAGCTTTGACTTTGTAAATCCGTAAATCGTAAATCGGGAATCTCTAAAAACTCTGGTACCCTCACAAATTGGTAGTTGTGGGGGAGAGTCCGCGAGCGTTAGCGAGCCGACTTTTTGAGCCCCGGCGAGGGGCGCCATAAAATAGCCCGGGCGTGGAGCCGCGCCAGCGGCGGGACCCCGGGAATTATGCAAAAATAAATACGAACCCCGCAAGTCAATTATGAAAATGAAAAAGGTGAAATTTTATGCCACGCTACGTGGGGAAGGGCTCATTGCCGCCCTTCCCCACACCCCTTTCTGCTAGGGAGTTGGGCACCTTCGGAGACTTTTTATACCTATGCGTAGTTTTTTTCGGATAGCCACTTTTTTGTTTCAGCATTAAGCCAGATCAATAATTTTCGCATACACGCAACCATAGCTACGATTGTTTTTTTGCCTTTCAGCTTCAACCTTTCGTACATTTTAGTGATTGGATGGTCATGTAGACGTAGTAATGAGGTAACGGACAGGTATAGCAGACTTTTAATACCTTTTCTGCCCATTCTGGTCATTCTTTTGCCTGTCATCTTTCCGCTATCCCAGTTGTATGGAGCCAGACCTACTAACGATGCAACCTGTTTACGATTCATTTGACCTAATTCCGGCAATTGACTTATTAAGGCCAGAGCTGTATTAGGCCCAATACCCTGTAAACTAAGGTAATAATCATAGCGTTCCTGCATTTCCTGATTAGTTTTTATGAGCTTATGCATTTCTTTCTCTATCCGTGCGATTTGCTTTTCATCATGTGTGATAGCTCGTTGAATTTCACGGATAATAAACTTGTCGCGTTGCGCCGATAAACTGCTTTTTGCATGTGCCATTCTACGCTTGAAGTAGTTTAATGAGCTCTGTAATTCTTTAAGTCTCATAAGTACTGGGCTTTCTGTGACGTTTGCCTGAGCATGAGTTTGTTCTGCAAAGCGCGCTATCATCTCGCAATCCTTCTTATCAGTCTTTGCTTGCACGCCTATAGCCCGAGCATAATTTCGGACTCGGGATGGATTTAAACAAACCTGCGATATCCCCATGCTAAGTAGTTGCATAGCTAGTATCCGGCTTAACCAACCGGTGGACTCATATGCTACCAATACAGGCTCATTCTGTCTGTCAATGAGAGCTTTTAATTTTTTGAGTCCCTCGTGATTATTGTTAACACGCTTGTACTTACCGTACAGATACACATCGAGGTGTTCTGAAGATATGTCTACACCGAGATATTTTGTTCCGTGAGTTGCGGTTTCGGTGTGTTCCGACTTGCTTTTTATTGATTTCTGTTGCATTATGTCTCCTCCTCAATTTCGGACTCGTCACAAGGACGGTACCTTTCAATTATACGAGTTTGAGTACCGGCCCCGAGGACGGGGCTTGGATGGTTCTTACTTGCGGCCGTACTTACTATTTGTGCAGTACTGGGGTGGCAACGAACTCGTCCAAGCCAGGAGCTCATTGCAGCTAACACTGAGCTCCTGCTCCGGCGAGGTGATTATATCACTCCTCGCACGTATACTACCAGAATTTATCAATTGGGGGTGGCATAATGTTGTGCATTGAATTGAGGGGTTATATGTATTTTGCCCCATATTTAAGCCACGCATTATGTCACCCCTCAACCGGGGTTCCGGTTTGTTTGTTCCGGTTCCACGGGGGTCCGTCGCTACCGCGGCTCCACCACCGGGCTCGATTGTATTTTTCTGGTATATTGCTCTTGTTCGATGTACAATCGAGCGTAACGGAGAAGGAATAATGGGGTAGCTATCCATTATTCCTGAAGGATGGAGAGCCCGCACCCCGGGCAGGGTCAATGTTATTTACACCCGATTGGTAGTAGGGGCCTCCTACCTTCCCGTGTGATACGGCTCCGTACTTAGTCTCGTATTGTTGAATGGAACATCTCATAAAGAGAACGTCCGTAATAGAGCTGGAGACATGACCATGATAAAGAACCACACACCAAAAAGCAAGTCGGAAATCCCCCATCAAGATGAAAAAGTCACTTACGTTGGAGTTGACCTTTCTAAATTAAAACTTGATGTCATGTTCGATAAGTATAAAATCTATCCCAATTCTGACAGCGGTTGCAGGCGCTTCTGCAGGGATTTGGCAAGATACAGTAATGTTGTTGTTGTTTACGAATCAACAGGTAGTATAAGCCTACAGTTTGGAGCAATGCTTGATATGAACGGGATTCAACGTTGCCAGGTATCGCCGAGAAAAATAAGGCATTTTGCTAAAGGCGGTATAAAAGAAGCCAAAACAGATAAATTAGACTGCGAAGTAATCCGAAACTATGCAATCGCCTACTCTCAATACTTAAAAATCAATACTCCGATGAACAAAAACTACGCGGAGATGAGGGAATTGCAACGCATTGAGCGTTTTATTGTACAAAATATAGCAAAAACAAAGCAGACGCTTGCAGCTTGCAGATCTGAGTTCGCGCGCAAAGTATTAAACGATAAGATAATGGCAGATCAACAACAGAGAAAGCTTGTTAATGCTCAACTTCATCGTTTAATAAAAGAAGATGAATACATGGTTCGTAAAATGCGTATTTTGATGCAAGAAAACGGAGTAGGAAAAGAAACGGCTGCAGCCTTGGCGTTGGAGCTTCCGGAACTCGGAACCTTGTCTAGGAAAGAAGTCGCTGCATTAGTTGGTGTTGCTCCTTTCAATTATGACAGTGGAAACAAAATAGGCAAGCGATTTATTCGTTACGGACGAAAAAATATACGTAATTTGCTGTATATGTGTGTTCGAGCTGCTCTTAATGCTAAAACGGAAAACGCATATCACAAGCGGTGGAATCAATTAGAACGGAAGAAAAAAAAGCTAAATTTGTATATAAATGAACCGGAAGATAAAGATTACAAAAGACGAATGGTTGCTTGTATGAGACTTATGATAGTGAGGCTTAATGCGATAACACGAGACTGGATAGCAGAAGGATGCCCTGATATTATTCAGAGCAGTAAAAACAACACAGCGACAGCTATAAAAAAATAAGTTTGGAGCAATAGCCCAACTACCCTAGACATAGGGGGATAGGGTTTGGGAAAGGGGGGGCTGGCATGCGCCGCCCCCTTTCCCAAGTCTTGTGCCCTGATTTGGGGGGCACAAGACAGCGGTTGCTTTATCTGTAACCAGTCAAATCAACAAAAATTTAAAATTACAAAATTCATAGTTGACTACCATATATCGCCCCTCACCGGGGCTCAATAGTTTGGCTCGCTTACGCTCGCAAAATTCAAAATAAATGGATTAAACCGAGTTTTTCGAGGTTCCCAAATTGGGAGTTACGGGGTAAATAACATCGGAGTATTGGACTTCAGCCCAACATTTATTATCAATGC
>JAZNFQ010000055.1:0-27581 GCA_045576075.1 Clostridia bacterium
GTGTTTAAAATCTTATTTAAGCCAGTAAAAACGTTATATTTTAATCTTTAAAATTATGTTAAAATTTGTTAATCAAATCAACATAATCAACAGCTTTAAAAAATAAAAAAAATAATAAACAAGAGATCCACATTTTATAAACAGGACTAATGTTAATAAATGATCAAAAATTTTTATTTTTCTTTTTTTATTTGTTTTTTTCTGTGTATATATTGACAAGTATAGAAAAGTATAGTATAGTTAAGGTAAAAGGGCGGAGATATACCATTATGACGAAATTAGTTTTATCGGATTTAGACGGAACCCTTCTTAAAAAGGGTGAAAGTCAAATAAATCATATTCTTTTAAACTTAATAAAAAGCTTTTCTCAAAAGGGTATAGTATTCGCTGTATCAAGCGGAAGAAGCTACAGAGAAATGAGATACATAATGCGGGGTACCGATGATATTTATTATGCTTGTTCAGATGGTGCGGCGATTGTATTTAATGATGAGGTTATATTTGAAAAATGTATCGAACCTTTTGCCCAAAAGAGAATGAATAATAAGAAAAATATAATTTTTCATTCTGTCGATTTTGCCTATTACAATGAGGCGGATGAAGAAGTTATTAATCTGCTCAAAGAAAAATATGGCGAAAAGGCTCAAAAAATAGAGGATACAGAGGAATTAAAGAGAATTATAAAAATATCTAAATATGGCGCAGGCTATATTGAAACACCTCCTTTTTCATATGAGGTATATAAGGATAAGGATTGGTGTGAATGGATAAATAATAATGCAGGAAAAGGAAAGGCTACAGAATTTATTCAAAAGCGCCTTAATATAAGTATAAGAGAAACAGCCGCGTTTGGTGATAATTACAATGATGTAGGGATGCTTCAGCGTGCGGCAGAAAAATATGTAATGGATGGCGCTCCTCCCTCTGTGAAAATGATTGCAAATCACAGGGTTTCGGATATAGAAAAGGAGCTTAACAATATTTTGAAAGGATAAGACGGAGGTAATAAAAATGGGTGAGTTTTACAGCGGAAATATAAAAAAGAGCGAAAGAATTACAAAGCTTGTAGACAATCTTTTTAAGTCAAAACCCGAGATTGAGGCAGACAGAGCCGTTCTTTTAACAGAGAGCTACAAAAAAACCGAAGGAGAGCCGATAATACTTAGGCGTGCAAAGGCTTTCAAAAACATTCTTGATAATATCCCGATAATTATAAGGGATGAAGAATTGGTTGTCGGTAGCACAACCCAGAAATCAAGAAGCTGTCAGACCTTCCCTGAGTATTCATATACCTGGCTTGAAGAAGAGTTTGATACCATCGAAACAAGAGATGCAGACCCATTTGTTATAACAGAGGAAACAAAGAAAAAGCTGAAAGAGGCAAACAGCTATTGGGCGGGCAAAACCACAAGCGAGCTTGCAACATCTTATATGGACGAGAGGGCAAAGCTTGCAATTGAGCATAACATATTCACCCCGGGTAACTATTTCTATAACGGCGTTGGACACGTAACCGTAAATTACGGCGAAGTCCTTGCAATTGGTTATAAAGGAATAAAAGAAAAGGCAGCACTTGCCTTTTCAAAGCTTGATATAACAGACGAGGACTATTTCGGAAAAGCATCATTCTTAGAGGCTGTAATTATAAGCTGTGACGCAGCAATCAACTACGCAAAGCGTCACGCGCGTCTTGCAAAGGAAATGGCGGCAAAGGAAAGTAATGTTATAAGAAAGAATGAGCTTTTAAAGATAGCTGAAAACTGCGAGAGAGTTCCTGAAAACGGAGCGCAGAGCTTTTATGAGGCTTGTCAGTCATTCTGGTTTGTGCAGATGCTTATTCAAACCGAGGCAAGCGGACACTCAATCTCCCCGGGACGCTTTGACCAATATATGTATCCTTACTACAAGGCAGATATGGAAAGCGGAAAGATTACAAGAGAAGATGCGCAAGAGCTTATCGACTGCGTTTGGGTAAAGCTTAACGATATGTCAAAGGTAAGAGATGCGGCGTCTGCGGCAGGCTTTGCGGGCTACAGTATGTTCCAGAACCTCATTGCAGGCGGACAGACCCCTGACGGCAGAGATGCAACAAACGATTTGTCCTTTATGTGTATAGAGGCATGTATGCACGTTATGCTCCCGCAGCCTTCATTCTCAGTAAGAGTATGGAACGGCACACCGCACGAATTTTTACTCAAAGCGGCAGAGCTTACAAGAACGGGTATTGGACTTCCCGCTTATTATAACGACGAGGTTATCGTTCCCGCGCTTATAAACAGAGGCCTTACAATTCAGGACGCAAGAGATTATAACATAATCGGTTGTGTAGAACCGCAGAAATCAGGTAAGACAGATGGTTGGCACGATGCAGCATTCTTTAATATGTGCCGTCCGCTTGAGCTTGTTTTCTCAAACGGTGTTGACGAGGACTGTCAGGTAGGTCACAAAACGGGCGAGCTTCCCGACTTTAAGACTTTTGATGATTTCTATAATGCATACAAAGCACAGATGGACGATATGATTGCTCTTATGGTAAATGCGGACAACGCAATTGACGTTGCTCACGGCGAGAGATGCCCGCTTCCATTCCTTTCATCAATGGTAGAGGATTGTATCGGCAGAGGAAAGAGCGTCCAGAACGGCGGTGCGGTTTATAACTTTACAGGTCCGCAGGGATTTGGTATCGCAAATATGGCAGACTCTCTCTATGTTATAAAGAAGCTTGTATATGATGAAAAGAAATTCACTCTCTGCGAGCTTAAAGAGGCTCTTTCGAACAACTACGGCAAAGAGAATTCAAACAAATACACAGAAAAAGCAGCAGTTGAAGTTTTAAAGAGAATGACAGATGCTGGAATACAGATAAACGACGAGGTTATAGCAAAGGTTATAAGCGAGGTTAAGAGCGGCAGCGTTTCTGCAGAGAAAAAGGCAAGATATCAGGAAATGCTCGATATGATAGACGCCCTTCCCAAGTTTGGTAACGATAATGCAGAGGTTGACGCCCTTGCAAGAGATGTGGCTTATACATATACAAAACCTGTTGAAAAGTACAGAAACCCCAGAGGCGGTATATATCAGGCGGGTCTTTATCCCGTTTCGGCTAACGTTCCGCTCGGCGAGCAGACAGGCGCAACGCCTGACGGCAGACTTGCACACACACCCGTTGCAGACGGTGTATCTCCGTCTGCGGGCAAGGATATAAGCGGTCCTACCGCATCTGCAAACTCTGTTTCAAAGCTTGACCATTATATTGCATCAAACGGAACACTGTTTAATATGAAGTTCCATCCGTCTGCTCTTGCAGGCAAGTCGGGACTTGAAGGCTTTGTTTCTCTGGTTAGAGGATATTTTGACCAGAAGGGCAGCCATATGCAGTTCAATGTTGTCAGCCGCGAAACTTTGCGCGACGCACAGAAAAATCCTGATAAGTACAGAAGCTTGGTTGTAAGAGTTGCAGGCTACAGCGCACTCTTTACCACCCTTTCAAAATCGCTTCAGGATGACATCATCAACAGAACAGAGCAGTCGAATTTGTAATATCGCAGGGGAACGACACACAGGTCGTTCCCTACCGGATTGATGAAAAATATTTGTAGGGACCGGCGTGAAGGTGAATTGCCCGAAGGACAAGAGAGGCTGCCCTGGGGTACCTCGACGGTCCGTTGCGGAACGGATAAATCCGTTCCCTACAAATCTATGGTTTAAAATCATTTGTAGGGTACGCATTTATGCGTACCGAAAAATCATATATTGGAGAATATTATGGACTACAGAGATATAAAGGGCAGAATTTTCAATATACAAAAGTTCTCGGTCCACGATGGACCAGGCATCAGAACGATTGTGTTTTTAAAAGGATGCCCCTTGAGGTGCAGGTGGTGTTGCAACCCCGAATCTCAAAGCTATGAAATCCAGCAAATGAATATAGCGGGCAAGGTAAAAACCGTTGGAAAAGATGTTACCGTCGGCGAAATAATGGACGATATAATAAAAGATAAGCCTTATTTCCGCCGAAGCGGCGGGGGGATAACCCTGTCAGGCGGGGAATGTCTTTATCAGCCTGACTTTGCCGAGGGTCTTTTGATGGCGGCAAAGGATTTGGGGCTTACAACGGCGATAGAAACCACCGCAAACGCATCGTTTGAAACAGTGGAGAGATTGCTCAAGCATCTTGACTACTGCCTTATGGATATAAAGCACGTAAATTCTGACAAACACAAAGAATTTACAACAAGACCTAATGAATTGATCCTCGAAAATGCGAAGAAAATCGCAGAGTACGAGGGGGTAGACCTTACAATAAGAGTCCCTGTTATCCCAGGCTTTAATGACACACCCGAGGAAATATCGGCGATAGCAGAATTTGCCGCAAGCCTTAAGGGAGTCGAAGAAATACACCTTCTCCCTTATCACAGAATGGGCGAGGACAAGTACAAGGGCCTTGGCAGAGAATATTTGATGGCGGGCACATATCCGCCAACAGCCGAAAAGATGGAGCTTTTAAAGAGAACCGCGGCAAAAGCGGGAATAAGAGCCCAAATCGGCGGATAGAGAAAATGCAGAATGTGAAATGTGCGCGGTTCGTCGGAAACCGCCGAGCCCTACAATGTGACAGATAATCACGTACCGTAGGGTGCAGCGTTTACGATGCACCGTAATAAAGACAGAAAGGAACATCGGTATGACAGAGCGTGAATTTCAAGATAAAATGAGAATTATACAAGAGCTTGTCCCTGGTAAACAGATTACCCTTGCTCATATAATCGCAAACCCTGATAAAATTCTTTATCAAAAGCTCGGGCTTGACCCAGCGGTAGATTATGCAAAATCCGCAATCGGAATAGTTACCATATCCCCTGCGGAAACGGCAATCATTATCGCAGACATTGCGATAAAATCATCGGGTGCAGAGCTTGGTTTTGTTGACAGATTCAGCGGTACGCTGATAGTTACGGGAACCGTATCAGAGGTCGAGGCGGCTCTTCGGGCACTTACTGATTATGTTAAAAACAAGCTTGGCTTTAATGTTTGCGAGATAACAAAGACGTAAAAAACCAAAACGGACAAAGGCTATGAAAAAAATTATTTTTTTAGGCAGAACGGGTTGCGGAAAGACCTCCCTTACCCAAGCCATAAGAGGCAACAAAATAAAATATCATAAAACACAATATATCAACTATTACGATGTGATAATTGATACCCCTGGGGAATATGCCGAAAACCATCACCTTGGAAGAGCTCTTGCTCTCTATTCCTACGAGGCAGATGTTGTGGGGCTTCTTCTGTCGGCAACCGAGAATTACTCGCTCTATCCTCCGAACATAACCTGTATGGCAAACCGCGAGGTCATAGGGATTGTAACACAAATCGACAGAGAGGATGCAAGACCAGGCCGTGCAGAGCGGTGGCTTAGGCTTTCGGGTTGCAAAAAGGTTTTTCATATCAGTTCTGTAACGGGGGAGGGAATTCCCGAGCTGCTTGAACACCTTAAAAATTAAAAAACAAAGAAAAAACAACAAAAACAAAGAAAAAAGTGTTGACATATGCGTTAATTGGTGATACAATAATGTAGGGGAGGGTCTCCGTGCCCTCCCGCATCAAAAATGAAGAATAATTAACTTTAAATAAACAAAAGGAGATTTGAAAATGGTATCAGAATTTGAAATCAAAAAACAAATTTGCGACATCGGTAAGCGTATCTACAACCGCAACATGGTTGCAGCAAATGACGGAAACATTTCCGTTAAGCTCAATGACAACGAATTTCTCTGCACACCGACAGGCGTAAGTAAGGGTTTTATGACACCCGAGTACATCTGTAAGGTAGATGCCGAGGGTAACGTTATTCAGGCAAACGGCAACTTCAAGCCGTCATCTGAAATAAAGATGCATATGAGAGTTTATAAGCATCGCCCTGATGTAAACGCAGTTGTTCACGCACATCCGATTTATGCAACAAGCTTTGCAATCGCAGGCATTCCGCTTACACAGCCGATTATGCCTGAGGCGGTAATCGCACTCGGTTGCGTTCCGATTGCAGAGTACGGCACACCTTCAACAGACGAAATCCCCGATGCAGTTGAGAAGTATTTGCAGTACTATGATGCAGTTTTGCTTGAGAGCCACGGTGCACTTACATATTCTGACTCACTTCTTGCAGCTTATCACAAGATGGAGTCTGTAGAGTTCTATGCAGAGCTTCTCTTTAAGTCAAGACAGCTCGGCGGACCCAAGGAATTCTCTGAAGAGAGAGTACAGCAGCTCTACGAAATCCGTCGTAAGTTCGGTATGTCAGGCAAGCACCCCGCTGACCTTTGCCCCAACGCAAAGAACGGCAAGTCAAGCTGTCATAACTGCGGCGGAAACTGCGGCGGTCACGGAAAGGCTGCAGGTGGCAATGATGCTCTTGTTGAAGCAATCACCAAAAAGGTTATGGAGCAGCTCTCCAAATAGGCGGTGAGATTGTGGACAAACAACAGCTTACAGAAATGGTCAGACGCGTAATGAGCGAGAATGCACCAAATACCGCGGACGAGCCGATAAAATATTCGGCAGAGGCGGGCGTATCCGAGGTTACACTTGATTTGGCAAAGGCGCTTATAGACAAGGTTTTATCCCGCGCCAAAGAAATCGGTGTCAACGGGGTCGCTGCTGTGACAAACAGCGGGGCAAGACCCGTTGCGGTAGAGTGTATGGATAACTCTTATATTGCAAGCTATGATATAGCTCTTAATAAAGCGTATACATCGACTGCACTTAAGATGAAAACCTCGGTGCTTAAAACGCTTGCGGCGCCGGGCGGTTCCCTCTACGGAATTCAGCACACCAACAATGGCCAAATCGTTATATTCGGCGGCGGTGTTCCGCTGATTTCGGGTGGAAGAGTCATTGGCGGTTTCGGAGTTTCAGGCGGAACAGAGGAGCAGGACACCTATCTTGGTGACTATGCAGAGAGTGTTTTTTTGGAGCTTATGACTGATTTATAAATTTTTTGAAAGGAAAGTATTGCGATGGATATGAATGAAAAAAGTATTGAACAAATCGTGCAGCAAGTACTGTCGCAGATGAGTGCAGGGAGTGCGCCTAAGGCAGCAACGGCTGGCGGTGCGGTTCCGAAAACATCAAAGGTTGCTATGCTTACAGCCCTTGAGAACTACGAAATAAAAGAATTCCCCATCCCCGAGCTTGGTGATGACGATATTCTTGTAAAGGTAGAAGGCTGCGGCGTATGCGGAACAGACGCACACGAATTCAAGCGCGACCCGTTCGGTCTTATTCCTGTTGTTCTCGGACACGAGGGTACAGGCGAGATTGTAAAGATGGGTAAAAACGTCAAGAAGGACAGTGCAGGCAAGCCCTTAAACATCGGTGACAAGGTTGTTACCTGTATGATATTCAAAGATTGCCCCGATATCACAATGTTTGACTTAAACAAGCAGAACGTTGGCGAGGGCGCAGAGGTTTACGGACTTATCCCTGATGATGATATTCACCTCAACGGATGGTTTGCAGACTATATGGTAATCAGAGGCGGTTCTACAGTATTTAATGTAAGCGACCTTGACCTTGATTCAAGAATACTTATCGAGCCGTGTGCAGTTTTAATTCACGCGGTAGAGAGAGCAAAGACAACAGGCATCTTAAGATTTAACAGCCGTGTAGTTGTTCAGGGCTGCGGACCTATCGGTCTTATCTGTATTGCAATCCTGCGCACAATGGGTATTGAAAACATTGTTGCAGTAGACGGCGAGCAGAAGCGTCTTGACTTTGCAAAGGAAATGGGTGCAGACAAGTCTGTTAACTTCAAAGACCATAACGGAATTGAGGCACTCGCGGGTGCGGTTAAGGATGCGTTTGGCGGATATTATGCAGACTTTGCATTCCAGTGCACGGGTTCACCTATTGCACACGCCAACATCTATAAGTTTATAAGAAACGGCGGCGGTCTTTGCGAGCTTGGTTTCTTTATAAACGGCGGCGACGCTACTATCAACCCGCACTTTGACATATGCTCAAAGGAAATTACAACAGTTGGCTCGTGGGTATACACTCTTCGTGATTATGCAACTACATTTGATTTTCTCAAGAGAGCAAATGCAATCGGTCTTCCGATGAAGAAGCTTATCACACACAGATACCCGCTTGACAAAATAAATGAGGCACACAAGACAAATCTTGCGATGGAAGGCCTCAAGATTGCAATTATTAACGAGTAAATTAATTAAAACTAATTATATAGGAGGAAATTTAAAATGGCACAGGAAGCATTAGGAATGGTAGAAACAAGAGGTTTGGTTGCAGCAATCGAGGCAGCCGATGCAATGGTAAAGGCAGCAGAAGTTGTACTTATCGGTACCGAGAAAATCGGTTCAGGTCTTGTTAGTGTTATGGTTCGCGGTGATGTTGGTGCGGTTAAGGCAGCTGTAGAGGTTGGCAGCGCAAACGCAGCAAGACTCGGTGAACTCGTAGCTACACACGTAATTCCGAGACCTCACGGCGATGTTGAGAAGATTTTGCCGACACTTAAATAAGATTTTTAGGTAGGGTGACTGTATAATGGCAGTGAAAAAGACAAATGGCGCGGCGGTTGCGGCAAAGGCTCCGGCAAAAGCAGCAGCGGCGGCACCAGTTAAAAAACCCGCTCAAAAAGTAGCGGAAAAACCGGCGGAAAATACCGCCAAGGTAATTGTAAAGGAGGAAAAAATTATGGCACAGGAAGCATTAGGTATGGTGGAAACAAGAGGTTTGGTTGCAGCAATCGAGGCAGCCGATGCAATGCTTAAGGCAGCAAACGTAACATTGGTTGGTACCGAGAAAATCGGTTCTGGTCTTGTTAGTGTTATGGTTCGCGGTGATGTTGGTGCAGTTAAGTCAGCTGTAGAGGTTGGCAGCGCAAACGCATCAAGACTCGGTGAGCTCGTAGCTACACACGTAATTCCGAGACCTCACAACGATGTTGAGAAGATTTTGCCGACACTTAAATAAGATTTTGGTTTATATCTCTGCGGTGCATATCGCACCGCAGAGGAAACCTGAAACGAGGTAAAAATTATGATTATAGCCAAGGTTACGGGGAGCGTAGTTTCTACCCGAAAAAACGAGAATTTAATCGGAAGCAAATTTATGATAGTCGAGCCGATTACAAACAAAGAGAGCAGCTTTGTTGCGGTTGATAATATCGGCGCAGGTATCGGTGAATTTGTTTTGGTTGCGACAGGAAGTGCCGCAAGAGTAGGCTGCTCAATGGGGAGCTCTCCTGTAGATGCAGCAATTGTTGGAATAATAGACGACGGGAAAGAGATATTCGATAAATAAAAAAGGGGTTGCAGTCATATATGACAAAAGCTGAACTGGCAGACCTTTTGAGAGAAAACGGAATTGTAGGTGCAGGAGGCGCAGGATTCCCTTCATACGCAAAGCTGAGCGAGAAGGCGGACACCATTATCCTCAATTGCGCCGAGTGCGAGCCGATACTTCGGCTGCATCGCCAGGTACTCGAAAAATATGCCTTTGAGATATTAAACACTCTTGATATAATTGCAAAAGCTGTAGGGGCAGAGTCTGTGATTGTTGCGCTTAAAGAGTCATACGAGGGTGCTGTTTCCTCGGTTTCGGCAGTTATTTCCGATTTTAAGAATATAGAGATGAAATTTTTGCCCGAGCAATATCCGTCGGGCGACGAGGTGGTTACAATATACGAAACCACCGGCAGAGTAGTGCCTCCGGGAAGCATTCCGATTGAGGTCGGTGTGACAGTTTTTAATCCCGAAACGGTACTTAACATTTACAATGCAATAGAGAAAAATACGCCTGTTACACACAAGTATGTGACAATTGCAGGCGAGGTTAAAAAACCTATAACAGTATATGCACCGCTTGGCATAAGCTTTAAGGAGCTTATAAAGTATGCGGGGGGGACTACGGTTTCTCAGTTCGCCATTATAAACGGCGGGCCTATGATGGGAAAAGAGGCTGGCATATACGACACAGTAACCAAGACAACAAATGCGCTTTTGGTTTTACCCAAAGAGCATTATATTATACAGAAAAAACGTGCAAGTATTCAGATTGATACAAAAAGAGCTATGAGCTCGTGTTGTCAGTGCAGAATGTGTACGGACTTGTGTCCGAGAAATCTTTTGGGGCACCCAATCGAGCCGAGCGAGTTTATGCACGCCGCAAGCAGCGGAACAATCAGGGATATAAGACCTATGATTAATACGATGTTCTGCTCAGGCTGCGGTGTCTGCGAAATGTACGCTTGCGGGCAGGGGCTCTCGCCAAGGACGATGATTTCAGAATATAAGGACGGACTCCGCAGAGCGGGACTTACACCGCCAAAGAGATCGGCGGCGCCTGTATCAAGGGCAAGAAAATACCGCGGAGTGTCAAAAGAAAGACTTACATCAAGAATTGGTCTTTCGAAATATGAAAAGGACGCACCGCTTGAGGATACAATCATCGAAACAAAGGAATACAAAATCCCGCTCAGCCAGCACATTGGTGCACCGGCAACGGCTTGTGTAAAGGTACACGATAAGGTTGTGCGCGGACAGAAAATAGGTAAGTTAAAGACAGACGCACTCTCTGTGAATATACACGCATCAGCAGACGGCGAGGTTGTGAGAGTAAGCGATAAATATGTAACAATACGCGGGGAGGGCAGTAAATGAGTAAAGCAATAGGAATGGCGGAATACCAAACTGTTTCAACAGGTATTGAGGCGGCTGATTTGATGATAAAGACTGCCGAGGTTGACGTCATAGAGGCACAGACAGTATGTCCGGGCAAATACATAATTATTATAACGGGCGAGCTCAGTGCGGTTAAAGCATCGGTTGATGCAACCAAAGCCAAATTCGGCGAAAAGCTGATAGACAGCTTTGTTCTCGGAAACCCCGACGAGTCAATATTCCCTGCGATTTATGCGACCAACGAGATTACGAACAAAAGCGCCCTCGGCGTGCTTGAAACGTTTTCGGCGGCAACAATGATTGTTGCGGGTGATGTTGCGGCAAAGACTGCTGAGGTTGAGCTGATAGAAATGCGCCTTGCACGCGGTATGTGCGGAAAATCGTATATGCTGATTACGGGTGAGGTTGCGGCGGTAACCGCGGCGATAGAAAAAGCAAAGATTGCGGCGGGCGATAAGGGAATGTTCCTTGACAGCTCAATTATCGCAAATCCCGACGACAAGCTCTGGGAAACAATACTTTAAGATATCAGGAGGAAAGTCAAATGGTAGTAGATGAAAAGTATATAAGTGAAATAGTTGCAAATGTTGTAAATTCAATTGCAAACAAACCTCAAGAGCCCAAGCAAAAGGGTGTATTTGACACAATGAGCGAGGCGCTCGCTGCTGTAGAGGTTGCATATAAGCAGTTTAGAAGCTATAGCGTAGAGCAAAGAGAAAAGATGATTTCTGTAATCAGACGTCTGACTCTCGAAGAGGCGGCAAAAATGGCAATCCTCGGTGTTGAGGAAACAGGAATGGGAAGAGTTTCCGATAAGATTATCAAGCATCAGCTTGTTGCAAACAAGACCCCCGGTACAGAGGACTTAAAGCCCTCCGTTATGACGGGTGACGATGGCTTGACACTTATCGAGATGGCACCCTTTGGCGTAATCGGAAGCATTACACCGTCTACCAACCCGAGTGAAACTGTTATCTGTAACTCAATGGGTATGATTGCAGGCGGAAACGCTGTTGTATTTAACCCCCACCCCAATGCAAAGAGAACTGCAAACTATGCAGTTGACCTTGTAAACAGAGCTATTCTTGAGGCAGGCGGACCTGAAAACCTTGTTGTTTCAGTTAAAAACCCGACCCACGACAGCTCAAACGAAATGATGAAATCACCGATTGTCAGAATGCTTGTTGCAACAGGCGGACCGGGCGTTGTAAAGGCGCTCTTGTCCTCGGGCAAAAAGGCTATCGGTGCAGGTGCGGGTAACCCCCCTGTTATCGTTGACGATACAGCCGATGTGAAAAAGGCGGGCGCAGATATCGTTGCAGGCGCAAGCTTTGACAATAACCTTCCCTGTATTGCAGAAAAAGAATGTTTCGCATTCCGCAATATCGCAGACGAGCTTATCGAGAGTATGACAAAGAATGGCGCATATCTCGTCAAGGGTGCGGATATTGACAAGCTGGTTAAGCTTTGCCTTGTAGAAAAAGACGGTAAATATTCAATCAATAAGGATTGGGTAGGAAAAGATGCAGGCAAGTTCTTAAAGGCAATCGGCATTGATGCAGACCCCAGACTTATAATCTGCGAGGTAGACAACTGCCATCCGTTTGTTCAGGTAGAAATGATGATGCCAATTCTCGGTATTGTCCGCGTTGACAATATAGAAGAGGCAATAAAATATGCGGTTGCGGCAGAGCACGGCAACAGACACTCTGCACACATCCACTCAAAGAATGTTGATAACCTCACAAGTTTTGCGCGTGCGGTTGAAACAACAATTTTCGTAAAGAACGCACCCTCTTATGCAGGTATCGGTGCAGGCGGTGAGGGTTATACAACCTTTACAATCGCAGGCCCCACAGGCGAGGGCTTGACCGCGGCGCACTCGTTTACAAGACAGAGAAGATGCGTAATGGTTGATAACTTCCACATTGTTTAATAACACCAGACCCCTTGCGATAGCAAAAGGGAAATATGAGAAAACGGAGAATTAACGTGAAAGTTCCTTTCACGCTCAAGCCTCCGGCGGAATGGAGATTAATATGAATGCACTTGGAATGATAGAGGTTTACAGCTTTACAATGGCACTTATTGTTGCAGACACCGCGGCAAAGGCGGCTGATGTCAAGGTTATTGCCTTTGACAGAAACAGACCTATCAGCCCCGATGTTCCCGCACCGCTTGTTATGGTGGTTAAGATTGAGGGAAATGTCAGCGCTGTTGAGGCGGCAGTCAAGGCAGGTATGGAGCGCGCAAAGAGCGAGAACAAGTTTATTGTTTCGCACATTATCCCGCGTCCAGATGACCAGACTGCAGCAATGGGTTATCTCCTTGATATAAACAGAGATAAGTATAACAAAAAACTGCCAAAATCGTTTATAGATATAAAAGAAGAACCGATGGCACCCGGCAAGGCGTTTGGAATTTTGGAAATCGAAGGTCTTGTTGCGGCAATCGAGGCAGCCGATGCAATGGTAAAGGCAGCAGAGGTTCGCATCCTGCACACAGAGAAGCGCCTTGGCGGACGCCTTGTAACCCTGATTGTCTGCGGAGAGGTTTCTGCGGCTAAAGCTGCAGTTGACGCGGGCGAAAAGGCAGGCGCAAGAATTGGTAAGATATTTGGCAAAGAAGTAATAGCAAGCCCGCACGGAGAGCTTGCAAAGTTCTTTGATATGAGCAGCATTGAGGATTAGTAAATTCTCGTTTCACTAAAATTCGTGAAAGGATGGTTACAGATGATAGACAAGAGTGTTGTGGAACAAGCGGTTAAAGCGGCAATAGCACAAGTTCGCAGTGACCACGGCCAGATAAAAATCGGTGTTTCGCAAAGACATATACACCTCTCGAGAGAGGATTTGGACATTCTCTTCGGCAAGGGCTATGAGCTGACAAAGAAAAAGACTCTTATGGGCAGAGAGTATGCCGCAGAAGAGGTTGTTACATTGGTTGGACCGTCGCTCAAAGCAATAGAAAAGGTAAGGGTTTTGGGCCCTGTCCGTGAAAAAACACAGGTTGAGATTTCAAGGACAGATACATTTATACTGAAGGTCAGCCCCCCTGTTAGACCATCGGGCAAGGTTGAAGGCTCTGAGAAAATGGTAATTGTCGGCCCCAAGGGCAGCGTTTATCTTAAAGAGGGCGTAATCATAGCCAACCGTCACATTCACTTGACACCATCGTTTGCAGAGGCACATAAAATTAAGGATGGTGACTTGGTTGATGTTTTGGTAGAGGGGATAAAGCCAACCAAGTTCTTTGATGTTCAGGTCAGAGTAAGAGATGACTTTAATGTTGAAATGCACATAGACACAGACGATGCTAACTCTGCGGGGCTCAAAAACGGTGATATAGTAAAGATTATTAAAGAGGCTAAATAGCAGAGAGGAGCTGCGGGCAATGTTTGCATTGGAGCGCCAACAAAAAATTATAGAGATACTGAATCAGACGGGAGCAGTTGCAGTCAGCAAGCTCAGTAATGATTTGGGTGTAACAGAGGAAACAGTCAGACGTGACCTTGAAAAGCTCGAGAGGCAAGAGCTTCTGCGCAGAACCCACGGCGGTGCTCTTCCGATAGACGAGGGAAGCTATGAGCTTTCCCTGAAAAAGAGAAGAGAAACCAATATCGAGGCAAAGAAGGTAGTTGCAAAGACTGCAGTTGATATGATTGCAACGGGCGATACAATTTTTCTTGATGCCTCGACAACGACATATTATATGGCAAAGGAAATAAGGCGTGCAAAGCTTAATGTGACGGTTATCAGCAACTCGTTGTTTGTTGTAAACGAGCTGTCCGAGGCAGAAAACGTTAAGATGATTGCAGTCGGCGGTCTGGTTGGTCAAAACCAATCCTTTGTCGGCAGATTTGCAGAGAACTGTATAGAGGAAAATTATTTCGCAAACAAGATGTTCTTCAGCAGTAAGGGCATCGTACGCGGAAACGGAATACTCGAGAGTAACGAGCAGGAGTGTGCAATAAAGCAACAGATGCTTAAAAACTCGACCAAGCATTATTATATCTGTGATAAATCGAAAATAGGCAGAATAGGTTTTATAAAACTGGCAGGCTTTGATGAGGTTGACTGTTTTATTACAGAGGCAGATGTAGACGAGCAGTGGAAAAGCGAGCTCGAGGAGCTTGGAGTAGAGATAATAAAGGCTAAATAATATAAAGGCAGGAACTTTTGAAAAGTTCCTGCCTTTGTTTGTGTGATGGGGAAAACTCTTCTAATGTTGTGAAACCGATGTATCTACAACAATGCCATCATTAAAAATAAAATCATAAGAATAGGGGTCTATTAAATCATCGCCTATAATATATTGATAAGCCGTATAACCCTTATATTTTGTGTTGCCGGTGTATTCTGTGATATATGTAGGCTCGCCCAAAATTTCTTTTACTTCCTGCTCTGTCATACCTATAAACTCATATTGTTCTTTGAGATTGTCAAGCATACAATGTCTGACATAAGGATATTTCTCCCACTTTTCTCTGGTATAAACAGACATATAATCACGGGCGCCGTAAAATATGCCATAATTAACCGCAGTTGTAATGATTGTTGATACAATTAAAAACAGTGGCAACATCCACGAATGTTTCATTTTCCTTATAAACAGTATCGGTATAATTAACCCTGTCACAGAAATGACTGCGAATATTGTCAGCAGAGCCCCATCGGCGAAACGATCAAGAAATGTATCGAACATACGAATAAAGGTTAGCACAAATAATATTGCACCCCATAGCAGCACAAATATTAAATATAAGAAAACATTTAATAGTACTTTTAATATTTTCGCCTTCATTTTACAATCACTCCCATTAAGGTTTGTATAACATACTTTTTTACATAATCATTATACAATTTTAATTCACCCCCGTCAATCAAAAAGGAACGACACATAGGTCGCTCCCTACAATGTAATCCACGGGGTTGCAAAATTGTAGGGAATGCATTTATGCTTCCGCAACGGACCGTCGGGGACGCCGGTCCCTACAATGATATGCCAAGGTTGCAAAACTCTGTAGGGGAGGGCCTCTGCGCCCTCCCGCTAAACGGGCGGGGATGGAACCCCGCCCCTACAATTTATCAGGAAACCCAATCATTTATCATCTATTTCCATTATCTTCTTTTCTGCCTCGACTTGTGCTGCTTTGAGCATCTCAATTACATCTGTTATTTTATTAAACAGATTAAAATAAAGGTCTTTGTAGTCCATATTAAATTTTCTCCTTTCGTTTAAAATAAAGGAGTTTACGTAAATTCCAATTAAAAAAGCGCGCCAATCGAAATTGCCGCGCCGAAAAACGCAAATTCCGATTGTTTGACACACAATTTTAACAGGCTAATCTTTTTAGAAAAAGCTTGATAGGAATTTGCATTTTTTCCATCACAAAGCTTTTCCTAAAAATGAGCGCAAAATGCCCGTAAAAAGATTAGCGCATTTTATTTAATTGTTAAAATTATGTGTCAAACATATAATACCATAATTTTCCAATTTTGTAAAGGGGTTTTTGAAACTTTTTTAAAAAATTTATTTTTATTGTAGGGGAGGGGTTCCATCCCCTACCGCGATGTAACGCAAACCCTGCGGAGAAAGAGCATCGGTTTTTAAATTTTTGTTAATAATGGGCAATAATGGTTGAAAAATAAAATTGATAGTATTATAATTAAAATAGTGATTTATTGAGCAAGAAAAGGAGAAACAAAATGAGGAAAATTTTATCTCTTTTGCGGGGCAAGTATCTCATAATGGCGATACTTACCCCCCTTCTGATAATCGGCGAGGTTTTGCTGGAAACCACAATCCCAAAAATTATGGCAAGCCTTGTTGATGTCGGAATAGAAAATCAGGATATAGACTATGTTGTGCGGGGCGGTTTTCTGATGATTGGAATGTCGCTTATTTCAATGTTCTTCGGTGCGGGCGCGGGCAGGACCGTTTCTATCGCGAGTATGGGCTTTGCGTCAAAGATAAGAAAGGCACTCTTTGATAAGATACAAGACTTTTCCTTTTCTAACGTGGATAAATTCAGCACATCCTCGCTGGTGACGAGGCTGACAACTGATGTTACAAATGTGCAGAATGCATTTATGATGATGATACGAACTATGTTCAGGGCGCCGATAATGCTTATCTCGGCATCTGTTATGGCTTTTTCGATTAACGCAAGGCTTGCGTGCATATTTCTTGTCGCAGTCCCTGTGCTTGGCATTTTTCTTGCTTTTATAATGACAAAGGCGCACCCGAGATTTCAGAAAATGCTGAAAAAATATGACAAGCTTAATTCAAGAATTCAGGAAAACCTAATTGCTGTACGTGTTGTAAAGGCGTTTGTCCGCGGTGATTTTGAAAAAGAGGAGTTTAACAAAACCGCAGAGCAGGTAATGCAAACGCAAATCCGCGCGGAAAAGCTTGTTATGCTCAATATGCCCGTTATGCAAATGATTGTGTATATTTGCACTCTACTTGTTTTGTGGTTTGGCGGCGGCTTTATCATAAACGGCTCAATGGAAACGGGCGGTCTTATAAGCTTTATCACATACACGACCCAAATTCTTATGTCGCTTATGATGCTGTCGATGTCCCTTATGATGATAATAATTTCAAGAGCATCGATTACAAGGGTAATTGAGGTTATGAATGAAGAGCCTGCAATTTCAAACGACGGCGCAGAGGAAAACAAGGTAGAGGATGGCTCGATTATATTTGAAAACGTTTCATTTGATTATAGAGGAGATACGGAAAATCCAACCCTTAAGGATATAAACCTAGAGATAAAATCGGGCGAAACCGTCGGGATTATAGGCGGTACGGGAAGCGCGAAATCGACACTCGTTCAGCTTATACCGAGATTTTATGATGTTACCGAGGGGTGTATCAAGGTCGGGGGAATAGATATCCGCGAATATCGCCACGAGGCGCTTCGGTCAGAGGTTGCAATGGTTCTGCAGAAGAATTTATTGTTCAGCGGCAGCATAAAGGACAACTTGCGCTGGGGCAAAGAAGATGCAACCGATGAAGAAATAATAGCCGCGTGCAAAGCGGCGCAGGCGGATGAGTTTATACGCAGCTTTCCCGATGGCTATGATACTGATTTAAATCAGGGCGGTGTAAACGTTTCGGGCGGACAAAAGCAAAGGCTGTGTATTGCCCGTGCTCTTATCAAAAAGCCTAAGATTATAATTATGGACGACAGCACAAGCGCAGTCGATACCGCAACCGATATCAAAATCCGCGAGGCGCTTAAAAATGAGCTCTCGGGGACAACCACGATTATTATTGCACAACGAGTAGCCTCTGTTTGCGATGCAGATAAGATTATTGTAATGGATAACGGCAGAATTGATGCGGTCGGCACGCACGAAGAGCTTATCGCTACCAATGAAATATACAAAGAGGTTTACGAATCTCAGCAGAAGGGGGTGGCATAAATGCCTCCGGGACCAAAAAGTATACCTATAAAAAAGCCCAAAAACGCAAGAGCGACTATCGGCAGAATTATGTCATACCTCTCTGTGCATAAATTCAAAATTGTTCTTGTGGCAATTTTCGTTGTTTTAAGCTCGCTTGCCTCTGTTGCGGGTACGTATTTCCTAAAGCCGATAATAGATGACTATATCGTTCCGTTTATCGGTAAGGAAAACCCCGATCTTAGCGGTCTTGCGGGGATAATACTGCTCCTCGCGCTTGTTTATGCGATAGGGTCGGTGTGCGCTTATGCATACAACCGAATAATGCTGACAGTTTCGGCAGACTCGCTTTTCCGTATGCGAAAGGATATGTTCGAGCATATGCAAAAGCTCCCCATAAGATATTTTGACACGCATACTCACGGCGATGTGATGAGCAGATATACCAACGATATTGATGCCCTGCGGCATATGATGTCACAGAGCATACCGCATCTCATTTCGTCTGTAGTGACGGTTGTCAGCGTGTTTGTAATGATGCTTGTGCTCAGTGTCCCGCTTACAATAATCGTTATTTTGATACTGTTTATTGTAATCAAGATAACGAAGCTTATCGGCGGGAAAAGCGCTAACTTTTATCGCCAGCAACAAAAAAACCTTGGTGCCGTAAACGGATATATCGAAGAGCTGATAGAGGGACAAAAGGTTGTAAAAGCCTTTTGCCACGAGAAAGAGAGCAAGGCAAGGTTTGAGGTGCTGAACGAGAATTTGCGCACAGCGGCGACGGATGCAAACACCTTTGCAAATATACTGATGCCGATAATGGGAAACCTTTCGTATTTCCACTATGCCCTGACAGCTGTAATCGGTGCAACGTTGACAATATTGACGGACCAGAGAGAGATGGGGATATTCGCACTCGGGCTTGGCTCGCTTGTATCATTTTTGCAGTATACCCGCTCGTTTTCAAGACCGCTTACCGAGCTGTCACAGCAGTTTAATACAATACTCAACGCCCTTGCGGGTGCAGAACGTATATTTGAACTGATGGACGAAGTGCCAGAGGAGGACGATGGCTATGTAACCTTGGTAAATGCCAAGGTTGATGCAGACGGCAACGTAACAGAAACAAAAGAGAGAACTGGAAAATGGGCGTGGAAGCATCCGCATAAGGATGGGACGCTTACCTATACTCTCTTGCGGGGCGCAGTAGAGTTTGAAAATGTTGACTTTGGCTATACCCCCGAAAAAACCGTGCTCAAGGGAATTTCTCTTTATGCAAAGCCGGGACAGAAAATTGCCTTTGTTGGCTCGACAGGTGCGGGCAAAACCACGATAACCAACTTGATAAACAGATTTTATGACGTCCCTGACGGAAAGATAAGGTATGACGGAATAAATATAAACAAGATAAAGAAAGAGGATTTGCGGCGGTCGCTCTCAATGGTGCTTCAGGATACCCATTTGTTTACGGGTACGGTAATGGAAAATATCAGATACGGACGCCTTGATGCAACAGATGAAGAGGTAATCGAGGCGGCAAAGCTTGCAAATGCGCATTGGTTTATAACGCATCTCCCGCAGGGGTATGACACTATGCTGACAGGGGACGGCAAGAATTTGAGTCAGGGTCAAAGACAGCTTATTGCGATTGCAAGAGCGGCGATTGCAGACCCGCCCGTTCTTATTCTTGATGAGGCGACAAGCTCGATTGATACGCGTACAGAGGCGCTTATTGAAAAGGGTATGGATAGTCTTATGGAGGGCAGAACGGTGTTCGTTATCGCACACAGACTATCAACTGTTAAAAACTCTCACGCGATTATGGTGCTCGAGGACGGGCAGATAATAGAGAGAGGCGACCACGAACAGCTTGTGGCACAAAAAGGTAAATATTATCAGCTCTATACGGGTATGTTTGAGTTGAGTTAAAAAGGCGGGTTACCCCGCCTTTTTGGTTGACATTTTAAATAATGGATGGTATAATGTTTTTTATCAGCATATCAGTGAAAGGTTGAATAAGGTATGAAGAACACAGAAAAAACAATGGAAAAAATCGTGGCACTTTGTAAAGGACGCGGATTTATATATCCCGGTTCGGAAATTTACGGCGGGCTTGCAAATACTTGGGATTACGGTCCCCTCGGCGTAGAGTTCAAGAACAATGTAAAGCGCGCATGGTGGAAGAAATTTATACAGGAGAGCCCGTATAATGTAGGGCTTGACGCGGCTATACTTATGAACCCGAAAACATGGGTTGCATCAGGACATGTTGGCGGATTTTCCGATCCGTTGATGGATTGTAAGGAGTGTAAGGCGCGATTCCGTGCAGACAAGCTTATAGAGGATGCGGCAGGCATTTCGGCAGACGGTTGGTCTGACGAGAAGATGAAGGAATATATAGAAGAAAACAATATTCCCTGCCCTGAGTGCGGAAAGCACAACTTTACCGATATCCGTAAGTTTAATCTTATGTTCAAAACCTTTCAGGGTGTTACAGAGGACAGCAAGAACGAGATTTACCTCCGTCCTGAAACCGCACAGGGTATTTTTGTAAACTTCAAGAGCGTACAGCGTACCTCAAGAAAGAAAATCCCGTTCGGTATAGGTCAGGTTGGTAAGTCCTTCAGAAACGAAATCACACCGGGTAACTTCACATTTAGAACCCGCGAGTTTGAGCAGATGGAGCTTGAATTCTTCTGCAAGCCCGGCACAGACCTTGAGTGGTTTAATTATTGGAAGGATTACTGCAAGAACTTCCTTTTGTCACTCGGCATCGCAGAAGAAAATATCAAGATGCGCGACCACGAGCAAGAGGAGCTTTCGCACTACAGCAACGCTACAACAGATATCGAATTTATGTTCCCGTTTGGTTGGGGCGAGCTTTGGGGTATTGCTGACAGAACCGATTATGACTTAAAACAGCACAGCGATTTCAGCGGTGAGAAGATGGAATACACAGACCCCGAAACAAACGAGAAGTATATCCCGTATTGTGTAGAGCCGTCACTTGGTGCAGACCGCGTTGCGCTTGCATTTTTGGTTGAGGCTTATGACGAAGAGGTTGTAGATGCAGAGAAGAACGACACAAGAGTTGTTATGCATCTCCATCCCGCACTTGCACCGATTAAGGCAGCAGTTCTTCCGCTCTCTAAAAAGTTGTCAGAGGGCGCAAGCAAGGTTTATGCGAGCCTTGCGGCAGAGTTTATGTGCGAGTTTGACGAGTCGGGCAGCATCGGTAAGCGTTATCGCCGTCAGGACGAGATAGGCACACCTTTCTGCATTACCTATGACTTTGACTCGGAGGAAGACGGATGCGTTACAGTTCGCCATCGTGACTCGATGGAGCAGGAGCGCGTTAAGATTGACGATTTGGTTGAATATATCAGAAACGGTATAAAGTTTTAATTAAAATGAGCAAATCCCTTTTAAAAGAGCTGAAGAAATTTGCAAAAAAAGACAAGATAAGTATGCACATCCCCGGCCACAAAGGCGGTCGGGGACTTGGTGCTTATTTTACCAAATCCGCTTTTTCAATTGATTTGACGGAGCTCTCAGACACGGATAACCTTCAAAACCCGAACGGAATTTTAAAGACCGCTCAGGAAACTTGCGCCAAAATATTCGGCGCGGGCGAGAGCTTCTTTTTGACGGGCGGGTCAAGTCTTGGGCTTCGCGCATCTATACTCGGCTGTGCTCGCCGCGGAGAGCGGCTTATAGTTGACCGCACTTGTCACAAATCTGTCATTTCAGCAATCGCACTTGGCGGGATAGAGCCTGTGTTTGTGTACCCCGAGTTTGACGAAGAGAGCGGATTGTATCTTGGCGTTTCTGCAGATGCGGTGGCTCGTGCCATAGAAGAAAACCCCGATGCCTGCGGTGCGGTGATTACCTCGCCCACGTATTACGGGGTGTGCTCTGACATAGCGGGGATTGCGAATGTTTTGCATAAGAACAACAAATTTCTTATAGTTGACGAGGCGCACGGGGCGCATTTTGTGTTTAATAAAAAGAATTTGCCGATTTCTGCTTTGGCACTCGGCGCAGATATTTGCGTACAGAGCGCGCATAAGACCCTGCCTGCGCTTGGGCAATGTGCATTCTTGCACGTGGGTGCGGAGGCAAAAATCGACAAAAGCCGTCTTGTCAGAACTCTTCGTGCGATACAGACGACAAGCCCGTCATATCTGTTGATGGCATCGCTTGATGAGTCTGTGCGTTATATGAATACCGCGGGGCGTATAAGGCTCGGCGGGCTGATAAAAGAGATTGAGGCGTTAAAGACCGAGGTTATGGCAAAGACAGATTTGGTCTTTGCGGATACGGATACGCTTAAAAGACCGCAGGACTCAGCGCGGATAGTAGTTGATTTTTCGCCGATAGATTTGAGCGGAAAGGATGCCGAAAACTTACTTGCAGAAGAATTTGGAATTTACCCCGAAATGTCGGATGAAAGATATGTTGTATTAATTCCGTCGGTTTCAAACACCAAAAGAGAGATTAGACAGCTTTGCTCGGCGCTTTGCAGTATAGGGATGCGCAGATTTAAAGATGAAAGCGCGGGGGAAAACCTCGCTCTTCCAAATATAGAGCTTTCTTGTTCGCCGTCTGTGGCAATAGAGGCGCCGTTTGAGACGGTCTGCCTTAAAGATGCTCTCGGCAGAGTGAGTGCGGGCGTTGTTTCGGCGTGCCCTCCGGGTGCGGCGGTGCTTGTCCCCGGACAGCGAATAGATAAAGAGGCAATAAAATTTATAGAAAAAAATGATATTGTAGAGAAAATAGAAGTAATATCAGAATAAAGTAATTTTTGAAATAAGGGAGGGCTTTTGTGTGAGATGGCAGAGCATAGTCGGTCACGAAAAGGTTAAACAGCTTTTGCGCGGGTCGATAGAGAGCGGACACATAAGCCACGCTTATATTTTTGAGGGCCCGTCAGGTGTAGGACGGCTGACGACCGCAAAGGCTTTCTCGGAGGAAATTGTCGGTTCGGGCGGAAGTTTTAACGCGGAAAATCATCCCGACATAATTGTTGTAACAAATGAGCTGTATAATTCGTCTAAAAAACAGGCGAATGTTTTGGTTGATACAATTCGGTCTATGAAGGCGGATGTGTATATAAAGCCTTATATGTCAGAGAGAAAGGTTTATATCATTCCAAATGCGGACAGTATGGCATCTCCCGCGCAGAACAGTCTTTTAAAGGTCTTTGAGGAACCGCCCGAATACTGTACGATAATACTGATTGCGCAGAATTCAAACAGTCTGCTGCCGACGATATTGTCGCGTGCCTCCCTGATAAGATTTCTTCCGCTTGAAACCAAAGAGGTAGAAAAATATCTTAAGGAGAAAAAGGACTTAGAAGAGTCACTCGCAAAAAGCATATCGGCTATGAGCGGGGGCAGTATAGGTGAGGCGATAGCTCTTTCTGAAGACGGCGAGGCGTCTGCCCTTCGTGCAGAGGTGATAGCCCACCTGATAAAAATGTATGAAAGCGGCTACAGACCACTTTATGATTTTATAAAGTTTTTAAAGCAGAAAAAGGCGTCGATAAAGCTTATCTTAAACATAATGGAGGGCTGGTCGAGTGATATTATGCATCTCAAGCTCGGGCTTGCCGAGAGAGAGCCGATTTTAAATGCCGACAAGGAAACGGAGCTTAAAGCGGCAGCTGGGCGCATAACGCGGGAGGCGGCTTTCAGGTTTGAGGAGATTGTTGCGAAGTATTCGCTTGAAATAGCCAGAAACACAAATTATCCGATTGCCGTACAATGTATGGCTATGGAATATTGGGAGGAAATACATGGTAGAAATTATAGGAGTGCGTTTTAACAGCGCAGGAAAGATTTATTATTTTGACCCCAAGGGTGAGAAGCTGTCTGTGGGCACCAAAATTTTGGTAGAAACATCCCGCGGAACAGAGATGGGGCACGTTGTTACCCCAAACAGCGAGATAGATGAGTCTGAAATCGTTCCACCTCTGCGCCCGATAGTCCGCATAGCAACCGAGGAGGATTTCCGTCGCGTTGAGGAAAACAAGGAAAAGGAAAAAGAGGCATTTATCATTGCTAATGAGCAGATAAGAGAGCATAAAATCGATATGAAGCTCATAGATGTTGAATATACCTTTGACAGAAGCAAGATTTTGTTCTATTTTACCGCTGACGGAAGGGTTGACTTCCGCGAGCTTGTAAAATCGCTTGCTGCGATATTCCATACACGCATTGAGCTTCGCCAGATAGGTGTGCGTGACGAGGCGCGTCAGCTCGGAAGCTACGGAATATGCGGAAGATATCTGTGCTGCGGAACGTTTCTTGATGACTTCAGGCCCGTTTCGATAAAGATGGCAAAGGAGCAGGGCTTATCTCTTAACCCGACTAAAATATCGGGTGCTTGCGGGCGCTTGATGTGCTGTCTGCAGTACGAACAAAATGCATATGATGATATGCTTGAAAAGCTCCCCAGAAAAGGCGAAATGGTCGATACCGCGGACGGACGCGGTATGGTTATCGATGTTGCGACCTTGAAGGGAATTATAAAGGTTAAGTTCGAGGACGGCGAAAACGTTAGGTTTGATTCATATAAGATTGGGGAATTCACTATGACGCGGCGTGACGATAAGAGTGCTCCTGCTGCCGAGGAGCCTGCGAGCGAGGAGCCTGATGCTCAGGCGGAGAGTGCCGTGATAGAGGAGAAAACCGAGAAAAAGAATAAGCCAAGACACAAGCGCTACAGAGGTAAAAAGAATACTAACAAAAACGAGGCAGAATAATTTTAAGTAAATAGTATATTATATTGCAGGAAGTCAATAATCAAAGGCAAGGGGGTGGTGAGCTTGGCAAAGAGCAGTCCCGGCACTATTGCTCAAAACAAGAAGGCGTATCACGACTATTTTGTTGACGAGGAAATAGAGGCGGGCATAGAGCTTGTAGGTACAGAGGTAAAGTCGGTTCGTCTGGGACGCGTAAACCTCAAAGACAGCTATGTTTCGTGCAAAACGGGCGAGGCAATCTTGATTGGCGTGCATATAAGCCCGTACGAACAAGGGAGTATCTTTAACCACGAGCCGCTTCGCGAGAGGCGATTGCTTCTTCATAGAAAAGAGATAAACAAGCTGATAGGGCTCACCTCACAGCAAGGATATACGCTTATTCCGCTAAAGCTGTATTTTAAAGGACAGCGCGTCAAGCTTGCCCTTGGTCTTTGCAGGGGTAAGAAGAACTTTGATAAGCGCGCCGCAATCGCAGAGCGCGATGCAAAGAGGAATATGGACAGAGCAATAAAGGAAAGAAATATGGGATATTGATAATGTGGATGCAAAAAATGCCTCCCTTGCCTAAAGGGAGGGGGACCACCGAAGGTGGGGGAGGGATTGTGCCTTTTTGACAATCCCTCAGTCTCGCAAGCTCGACAGCTCCCTTTGCACAAGGGAGCCGTTGTAGGGGAGGGTCTCCGTGCCCTCCCGTTGCGGAACGACACATAGGTCGTTCCCTACGTGGATATTGTGAATTTGTAGGGGCGATTCACGAATCGCCCGCGGGCCGTTCTTGAACGGCCCCTACACAATACGCCAACGAAGTGCACCTTTTAAAATAGCGCCGGCAGGCGCAGGATTCCCAAAATACGCCAACGGAGTGCACATTTTGGGAAGGAGGAGAAGTAAAGAGAAATATGGGTTATTGATTTGTTACAAAACGGGGTTTTCCGTTTGTATATACAATGCGTAGCGGTAGCGGAGCATAAAGCAGGGTTCCCGGAAGGCGCCAACGAAGTGCACCTTTTGGGAAAGAGCAAATGCCGAGCTACAAGCGACGCGGTGCAACATTTTGATGCACCGCGGACAGATACGCTCGCGCATTTGCGAGGGGATGTAAAGGCTTCGACGGGGTCGCTAAGACTCAGGGAGCGAGCCGCAGCGGGTACTGCGTAAAAAACCCAAACTTTTAAAATTAAACGCTAACAATAATTTAGCTTACGCTGCCTAAATCGCGCAGCTGCTCTCCTGCGGATACCGCGCCCGCAGAGTAGAGTATCATCCTAGCGGTCAACGTGAGTCGGGAAAGCTTTGACCCGACCATGAATTAATGAAGCTACCGAGTGCAGAGGCTTGTTTGTGAGCCACTGCACCTCGGGAAAATAAATCACAAACTACGCTCGTAGCGCCCTGTGGGGACGCGGTTTCGGACAGGGGTTCAATTCCCCTCATCTCCACCATAATAACGAGATGATTTTACTGTAAGTAAGGTCATCTCGTTATTTTATGCGGTTTTCAGCGGTTTGAAAAGCAAAGGTTTTTGACGGCAAATCGTTTACTGTCAAATATCTTTTTTGTGAACTTGAACCGCAGTCCTAAATTCAATATCAATTCCAAAACACAGAGTAAAAATTTCTACTCTGTGTTTTTTTATTTGAATTTAAGGAGGAAAACTTTAATGAAACTAAACGGAAATTTTACTATTATACCTAACGAATTTATTAACGACTCGAGGCTCGATGTATATGAATTTCGTATCCTTTGTTACCTGATGAAATTATCAGGATGCAACTCTTCCTGTTACCCCTCTTACGAAACTATCGCAAGAGAAACCAGAATGAGTTTATCAAAAGCAAAGAATGGAATTAAGAATTTAATTGAATACGGAATAATTACCAAAGAGAACCGAGAGAAAAAGTCTGGAGGTGCTGCATCAAATCTCTATGTGGTGTGTCTAAAAAACACCGATGAAGATGATGAGGTTACAGAAAACACTACCGACAGTATTCCTGATGACTCACCTCCCGGTGTGTCTGAAGAACGAGGTGGTGTACAAGACGACTGCAATAAATATATAAATAAAAATATTAATTATTTTATTAATAACCATCTATCATCAATAGAAGATTTGATGGATCGAGCAGAAACATATAAACTCGAAGGTCTGACAAAAAAGAATTATGAATCGGCTATTGAGATCATGTTTAATTCAGAATCAATTTCGGTTGGCGGCGAAATTATTCCTCGTGAAATTGTTCGCAGACGATTAGAAAATATCAGCTACGAACATATCGTCTATGTCGATAATAATATGCCAAGGAAAATTGTTGACGGCAAGGTCGAAATTCAAATCAGAAAACCTGTTCCATATATCATAAATGCTCTGTACAATGCATTGCGTTATACGGCAGATGAAATTGTGAAAATGGAATATGGAGATGACGGAATTGCTGACAGCTTCCGAAAGGAGGATGGCGATGAGATATTTATATAACCAGCAAAATAAATTCGGAAATTGTTTTATACTTCCCAATTCCATTATGCAGCTGAATTTAAATCCGATCGCACGGCTGATATATTTCTATCTCGTCTATATTGAGGATAGAAAAACTTATCAGTGCTACCCAAGCTACAGAACTATCGGTAAAGCACTTAACATTAAAAGTATAACGACAGTTGCAAAATATGTAAGAGAGCTTGAAGATAAGTGTTTAATCTATA
>JAZNFQ010000056.1:0-39663 GCA_045576075.1 Clostridia bacterium
CCGAAAATCAAAAACCACTTTTCTTTGGTTAATGTTTAACAGATTTTAATAGGGGGTAGCGACAATTTTGAAACAGAAAACAATTTTTACGCAGACTCTCTCGGATGCTTTTTCTCATATTCCTCAAGCATCTTTTTGGCATTTTCCCGAGCTAAGTCTTCCTGAAATTTTTTCATCTGTTGTTGATGAAAATAATCAACAGCATCTTGTATCGGCCTGATTGTATATTTCAGGTTACCATTTTGTTTCTTACCGTTTTTCAAAATCACTTCTGTCGGCTCAGTATAGATAAGACACTTTTCTTCAAGCTCTCTTACATATTTAGCAACTGTAGTTATGCTTTTGATGTTAAGTGCTTTGCCGATAGTTCTGTAGCTTGGATAGCACTGATAAGTTTTTCTGTCCTCAATATAGACGAGGTAGAAATATATCAGTCGTGCGATAGGATTTAAATTCAGCTGCATAATGGAATTGGGAAGTATAAAACAATTTCCGAATTTATTTTGGTTATTAAAATAATATTTCATTTTGCTCCTCCTTCTGGTAAATAAAAAAGCCGTATCATTTCGATACGACTTATACCTTGTGTTAACTTTATAGCCTTTTTGAGCAAAAGAAAAAGTACAGCTATTTTTCAATAACTGTACTTAATTCTCTCTCAATCGGCTTTTTTCGTAAACATCCTTTTGAGAAGCACGCCTTGGATGTCTTTTTTCAGTTATATTTACCATATTAAAAAAATTTCCCCAAACACTTGACATTTACCGAAATCCGTGATAAAATAGTATAGATTTTCTAATGAGAATTATTTTAATTAACATACAATCTATTGAAGGAGGGTTTTAAATGCTTAGAACTTATCAGCCCAAAAAAAGACATCGTGCAAAGGAACACGGTTTCAGAAAGAGAATGAGCACCAAAAACGGTCGCAAGGTTTTGGCAAGAAGAAGACTTAAGGGCAGAAAGAAATTATCTGCTTAAATCTCGGCATTTATGATATGCCGAGATAAATCGACATATCATTGCTCTTTGCCGCAAAGCCTTCAATTTCGCCTTGCTTGGCAATCAATTTAAGGGAAAGCGATATTTTTATACTTCCCGGGCATTGGCACTCGTGCCGATAATCGTAAAGGCGCTTCGTGCGTCTTTTTGTCTATATGGGAATTATGCAAAAAATGTCGCCTGTAAAATTTATGACTATGAATAAAATTATAAGCTTATGCAGAAATTCGGAATTCCAAAGGCTGTATCGGCGCGGAACGAGTGCTGTACGCCCAACCCTTGTTATGTATATATTAAAAGGCAAGCAGGGGCAAATTCGACTTGGGATTACTGCAGGTAAAAAGCTTGGCGGTGCTGTAGAGCGAAACAGAGCCAAGCGCAGACTACGGGAGCTTTTCAGGCTTATGCAGCCTGACATAAAGCCAGGTATTGATATTTGTATCGTCGCAAGAGGGCGTGTGCTCAGTGCCCCTTATGACAAGCTTTTCAGGGATTTTAAATCCGCACTCGAAGAGCTTTCACTGTTTAAAGATGAAAAAACTACTGATTGAAATTATACTATTTTATCAAAAGAGGATATCTCCGCTGAAAAAACCTTGTTGCAGATTTTACCCGAGCTGTTCGAAATACGCCATATTGGCTATTGAGAAATATGGCGCTTTTCGTGGTACGTTTAAGGCTCTGTGGCGCATACTGCGATGCAATCCTTTATGCAAGGGCGGAATAGACTATCCATAAAAACGCAAAGGAGGGACCGTTTCGTGTCCTATATTATGATAGGCCTTGGGTATATACTCAGGCTATGCAGTATGTTGACAGAAAACTACGGCTTTGGCATAATTATATTTACCATACTGATTAAGGCTGCCCTTTTGCCGCTTACAGTCAAGCAACAAAGGTCAATGATGAAAACGCAAAAGCTTCAGCCTCTCTTGATGGAGCTACAGCAGAAATATGCAAATGACAAGGAAAAGCTTAATCAGGAAACGATGAAGCTTTATCAAAAATATCAGATAAACCCTATGAGCGGATGCCTGCCTATGCTGATACAGCTTCCTATTCTTATGATGCTCTATTGGGTTGTAAAAAAGCCTGTTGTATACATAATGGGCTTTGGAGAAGACGAGGTTTGGAGAATCATCAGCGCCGTACTTGAATGGAGCGAGGGTAATTCTGAAAATCTCAAGGATTTCTTGACCGCCGTTATTGGCGAAAAAGGGCTTTCGGCATATGGCGATAACTTGATGGACGCCTTAAATCTTCTGACCGATAACTCTTACAGAAATTTTGGTAACTATGAAATACAGATTGCAAGATTTTTGGAAACCCATCCTGATGTTATGCAGAGTCATTGGATAACTGAAGTGGGTAAAAATTTTACAATAATAAACTATGACTTCTTCGGGCTTGATCTTTCACAAACGCCAAACCTGAGTGCATTTTTCGGAATGTTTATCGGCAAAGCAAACGAGCTTAATATACAGATTGTCCTTCTTTGGATAATCCCGCTTTTGTCAGGTTTGAGTTCTTATGTAACCTCAAAGGTTACTCAAGCACAATCACCGCAAAAGCCTCAGACCGACAAGAACGGCGAAGAAGCTCCAAACCCGATGAAGGGTATGATGACATTTATGCCCATTATGTCTGCATGGTTTGCCTTTACTCTGCCTGCAGCAATAGGTCTTTACTGGATTATAAGCAACGTGCTCTCGCTCTTGCAGACAGTTGTTATGAATAAAGTTATAAAGCCCGGAATTTCCGAAGAACAGATTGAAGGAGAGATTATAAATGCTAAGAAAAATAGAAAAAAACGCAAAAAGTAAAGAGGAAGCTCTCGAGCTTGCCGCCGAAGAATTTGGCGTGTCTGTTGATGAGCTTTCCTATAAAGTAGAACGCGAGGTAGGGAAGGGCCTTATGGGGCTTATCCTGGGCAAAGAGGTTATCATTTCTGCCTGGATTACAAAGGAAGCCGAAGAGGAAGACCGCAGACTTGCAGAAATTGCCAGAAAACGTGCTGACTCTGATAAGTTAGAAAATAATGAGGCAAATCCATATGCACCGAAGCTTCAACCGCACACACACGATTATGCAGGTGTTGACAGACGCAAAAAGTCCAGTCAGGATGCTCCGATAGTTGTTTCCAAGACAGAAAAATCCGAAGAGCCTGCCAAAAATGCAGAGCCTTCCGCACCCGCAAAGGAAATGCGTAAAAATCGTGAGGTTACGGAAAAATCTCTCGAGGATGCAAAGTTTTTTGTTACCGAGCTTGTTGCAAAAATGCAGCTGAGTGATGTTGTTGTCGATGTTGAAAATGGCGGAGAATCTATAAACATCAACCTTTCAGGTCCTAAGATGGGACTTCTTATAGGCAAGAGAGGCGATACACTTGATGCAATACAATATCTTACAAGCCTCTATGTGAACAAATCAAAGAATTCCTATATAAAAGTAAGCATAGATACTGAAAACTATCGTTCAAAGAGAGAGGAAACTCTGGTTAAACTCGCAAAAAGCTTAGAGCGCCGAGTTGTTCGCGAGAGCAATGCCGTAACGCTTGAGCCTATGTCACCGAATGAGCGCCGCATTATCCACGCAGCACTCCAAAACAGCAACAGCGTTAAAACCTACAGCGTTGGGGACGAGCCTAACCGCAAGGTAGTTGTAGCTCTTAAATAAGATAACATAGCATTAAAATAAGCTGTATCACAGTTGTGATACAGCTTATTTTTTAACTTCATTTCATATTATTTAGCGTATTCTATCGCACGAAGCTCTCGAATAACATTTACCTTAATCTGTCCCGGATATTCCATCTCGTTTTCAATTCTCTTGACAATATCCTTTGCCATCAAGATGGTCTCATCATCTGTGACAGCGTCAGACTTAACCATAATACGAACCTCACGTCCTGCCTGAATAGCGAACGACTTTTCAACTCCCTTAAAGGAATTTGCAATCTCTTCAAGAGTTTCAAGACGCTTGATATATGACTCAAGGTTTTCTCTGCGCGCACCAGGTCTTGCAGCCGAAATACCGTCAGCCGCCTGAACAAGACAATCTTCGATTGTCTTAGGTTCAATATCACCGTGGTGAGCAAGAATTGCGTGAATTACTTTATCATTCTCTTTATACTTCTTAGCAACATCACCACCGATATTAACGTGTGAGCCTTCAACCTCGTGGTCTATTGCCTTACCAATATCGTGGAGCAAGCCTGCGCGCTTTGCAAGCGTAACATCTGCACCAAGCTCTGCTGCCATAAGACCAGCTATATGCGAAACCTCGATGGAATGCTGAAGCACATTTTGACCATAACTGGTTCTGTACTTCAAACGGCCAAGCAATCTTACAAGCTCCGGATGAAGTCCGTGTACGTGTGTTTCGAACGTAGCGCGTTCACCCTCCTGCTTGATAATGCTCTCAACCTCTTTAGTTGATTTTTCAACCATTTCCTCGATGCGTCCGGGATGAATTCTTCCATCCGTAATCAGCTTTTCGATTGAACGACGCGCAATCTCACGGCGTACAGGGTCAAATCCCGAAAGAATAACTGCCTCAGGCGTATCGTCGATTATAAGGTCAACCCCCGTAAGGGTTTCAATAGTACGAATGTTACGGCCCTCACGTCCGATAATTCTGCCCTTCATCTCGTCATTCGGAAGTGAAACAACCGAAACCGTAGTTTCTGTCACATGGTCAGCGGCGCAACGCTGAATTGCACCTGTGATTATATCGCGAGCCTTTTTATCGGCTTCCTCTTTTGCTTGTTCCTCAATGTTCTTTATAAGAAGTGCCTTTTCGTGAACCAAATCCTCTTCGACTTGCTTGAGCAAATATTCCTTTGCCTGCTCAACCGAGAGGTCGGAAATCTTTTCAAGCTGTGCCATCTGCAGTTTCTTAACTCTGTCTGTTTCAGCCTGCAGAGCCTCTACCTCTGCCATTTTCTTTTGAATTTGTTCCTCGCGTTGTTCTATCTGTTCGGTCTTTTTATCAATTGTATCTTCCTTCTGCTGCACTCGTCTTTCTTGTCTTTGAATATCATTTCTACGTTCTTTTATTTCTCTGTCAAGCTCTGTTCTGAGCTTATGTATTTCTTCTTTTGCTTCTATTAATTTCTCTTTTTTGATGTTTTCTGCATCTTTCTTTGATTGTGATACAGCCTCGTCCAAAATACGCTTTGCTTCTTCTTCTGCACTGCCTATTTTAAGCTCTGCAAACTTTTTTCTGTAAGAATAACCGTATTTAAAAGCCAGAAAAGCTCCGACTATAGCAACCACAACCAAAATTGCATAAATTATTATTTCTATCTTTGCCACCTCCTAAATTATTTTTTTGGTGCGATATCACACCCGTATCGTTTAAAATTACACATCAAAGAATTAAAAGATAAATGTATAGCATTATTTTTAGTTAGAAGTATACCCTTTAATTTTACACAGTTTTTGCTGAAAAGTCAAGGCATTTTTGCTTGTTTTTCGATATTTTTGTTTTCTGCAGTGGAAGGACATCAAATGAAGAAAATATGATACAAAAAGATTTCAACTATGCAAAAAATGATTTTGCCTATAGCGAAAGCTCCCAACATAATTGCACCTACAATGAGGATGAAAAGTTTTTCTCTTTGCCACTTGTCCAAGATTAAAACCCCTCCAATATAATTATTATTTATATGGTAATAATTATAGCATAGCCCCTTTGATATTGCAATACATTCGTTATGCATACAATGTGGATGCGCTTGTATATAATTGTATTGCAGAGGTGATTGTATGAAAAAGTTTAAAATACCATCTATTCCACCGACAACCAATAAGTGTATCAGATTTCCAAACGACATAATCAAAGATGTTGAAAAAGCAATTGAGGGCAAAAGCTGTACCTTTACCGCTTTTGTTGTAGAAGCCGTAAGAGTCGCACTTGATAACTTAAAGGATGAAAATTAAATCAGGTGATATAAATGAATGTAGAATTCAAAGATGATTATATAAAAATTGGGCTTAAAATTGCGTATTACAGGAAAATTAAATCCCTGACACAAGAACAGCTTGCCGAAATTTTAGATTGCGGTGTTTCTTTTATTGGGCAAATAGAGGCACCGAATATTTATAAGGCAATATCTTTAGATACACTATTTAAAATAGCAAAAGCCCTTGATATCCCTGCGTACAAGCTTTTATATTTTGACAATTAAGGCTGTCAAAAATTGTAGGGAACGACCTATGTGTCGTTCCGCCGCGGACCGTCGAGGACGCCGGCCCCTACAATTTGCGCACTCCCGTAGGGAACGGATTTATCCGTTCCGCATTGCCAATTTTCGCAATCCGTATGGGCATTGCATCTCGGCGCGAGGATGATCTATATAACACATAAAAAATGTCACAGCGAAATTCGCTGTGACATTTTTATCTTTAACCTGGTGGCCACTGAAGATTTCTTCCTGCCAGCACGTGAAAATGCAGATGTCCGACTGTCTGTCCGCCGTCCTCTCCGCAATTGTTCACAATTCTGTAGCCTTTTTCAGCAAAGCCCTTTTCTTTCGCAATTTGCGCCGCAACTGCAAAAATATGACCTACAACCGATGCATTATCGTCGCCGAGCTCATTTGCAGATGATATATGCGCCTTCGGCACAATTATTATGTGCACAGGTGCCTGTGGGTCGATATCCAAAAACGCATACACACTCTCGTCTTCATAGACCTTTGTCGATGGGATTTCACCCGCAATTATTTTACAAAAAAGACAATCATTCATAATAACACCTCTTTATTTAAGCATAGCAGACACAATATCGTCAACCTTTGCAAGTGCATCGTCTATCTTCATTGCGTCAACACCGCCGCCCTGCGCCATATCGGGCTTTCCGCCGCCCTTTCCGCCGCAAATTGCGGTTACCTCACGAATGATATTACCACAGTGCACACCTGCTTTAACAGCGTCAGGCATTGCCATTGCAACAAAGGTAATCTTGCCATCAGTGTTTGACGCAAGAACAACAACACCCGCTGTCATTTGGGATTTAGCGTTATCCGCAAGCGCCTTCATCTCGTTTGCGCCCATTCCGTCAACCGAAGCCGTAAGAATATTTACGGCGCCGAGATGTCTTACGCCCGCCATCATATTTTTTGTACGCATAGCCGCCATCTTGTCATTGAACTGCTCAATTTTTCTCTCAAGCTCTTTGTTCTCATTTACAAGAGCTTCCGCCTTGACGTCTATCTCGGACGCAGTCTTTAGCTTAAGTGCCGCCGCAGTTCTGTTTATAAGCGCTTGTTTTTCGTCAAGAAGCTTTAAGACACCTGCGCCCGTAACAGCCTCTATTCTGCGAACGCCTGCCGCAACACCGCTCTCGCTTACAATCTTGAAAAGTCCAAGGTTGCCAGTAGTCTTAGCATGAGTACCGCCGCAAAGCTCAAGACTGTAATCGCCCATCTTTACAACGCGTACAACATCGCCGTATTTTTCGCTAAAGAGTGCCATCGCACCCATCTTTTTTGCCTCATCTATGCTCTTTTCGCTGCAATCTATATCAAGATTTGCAAGAATCATCTCGTTAACTTCTCTCTCAACCGCAGACAATTCCTCACTTGTCATTGCCGCAAAGTGAGAAAAGTCAAACCTCATTCTGTCCTCATCAACATATGAGCCAGCCTGTGCAACGTGGTTACCCAAAACGTTACGGAGTGCCGCCTGAACAAGGTGAGCCGATGAGTGGTTACGCCTGATCGCCATACGGCGTTCATCATCAATTGCGCAGGAAACAACGTCCCCCGCGCTTATGCTGCCGCTTTCAACTGTACAAATATGGAGGAACTTTCCGTTTCTCTTCTTCGTATCCTTTACAACAGCGGTAGCTTTGTCCGTCTTTATATATCCGCTGTCGCCGACCTGACCGCCGCTCTCTCCGTAGAAAGGTGTTATATCAAGAACAATTGTCACATCTTCGCCTGCGTTTGCAACCTCAACTCTCTCTCCGTCCTTGCCAATGCCGAGAACTTTTGCAGAAAGCTCAACCTTGTCATATCCGTCAAATACTGTTGCGCTCTCGATATTTGCAAAGATATCCTCCTTCCAGGCTTCGCCCTCCATATCACCGCGGGCAGATCTTGCACGTTCTCTCTGCTCGTTCATCAAAGTTTTGAACTCATCTTCTGCAACTGTGAAGGAATTCTCTGCCAAAATCTCTTTTGTCAAGTCAATCGGGAAACCATAAGTATCATAAAGCTTAAATGCATTCTCGCCTGAAAGCTCGGTTTTACCTTCCTCTTTGAGTTCTGCAATATAATCATTAAGTATAGCAATACCCTGGTCAATGGTTTCTTCAAAACGCTGTTCCTCGGTCTTGATAACTTTTTCGATATATTCAAAGTTGCTCTCAAGCTCAGGATATGCCCCACTTGACTCTCCTGCAACAACCTTTGCAAGCTTGTAAAGGAAAGCTTTTTTAAGGCCAAGCATTCTGCCGTGTCTTGCCGCACGTCTAAGGAGTCGGCGAAGAACGTATCCTCTGCCCTCGTTAGACGGCAGTACACCATCAGATACCATAAACACAGTGCTTCTGATGTGGTCGGTGATTACACGGAGTGAAATATCCGTCTGCTTGTCCTTTCCATAAGTCACGCCAACCATTTCAGCAGCCGTGTCTAAGATTTTGCGAATTGTATCTACCTCAAAAATAGAGGTAACGCCCTGCATAATGCACGCAATACGTTCAAGTCCCATACCAGTGTCGATATTGGGGTTAGCAAGGCGATTGTAAACGCCGTTTTCGTCTTTGTCAAATTGGGTGAAAACAAGGTTCCAGAATTCTACGAACCTGTCGCACTCACAGCCGACAGCGCAAGTCGCACTTCCGCAGCCGAACTCCTCGCCTCTGTCAAAATATATTTCAGAGCAGGGTCCGCAGGGGCCTGTACCTATCTCCCAGAAGTTGTCCTCTTTTCCAAGATAAACAATTCTGTCACGGCTGACGCCGACCTTTTGTGTCCATATTTCTACGGCTTCCTCATCCTCTTCATAAACGCTGACCCAAAGTCTGTCCTCAGGGATTTCAAGAACCTTGGTTATAAACTCCCACGCCCATGCGGTTGCCTCATTTTTGAAGTAGTCACCAAATGAGAAGTTACCAAGCATCTCGAAAAATGTGCCGTGGCGCGCAGTAAGTCCAACACACTCTATATCAGGAGTTCTGATACACTTCTGGCATGTAGTCACACGCTTCCTCGGGGGAACCTCCTTGCCTGTAAAGTAAGGCTTGAGGGGCGCCATACCCGCATTTATAAGAAGCAAGCTTGCATCACCCTGCGGTACAAGCGGGAACGACGGGAGCCTGAGGTGTCCCTTGCTTTCAAAAAACGAGAGGTATCTCTCGCGGATTTCATTGAGTCCGAGTTTTTCCATAATCTTTCATTGCCTTTCCGTCTGCAAAATTCATGTGTTCGGGCAAGGCGCAGACAGCCGCACCCGACACATCTTAATATTATACCAATTTAAGCAAATATCGTCAAGCTAAAAATCAGTTCCACTTATGCTTGTTCTTTGATTTTATCAATTATCAGCTTATATATATCATCCGCGTGTCTTTCAAGAGCTTTTGCGGCATGCTCGGCATCGGCTCTGCTTCCTATATGGACCTTAATCTCAAGCAATGGTAAATTGGCATCGAGCATATTCAGTGACGCCATATACTGATGAAGTGCAACGGGGATTATCTCTGTGATAACCGCATTTGGATTGACTTGTTCTTCAAATTTTATTGCCGAAACTGCGTTATCAATTCTGTCGCGGATACTTTTTGGCACACGCTCAAAGAAAAATTGATTTGTTTCTCTCCCCTTTTCGCTGGGGGTAAAAGCCCTCTCATCACGATAAAATTTGCTCTCTACAAAGCCGTCGTCTATAAGCTCGTTTAGCATCAACGCCAAATCAAAATAATTCATAACCTGCTTTTCCCACGTCAAAATGTCGCAAAGCGCGGGCATACTGATAGGCTCAACATTTTTTTCAAGCGTATACAATATGGCAAATTTCATCTCATCGTGTTCAAGAAACATAGCATAACTCTCCTACTTATTTTCGTATTCTTTAAACGACTTTTTATGTTTGAAATAAACTCCCAAAACTCCGACTCCTGCGTGGGTTGTAATTACAGGCCCGATTTTTGCATACTCTATTGTTTTGGGATTTACTCTCTCTCTTATCATCTTTTCGATAATTTCAACCTTATCATCAGCTCTTGAGTGAAGTATCAAAAGCTCGTTTTCCTCCGGGCTGTCCATTCTCTCTTCTATGAAGTCCACGAGGGCAGAGAGAGCTTTTTTCAAGCCTCTGATTTTGCGGAAAGCCTCAACAAGACCGTCGTTTACCGTGAGTATTGGCTTAATGTCAAGCGCCTTACTGATTACCATTGTTGTCGCTTTAATTCTGCCGCTCTTTTTAAGCTGGGTCAAGTCATCAACCAAAAAGTAAGCCGTATCGCGGGTGTATACATCTGTTATATAATCAATTATCTCTTCTCTTGATTTACCTGATTTTGCCATTCTTGCCGCTTCGATTACACCTTTGCCAAAGGCAAGAGAAAACGACATTGAATCATACACAACTATATCAAAGCCCTCATCATTTAGCTGAGATGCCACCATATTTGCAGTATTGTTTGCCCCGCTTGCCTTTCCCGACATTGTTATATGCAGAATTTCAGCATCCTTGCCGACACGGCGGTAAATATCCTCAATATCAGATGGGCTCATCTGGCTTGTTGTAGGTACTTCGTCAGAGCTTTCGATAATATCATAAAACTCCTCGCGGTCTAAATTTTCATCTGCAATAATCTGCCTGCCCTCTGCCACTATCATAAATGGAAGTATTTCAATGCCAAGCTCCTCTGCTACCTCTTTGGATATATCCGCGGCTGCATCGGTAATAATTTTAGTCATTTAATACACCCTCTTTCTCTAAATTTGAAAATTCAAATTGCCGCAGCACTTCATAAGCTATGATTGCTACGGAATTCGATAAATTAAGTGACCTCATATTCTCCCGCATAGGGATGCGTATACAGCTGTCATAATTCTCTTTAAGAAGCGGTTCGGGAAGTCCCTTTGTTTCCTTGCCGAATACAAGGAATATATCACCGCTCAATTCTTTATAATTAATCTCGCTGTATGTATTTTTCCCCTTTGTTGTGCAGTAATAAAATTTACCTTCAGGATATGCGTTCTTGACTTCCTCAAAGCTTTGATATTCATAAAGCTCAAGGTCGCTCCAATAGTCAAGTCCCGCCCTTTTAACCTGTTTTTCGCTTATATCAAAGCCTAGCGGATGAACAAGGTGCAATGCCGCCCCCGTAACCGCACAGGTTCTTGAAATATTCCCCGTATTAGACGGGATTTCAGGCTCTACCAATACTATATGCAGTTTCAAGTCAATCCCCCCTGTATATTATGCCCAAAACTTTCGGTCAAGCGACCGATAACGGATTGCCTCGGCTATATTCTCCTTGGCAATTTTTTCATTGCCCGAAAGGTCCGCAATCGTCCTTGCAACCTTTAGTATACGATTGTGCGCTCTCGCGCTGAGTCCTAAAAGCTCAAATGCATTTTTGAGCAGCTCTGAACCCTCACTGTCCAGCTCGCACACATCATCAATCATAGCGGCAGAGAGGCGGCTGTTGGAATAAATGCCTGTACCCGCATATCTCTTAAGCTGAATTTCGCGGGCTTTGTCAACCCTGCGCTTTATATCCGCAGATGCCTCGGATTTGCCCTTCTTTCCAAGCGACTCATAATCAACGGCGGGCACCTCGATATGTAAATCTATTCTGTCAAGGAGCGGGCCGCTTACCTTGGATAAATACTTGCTTATCCTCTGTGGCGAGCAGCTGCAATCGTGATTTTTATCTCCGTAATATCCGCACGGGCAGGGGTTCATTGACGCAACAAGCATAATGTTGCAAGGATATGAAAACGTTCCGCCCGCCCTTGTGATTGTAACAGTTCCGTCCTCAAGCGGCTGACGCATAACCTCAAGCGCATCCTTGCGGAATTCAGGCAGCTCGTCTAAAAACAAAATCCCGTGGTGTGACAGGCTAATCTCGCCCGGCTTGGGAATTCCATTTCCTCCGCCCGTCAAGCCAACTGCCGAAACGGTGTGATGCGGGCTGCGAAACGGTCTGTTTGCCACTATAGAAACACCGCTTTTTAGTTTGCCCGCTATGCTATGCACCTTTGTTACCTCAAGCGCCTCCTCAAATGTCATTGCAGGAAGAATTGAGGCTATACGCTGTGCAAGCATCGTCTTGCCCGAGCCTGGCGGCCCTATCATCAGGATATTATGGCTCCCAGCCGCCGCAATCTCAAGAGCGCGCTTTGCGCTCTCCTGACCCTTTACATCTGCAAAATCGGGCATATTTTCAATCGCATTATCAAACAGAGTGCTTGTATCAATAGTTGTCCGTGGGATAAGCTCTTCGCCTGAAAAATGCTTTATTATATCGCTTATATGCTTTATGCCATAAACCTCAAGTCCCTCTACAACGGCAGCCTCTTTGGCGTTTTGAAGAGGCAAAAACAGCTTTTTAATCCCGCTCTGGTACGCAGTTATCGCCATAGGAAGCGCCCCGCAAACCGAGCGGAGCATCCCGTCAAGCGACAGCTCGCCGAAGAAACAACATTCCTTAAGGTTTGGAAGGATAATCTGCTCACTCGCCGCAAGTATACCAAGGGCAATAGGAAGGTCAAGATATGCCCCCTCCTTTTTCACACCCGCGGGCGCAAGGTTTATAACTATTCTCTTTCCCGGAATAGTAAGCTCCGAATTTTTCAGCGCAGAGCGAATTCTCTCCTTTGACTCACGCACAGCCGTATCAGGCATACCAACCACGTCAAATGTCGGCACGCCGCCCGTTACATCCGCCTCAACGCCGATAGAATATCCGTCTATTCCTGTGAGCCCAACGCTGTTAATTTTCGCAATCATACTCTCCCGCCTTTCTTAAAAACTATATCATCTCTACACGATTGGGGTAACATTCCTTTGCAAAGAAGCCCTCCCTCAACACAGGCTCAAACAAAACTCCGTGCCTTATGGGCATCTGCGGATGCTCCATTGTCTTCTTTATCGCCTCTGCGACAAAGTCTGCCGCAATGTTAGCGGCATCGGTGGTGCATCTGCCTTGCATCAGCGCCCCCGTAAAGACGCTTGTATAGATATCTCCCGTACCATGAAACGGTCTTGAAACATATCCGCAATCAATCTTGCACATTTTATCATTTTCTCGGTCATACAGAGCCACACACATCGACTCAGCTGAGTCCATAACACTTGTTATTGCAATAATGCGAGGTCCAAGCTCCGACAACCTCTTTAGAAAATCGCGGATTTCATCATTGGTAAGTGGGTTTTGGGGATACTCGCAATCAAGCAGCAGGCACGCCTCTGTAAGATTAGGCGTAATCGCGTCTGCAAAGCTGCACATATCACGCATACCGTCAATCAGCTCAAGCATTCTGTCTGAATATACAGTTTTTACATCAAGCAGTGCATTATCGCCAAGCACAGGGTCAACAACGATTAGTGCTCCCTTTTTCTGTTGCTCTTTCATAAACTTAGTCGTTATTTCTATTTGCCGTGCCGAGCTCATATACCCGCTGTAAACCGCGTCAAACTCTACCCCGATTTTCCTCCAATGGCTTACTATTTTTTCCATTTCGTCTGTCAAATCACAGAGTGTATAATCTTTAAATTCATAGGTATGTGTAGACAGTACCGCCGTAGGCAGAGGGCAAACCTCTACGCCCATAGCAGACATAATCGGGAGTGCCTCGGTCAAAGAAACTCTGCCAAAGCCCGATATATCCTGAACAACTGCCGCGCGCGGCAATATTTTATCATTTATTAAATTCAATTCCATATGTCAACAGCTCCAATTCATCCTTCGTCAGCTCCCGAATTTCGCCCTCTGCAAGACTGCCGTCAAGTGTAAGCTTGTTCATCGCGGTTCTCTTTAAATAGGTCACATTTTTACCTACCTTTTCAAACATACGCTTTATCTGATGAAATTTCCCCTCTGCAATAACTACCTCTGCGGTGCTCTCGCCCTGAGAAGCATTCAAAATGGTCAGCTTTGCAGGCTTTGAGGTAAAGTCCCCAAGGTCCATACCGTCTGCAAAAGCCTTTATATCATCATCGCCAAGCATTCCATCGACTGTGGCAATATATGTCTTTGGGATATGATGTGACGGGCTGAGCAATCTGTGTGCAAGACCGCCGTCATTTGTCAGCACGCAAAGTCCCACCGTATCTATATCGAGTCTGCCCACAGGAAAAGGCTTATAGTGCAGATATTCCTGCGGAACGAGGTCAAGTACCACTTTTTTATTCTTGTCCCACGTTGCAGATACATAATCCGTTGGCTTGTTCAGCATAAGGTATATATACTTTTTATAGCACACTCTCTCCCCGCCGACAAAAACCTCTGCCAAATTTTCGTCTATCTTAAGCTCGGGAACGGGTGCAGAGGTTCCGCTGACACGAACCACGCCCGAGCGTATAAGCTTTTTTATTTCTGTTCTTGTTCCAACGCCGCAGTCTGCAAGAAATTTATCCAATCTTATCATATGTTGCGCTCTTTTCATAATAAATTTTAACTCAGCATAAATATTAATAAAATATAATCGGAGGTAACAAATGTCACGTAATCCTGCTTCGCAATATCGTCGTACGCTCTCTTCAATAATAGTCGTTGCCATTATCACATTATTCTTTATACTGATATTTTTTTGTGCAGACAAGGAAGTAAATCAGGCAAACCTTGAATACATACGCGCTTGCGGTTATACAGCAGACACATCGCCTGCAGAGGTTTCATATATTTCTATCCCTGAAACACTTGACGCCGTATACTCTGCATATAACGCCATCATCAAAGAGGCAGACTTTGATTTAAACAAATACGCGGGCAAAACCGTTACCCGATATAGCTACAGCGTGCAAAACTATGATAACAGTAATACCGCCGTGCGCATAAACATACTTGTCTATCGCAAAAAAATCATTGCCGCGGATATCTCCTCTCTCTCTAAAGACGGATTTATCCTCCCTCTTTTGCCAAAAGAAAATTGATATGTTTTATCTCTATAAATCTATAATATATTATTGTATCATAGATTGCAAATAATTTCCATATAAAATTATAAAAAATATTAATTTTTTAATTCTATTTTTTCTGCCTTTTACATTATTTCCATTTTTGGATTTAGTATTGCTTTTTGGTGTAATGTATAGTAAAATTATATTGTAAAAAAAGCTTTTCCCCCGAGTAAATGATGATTAAATCAAATTTTGCAAATTTCGTTGTAGGGGGCATTCACGAATGCCCCGAAACACGGGCGGTTCATGAACCGCCCCTACATAGTTGGAGATAAAAATGTTTCAGAATAAATGCTTTAGAGTGACAGTCGGAATAGGCTTCCCCCTTTCCCTTGCCGCAATCATTTATTGGGCAGTATGGGTTAAAATTCCACTTCCGTGCCTTATCTATACACGAACAGGCATTTTTTGCCCCTCCTGCGGGGCAACAAGGGCAATCATTTCACTGCTTTGTGCCGATATCGAAGCCGCCCTGAACTATAATTGCTATATAGTCCTGACGGCGCCGTTTATACTCGGACTTGCCTTGTATTTATATGCGGGGGTTATTTTCGGATATGCCGCCAACCTGTCAAACAAGGCAAAGATGCGCATTGCAATCTTTGTCACAATTCTTGCCATTCTTTTTTTTGCTTTCGGAATATTGAGGAATATTCCTCTTTATCCCTTCACCCTTTTGGCGCCAATTTAATTTAAGATATTATTGAAAGGTGGAAATTATTATGAAAAAATGCAAATTTTGCGGTTCGCAGCTGCAAGAGGGTACGAAATTTTGTTCTACCTGCGGAGCGAAAACCGATGTAACACCTACGGTTAACGGGGTGGTAAGAAACACCTCCTCAGGCAGCAGCCAACAAACAGCAACGGAGGCGGACAAGCCTTCAAAATGTCCTCTGCACGGAGGTATGCTTGCGTGGTCAATTGCAAACATTGCTGCAGGCCTCGGGTCTTGTTGTTGTTTTGCTCCCTTTATTTCGCTTGTTCTCGGTATAATCAGTCTTATCTATACTCTTCTTGCAACCGACTGCCATGCAGGGCAGGTGGCGAAAAACCGAATTCGTATAGCAAGAATTCTCAATATTATTGCAACCTGCATAACTGTTATTTCCATTATCGCATATATTGCGTTTATCATCTTCGGCTTTTTCGCAAGCGGAGGCTTTGACGAATTTATGCGGTACTATTACTATTTGGATTAATATTTAAAAAAGCATATCACGATATGTGATATGCTTTTTTTGATATTACTACTTGGGATTTACAATATCACGCCATCCAAGGTCGCCGCGCTCTATTCCCATAATAAGAACCTCCGCCGTTGCAACGTTTGTTGCAAGCGGAATATTGTGAACATCACAAAGCCTGAAAAGCGCACTAACGTCAGGCTCGTGCGGTTGAGCAGTGAGCGGGTCCCTGAAAAATAATACGGCATCAATTTCATTATATGCAACTCTTGCACCAATCTGCTGGTCGCCGCCATCGGGTCCTGAGAGAAACTTTTTTATAGGAAGACCCGTTGCCTCTTCAACAAGATTGCCCGTCGTCCCTGTGGCAAATAACTTGTGCTGCCTCAAAATACCACTGTATGCTATGCAAAAATCAACCATAAGCTCCTTCTTTTTGTCGTGAGCAATCAATGCAATATTCATATCATTCCACCTCTCTGCAATTATATCCTGTCTGGCGCTACTTACCGACAAATTTTATCGGCATCAGAGATTAACAATACCTCATAGTAACACTATAATACCATAAATTTTACCAAAAGTCAAAGTGAAATATTATATTTTTTTGTTTTTTTATAAAGTTTTATCTATATCCCGTCAAAGCATCATCATCAAAGCGTTCCTTCACCCTCAAGCTCAGAGGAGCTATTCTGCAGAGAATTCTGTGGCATACTGCCCCCTGCGCTGTCGTTTCGGTCATTATCCTCTTTTTTAGTGCTCGGTAAAACAACGGCCTCGCTTGCAGGATTTTCCCTGTTCTCTTCTGTCTCCTCGGCGTTGAATTTTCCATCTCTTATTTCCATATAGGCGTCAAAAACCTCTCTTGCAACATTTGCTGCAAAGCCGCTGTTTGCGCCGTGCTCTATCACTACTGCAATCACTATTTCGGGGTCATCATAGGGCGCAAATCCCACAAAAAGTACATTGTCTGCACCGTCCGGGACCTCTGCTGTACCTGTTTTTCCCGCTGCCTTATATTTACTTGTTGCAAACGAGGCACTTGCTGTCCCCGAGGTCACAACCTGCCTCATACCGCGCTTTACTGCTTCATATGTGCTGTCTGATATGTGGCACTCGGATAAAATTTTCGGCTCATATTTATATATTACCTCTTTGGTATCATAATTTACAACCTCATCCACTAAATGAAGCGAATATCTTGTACCTTTATTTAAAATCGTGCATACATAAGAGGCAAGCTGTGCGGGTGTAAACATATTGTCAGATTGGCCTATTGCCGCCTGCAAGACATCACCCGGATACCATATTCCGCCCGCCCTCTCTCTCGCTTTGGGGCTTGCCAGAATTCCTGTGCTTTCAGGCAATTCGATTCCCGTATTCTCTCCAAGTCCGAACTTTGTTGCGTACTCGTCTATTACATCTATACCTGTACGTCTGCCGACGTCATAGAAAAAGTAGTTACACGAAACACCGATTGCCTCGGAAACCTCTATAGTTCCATGGGTTGCACCCGTCGACGAATATATCAAACATGTCGGCTGATAATCATAGTAGGTGTACTTTCCCTTGTCTACAATGTATGTGTCAGGGGTAATTACTCCCGTTTCCAAAGCGGCAATTGCCGTCAGAGGCTTAAAGGTTGAGCCAGGCGAATATGTCCCGCTGAAAGCTCGGTTTATTAAAGGCTTTGACTTGGATGCAAGCAAATCTTCATAATCATCATTAAAGGTTGTAAGATTATATGTCGGATACGATGCCGTTGCAAGCACACCGCCCGTTTTGGGGTCAATCGCAATTGCGGCACCTGCGCCGTTTACATCAACAGCCCTTATAATCTGTTCTCGCAAAGCCCGCTCCATTACGCCCTGCAAATCGCTGTCAATTGTAAGTCTTGCAAAGTTACCGGGCTGTGGCTCCTTGCTCTGTAAAATTTGTGTCACTCCGCCGCCACGGTTCATCTCTACACTTTTATAACCGTCAACCCCTTTAAGGTAGGGTTCAAGAATTTTTTCCAAGCCCTCCTTGCCGATTATATCATTCATCCCGTAGCCGTCATCCTTCATTTCGGCATATTCTTCGGCGTAAATTTTCCCCGTTCTGCCAAGGATGTGAGCCGCCATAGTCCCATGCGAGAAAATTCGTACAGGCTCAATGACAACCTCAGCCCCCGTAAATTTCATAAACTGTTCCTTTATCTGTTGGGTTACCCTCTCATCTACATCTCTTGCAAGAGTGTACGGGTTTTTCTCGCTGAAGTTGCTTTTATCCATAGCATAGCGTATTGCCGTAACCGTAAGGGCTTCCTTGTCATCAAACTCGGATGACACAGAATATTTCTTTTTATAATAATCAAGAATTTCTTCGGGGGTATTATAATCCCCAAGTCTATTACTCTTTTTCCAGCTGTTTAGCTTCTCCTCTGCCTTCTTTTTTTCTTCGGCAATTTGCTCGTCGGTTTTATCGATGTCCTCCCGCCCTTCTTCTTTTTCGGGCGCTTTTTCCGCATATTTTACACCTTCGACTCTTCTGGTGCCGCCATTGCTCTCTATATTAAAATCATATTCCAGCTTTCCTGTTTTTTCGTTTAGAACTATCGGAAATATACTCTCTATTTCGCTCCCGTAGGACGCCGCAAGATATGCAGCATCATACAAAATTCGGTTGAGCTCATCATCTGTAATGTCAAGCTTTTGTATCTGGATACTGTAGCCCATCCGATTTTCAACCAACGCCTTGTCGTTTCTGTCAAGTATTTCGCCCCTCGGCGCCCCGATTGAATAGGCACGTACAAGGCGGCGGTTTGCCTGCGTTTCGTAATCAGAGCCTTTAACTATCTGCAGGTCAAAAAGTCTGACTGCACACAAAGCAGCCAAAACGGCAACAAGTATTATTAAAGTGATTATTCTGTTTCCGCTCCTGTTCAAAGCCCTGACCTCCTTTTATAAAAACATTGACTCCCTCTTTTGTATAAGCCTAAAGCTTTTGCGTATCGGCACAAAGAGCAGCAAGCCCAGCACTCCCGTATAGAGTGCCTCAGGAAGAACGACCCTGAAGAGCGCCCCCCAAAAGCCTATATCTCCCCATACCATCGAATATGCGATATAATACACAATCCCGCCAAGCAGGGACATAGCGAATATAATCACAGCGGCGGTAAGACTTCCCGTTCCGCTTATGAAACGCTCACACAGTATTCCGACAAAAAAACCTGCGTACAGAAAAATAAGAGCATTTACACCTATCATTCTGCCGACGAGCATATCGAGAGTAAGTCCGAAAACAAGACCGCATACAGCCCCTGCCTTTTTCCCGCAGATAAGTGCCGCGGCTATTACAAATATAAGAAATATATTAGGCGAGATACCGAATATCTCTATCCACCTCATAACTGTCGGTTGCAGCAGCGCGGCAATTAAAAGCCAGACCGCATAAAAAATTATATTTAAAATCTTCATAATAATCTCCATTTCGCCGCTCTGCGTCGGCGCAAATAGTAATGAATTTTCTCTTCTCCCCAGAGCAAGGAATGATAAGAGATTATTTCGTCCATGTGCATTTCCGAGCATTTATGCGAGGAAAATTTTGCACGGACAATAAAATCCGCCGGAGGCTTAACGAGAAAGGAACTTTCGCGTTAATTCCACTCTATCAACTATTCCTCGTCCTCTGTTTCGTCTTCAATATCTTCTTCGCTCTCTTGCTCTGTTTCGGATAAATCTGTTTCTGTATAATCCGTAATTACGAAAACTTCATTGAGCTTTGCGATATCGGTTACAGGTTCAACGATTGCCGCCTTTGACATTGTGGCATTCTCGTCATATACCTCTGTAATTACGCCGATTACCAACCCTTTGGGGAAAATCCCACCAAGCCCTGAGGTTTCCACAAAGTCGCCCTGCTTAACATCCGTATCACGCGCTATATAACCAAGGCGGCACTTGCCCTCATATCTCAAAGCAGAGTTGCCCTCTATAATGCCGATTTCCTTTGACCTTTTAATCAGCGCACCAACTGATGATTGTGGGTCGAGTATGGTTATAACCTCAGCCCAATTGCCTCCGACCCTTGAAACCTGCCCTACAAGCTCTCTGCTTGAATTAACTATCGGCTGATTTACCTCAATTCCGTCATCTGCCCCTTTGTTAATCGTAAAGGTCGAAAACCAATTTGTCGGGTCCTTTGCCACGACAGATGCCGCCACCATATCTATTCTCGTTTCTTTTTCCGAAAGCTCAAGCATCCTGCGGAGCTTCTCGTTTTCATCGCTCAAACCCTTTGTATCAAGAAGCTGCTTCTGCAGATTAGTATTCTCGTTTTTAAGTCTTTCATTTTCGGCATACAGAGCCTTTACGCTGCTGAAATAGGTCCCAATATCTGCAAAAAAGCCCCCCGTTTCCGAAACGGCACTCTGAACAGGAGAAACAATGTTCCCGCCGACGCTCTCTATAAATGAAACCTCTCGGTTTATTTTCCCAAATACGCCGATTATAACCGCAACAACAACCGTCGCAATTATCATAAAAATTATCGACTTATGTTCAAATAATCTTCGCACCTTTATCACCTCTATAGCTCTTTAAAAGCCCCATCTGTTGCGGTTTGTGAGCATAAACTCTATCGCCTTTCCCGCGCCGACTGCCGCACACTCAAGCGGATTTTCTGCAATATATACAGGGATTTCGGTATTGATATTAATCAGTCTTCCAAGTCCCTTGAGCATTGCGCCGCCGCCTGTAAGCACGATACCGCTTTCCATAATGTCTGCCGCAAGCTCGGGCGGTGTATTTTCGAGTGTAATCTTCACAGCATCCACAATAACATCTGCAAGCTCTGACAGACACATCCTTATCTCATCACTTGAAACCCTTGCCGTCTTGGGAAGACCAGTCACCATATCTCTTCCGCTGACCTCCATTGTTTCGTTGTCCATACCCGAATATACCGAGCCTATGCTGATTTTTATGTTCTCTGCAGCGCCCTCGCCTATCATCATATTATACTGCTTTTTTATGTGTTGAACTATAGCCGCGTCAAAGCTTGAGCCCGCTGTGCGTGTTGTATGCGAAAATACAATTCCGCCAAGAGAAACAACCGCAACCTCGCATATGCCTGCGCCGATATCCACAACCATACTCCCGTGAGGTGCGGCAATATCAACACCGCATCCGCTCGCCGCCGCAAGAGCAGACTCCATAAGCACAACCTCTTTTATTCCCGCGTTTCTTGCAGCCTCTTGTACTGCACGGCTTTCTACCTCACTTATTCCGCAAGGAACTCCTATTACCGCACGTGCGCCAAAAAACGAGTTTTTAGTAGCCTTTTTCACAAAGTGTTTAAGCATCGAAACTGTTGCGTTATAGCCTGTAATAACTCCGCCCTTTATAGGTGCAATTGCAGACACACCCTCGGGGGTTCTGCCCATCATATCGCTTGCCTCTTCACCTATTGCCACAATCTGACCCGTTGTGTTACTCTTTATAACCAGGGACGGCTCATTTAAAACAATCCCCTCATCCTTTACATAGACAAGTGTCCTTGCTGTGCCCAAATCAATTCCTATATCTATAGCCATATTTACCTCCCCGCGCTCCCTCGCGTATAATATTTCTAAAATAATTCAATATCAAATTCATTTTTCAAAAGCTTTGAGAGAGCGCACATCGGAAATCCCACTACGTTAAAGTAATCTCCGCGGATACCCTCGACAAAAACCGAGCCTATGCCTTGTATCCCATATGCCCCCGCCTTGTCCATCGGCTCTCCCGTCTTTATATATTTATCAATCTCTGCCTCGGATAAGGGTTTAAAGTAAACTACTGTGCGCTCAAAATCACACACAACCGCTCCGCTTTTATTGTCAACTACCGCTATCCCTGTGCAAACGTGGTGCTCTCTGCCTGACAGCTTCTGAAGCATCCGCGCTGCCTCTGCCTCATCTGCAGGCTTTCCCAATATTTCGCCATCAATAAAAACAATGGTGTCTGCCGCAATAACAACCGCATCCATATCAGCCCTTGCGGCAACATTTTTTGCCTTTTGAAGAGCAAGTTTTTTAACCGCCTCCTCGGGAGTTATATCAGGCTCTATAACCTCCTGCGAATTATCGGCAATAATCTCAAAATCCGAAACAAACGTTGAGAGAAGCTCCCGTCTTCTCGGCGACTTGGATGCCAAAACAATTTTTCTGTTCACCATTTTATCCGTCCTTTTGCAAATCTTTATTTCCTGCCCGTAGAGCCAAAGCCTCCACCGCCGCGCTCCGTTTCGTCAAGGCTTTCTGCCTCTGTAAGACGCGCCTTTGCAACGGGTAAAAATACCATTTGCGCAATTCTCTCCCCGGGGTTTATCGTATAAGCGGTATCTGATGTATTAAGCGCAGCAACCTTTACCTCGCCCGTATAATCCGTGTCGATAACGCCCACACAATTGCACATTGATATTCCACCGCGGAACGATAAGCCCGACCTCGGGAAAACAAATGCGCCAAAGCCGTCAGGGATTTGAATTGCAAACCCGAGCGGTATCATCGCTCTGCCTCCTGCCTCTATGGTAACAGGCTCTGAAATTGCCGCCGAAACGTCCATTCCAAGACTCCCGTCGGTTGCATATTTTGGCTCTGTTGCCAAATCGGATAAATACTTTATTTTTACATCAATCATTTTTCCACCTCAAAAAATTGTTACCTACGCCAAAGCGCCCTTTCCAAAATGCAATCTTGTAAACTCGGCAAAGGGACTCTTCGCTCCGTTTTTGTATGCCACGCAAACCGCCCTGCACTCCTCCGCACTCTCTGTTGTAAACATAAGGCGCATATAATCTATGCCCGTTTTTTTAATTTCGCCTAGCTTGTCCCCCATATAGAGCGGAACCGAGTTTAAAACCACACTTCTGCATATATCTCCGTCACGCACAATCGGGAAGCTTGCCCCCGTTCGGTCACTTATACTGCCGATGCCGTCGCAGGGGCACTTATCCATATTTTTAAGAATACAATTTTCTGTAATCATCAGTGGGAGTCTGCCGTAGGCAATAACCTCTGTTTTTTCCGTCTTTTTTATATCCCGCAGTTGTGCAAGGTTCAGCTCTGCCGAAAGACATACGCTGAAAAGCCCAAGCCCTTTTACCTCATCTGCGGACAGACTGTTTGTAATATTCATACGATAGCTCCCGTGTATCTCAAATCCGTCCATCAACTCTATCCCGTCTATTGTCGAAACCTCGGCTCCCCAAAAGCCAAGTTCTTTAAGCCTTAAAAGTCTGTCCCTGTATTGCTCCCGCACGGGCTCGCGCAGAATAACGGGCGGGCAAAGAACTATTTTATCTCTGCACTCTGAAAGCTCTCCCGCATACTTCTCCGCCATATCAAGCGGAACATATATATATTCAAAATCCTGCTTATCTATCGCTCTGTACTGCTCTATGTTCAAAACCGAGCAGGTCAGCCTTGCATCTTTGCGTTGGCTGTCCTTGTCAATTATGGGGACAGCGCCGAGCCTTTTTTGTTTATATTTTTCAAGAATTTTTTGTTCAAGTCTGCGCACGCACTCTCTGCGAAGCTCGTTTATGGCGCCTACGGGCACAAACGGCGCGCCCGACAGCTCTATTTTTGCCGTCTTAATCTCAAAAGCCGTACCGCCCGTCTTGGATAACCGCTCTATCAAACTCTCCTCGGTCAGCGGACTTCCGATTGCCGTCTGCACGGCACTCTCCCCTGTTACCTCGGCAAGCACCCCTTGGCACTTCATCGAAATATATGGCAAATCACCCTCGCAAAACCTTGCATAAAGCTCGGTTTCAATCCTGCGTTCTTTTGGTTTTTCTTTTCTTTTGCCATCATTTTTAAGATATGGGTTATCAGGCTTATCAAAGGCGAACATATCAGGTCCGCTATGACCTGTAAAATATTTGTCCGTAAATCCGCCCCTGAAGAATATTTTGTTTAAATCATCAATTTCCGCACTTGTAGGCGCCCTCATTTCGTCAATAAGGGTTCTGTATGTTGACACAACAGATGCAACATATGCCTCACCCTTCATACGACCCTCTATTTTAAGAGAGGATACCCCCATATCCCGAAGTTCACGGATATGGTCTGCGAGCATCATATCCTTAAGGCTTAAGTAATATTTTGTTTTATCTCCGTCTGAGTAAGACAGACGGCAGGGCTGTGCGCACTTTCCTCTGTTGCCGCTTCTGCCCCCTATAATACTGCTCATCAGGCATTGTCCCGAATAGCTCATACACATCGCCCCGTGGACAAACACCTCTGTTTCTGCCTTTGTACTGCTGATTATTTTGCGGATTTCATCTCCAGAGAGCTCTCTTGATAGAACAACCCTGGATACGCCGAGCCTTTCAAGCTCTCTCACTCCGTCTGCTGAATGTACGGTCATCTGGGTGCTTGCGTGAAGCTCAATATCAGGCGACAGCTCCCGCACGAGTCTTAGCACGCCTAAATCCTGAACAATTACAGCGTCAACTCCGGCAAGCGTCAAGGTGCGTATAAACTTTTCCAAATCCTTATACTCTTTATCATATAAAAGAGTATTTACTGTCACATAAGAGCGCACGCCTCGGAGGTGGCAATAATCTGCCGCGCGGTAAATTTCCTCGTCGGTCAGATTTCCCGCAAAGCTGCGCGCCCCGAATTCCTGACCTGCAAAATATACTGCGTCTGCCCCGCTGTTTACGGCAGTCAAAACGCAGTCAAAGGTCCCCGCGGGTGCAAGAAGCTCCATAAAGCATCCTCCTGTTATATAGATGAGCGGCGAACGCCCGACAGCTCGGTTTCGCGTCTTGCAAGCTCTATTTGCAATTTGTGGACATCCTCACGAAGCTTTTCTACCTCAAGCCGCTTTGCCTCAAGCTCTGCCGCAAGCCCCTTTGACTCCTCCATATAGCCTTTCAGCTCAACGCGGAGATTGTCAAGCACACCTTCGTTTTTAAGGTAATCATCGGCAATATTTATCGCTGTCAGCACCGACTTCATTGCGGTACTGAGGCGGGGGTTTGCCTCGGTAATCTGACTCATCCTCTTGTTTACCAGAACTGCGACACGCTGAACGTACTCCTCAGGCTCATTTGTCACGAGGGTGTACTCAATATTATTGATTTTAACCTCTACCTTTTTACTATCCATAACATTTCCTCCAATGGAAAATATAATGATATTTATGTCCGATTTATTATGCCTTTACTTGTTATTTATAATACGCTCTCTGCATTTGAGTATCCCAAACACAGATTTTGCATCATTAATTTCGTTGTTCATTACCATTTGAGTGGCGCGCTCAAACGGGATTTTTTCAACATCCAAAAACTCGTCCTCATCAGGATTAGTTTCGCCCTCATATAGCTCTGTTGCAAAATACACGTGTACCGCCTCGTCCGTAAATCCGGGGGATGCATACATAAATCCAAGATATTCAAACACACCTGCCCTAAGGCCCGTTTCCTCTTGAAGCTCTCTTATTCCGCACTCCCGATGTCCTTCTCCTCGGTCGAGCTTGCCCGCAGGGATTTCATAAATCACTTTGTCAAGCGGTTTTCTAAACTGCCTTACTAAAATTATTTCATTATTATCCGTCAAGGCAACAACACCGACCCCACCTGGGTGTTCGACTATCTCACGCGTGGCAAGAGAGCCGCTTGGCATTTCCACCTTGTCAACTCTGACGTTTATAATTTTGCCATCAAATATTTTCTCTGAAGAAACAGTCTTTTCCTCGAAAATCATAGCATCAACCCTTCAACAATATTTAATGAATACGTCCGATATACGGGCGTGTTCATTAAATATCCCGCGAATTCCGCAAAGAGCGGAATTCGCAGTGATATTCTGATTTTATTATACCTATTATACGATACCGTGTGCCATCATTGCGTCTGCAACCTTTTCAAAGCCTGCAATATTTGCACCTGCAACAAGGTCATCGCCAAGTCCGTATCTGTTTGCGGCAGCTACAGAATTCTTGAAGATGTTTGCCATAATGCCCTTGAGCTTCTCGTCAACCTCTTCGGCTGTCCAGCTGTATCTCATTGAGTTCTGGCCCATCTCAAGACCCGAAACTGCAACACCGCCCGCATTTACTGCCTTTGACGGAGCAATAATAATATTCTTTTCCTTGAGGTATGCAACCGCCTCATTTGTGGTCGGCATATTGGAAACCTCTACATAATATTTAACGCCGTTTGCAGCGATTTTTTCAGCCTCGGCTACATCAACCTCGTTCTGTGTTGCGCAGGGCATAATGATATCAGCCTTTACGCCCCATGGCTTTTCGCCAGCATAAAACGGAACACCAAACTTGTCTGCGTAATCCTGAACCTTATTGCGTCCTGATGCTCTCATTTCAAGCATAAATTCTATCTTTTCTTCAGTATTTATGCCCGCCTCGTCATACACATATCCGTCAGGACCCGAAATTGTAACAACCTTTGCGCCAAGCTCTGTTGCCTTTTTAACAGTACCCCAAGCAACATTACCAAAGCCCGAAACTGCAATCGTCTTACCCTTTATGCTGTCACCGAAATGGTTGAGCATTTCAACCGCATAATAAACTGCGCCAAAGCCTGTAGCCTCGGGACGGATAAGCGAACCGCCGTAAGATAAGCCTTTTCCTGTAAGTACACCTGTAAACTCGTTGCTGAGTCTTTTATACTGACCAAAGAGATAACCTATCTCTCTTGCACCGACACCGATATCACCCGCAGGAACATCTGTATCAGAACCTATGTATTTAGAAAGCTCTGTCATAAAGCTCTGGCAGAAGCGCATAATCTCGCCGTCGCTCTTGCCTGTCGGGTCAAAGTCAGCGCCGCCCTTACCGCCACCCATAGGAAGACCTGTAAGGGAGTTTTTAAATGTCTGCTCAAAACCAAGGAACTTAACTATACCCTGATATACTGACGGATGAAAACGAAGGCCGCCCTTGTAGGGTCCGATTGCGCTGTTAAACTGTACTCTGAAGCCTCTGTTTACCTGAGGTCTGCCGTTGTCATCTACCCACGGAACTCTGAAGCTTACAACTCTCTCGGGCTCAACAATTCTTTCGATAAGATTAACCTTTTCGTACTCGGGATGTGCTTCAACCACGGGCTCTATAGACTCAAGAACCTCTTTTACCGTCTGAAGAAATTCAGGCTCGTTCTTATCTCTTGCCTGAACCTTTTCAAAAACCCTGTTTAAATACTCGTTTTTAAATGCCATCAAAAATCTCTCCTTTTTTGTCCAGTTTGGGAGAAAACCATATTATGTAAAATCTTCCAAGCTAAAACTTTATATAATTTTAATTTTTTAACTTTTTTGGTTTTGAAAAACTCACTTGTTTTTCAAATATTCATCTATTGAGGCGGCGGCACTCTTCCCCGCTCCCATAGCAAGTATAACCGTTGCCGCACCTGTGACTGCATCTCCGCCTGCCCAGACACCTGTCTTACTCGTTTCGCCCGTTGCATCCTTTACAACAATACAGCCGCGGCTGTTTGTCTTAAGGTCGGGTGTCGTATTACGAATAAGCGGATTCGGACTTTGCCCGATTGCAATTACAACAACCTCTGCATCAATTGTAAACTCGCTCCCCTTTATAGCCTCGGGGCGTCTGCGTCCCGATGCATCAGGCTCGCCAAGCTCCATACGGATACATTCTATCTGCTTTGCCCAGCCATCATCTGTTCCTATAATTTTGGTCGGATTACAAAGAAGGCAGAAGTTTATCCCTTCCTCCTTGGCGTGCACGACCTCCTCGCGCCGAGCGGGCATTTCCTCCTCGCTTCGCCTGTATACAATGCTGACGTTTTCAGCGCCAAGACGCTTTGCGCTCCTTGCCGCGTCCATCGCAACATTTCCTCCGCCGACTACAACCACATTTTTGCCCATATAAATCGGGGTGTCGTAATCAGGAAAGCGATAAGCCTTCATCAAATTTATACGCGTTAAAAACTCGTTCGCAGAATATACTCCCATCAGGCTTTCGCCCTCGATTTTCATAAAGCTCGGAAGGCCCGCTCCCGTTCCTATGAACACCGCGTCAAAGCCTTCTTCCTCTAAAAGCTCATCAACAGAGAGCACCTTGCCGATAACCATATTTGTCTGTATCTTGACACCAAGCTCTTTAAGCTTATCAATCTCTGCCCTTACAATATCTTTGGGGAGTCTGAACTCGGGTATCCCATAAACCAGAACTCCGCCGGGAGTGTGAAACGCCTCAAACACAGTTACATCGTAGCCAAGCTTTGCAAGGTCGCCCGCACAGGTAAGGCCTGACGGCCCCGCACCTACAACTGCAACCCTTTTTCCGTTTGGCTTTGGAGGAGTCCACGATGTTCTCCCGTTTTGAGCGAACCAATCTGCCGCAAATCTCTCAAGTCTGCCGATTGCAACGCTCTCGCCCTTGTTTCCTCTTACGCAATACTTTTCGCATTGGTTCTCCTGCGGACAAACCCTCCCGCAGACCGCGGGCAGAGAGCTTGTTTCCTGAATTTTGTAATACGCCTCTTCGAATCTTCTCTCTGCTATAAGAGCGATAAATTCAGGGATTTTTACATTTACAGGGCACCCATTCATACAAGGTCTGTTTTTACAATTAAGGCATCTTAGTGCCTCTTCTACAGCCATATCCTCCGTATATCCCGAGGAAACCTCTTCAAAATTTTTGTTTCTTATCTCGGGCGGCTGCTCGGGGATTGGAACCTTTTTTTGTGACATATTAGGCATTTTGCATACCCTCCAATCTGCACTGATGGTTTTCCCTAGCTCGCCTCTCCTGCTCTGCAAACATTTTTGAACGGCGTATAGCCTCATCAAAATCTACAAGATGTCCGTCAAAATCGGGGCCGTCAACACAAGCGAATTTAGTTTCTCCGCCGACGGTGATACGGCAGCCGCCGCACATACCCGTACCATCTATCATAACAGGATTCATACTGACTATAGTCTTTATCCCATATTTGCGGGTAAGGTCGCAAACCGCCTTCATCATTACAAGCGGACCTATTGCAACCACCAAGTCATATTTGATACCCGAATTTATCAGCTCTTCAAGCTTTGCCGTAACAAACCCCCGATTACCGTTTGAACCATCATCTGTCATTGTATAAAGATTTGAGGAGGCCTCTTTGCACTTATCCTCAATTATGATAAGATCGCGGTTTCTGAAGCCGTTTATCATATCCACAGAAACTCCCATAGAGTGAAGCTTTTTCGCCTGCGGATAGGCAATTGCCGTACCCAAGCCGCCTCCGATAACGGCAACGCGACTCACTCCATCAAAATGCGAGGCAACGCCGAGCGGACCTGCAAAATCCAACAATTCATCGCCCGCCTCAAGCTCATTTAAGCGTTCTGTTGTCATTCCTACAACCTGAAAGATAATTGTGACCGAGCCTGCTTCTCTGTCATAATCTGCAATAGTGAAGGGGACTCTCTCTCCCTTTTCGTCTATGCGGAGTATTATGAACTGCCCCGGCTCTGCTTTTCTGGCTATATAGGGCGCCTCTATCTCCATCAGGGACACAGATGGATTGAGCCTCTCCTTTTTCAAAATCTTATACATACCCTGTCTACCTCCGACAAGCTTCATTTCAAATAATTTTATAATCTGTTTATTATATCATATTTTTTCAAATTACGCAAGATTTTTTTGAGCCTCACGGCGGGTATTAATAAATTATCCTAAAAAATAACAGAACCCGTCACCACTGACTCGGATTCTGTTATTGTTCATTGGAAAGATGTGCCTCTGTCGCAAGTTCTCTCGCGGTCTTTAATACACCTCTTCCATATTCCTGCTTTATTTTAAATACCGCCTCATCAAGAGCGTTTAACTTATCTGCGCTTTCATCATCAAAGGATATTTGCATATACGCCTTATCAGTAAGGTTAGACGTCGATATCCCGATAAGCCTCACGGGCTTTTCAAGCGCCACGGCTTTTAAAATATCAGCCGAAATTTTGTATATTTCATCACTTGAGCGCAAATATTCCCCCGAGCGTGAGCGGGTTATACTGCGCATATCCTCATACTTAATTTTAACCGTTACCGTTTTGCACCACAGCCCCTTTTGGTGCAGGCGGTAGCTGACATCCTCAGCGAGCAGTAAAAGGGTATCACACATCAAGTCACGATTGAGTGTATCCTTTGAAAAGGTCGTTTCTCTGCCAATGGATTTTGGGGGCGCATCGGGAACAACCTCTCTTTTATCTATCCCCATCGCGTGATTTTTAAGTTCAAGCCCCATATTGCCAAATGAATACAATCTGTCAGGGGATGCTTCCGCAAGCTGACCTATCGTCTTTATCCCCATTGCACATAACTTTTCAGCAGTCCTTGCCCCGACTCCATAAAGCTCCCCAACAGGACGGTTTTTAGTGAGGGCGACAAACTCCTCTGCAGAATTTATAACATAAAAGCCCCTAGGTTTTTTCTCCTCGCTGGCGCATTTTGCGCTCATCATTGAGTATCCTACCCCCACAGAGCATGTCGTCCCGACTGTTTCAAATACCCGTCTTTGAAGCTCCCTTGCGATATTCTCGGCGCTCCCGAATATAAGTTCGCTCCCCGTGACATCCATATATCCCTCATCGAGAGAAACAAACTCTATTTTATCGGTATAGTCGGACATAATACCCCGAACCTGCTTTGATGCATAAATATACTTGGAAAAATTCGATTTAACAAAGACCGCGTGCGGACATCTGCGGTACGCCTCGGCACTGCTCATCGCAGAGTGCACACCATACTCCCTTGCGATATAATTGCAGGTCGAAACAACCCCGCGCGTGCCCGGGGGCGCGCCCACAATGACGGGCTTACCCTTAAGCTTTGGATTATCCCTCTCCTCAATCGCAGCAAAAAAAGCATCCATATCAAGATGAATTATTTTTCGGTTTTCTTTCATAACATCCATAGCATCACCCGCGCAGCATAATCACCGCACCTAATCGACCTGTTCGCTCCTTGTGCGCCCTGTAAGAATAAAACTTATCACTCTCGCACATAGTACATATTCCGCTTATATCTATGTTTTCAGGCTTAACACCGACATTTGTGAGCAAATCCCTGTTATACTTCCACAAATCAACTTTAAACTTCCCGTTCGGTTCTTTCGTGTAATATTTATCGCTAAAATATGTTACTGCCTCTTCGCCGAACTCAAAACAACACTTACCAATACTTGGTCCAATAGCAACGCGTATATCCTCTGCAAGGCTTCCGAAGCGGCTCCTCATAAGCTCTGCACATTTTGGCGCAATGCCCGCCACGCTCCCTCTCCAGCCTGCGTGCACCGCCGCAACAACCTCTGCCCCCCGGTCATACATCAAAATTGGAACGCAGTCAGCAGAAAACACCACCAAAGCTATGCCCCGGACATTTGTGACAAGCCCGTCTGTGTCCTCGATATCGCTCTGTCTTGTCAAGCCCTTGCCCGCATCTTCCTGCGTTACGATACGTATATTATCAGTATGCGTCTGTTTGGATAATACTATTCTGCTCATCTCAAGCCCCAAATCAGAGGCAAGAAGGCGGTAGTTTTCCCGCACAGACTCCTCATCATCGTTTACCCTGAAGCCGAGATTGAAGCCCTCTATTTTTCCGTGACTCACCCCGCCAAGCTTGGTTGTAAAGCCGTGGCAAGCCTTGCCGTCAAAATCTAAAATATCAGATTTAAGATAAACTCTGTCATCTTTTCTGCATTCAAAAAAGCTCATCAAAACCTCCGCCGTTACAGCCTGTCAAATCTCAATCTCTCAACAGCCGTTGTTTTGCCCGTTCTTTCATCGATATCAAAAATGCATCCGTGGAACAATACATCCCCGTGCGCCTTTTCAAATCGGTAACGCTTGACTGCATTATAAAAATAGTCAATTATGATTTCCTTTTTAACGCCGAGAACAGAGTCCTCCACCCCCGTCATACCAAGGTCGGTTATATACCCCGTTCCGTTTGGCAAAATCCTCTCGTCCGCCGTTTGCACGTGGGTATGCGTTCCAAAGACAACACTTACCCGCCCATCGAGAAAATTAGCAAGCGCAAGCTTTTCGCTTGTCGCCTCTGCGTGCATATCAACGATTATTACATCTGCCTCTATCTTTGAAAGCACCCTCTCTACTGCGTGAAAGGGGCAGTCTACAGGAGTCATACCTACACGCCCAATTAAATTTATCACCGCAACGCGTGCATAGCCAAGGTCCGTCACACAATACCCGACCCCTTCTGTATGGCTCGGATAATTGAGCGGACGGATTACATCCTCGCTCTCGTCTAAAACAAGGGCTGACTCCTTATTGTCAAAGGTATGGTTGCCCATAGTAATGACATCGACCCCGCACCTTTTAAGCATACTTGCAATATCCCTTGTAATCCCGTTCGGTTCTGCGCTGTTTTCGCCGTTTGCAACACAAAAGTCAATGTTATATTTATCTCTTATTCTGCCAAGATTGTTATATACAAACTCTCTTCCTTCTTCTGCGTTTATATCTCCTACAGCAAGAATTCTCATACTTTTATTACCTTTCTAAATGTAATATTTTATCGATTTATATATTACTTGCCTATGCGCTGTCTTACCGCCTCATAAAGCAGGACCCCTGCCGCAACCGATGCGTTGAGCGACTCGGTCTTACCCAGCATTGGAATTTTGACAAGAAAATCGCAATGCTCACGCACGATGCGGCTCATTCCCTCGCCCTCGCTTCCTATTACTATGCCTATAGCTCCCGTCATATCACATTCATAACAAAGCTGAGTCCCCTCAATCGCCGTGCCGACAATCCACAATCCCTCTTTTTTCAAAAGCTCTATCGTCTGTGCAATATTTGTCACGCGTGCAACGGGCATATGCTCTATTGCGCCCGCCGACACCTTTGCGACAACAGAACTGAGCGACACACTTCTGTTTTTGGGAATTATCACCCCGTGCGCGCCTGCGGCGTTGGCGGTTCTTATTATACTGCCGAGGTTATGCGGGTCGGTTATGCCATCCGCTATGACAAGAAACGGCGGTCTGTCTGACGCTTTTGCCGTATCTAAAATAACTCTTAAATCCGTATAGGCGTGTGCCGCGGCAAGCGCCACCACACCTTGATGGTTTTCTCCGTCTGTCATTTTGTCAAGCTTATGCTTGTCGACAAACTGATATACTATGCCACGCTCTTTTGCAAGGTTTCTTATATATCCGATTTGAGAATGCCTCAATCCGTCTTGTATCAGAATTTTATCCATCGTATGCTTTGCCTCAAGAGCGGATATTATTGGATTTCGTCCGTATATTATATCATTGTTCATTTAAGTACACCGATACCTTCCTACATTCTTATTTTATAATAATATCATACTTCAAAAAAATGTGCAATGGTTTCTGAAAAACCATTGCACATTAAACGCTATATGTTTTATGACTCCATTGTATTACCCAAAAATCCTGCCGCGGTCTCTGCGAGCTTTGACTCTACCTCTCCGACCTTTGTCTGCGGTTCAGCGATAAAGACTACCGCACCTATGCTGTTGCCCTCGTGTACTATCGGCGCCACAACACCCGCCTCGTACTTGTCGATTTCATCAGAAACAGACACGCTCTTTGTCCCGGGGTTTGCGAGGAACAGCGATTTTCCCTGCATTATACGCTCGATAGCACTTGAAATCTTTTTTTCGCGGAGCTCCTTTTTAGGCGCGCCCGAAACTGCGATTATGTTGTCCTTGTCTGTTATACACGCGGGAAGCCCTGTGGATTTCGAGAGCGACTCTGCATATTGGGCGGCAAACTCACCAAGCTCACCGATTGGTGAATATTTTTTAAATATAACCGTTCCATTGCTCTCGGTAAAAATTTCGAGTGGATCGCCTTCGTGAATTCGCATAGTGCGGCGGATTTCCTTTGGTATAACTATTCTGCCAAGATCATCAATTCTTCTAACAATTCCTGTTGCTTTCATATATATAATCTCCTTTAATAGAAATAAAGGCCCCCTTGCCTAAAGGGGGCTGTCGCTAAAGGCGACTGGGGGATATATCCCTCCACCGCAAGCGGTCCCCCTCCCTCTAGGCGAGGGAGGCTTTTTTTAATTCATTTACAGAATATATTATTTGAAAATAGAGGAATTTTATCCAAGGAAGTTTGTGGGAAAAAAATAATTTTATGCAGTTGTTTTTTTACGAGAAATAGTGTATACTGTAATAATTGATAGTTATACGAGGTGATATGAGTGGACGATATTAAGAAATCAAAAGGAACGCAGGGTTTTATAAAGGGCGCCCTTGTTCTTGGTATTGCTAATTTTATTGTAAAAATTATCGGCGCACTTTTTAAGGTTCCGCTGATAAATCTGATTGGCGATGACGGAAGCGGATACTTCAATGTCGCATATCAGATATATACATTTATGTTTATTATTGCAACTGCGGGCTTCCCCGTTGCCATTTCAAAAATGGTTTCGGAGAGCGCGGCGCGCGGTGCGGAAACAGAAACCCGCAAAATTTTCAGGGTTGCCTTTGGCTTTCTCTCGGTTATAGGTCTTATCGGCACGCTGATAATGTTCGTATTTGCCGAGGGGCTTGCCATTCTCGTGGGAATTCCCGATGCCACGCTCGGCATTACGGCTATTGCCCCCGCAGTATTTTTTGTAGCAATGACATCGGCATACCGCGGATATTTTCAGGGCAGACAAAATATGTACCCCACCGCATTCAGTGAGGTTGTAGAGTCCTCGGGCAAAATGCTGATTGGTCTGCTCGGTGCCTATTTCTTTATGAGTATGACCGTAAACGGTTCTCTCGGCTCTGCATTTAGTTTTGCGACCCGCGAAATCTCATCACCCCATACGCAGACAATCTTTGCATCAGCAGGCGCAATTCTGGGCGTGACCCTCGGCACTCTTTTCTCGTGTCTGCTTTTAACAATTATATATATTGTTCATCGCAGAAAACGCGCAAAACAAGTTGTATCCGAGAAATCGCGTAATAGCCGTACCATACTGAAAGAGCTCGTAAAGATTGCCATACCGATTACCATCGGGGCGTCTGTGTCGAGCCTTACCACCCTGATAGATATGGGTACAATCAGCCGTCGCTTAGTTGTAAATCCCGAGGTTTTTGACAAATATGCATTTATGTTTTCGGAGGGGTCAGCCTTTTTTGAAAAGGTTGTGTCAGAGGGCTGGTCAGGTGCAGAGCTTTTGGCGCAAAAGGCGGCAACCCTCTACGGAATGTATACGGGCAAGGCTCTTACTATGTTTAATCTGCCCCTGACTCTGATAGTTGCGCTGGCGACAAGCGTTGTTCCCGCAATTGCCGCAGCAGTCGCACGCAGCAACCGCTCCGACGCAAAGAAAATTACCGAGAGCACAATTCGCATCTCTGTCCTCTTTGCAGCGCCTTGCGCAATCGGGATGGCGGTGCTTTCAAGAGAAATTCTCTATTTCCTGTTCAGCGATTATAATGCACATATTGTGCTGACAATACTCTCGCTTGCAATCATTCCCGTTGGGCTTGTTCAGGTTACAAACTCTGTCCTTCAGGCATACGGCAAGGTTTATAAGCCTGTTATACATATGGTTATAGGCGGAACAATTAAGGTTTTGATAAACTTCTTCTGCATCCCTTATCTTGGGATTGACGGCGCGCCGATAGGCACGGGCATATGCTATCTTGTGATTGCGGTTTTGAATATTATGTCTATCATCAAAATTGCAGGCATTAAATTCAAGTGGAGCAGCTTTATCATAAAGCCCACACTCGCGGCAGTAATAATGGGCGCAGTTGGCTTTGTCCTCTCGACATTCTTGCCAATCGGCAAGGCGCTCTGCCTTGTTGAAATCTGCATCTGCGGCATTGTTTACGGCGTTTCAATATTCGCAGTAAAGGCTGTGCGCCGCGATGATATTTTGATGCTCCCCAAAGGCGAGAAAATTGCGGGACTTCTTGAGAAATATAAGCTGATTAAATAATCAAACGAAAAGGTGATATAAATGGAATACAAAGACGGAAAATATGCATTTGATGAGCTTGTCGATATAATTGCAAAATTGCGTGCGCCCGACGGATGCCCCTGGGACAGAGAACAAACACACGAGAGCATACGCAAAAATCTTATCGAGGAGGCATACGAGCTTGTCGAGGCAATCGACAGTAAAAATCCCGAGAAAATTGCCGACGAGAGCGGAGATGTTCTTCTTCAGGTTATGCTTCACGCACAGATTGGCAAAGATAACGACGAGTATGATATAAATGATGTTATCGATATTCTCTGCCGAAAAATGATACACCGACACCCCCACGTTTTCGGTGAAGTCAGTGTAGAAAACAGCGACGAGGTTCTCAAAAACTGGGACGCAATAAAGCGCGGTGACCGCGACCAGAAGAGCACAACCGAGGAGCTTCGCGGGGTATCGACCTATATCCCGACTCTTATGCGGGCGCAGAAAATTTATAAGAAAGCAAAAAAGGCAGGCTTTGATTACTCTGCAGATGAGGCAGCTGTGCAAACAGAGGAGCAGATTGGAAAGCTCCTTTTCGATATATCGGTGCAGTGTGGAAAAGCAGATATAGACCCCGAGGTTGCCTTGTCGGGATATATAAATAAATTTATTGAAGATTTTGAAAAATTTGAGGAGAGTAAATAATGAGGCTTGATAAATATTTGAAGGTTTCAAGATTGATAAAACGCAGAACCGTTGCAAACGAGGCTTGCGACGGCGGGCGCGTCAGCGTAAACGGCAAAGTAGCCCGTGCCTCTTACGAGGTAAAGGCGGGCGACGAAATCACGATTTCCTTTGGGGCAAGACCGCTGTCGGTCAGAGTTCTGGAGATTAAGGACTCCGCTTTTAAAGACGACGCAAGGTCAATGTACGAGGTAATAGAATAAATAAGGGCAGCCTCTCGGCTGCCTTTTGATTATGTTGTAATCTTCACTTGCTCATTTATCTTCAACCATTCGACATTCAAGTCAAGAGCTTCTGCCAAAGAGTTTAGGTCTATATATGTTCGGTCGTTTTGCGTATAAGTCGGGCGCTCAAGCGCTATTGTTTCGCCGTTTACGATAGCGGTATCTGTTCCGAGTATGTGCGAGAAGGTTTTATCTCCAAGGGTTACCGCAATCAGCTTTGTCTTATCGGTATAGCAAACCCTTGCACCAAGGTTTTCTGCAACAAATCGCAGAGGCACCATAGTCTGTCCTTCTGCTACTGTCGGGGCGATTTGGATTTCGCACTCCTTGCCATTGACTATCGCTGATTTCTCATCTATTGTGAACATTATTTCATCAGGAGTTTCTTCTTCTGATACCTCTATTATGTAATTTCCGTCTGTGGTTTTTACGAGAATATTTTTATCAAATGTAAAGTACATGGCAGGATGCTTTTTTTCTCCTTTATCTCCATATGGCTCTACAATGCAATTTTCAACCAAAACATTCCCGTTTGCATCAACAATCTTGTCTCCGACACTTTCAAAGATTATGGCATCATCATCTTTTAAAGCACCATATTCACCATCCAGAAATAAATGGCAGTTGTTAAATACGGAAAAATCGTACTCTGTAGGTATATATAAATTATCGAAGAAATAATAGTTTTTCTCCGCACCTCTTTTTTTTGCATACATTCTATTATATTCTATCGATTTCTCTATATCAGTCACTTCATAATCTGCCTTTTCAACTATATCAAGCTCATCATATCTGTTTCCCTGTTTATCTATATGATATATTTCATCATCAACCTCAACCTTGGCATAACCATACTTGAAATCATATGCCATATCGTATTGTGGCTCTATTATCATACTCCCCGCTAAATCCATATATCCCCACTTATCGCCTATACGCACCGCAACCGAATACTCGGAAATTTTATACAAATAGCTGTAATACCACCTATCTCCGTGACCTACATAGCGCATCTCATCCCATATTCGAATATCAAAATCTCTTACAATATTTCCGTATACATCTACAAGTCCGCAGTAAACCTTTTCGTGCTTCGGCAAACCGTCCGGTTCTATTGGGTCTAATTTAGCCGCAATGGCTACCCCATCCACATAATCGCTGATGATATCAATATCCTCTGCGTTGATTGAACTGCCGTCCTTTAAATCTACAAACCATACTGATGTATCAGCTCTTGCCAAATATATATTGCCCGAGTATTGCAAATAGTCATCATAAATAATTTCTCCTGATGAGTTAATAAGTCCGTATTCGCCATTGAGGCGTGAGGGGATTAATCCATCAGGCATAAAATTTCCTAAATAATCATATATAACGGGAATTACTATCTCGCCGTATTTGTCTATGTATCCGCACTTACCATTACAAGCAACCCTATATGGCCCACCTCTGCGAATATATGAAGACGAATAATCATATATATAATAATTCATATCGTATGTATAAAATATTTCATACATACATGGAACAACCTCATTCAGTTGTTGGTCGACAAGCCCGTATAAAGAGTTTTCGTCTCTCACTACAATCAGTCCGCTATCTAAAACATCCATAAATTCCTGACCCTCGGGGAGAGTATGCTCATTAAAATCTTCATCAATAAGTATTGTATACGAGTATACATCATCAGGGTTTGCAAGAGCAACACCATTTTTAAACGGCGTAAGATTTTTATACTTAATTTCCGTTAAGCTTTCGCCGCTCTCGTTTACAAATCCCTTATATTCGCCATCGGTTACTATTCCTATCCCGTTCTCATCACAGTCAATAAAATTAGTGATTACTATCTCGCCGCTTTTATCTATCCCAATCAGAGTTTTGGTCTCAGGCATCCTCACGCGTGCGGTTGAATTGTTAAAATCATCTGCATACGCATATATGGGCTCAATTGTGATTTCGTAGTTTTTATTCAAAAACCCATATCGTCCATTTTGAGCTTTAAACCTGCGCATACCGTCTAGTAGAGGATATATTTCTGCTACAGACTCATCAATTTCTGTAACTTTAATATCATATTCACTTTTTGCACAGGCAGGAACACCCGCGCAAGAAAAAATCACTATGCAAATCAGTATTGATACTATCCTTTTCATATTACACACTCCTTTTCGGTTTGTTTTTATTGTTTCGGTCGGCTAAGCCACATTGATTTTTCCAAAGAATCCTTCCAAATATCATTATAGATATAATTATTTATGTCATATATAAGATTTCCACCCTGATATGCATTTGGAAAGTGATTATAATGCACTCCCGTTTCATAAGCGCTTTCATCTATTCCTTCCCAATATGGAATATGATTGCCACTGTTGTGGGTATTTATGTTATTCCTTATATCTCTATAGCCTTGTTCATTGGGACCGCCGGAGTATACACCAATCGGCACA
>JAZNFQ010000057.1:0-2566 GCA_045576075.1 Clostridia bacterium
ATGTCATTGCGTCCCGATGTCCTTGCATCCACGCCAAGGCGTTGCAAGGCATCCTCAACCATCAGCATATAGCGGTTGAAGGTAAAGTTAACGTTTGTAGTCGGGGTTATATAAGAGAGCATCAGGTTGCTCCTGTCGGCATAAACGCAACCGCCGCCACTCTTGCGGCGATAGAACTGAATGTTATGTTCACGGCAGAATGTGACATCGACCTCGCTGTCGATAAGCTGGTTGCGCCCGAAGATGACAGTGGGCTCCACTTGCCAGATGAAAAAGTAGTCCTGCGCGGGTAATTCCCGTGCAACATACTCCTCCATTGCAAGATAGAATGGTAGGCGGTACTGTTTTTCCGTCAGCAGTCCTACATATAACATCTCATCGTTGCCATTCACTCACAAATGTATGAAATAAAATTTTAAAAACAACCGCTATAACATTTTTTTTGAATTGATGTATCCACGACTACGTGACCTGTAGAAAAATGGTAAAAAACACCCACAATCAACGTTTCTTTTAAACAGCAATAATAAACAAATTGCACAACTCGGCGCTTTTTGTGCAATTTATTTTATTTGATTCAAATATTTACTGACCTTTGCAGCGAAATAATCAACAAGAATAATTATTAACTAAAACAGAAAGATTATGAAAACAAACAAATTCGGCATCGTATCATAAATTATCAGCATTCTGGCAATAATCTGTACTTTTGCTTTCGACTTTATCAAAGTAACTCCATTCACCCACCCTCTTTTGCAGACAAAAATAGGTGCGAATGTCACAGCATGGAATACCTTTGCCGGTGGTGACGAGGTTGTTGCGAGAGGCATACAGGAGGGTTCAAGCACTGGTATCATTATCCTTATAGCAGTCATTCTGCTTGCAGTGAACATCATTATACAATTCTTGAAGCCTGGGAAAGTTGCTGCAATGGTAAACAACAGCGTTTCAATTGCCACTACTGCTATATATCTTGTTGTGGGAATACTCGTTTGCAGCTCAGAGAAACTTAACACACCGATACCACAGATTCCGCAATTGAGTTTCAATCCGGAAATGACACCTTATGCATATATAACCATCGCATTTTGCGCTGCAATGTTCTTTGTTCCCAAAATGGTTTCAAAGAAATAAACAATAAAGACAACAGGGAACAATAAACATATGACAAAAAGGCAACCTGACAGGTTGCCTTTTTGTCATATGTAATTAGAGGTTTCTAATTTACTTTTTCATAAGCCCCAAGAATGAGCAAGCACCTGAAGCCAAAGAAGCCAACAAATAAAAGATTGCACCCAAACGAGATACATAGATTTCTACCTCAAACATTTTAGCCATTTCAATTGACTCTTTTACCTTCTCTCCACTGAGTGTAACGCCATCTTCTGTGAGACTTGGATAAACAATAAGTCCAATAACAGCAAACAATACGGCAAGAACTGCTGCCCAAAAGCCTAAGGCTTTCTGGTTATAGAGATTTGAAGCAACAGCTACCAAGCCTACCAAAAAGCCCAAAATACCATACCATAGGGTTATACCTGAACGCATGGCTGACCCGTCTTCATATTGGATACTGAACCAAGGCAAGAAAACAAAAACAAGCATCAGAACCGATGCAATAAAGCCGGTACGTCCAATAGAATTCTTTTCAACCTGAGGCTTTGTCCAATCCGTTTTAAGAACTGCATTAAAATCGGGAACCAATTTATTAAAATCCATAATGTAAAGATTTAGATTAATAAAATTATATAATTATCACTCATTTTCAAATAACAGCCCGAATATAAATCAAAAAAATCCTTTATGCAAAATAATATTGTTTTTTTTATAAAAGAGATTCAAAAAAATTGGTTTTTGAAATAATATTGCATAAAAAAATGTCGGGCATGCCCGACATTTTCTATGATATAATGTAAAATTTACGCAACTTTCTCCAGGCGCTTCATCATAGCGAACATGAAGAGCGCAGAAAGGAGACAGAGAACGATGAATACCAACCATACGTATGTCAAAGGAATACCGGCCCACAAGAAACCGCCCACTGACACAAGAAGGTTACCGATAGCAGTTGCAACGAACCAGCCACCCATCATCATACCTTTGAGCTTTGGAGGAGCTACCTTGCTCACGAATGAGATACCCATCGGAGAGAGCAGCAACTCTGCAAATGTCAGGATAAGATATGTGAGTATCAACCAGTAAGAAGATGTAAAGGTCAAAGGCTTTGTCTCCTTCTTTATTGCTTCAAGAGTCTCATAGGCATCTGTTACAGGTGCTGTAGCTACTACAGGCTCGCTTGCAGCTGATACGATAGCAACATTGGCATTGTAGACATCAGCAAACACAGGACCGGTCTCTGCATTGAGCTTGCCCAAGAAATCCTTTGTCTTCTTGAGATTCTCACCAAGTGCTTTCTCACCATCAACCTTTGAGTCAATCATAGTTTTAACTTCGGTATCAGTAATCTCTTTCTTTGCATCATTCAAAAGCAGATACTTGTCACCGCTCTTGACAACCTCGGGAGCGTATGCATAGCACTCTGTTGAGAATTTCTCGGCCTTCTCTA
>JAZNFQ010000058.1:0-6369 GCA_045576075.1 Clostridia bacterium
TAGTTAGGTGAAGCGTAACGCTCGTTCGGTGACAATAGCAAGAAGGTCACACCTGTTCCCATTCCGAACACAGTAGTTAAGCTTCTTAGCGCTGATAATACTTGGAGGGCGACCTCCCGGGAACCTAAGTCGTCGCCGGAATATACGAAAGACCCTTGACGAGATTACTCGTTGGGGGTCTTTTTTTGTTATTATATATAACAGATATATATAATACGAAAGACGCTTAACGAGATTACTCGTTGGGGAAGAGTTATTATATATAAGATGGCAGACACTTAACGGGATTACTGTTGTAGCTTTTTTTGATGAAAACTTGACACGTGACTAATTATATAATAAAATGTTGTAAATAGAGATATTTACGGGAAAATAGTAGGGAAGGGGAGTATTATGGAGCAATTAAAAAAGAGAAAGAGGCGTTTTGGCGACAGGTATGACGGATACCGAGTGAGAACGCAAGATCCTATGTTTCGGATAATACCATATATTATGCGCTCGCGGCTGGACAGCCAGGTTTTTTTTGATGAACAAATTGACAGTTCTTCTTTGAGAAAGTTTATTCTGGAACATCGAAAGGATATACCAAATCTTTCGACATATCATATTATTGTTGCTGCTGCAATCAGGACTATTGCACAGAAACCTCGTCTTAATCGTTTTGTCAGCGGTAATAAAATTTATACAAGAAACTATATTCGGGCGTCACTTACAGTAAAACAGAGTATGACTGAGGATGCCGATGAATCATTAGTTATGCCCGAATTCGAGCCGACTGATACACTTTATGAGGTTGCAACCAAATTCAATGAGTGTGTCAGCGAGGTTAAAGCGGATGGCGAAGCCCAAGCTGAAGGCAATAAAACGGACCTTACCATTAAATTGATTAATATGCTTCCGGGATTTTTAATAAAATTTGTAGTGTGGGCTTTACGTAAGCTTGATGGGATTGGAAAAATGCCCAAGATTATCAATAAGGTAAGTCCGTTCCATTCCAGTCTATTTGTTACAAACGTGGGGTCAATCGGTATAAATTCGGTTTATCATCATTTATATGAGTTCGGCACAACCTCGATATTCCTTGCAATCGGAAAAAATACAGCGGTGCGTGAAATAAACAGTGATGGTACTGTTGATAGTAAAAATGTGATCAATATTCGCTTGGTAATTGATGAGCGAATATGTGATGGATTTTATTGCGCATCTGCAATTAAGCAATTTAAGCGCCTTATAAAAAAACCGGAGCTTTTGCTCGGACCTCCTGAGTATATAAAAGAGGATTGTTGAAGCGGCAAATGAGTACATCTGAATGTATGAGGGGTGTTAGAAGATGAAGGCTATTATTACAGGGGCAAGCTCAGGCATTGGCAGGGAGATGGCAAGAATATTATCTGATATGGGATATGATATAATAGCCGTTGCCAGACGCGAAGAGCGACTTCTCAGTCTTAAAAAAGAGCTTAAAACCAATGTTGAAATTTTGTGCTGTGATGTTACGGATGTCCTGCAATGCGAGAAAATCGCAAAAAGAGCCGCAGAGGCAGAAATTTTTATTAACAATGCGGGCTTTGGAGTTTTCGGAGAGCTTTGCGCTACAGAGCTTGATGATGAGCTGAGAATGCTTGAAACGAATATCAGAGCGGTTCATATCCTTACAAAGTCGGTTGCACAAATATTCAGAGAGAGAAGTTCAGGATATATTTTAAATGTTGCATCTCTTGCTGCGTTTTTCCCTGGACCGTTATTCGCTGCTTACTATGCTTCAAAAGCATATGTTTTGCGGTTATCTCAGGCACTTTCCGAGGAGCTTAGACGCGAGGGAAGTAACGTAAAAATAAGCGTATTGTGCCCCGGACCTGTCCATACGGAGTTTGGTGATGTTGCAGGGGTAAGCTTTGGACTTGGAAATGAAAAAGGCGGGAAATTTATTATTAAGGACTGCAAATATGTTGCAGAATATGCGATAAGGAAGATGTTTGCGGGTAAGAGTGTTATAATACCCGGTGCATTAATGAAAATTGCAGTGTTTCTCCGTAGAATTTTACCCGAAAAAATGCTGGCGAGAGCCATTTGTATGATACAGAGGGAGAAATGCATAACAAAATAGTATTATAGGATTATCGAGTATTTTAACACAGCGAAAGCGAAAATTCACCTCTAAAAATCGTGGTTCGGATTGCTCGCTTTCGGTTAAGGGAGAGGGTTTATGAAAATCGGACTTGTAATGGAAGGCGGAGCAATGCGGGGGATGTTCACCGCGGGTGTGATTGACGTTATGATGGAGAGGGGAATCGTGTTTGACGGAGCAATTGGCGTCTCTGCCGGAGCGGTTTTCGGATGCAATTATAAATCTCATCAGATAGGGCGAGTAATAAGATATAATAAGAGATATTGCCGTGATAAAAGATATGTAAGTCTACGTTCTCTTATTAAAACAGGTAATTTGTATGGGGTTGAGTTTGCCTATCATCTCTTGCCTGAAAAGCTTGACCCGTTTGATGCCGACACATTTGAGAATTCGCCTATGGAATTTTATGTTGTGTGTACTGATGCGGATACAGGAAAGCCTGTTTATCATAAATGTGAGAAAGGCGACGGAGATGACCTTGAATGGATGCGCGCCTCTGCAAGTATGCCTCTTGCGGGAGATATTGTAAATATAGACGGCAGAAATCTGTCTGATGGTGGCAGTGCGGACTCGATACCGATTGAGTTCTTCAGGAGCATCGGGTACGAGAAGAATGTAGTCATATTGACACAGCCGCTTGGCTTTGAAAAGAAAAAAAATAAGTTTTTGCCGATTATCAAGGTGGCGCTTAAGAAATACAAAGGTTTGATAAAGGCTTTGGAAGAAAGACCTGTCCACTATAACGAAACTATCAGGAAAATCGCGGAGTTTGAAAGCGAAGGGAATACCTTTGTGATAAGACCGAGCGAGGATTTAAAAATCGGTGCTGTAGAACATAATCCTAAAGAGCTTGAACGCGTCTATCAGCTTGGAAGAGCTGAGGCAAAAGCGCGGATGGATGAGTTGTTGAAATTTATGGGCTGACGGGAAGAGGAGGAAAAAATGGACAAACAAAAGATAGAGAGAATTAATGAATTGGCAAGGAAATCAAGGGAGTCAGGTCTTACCCCGAGCGAGCTTAAGGAACAGAAAAAGCTGCGCGATGAGTATATCGCGGCGTTCAGAAATAATTTAAAGAAACAGCTTGATAACATAGAGATAGTCAGACCTGATGAGAACAAATAATAAAATTTAATTGTAAACTGTCGAAAATATTTATATATTTTGTGCAGATTGACAATTTTGCGGTATGCAGTAGATTTGCATCAAAATTATCTTGCAATTTTTATCTGTTTATACTAAAATATATTGTGAGATTATTGATAATAGAGATATGATCGGTTCTCGGGCGCTTAACACGAGATTATGAAGCGTCTTAAGGGAGAACAATACTTTAAACTGGAGGATTGTCTGTGAAACAGCAAGAAATATTCGGTAGTGACACTATTCAGGAGGAATGCGGTGTATTCGGCATATATGACCATAAAAATACGCTTGATGTCGCGAGACTCACATACTATGGACTGTATGCACTTCAGCACAGAGGACAGGAGAGCTGTGGAATTGCCGTAAATAATATAGACGAGAACGAAAACATTCAGATGCTCCATTACAAAGATACTGGATTAATCCAAGAGGTGTTCAACGACTTGGTTCTGCGCGAGCTTACGGGTTATTCTGCAATCGGACATGTTCGCGCTGCTATAGCTCGTGACAGAGGAAGGGAAAATGTTCAGCCTCTTGTTTCGAGATATCAAAAGGGAACATTTTCTCTCGCATACAACGGTACACTTGTAAACTCTGCTGAAATCCGCAGTGAGCTGGAGCAGCAAGGTGCTATATTTCACACAAGCAATGATGTAGAGGTTATTGCCTTTTTGCTTGCAAAAGAGAGAATTCATACACAGTCTACGGCTGAGGCGCTGCAAAGCGTTATGAAGAAAATCAGCGGTGCATATTCTCTTGTGATTTTGACGCCGAAGCGTATGGTTGTAGCCCGTGATCCGCATGGGTTCAGGCCGCTTGTTATAGGTAAGCTTGGGGACGCATATGTCTTTGCGTCGGAAACCTGCGCTCTTGACTCTATTAATGCGGAATTTGTGCGCGATGTGGAACCCGGTGAAGTAATAGTTGCTGATGAAAATGGATTACACTCATATCGCGATATGTGCGGAGAGGAAACCTCTCTTTGCGTGTTTGAGTATATTTATTTTGCGCGCCCTGACAGCATAATCGATGGGGCGAGCGTTCATCGTGCAAGACTTAACGCGGGAAAGTTTTTGGCAGAAGAAAGTCCCGTTGATGCGGATGTGGTTATAGGCGTTCCGGATTCAGGGCTTGATGCGGCTCTTGGGTATTCGTATGCTTCAGGAATTCCTTACGGAGTTGGCTTTATCAAAAACAGATATATCGGAAGAACATTTATTCAGCCGACACAAGCTGAGAGGGAGGCTGCCCTGCGCATAAAACTGAACGCAATGAGAGATGCTGTAAATGGCAAAAGAGTAGTGATGGTTGATGACTCTATTGTAAGAGGGACAACCTCTCGCCGTATAGTGAATCTTCTAAGAGAGGCGGGTGCAAAAGAGGTGCACGTTCGTATCTCGTCACCCCCGTTTATGAATCCGTGTTATTTTGGTACTGACATAGACAGCAGGGATAAACTGATTGCCTGTCAACTTACAGAAGATGAAACCTGTGAGGCTATAGGTGCTGACTCTCTTGCTTATTTATCGATTAATGCTATGCAAAATCTTGTTCCCGATTGCAAGCTTGGCAGATGTGATGCTTGCTTTACGGGTAAATATCCGATTTATGTTCCGCAAGAGGATGATAAGGCATAATTTTGTAAATACTGTAAAATAAATTAGCTTATATGTTTGATTATAATATGAATGGGAGGAATTCATATGCAAAGTAATAAAAGACCTGAAACAATGACGCGTATTACTACAAAAGAGCTTGCAGATGCCTTTATAGATGAGCAGATAAGTGAAATCAAAGCTCAGGTAGGCGATAAAAAAGTTTTGCTTGCTCTTTCGGGTGGCGTAGACTCATCCGTTGTAGCTGCGCTTTTGATAAAGGCTATAGGGAAACAACTTGTTTGTGTACACGTAAACCATGGTTTGATGCGAAAGGGCGAAAGCGAGCAGGTAATAGAAGTATTCAAAAACGGTCTTGATGCAAACTTGATATATATAGATGCAACTGACAGATTTTTGGATTTGCTCAAGGATGTTGCAGAGCCCGAGAAGAAGAGAAAAATAATCGGTGGCGAATTTATAAAAGTGTTTGATGAAGAAGCTGCAAAGCTTGATGATATTTCTTTCCTTGCACAGGGAACTATCTACCCCGATATTTTAGAGAGTGACGGGGTAAAGGCGCACCACAATGTAGGTGGTCTGCCTGAAGATATGGCAATGGAACTTGTAGAGCCTGTTAAACTTCTTTATAAGGATGAGGTTCGCGTTGTGGGTAAGGCTCTTGGACTTCCTGAAGAAATGGTTGACAGACAGCCCTTCCCCGGCCCAGGACTTGGGGTTCGCTGTCTTGGAGCAATCACACGCGACAGACTTCATGCACTGCGTGAGGCAGATGCAATCTTGAGAGAAGAATTTGAAATCTGCGGTCTGTCTAAAAAGGTTTGGCAGTATTTCATAGCCGTTCCCGATATGAAGAGTGTAGGTGTCAAGGATGATAAGAGATATGAGGGTTGGCCCGCAATCATCCGTGCTGTCAACACGACAGATGCTATGACTGCTACAATCGAGGAGATACCGTATGAGGTGCTCCATAAGATAACAAGCAGAATAACAAGCGAGGTCGAAGGTATCAATCGAGTATTACTTGACCTCACACCAAAACCAATCGGCACAATCGAGTGGGAGTAAAACGAAAAAACCCCGAAAGCCTTGAAATATCAGGGTTTGCGGGGTTTCTTTTTGCCTTTTGAGTGCATTTTGAGTACATTTTTAATTAGAATCTACAAAATAAAGCTCATCTGCGCTTAATCCATCTTGTACGAAAAGTTGAGGTGTGGAATCTTCATGTATTCCTTCGAGCAACAATGCTGCTTTAGCTTGATTAAAGGCTTTTTGAAGAGAGTGTCCAAATCCGATAGATGAATAGAAATGTGCAGCAAACACACAAGCTGCCGCATCTCCTATAGAAGTTGACATTCCTATAGCCGATGATATATTTTGGACTATATTTTCTGCTTGGCTTTGTGAAAAGCAAGCGTTGAATAATACTAATTTGACCGTATCTGATGCTGTGGTAATTGCAGCTGTGATTGCTTCTTT
>JAZNFQ010000059.1:0-2099 GCA_045576075.1 Clostridia bacterium
AAGCTGTTTAAATTTATATCGTTTAGTTTTTTATAGGTCAAAAATAGAATGTTTTGTTATTTTTTGAGGGCGCGTAGCGGGCTACGTAACCGAGAAAAAAGAAGAAAACAGGCATTTTTGAACATAAAAGACAACGAAATAGCGGCTTCCAATATAAGAATAACTTTTTTTAGAAATTTAAACAGCTTCTAATATTATAATTATGATCAAAAGTAGAGTATGCGAGATTCTCGGGATTGAATATCCGATATTTCAAGGCGGAATGGCCTGGGTAGCCGATGCGGAACTTGCCGCAGCAGTATCAAATGCCGGCGGATTGGGCCTTATATCGGCCATCAACGCAGGAACAGAAGCCGTAAGGAACGAAATCCGCAAGTGCAAGACCCTTACCGACAAGCCTTTCGGTGTAAACATCATGCTCCAGGCTCCCAACGCAGCGGAGATTGCCGAGATGATTGTTGAAGAGGGTGTAAAGATTGTCACAACAGGTGCCGGTTCACCAGCAAAATACCTGCCCATGTGGAAGGAGAACGGGATAAAGGTCGTTCCTGTCATTGCGTGCGTTGCCCATGCCATCAAGATGCAGGCAGCAGGTGTTGATGCAATTGTTGCCGAGGGTGCAGAGTCAGGCGGTCACGTGGGCGAGCTGCACACAATGCCGCTGATACCACAGATTGTTGACGCCGTGGACATCCCAGTGATTGCAGCCGGCGGTATATGCGACGGCCGCGGTGCAGCAGCAGCGTTCATGCTCGGCGCCGAGGGCGTACAGGTGGGAACACGTTTCCTCTCTGCAACAGAGTGCAACGTGCACGAGAGCTATAAGGAGAAAATCCTCAAGGCAACCGACATATCTACAATAGTTACCGGCAAGACATTGGGCCACCCCGTACGTTCGCTCAAGACACCGTTCTCAAGGACATTCGCAAAGATGGAGAGCGACCCCAATGTAACACCCGAGGAGGTTCTTGCATTCGGTGGCGGTGCGCTCCGCAAGGCAGTGCAGGAGGGTGACATCGACGGCAGTTACATGGCAGGCGAGTGCGCAGGTATGGTAAAGCAGATAGAACCTGCTGCAGCAATCATTGAGGACATCATCCTTGGTGCCGAAAAGGTCATGAAGGAGAGAGTGGAGAGAATGTGCTGATGATGTTTAAAGCCCGTGCCATTCTCAACGAGCACAGCTGAGGTTCAAGCCCGAAGGGGCTAAATAACATGAATTCGATATAAGAAATCGTACTGATATTCATTGCGTTTTGTCATCTCGAACGTATGTGAGAGATCTCTTTTCTAACAATATTTTGAGATTCCTCGTCGCTACGCTCTGTCGGAATGACAAATTCACGATTTGATGAGTTTATATCGAACTCACGTTAAATAGTAATCCAGCTATAAAAAGCAAAGTGAACCCCAACGCTTATTGTTGGGGTTCACTTTGCTTGTCCGCTGCTCTGATTAATTCTACTTATCACCTTGGGCTGATTTTGCAATTTCTCGTATCAGTATCGACTGTGCTACGAGCGCGATGGCTCCCATAATACAGAATAACCAATCTTTATGGCTAATGCCGATTGATAATAAAGCAATACCTGCGGCAGCTACTATGATGTTCAGTATCAATGCAAAGGTCTTTTTTTTCTTTTTCTTTATTGTAATATATTCAAGAAGTACAATATCCAGAACAAGGAACCCTATCAGTCCCAAATAGAATGCGCCATCAATAAAGCACCACGCAGTGAATGCAAGTGCCAAAACAGCGATAATAATGCTAAAGATTAATCGTGCCCTCATAGTCTGTGTATTCAATATAAAATATTAAGTTTATACCCTATTGATATCCTTATAAATCCAAATAGTCTTGAATCAGCCATCCGCATTTGTTCACCGTCACTTTATAATAACGACCTGTCATGAGACGCATATCAGTAGTAAAGTAAGGTGCAAACGATTTAGACGGTAAACTCTCAACAAATCTTTTCAAACTCATAAATAAAGCATCTGTTTCCTTGTCAGGATTATCTGGCAACAAAAGTTCTAGCGTATAAGTAACTTTTGTACTTCTTGGATAGGTCTTGGTATACAACAAAACAGAAAATATT